>CAVTVX010000002.1:0-815277 GCA_963738285.1 uncultured Gammaproteobacteria bacterium | reverse complement strand
TGCTGAGTCAACTGCTAACATGTTAGTATCCGTCCTCCTCTCATCGTCCGGCCAGGAGCTTCGCCGAGCGGCGCGGACTCGCCAATCCATGAACGACAAACCCGATGCGAGGTCCTGGACCAATCCCAACGGCGTCGGCGGCGACGCGGCCGAGCGCCTGGCCGGAAACCTGACGCTCGGGCGCGAGTTGCGCCGCAAAACGGCGGCCGGCCTCGCGCTCGGCTCATTCGTGATCGATTGCCCGGCCCCGGGCACCGTGAACGCGCTCGCGCTCGCGGGTTTCGATTTCGTCGTGATGGACATGGAACACTCTCCGCTCGACTTCGGCCGCCTAGAGCTGCTGATCCTTGCCGCGCAGGCCGCGGGCCTGCCGGTCCTTGTTCGACCCTGGAACGCCGATGCCGGGCTGATCGGCAAGCTGCTCGACCTCGGCGCCCACGGGATCATGGCGCCGCACATCGATTCCGCCGAGCGCGCGCGCGCGGTCGTCGACCAGTGCCGCTATGCGCCGCTGGGAAGCCGCGGTGTCTGTCCGCTCTCGAAATACGATGCGCTGGCCGAGCCACTCCGGATGCTGGACGAGGCCACCTTCGTGGTCGTGCAGATCGAGGGCCGCGCGGGCATCGAACGGCTGGCGGATATCACCGCCGTGCCGGGCATCGACGCCATCTTCGTCGGGCCGTATGACCTCGCGATGTCGCTCGGCGTGGCGCCGGGGAGCCCCGAGGTTTTCGCCGCCGCCGAGCAGCTCGCCCAATCGGTCAAGCGGGGTCCCGCGCTCGGCATCTACCTCGACGATCCGAGCCAGTGCGGGTCCTGGGCCGCACACCGCTTCGCCCTGCAGGTCGTCGGCTTCGACGGGCGCATGCTCGCCGACGCCGCGCGCGCGATAGCCGGCAAGGCGCGCGCGAGCGTCGCGGGGAAACGGTGAACGAGTCGGCCGGTTCGGGCGAAGTCGTGAGCCGCTGCGCCGCGGACCTGGCCGATGCCGAGGCGGCGCGCCGGCCCATCGAGCCGTTGACACAGACGCACCCCGGCCTCCGCGTGGCGGATGCCTACCGGGTCCAGCAGCAGAACGTCCTGCGCCGCATCGGTCGCGGCGAGCGGATCGTGGGACACAAGATCGGACTCACCTCGAACGCGATGCAGGAGAAATTCGGCGTCAACGAGCCCGACTACGGCCACCTGATGGACACGATGATGCTCGCGGCGGGCTCGCCGCTCGACCTCGCCACGCTGATCGACCCGCAAATCGAGGTCGAGCCGGCCTTCGTCCTCGGCAAGCGCCTGAAGGGGCCCCATGTCAGCCCGGAAGACGTGCTCTCCGCGACCGATTACGTGTCCGCCTGCCTCGAGGTGATCGACTCGCGGATCATCCGCTGGCGCATTCGGCTCGCCGACACGGTGGCCGACAACGGGTCCAGTGCGCGCGTGGTGCTCGGCCGTGAGCGCAAGGATCCCGCGGGCCTCGCGCTCGACGACATGCAGACCGAGCTGGAGCTCGACGGAAAAGTCATCGAGACCGGCAATACGCGAGACATTCTCGGCCATCCCGCGAAGAGCATCGCCTGGCTCGTCAATCACCTGTTCGAGTTCGGTATCGTGCTCGAGCCCGGTCACGTGGTCCTGCCCGGGACCTGTACGCGTTCGGTCAGGATCGCCGGGCACCGCCGCGTCGTCGGACGCATTGCAGGACTCGGCGAGGTTCCGCTCGAACTGACGGGCATGTCGAGCACCGGAGGAAACCCATGACCCAGCGAGACGTTTCCGCGGCGGGCCTCGAGGCCACGATTCGCGCGTATTTCGATGCCTGCAACGCGGCCGATCCCGACCTCGTCGCTTCGTTCTTCGAGCCCGACGGCGTGCATTACTTTCCGGCCCACGCCCCGCAGGGCACGTTCAAGGGCGCGAAGGCCATCGGCGCCGGCTGGGCCAGGGCGGTTCAGAACCTCGGCTCGATCTGGACGGTCGATCGCGTGATCGTGGATGCCGCCCGGCTCGAGGGGGTGATCGAGTGGACGCACTTCAAGCCGAAGCAGGGCGCGTACCTGCGCGGCGACGAGTGGTACCTTTTCTCGGAGCGCGGCCTGATCCAGGAGATCCGCGCCTACTACGCTTGCCCGCCGGCCGAGCAGCGCAACCACGAGCTCGGCGACTACGACTACGCAGGCCTGGGCTACCCCATGTCGCCGCCCGCCGTGAAACGACGGAATTGAAAGTCACCGGCGCACGAAGCTTCCTGCTGCGCATCCCGGTCGGCCGCGAGATCGCCGACAGCATGCAGTCGGTCACCCACCTCGAGTTTGCCGGACTCGAGGTCGCAACGGACGCCGGCATCAGCGGCACCGGCTACACCATCACCGTCGGGCACGGCGGCAGCGTGATCCGCGAGGTCATCGACTCGCTCCTCGTCGGCGACCTGGTGGGCACCGATCCGCGCAACGTGCGCGAGACCTGGCAAGCGCTCTACTTCGGCAGGTCGCATTGGATCGGCCGCGCCGGCGCCACCACGATGGCGCAGTCGGCCGTCGACATCGCGCTGTGGGACATCCACGCAAAAGCCGCGGGCCTGCCGCTCTGGCAGTTGCTGGGCGGCAGCCGCGCCGCCGACGTGCCGATTTACAACACTCACGCCGGCTGGCTGAACTATTCCGTGCAGCAGCTGACGGAAGAGGCGCAGCGCCTGCTGGATGAGGGCTACACGGCGTTCAAGATGAAGGTCGGGCTGGTCGACGCGCGCGAGGACCGGCGCCGCGTCGAGGCCGTGCGCAAGGCGATCGGCGACCACGTGCTGCTGATGGTCGATGCCAACCAGAAATGGGACCTCAGGCAGGCCCGCGAGTCCGCGCGGCTGCTCGAGGGCCTGGACCTCGGGTGGCTCGAGGAGCCGCTGCACCCGGACGACATCCGCTCGCATCGACTGCTCGCGCGGGACACGTCGATCCCGATCGCGCTTGGCGAGCACGTCTATTCCACGCACGCGTTTCGCGACTACCTCGAGAGCGACGCCGTCCACGTGGTGCAGGTGGACGTCTGCCGTGTCGGCGGCGTCACGCCCTGGCTCGAAGTGGCGGCGCTCGCGAATGCCTTCAACGTCCGGGTCTGCCCGCACGCGGGCGACCTGATGCAGGTTCACCAGCACCTCGTGAAATCTATTCCCAACCACTGGCTGCTCGAGGTCATCCCGCTCTGGGAAAAGAGCCCGTTCCGGCACCCGGTTCGGCTGGAGCGCGGCCGCTGCCTGCCGCCGACCGAGCCCGGCGCCTCGACCGATTTCACGCCGCAGGCCTTCGAGCAGTTCGCCGTCGGACGCGGGGCATCGCCATGAAGAAATTCGCAGGTCAGCTCGGATTTCCCGAGGCGCCGGTGCGGCTGCCGGACGGCAGCTTCCTGTTCGTCGAGATGGCGCCGGACAAAGGTTGGGTCATTCGCATCGCCGCGGACGGGAGCTCGCGGACCATTGTTGCGAAGACCGGGCGGCCCAATGGGCTTGCGCTCGGTCGCGGCGACATCGTGTGGGTCGCGGAGACGGCCATGCGCTCGCTGCTGCGCATGAGCCTCGACGGGAAGTTCGAGGTCGTCGCGGGTTCATTTGACAGCAAGCCGTTCATGTTCCTCAACGACGTGGCCGTCGGGCCGAACGGCGACGTCTTCATCACCGACTCGGGGATCGAGATCGAGGAGCTTGCGCCGGGCGGCGAGCTGAACCCCGACTGGCGGAACCTGCGCTACGACGGGGCGGTGTACCGCATCGACCCGGCGAGCCGCGCGGTCGAATGCATCGACCGCGGCATCCAGTTCACGAACGGCATCGCCTTCGGTCCGGACGGCCACCTGTACGTGGCCGAGACCCTGAGCGGCGACATCCTGCGCTACGCGACGAGCGGCGGGCGCGTCACCGGCCGGCGCGAGGTCTTCGGCAACGTGATCGAACGATTCAATCCCGCCGAGTTGAAGGGACCGGACGGCATGAAGTTCGGCGCCGACGGCTGCCTGTATGCCGCGGTCTTCGGCCAGGGCAATGTCACGGTACTGGACCGCGACGGCCGGGTGGCGCGGCGCATCCCGGTCGAAGGCGCAATGCCGACGAACCTCGCATTCGGCGCGGCGGGGGAAAAGAGAATTTACGTGACCGAGGTCGTGACGGGCTCGGTGCAGGTCTACGACGTCGGCACCGACGGACTGCCGCTTCACTGCTGACCCGGCTCCCACGGCACCTCGCCGGGCGCGGGCGGCACGACGTAACGGCCCGCGCCTTCGCGGCGCGGGAACGGGAACTTGCCCTTGCCGGTCGGCGGGTTGGCCTGCAGCGACCGCAACTTCGCCTCATCGACCTCGACGCCGAATCCCGGCGCGTCGCCCATCACGATGCAGCCGTCCTCGATCCGGTTGTCGAAGCGCAGGCAGTGCTCGCGGCCCGGATCGACGACTTCCATCATGCCGTGATTGGGCAGCGCAGCGGCGATCTGCGCCATGTAATTGGCCTGCGCATTCATCATCGACACCTCGACGCCGTGCACTCCGGCAAAGCGCGCGATCTGCCTGAGGCCCGTCACGCCGGACTGTCCGGTCCACACGTTGAGCACGTCCACCGCCCGGTTGGCGATGAGCGGATACACGTCCGCCATGTTGTGCAGGTTCTCGCCGCTCGCGATCTTCGCCCGGACCTGGCGGCCGACGAGGCCGAGGCCGTGGTAATCCCAGCGCCGCGCCGGTTCCTCGACCCACAGCAGCTCGAAGCGCCGCTCGATCTGCCGGATGTAGCGGACCGCCTGCTTGGGCGACCAGTATTCGTTGGAATCGATCATGAGCCGGGGATTCGGCGATGCGATCGAGAGCGCGTCGCGCATGAGGCCCAGCCGGCGCAGGTCCGCCTTGAGATCGAGCCCGACCTTGAGCTTGCCGGCTCCGATGCCGAGCTCCGCCATGCGGCGGTAAAATACATGGAGCGCCTCGTCCGACAGGCAGTAGTCAAGGCCGCTTGCATAGCATTTCACGCGGCCTTCGGCCGCGCCCAGCGTCTTCCACAAGGGCTCGCCGGCCGCTTTCGCCTTGAGGTCCCAGAGCGCGACGTCGATGGCGCTCATCGCGGCACAGGCGGCGCCTTCGTTGCCGGCCTTGTGCAGGACGTCGTTCATCCGGATCCAGAGCGCGACGGTCTCGCGCGGGTCCGCACCCTCGATCACGCTGAACAGCGACTCGACTGCCGTGCCGCCGTATCCAAGCGAAATGCCGGTCAGCCCGGCGTCGGTCTCGATGAACAGGATCGAACCCGGCAGCATCTCCACGCCGCCCGGCAGGTTCGCGTCGCCGACCGCGCGGTCCATCTTCATGAGGTACTGCTCGGACCGGTAACCGGTGATCCTCATGACAGCACCAACCCGTGGCCGGGGGCATCGCCCGCGACGCCCCAGCCGTCTTCGATGCGCGCGCCGGTCGAAAAATCCGCATCGCCCGGCGTCGGGTCCACGACCTCCATGCTCATGAATCCGGGCACTACGCCCGCGAGGTGTACATGGATGTTTCCCGGCGCAGCCATGAGCGCGACCGGCAGCTCGAGCCCGAAGGCGGCATCCGCGATCACCAGCGCGCCGGTGATGCCGATCATGCCCAGGTCGAGCTGCACCACGTCCATCGAGCGCCGCTCAAAGTGCGCGCGGAACTCCGCCATCGTCGCGAGTCTGGCGCCGGCGCAGACCGCCGCGCTGATGCCATCCGAGACCCGCTTGAGCGCGGCGTCCCCGCCTCCGCGGGCCGCGCTCTCGATCCAGGTCAGGTCGAAGTCTGCCTCCAGCCTGCGAATGCGCCGAATCGCCTCCACGACGGTCCAGCGGGCGCCGGCATCGAGCATCAGCGCGGGCTCCGTCGCCGCCTGCGCGAGCGCATGCCGCACCAGCCCGAGTCGTCTCAGGTCGGCCCTCGCGCTGTCCGCTGCTCGCAGCGTACCGCCACGAAGGCCGTGCATGCGCGCCATGCGGTCGAACCAGGCGGTGAGCGCTTCGTCGGAAAGGCCCGCGTCGTGGCATGCGGCGTGGGCATTCGCGCGCGGAGGCCCGCCACCGAGCGTCCGCCATAGCGGCTCGCCGAGCGACTTGGCCTTGAGGTCCCAGAGCGCGACGTCAAGCGCCGCGACGGCGCGCCGAAGCGGGCCGCCCGGCCGCTTCGCCGCCGCATGCGTCATGCGCTCCCACAGCCCGGTCACCGCATGCGGATCGGCTCCCGCCAGCAGATCGGCCGCGAGGCGCCTGGCGTGGGCTCCGGCTCCCGCATCCACGAGCGCCACGCCCAGATCGCCGCTGTCGGTGAGGAGCTCGACGCTGCAGCGGCCAGCCGAGCGGCGGGTCAGCCTGGCTCGGGTGACCTTCATCCGGTCACTTGACGCTCGCCAACCTCGCCTGGGCAGCGGACTCCGCCGTGTCCTGCTCGATGGCGCGCGCCACCATGGCGATGTGCACGCGCATTGCGGCGCCGGCAAGCTCCGGGTCGCCGGTACGGATCGCATCGGCGATGCGCCGGTGCTCGGCGACGGTCGCCCTCGGGCGCTCGCCCTCCGGCAGTGCGTGGAAACGCGGCCGGTCGAGCAGCGCACGCGCGGAGTCGAGCAGGCGCTCCGCGCGTGGCAAGTCGAGCGCGGAGATCAGGATCGCGTGAAAGCCCTCGTCGAGGTCGTCGAGCAGCGGCATGTTTCTGGCCCGGACGGCCGCCTCCTGCGCCGCGAGGTTCTCGTCGAGGCGTTTGACGAGCGCGTCGTCGGCCAATTGCGCCACGCGGCGCGCCGCTTCGACCTCGAGGCCGGTTCGGATCATGAGTGCATCGCGGATATCCTCGGGCCGGATCGGCGAGACGAAACTGCCGCTCTGCGGATAGACGTCGACCAGCCCTTCTTCCGCGAGCAGCGCGATTGCCTCGCTGACGGGCGCGCGCGAGACTCCGAACTCCTCGGCGATTTGGTTCTTGTGCAGTTGCGCGCCGGGCTTGAGCTCGAGTTCGCGGATGCGTCGGCGCAGCTCCCGGTGCACACGTTCCGCCTTCGTGTGGTCCGCTGCCAGTTCGGGGTCGGGCCGGGTCTTACTGGTCATATGCCGCTGGTTCTTGCAATGCGCAGGCGCTGTCCGGGCAACTTCGCCGGCTATCTTAGCGCCCCACATCTCCCCAATCGTTCGGCAATCCTAACATGTCAGTATGCAGAGATTCGGGGTTTAGGCCGCACAGGGCTGTCGTACAGGCCGGATGGCAAGCCCAGCCCAGGCATGCTTCATTAGCAGGATATTAGGGCCTTTCCTGAGCCATTGGAGCGTCGTCGGGCGGCTGCAAGGGCCCATATGGAAGTTTGGATAACCCTAGGCTAACATGTCAGTAGTGGCTCCAAACGCCGGTCGCCGTGAGCCGGCATATGAGGGGGGATCTCCGATGAAACATGGTCTTTCGCTCTGGAACCGCTGTGCGATTCTGGTGCTGTCGGGTGTTGCGCTGGTCACGGGCACGGAGGCCGACGCCCAGACGACGCCGGGCAAGGACCCGGTGCTGAGCGAGGTCATCGTCACCGCAACGCGTCGCGATACCGAGATGCAGACGACGCCGGTCTCCGTATCGGTGCTGAGCGGCGCGCTGCTCGAAGAAAAGGGCGTCTTCGACCTCTACCAGGTCCAGTACGCGACCCCTTCGATGACGATCGCGAACTACGGCTCGGCGAATGAATTCAACATCCGCGGCATCGGCCGCACGCAGGTCGACATCGACGTCCCATCCGGTGTCGTTATCTACCGCGACGGCGCGCCGACCATCGTCGGCTACTTCCAGACCGAGCCGTACTACGACATCGAGTCGATCGAGGTCCTGCGCGGGCCCCAGGGCACCTTTGTCGGCAAGAATGCCTCCGGCGGCGCGGTGTTCATCAACACCAACGACCCCGAGATTGGCCACTTCAATGGCTCGGTCGAAGGTGGAGTCGGCAACAACAGCCTCTGGGACGTCGCCGGCATCGTAAACATCCCGTTGAGCGACACGGCTGCGCTCAGGATGTCGTACAAGCACCTGTCGAGCGACAACTTCTACGACCGGATCACGGGCGATTACACCGGGCATCCCGGCGAGCGCGACCTCAACAGCTATCGCCTCGCGCTGAAGCTCGACCCGAACGATTTCTTCACGGGCGTGCTCAAGGTTGACTATCACGATCTCGACTTCGGCGGCAATGTCGTCAGTTCGGCGGGCTTTCCACTCTATGACGTCCCGCAGAACGGCGACATCGCCTACACGGACAAGTCGCTGCGCACCGTCCTCGACCTGAAATTCAAGGGCGACAGCGGCTACACGCTGAGTTCCGTCTCCGCGTACCAGCACCTCGACTCGCTGAACAACCTGGACCTGAACGGGAGCCTACCGGACTTTTACCAGTTCAAGAGCAAATTCACGGTCAAGATCCTCTCCCAGGAATTCGACCTGATCTCGCCGGACGACCAGGCCCTGCGATGGATAACCGGCGCGTTCTATTTCAAGCAGGATGTGGACATACCCGACTGGACCCACGACGGATTCACGTTCACCGGCAACGTTTTCGGCGGCGGCGACGCGACGGCCAGAGACTTCCCCTGGTTCACGACCCCCTGGACCAAGCGCGAGGAAGAGTGGGCAGCGTTCCTGCACGTCGCGGGCGACATCACCGAGAAGGTGGAACTCGAGGGCGGCCTGCGCTACACGGACTACCGTACGTCGCAGATCACCGACTATACGTTCGGCCTGGGCGACGCCCCGCCGACGATTCCGTTCGCCAGTGGCCGCCAAGTCCTGAACGAGGATTCGGTCGACTTCCAGGTGGCGCTGAATTACAACCTCAGCGACCGGCATTTTCTCTACTGGCTGGTCTCGCGGGGGCACACTTCCGGCGGCATCAACATCTTCCCGCCCTACCGTATCTACGACAAGATGGAGGTCACCAACTACGAGATGGGATGGAAGGCGAACTGGATGAACAACCAGGTTCGCACGCAGGCCGCCGTCTACTACGAGGGGTTTGACAATTACCAGGTGAATTTCGAGTCGCCAGACATCGTGATCGGCCAGGACAACCGCAACGCGCCGGGTAACAGCACGATCCTCGGCGCCGAGTTCAGCATCCAGTCACATGTGGGCGACCTCTACGTCGACGGTGCGATCGCCTACATGGACAGCGACATCGGCAGCTTCAAGGACGTCGTCGACCCGTTCCGCACGATCGCGAACGGCGGAGTGCCGGTGATCATCGACCTGAGCGGGCGCCCGACGCCGTACTCGCCCGAGATCACGGCGAACATCGGCCTGGCCTACGACATCCATCTCGGCGGCACGGATGACGGCTACACGCTGACGCCGCGCGTGGACGTATCGCACGTGGACGACACGCAGAGCAAACTCTGGGACACGCCGCTCGTGACGATCCCGGAGCGGACGCTGGTCAATGCCCGCTTCGTGCTCGCGTCGCCGGGGAGCAAGTGGACCGCGACCCTTTGGTGCACGAATCTCGCCGACAAGGGTTACGTCGCCGGCATCCAGAACCTGGCAACCCTTGACTACGCGGGGCGGCCGCGTGAGTACGGGCTAAGCGTCCGGTACACGTTCTAGGACGGCGGCGTACCGCGTGGCCAGCGGGACGGTTGCGCCCACGCGGTCCGCGACCGGCGAGATCGCGGCCGACCTGCGCGGCCAGGTCTCCTGGGCGCTGTTCGAGTTTGCACGTTCGCCTTACATCAGCCTCGTCTACGTCTTCGTCTTTCCGCCGTATTTCGCAAACGTCGTCATGGGCGACCCGGTGCGCGGCCAGGAAGCCTGGAGTCTCGCTAACACGATCGTCGGTGTCTGCGTCGCGCTCTTCGCGCCGTTGATCGGAGCGATCTCGGACCGCACCGGTCCGCGCAAGCCGTGGCTGGCCACGATTGCCGTCGTCATGTCGATCTGCTGTATGGCGCTCTGGTTCGCGATGCCCGGCGGACGCGGCGGGCTGCCGATCCCGGCGATCCTGACGCTGATCGTGATCCTCGCGACCTGCTTCCAGTTCACCGAGGTGTTCCACAACTCGATGCTCGCCTCGATCGCGCCCGCCGATCGGGTCGGCGGCCTGTCCGGCTTCGGGATCTCGACGGGCAACCTCGGCACGCTTTCCGCGATGCTCGTGATGCTGTTCGGCGTCGCCCTGCCGGCCTCGGGCGTCACGATTGGCGGGCTCCTGCCCGACAAGCCGCTTTTCGGGCTCGACGCGGCGACCTATGAGCACAGCCGTATTGCGGGACCCGTGGCGGGCGCCTGGTTCCTGGTGTTCATCATTCCTCTATTGCTGTGGACGCCCGACCGGCCTTCGACCGGCGTGAGTGCACGCCTGGCAGTCCGCGAGGGGCTGGCGCAACTGTGGCTCACGGTCAGGCGCCTGCGCCGCGTGTCGAACGTCGCCCTGTACCTGGTCGCCCGCATGCTCTACACAGACGCAAAAGTCGCGATCCTCGCCTACTCCGGCATCTATGCCGCCGGCGTGTTCCACTGGGAGCTGACGCAGCTCCTGTTGTTTGCGCTCGTGCTCTCGCCGTTCTCGATATCCGGCGGCTTCATTGGCGGATGGCTGGACAACAAGCTCGGATCGAAGCGAGCCATCCAGATAAGCGTCGGTGCCACCTGCTTCGGGATGTTGGGTGCCGTCTCCATGACGCCGGACAGCATCCTGTTCATGCCGTATGACGGCGTCGCGGCAGGACCGCTGTGGTCGATCCCCTATTTCCAGACGCTGCCGGAAGTACTCTATATCGTTGTCGTCATGACGCTCGCGATCAGCATCACGGCCGCGTTCTGTACGAGCCGGACGATGATGGCGCGCATCGCCCCCGTTTCGATGATGAACCAATTCTTCGGTTTGTACGCGCTCTCCGGGACCGCCACGTCCTTCCTGGGTCACGCGCTCGTGGCTGCGTTCACCGCCGCGTTCGCGAGCCAGCGTGCAGGCTTCGCCTCCCTGATCATCCTGCTCCTGGCGGGCCTGGCGCTGATGTTCCGCGTGCGCCAGGAGCGCGCGCCCGAAATCGCCTGAATGAGTCGAACTTGAAGGGGACGGTCCCCTCTAGAGGGGTGCGTCCCCTTCAATCTTGCGCGTCGGGGTTGATCACGGAGAAAGTCGCGGGGATGCGGGCGTAGAAAAGCCGGACGTTCTCGCGCTTGAGCACGCCGATGAATCCCACCGCCTCGTCGTCGTCGACGATGAACTCGACCTCGACGGCGAGCGAGCCGGCGAGCTCGAAGAAGCGCGCCTCGTGCAGGTGATGGTGCCGGCCGAAGCCCGCCATGGCCTTGAACGCGGAGCCGCCGCGGATGCCGAGCTGGTTGGCCTGCTCGAGCAGCCATTCCCAGGTCGGGCGCCCATGGACCCGATCCTTCTCGTGGACGTAGAAACGCAGGTATGAGCCTTTCACGGGACCCCCTTCGGTGTTCATCCGCGTGCCCACAGGACCGTGCCGATGCCCGCAAACGTCATCGCCACGGATCCGGCGAGGTGCAGCGCCGCCGCGCCGAAGGCCAGGAGTCCGCGGCCCTGCTGCAACAGCGTGACGAGCTCAGCCGAGAATGTCGAGAAAGTCGTGAGCCCGCCGCAGAAACCGGTGATGATGAGCAGGCGCCACTCCGGCGCGAGCGCGGGCAGGCCGGCGAAAAACGCGATCGCGAGGCCGACCAGGTAGCCGCCGATCAGGTTCGAGGCGAGCGTGCCCGGCGGAACGGCCGGCCATAGGCTGTTGAGCTGCCCGCCGAGACCCCAGCGCAACAGCGCGCCCAGGCTGGCACCGACGCAGATCGCGACGATCGATTTCCACATATCCCGTTCACTCCTCGCTCTGGGACAGGCGCAAAAAAATACCTACGCGCGCCGTCCGGCCACTGCGTAGGCATCATCAGCCGCGAGTGCGGCGGTTCGAGGAGGCATGCCATCTCCTGGCGAGAGAAAGTGTAATTTGGCGTCGCGCGCGAGGCAATCTCAGACCCGAGGCGCTTTCACGATCTTGACGCAGTTCACGAAAGCCGCCGCCTGAAGGGGACGCGCCCCTTCATATTCGTGAAGGGGTCCGGCCCCTTCGCGAATATGAAGGGGCGCGTCCCCTTCAGGCGCCCTTTAAGCCGCCTTCCACTTGATGCTGCAGCCGACGCTCGGGATCTGCTTCGACGCAACGGGCTGATCGTTGAGCACTGCGTCCGCGGCGGCGCGGAGGTCGGCGCCGGTCACGGGCTCACCGCTGCCCGGCCGGCTGCCGTCGAATTGCCCGCGGTAGACGAGGCGGCCATTGCGGCCGAACAGGAAGAGATCAGGCGTGCATTCGGCCTTGTAGGCGCGGGCGACCGCCTGCGATTCGTCGACGAGGTAGGGGAACGGAAACGACTTGGCACGCGCCAGTTTCGCCATCTCCTTCGGCGCGTCTGCGGGATGCGTCCTGGCGTCGTTCGAGCAGATGGCGACGATGCCGAGGCCGCGCGGCCGGTAATCGCGCGCGAAGGCGACGAAGCCGTCGATCATGTATTTGACGTACGGGCAGTGGTTGCAGAGGAACGCGACCACGAGCCCGGGCGCGTCGGCGAAGTCCCTGGAACTGACCTTGTTGCCGCTCGCCGCATCGGGCAACTCGAATGGCGGCGCCGGCGTGCCGAGCGGGAGCATTGCGGATTTCATGACGGCCATAACTAATTGGGGACGTTCACCTATTTGCCGTGCGTGACGCAGTCGCGGCGCGTGATCCTGGCCATGGAGTTCTCCAGACCCTTCAAAGTTCCGTCAGCGGACGATATGCTCCTGCACTCTAAAGGGGGGCGCTCATCTTTTCAAAAAAGGTGAACGTCCCCTTTCGCAACGCTGGAGAAGAATGGCCATGACGAAGCGATTCGCGAACATCCTGGAGACCGTCGGCAACACGCCGATCGTCCGGATCAACCGGCTGGCGCCAAAAGGCGTCAATCTCTACGTCAAGATGGAGGCCTTCAACCCGCTGGGATCGGTCAAGGACCGGTTGGCCCTGGCCGTGATCGAGGCGGCCGAGAAGTCCGGCGAACTGAAGCCGGGGCAGACGGTCGTCGAGGCCACGAGCGGCAATACCGGCATCGGCCTCGCCATGGTTTGCGCAGCCAAGGGCTACCCCTGCGTGCTCACCATGGCCGAGCCATTCAGCGTCGAGCGGCGGAAGCTGATGCGCTTCCTCGGCGCGAAAGTGGTCATTACCCCCGCGGCGGAACGCGCGGTCGGCATGCTGAAGAAAACCCAGGAGCTGGTCGACACGCACGGCTGGTACTGGACGCGCCAGTTCGAGAACGAGGCCAATCCCGATTTCCACTCGCGCACCACCGCTCCGGAAATCATCTCGGCCTTCGAGGGGGAACGGCTCGATTACTGGGTCACCGGCTACGGCACCGGCGGCACCCTCAAGGGCGTCGCGCGCGTGCTCCGAAAGGAGCGTCCGGAGACGAAGATCGTCGTGTGCGAGCCCGCCGACGCGCCGCTGCTCGGCAGCGGCATCGGCCAGGCCCGCAACCCCGACGGCACGCCGTCCGCGCCGCATCCCTCCTTCAAGCCGCACCCGATGCAGGGCTGGACGCCCGATTTCATCCCCAAACTCACGGGCGACGCCGTCGACATGAAGCTGTTCGACCGGCTGTTCCAGATTGCCAACGCCGACGCGCTGCGCTGCAGCCGCGAACTGGCGGCCAAAGAAGGCGTCTTCGTGGGCATCACCTCGGGCGGAACTTTCGCCGGCGCCCTCAAGGTGGCGGCCGAAGTCGAAAAGGGCGCGAACATCGTCGCGATGCTGCCGGATACGGCTGAACGCTATCTCAGCACGCCGCTGTTCACCGACATTCCGGCCGACATGAACGAGGAAGAGCTCGCCATCTCGCGCTCGACGCCGAGCGCCCAGCTGGCCGCGGCCTGAGCCCGGAGCAGACTCACTGACGAAGGGGACGGTCCCCTCTCACGAAGGGGACGGTCCCCTCTAGAGGGGACCGTCCCCTTCGTCGTCCCCTTCGTCGGTCCCCTTCGGCGTCCCTTTCGTCAGCGGAGGATCCAGTATCGAACGCCTTCTGCGTCGAGGAAAGCCTCGGCGTTCGCGCCCTGCAGCATCGCGAGCGTCGAGTAGCTGCCGGCCTGGGAGCAGGTCGCGGCCGCGACCGTGACGGAGCGCGGGGCATCGCGCGCGGGCCAGCCGGTGCGGGCGTCGAAAATGTGGCCGAAGCGCACGCCGCCGATCTCGACGTGCCGCTTCGCGTCGCCGCTGGTCGCGATCGCGCCCGCGGCGAGCTCGACCCGGCGCGCGGCCACGCCCGCCTGCTCCGCCGACTCGATGCCGACGCGCCAGGCGCCGCCGCGGGGTGGCTGCCCCGTGCAGCGCAGGTCACCGCCAAAGTTCACCAGCACCGGGACGTCGGTCATCGCCGCCGCCCAGTCCGCAACGAGGTCGACGGCGTATTCCTTGCCGATGCCGCCGAAGTCGATTTCCATGCCGGACGGCAGCGTGATGTACGGCGGCTCCCAGTGCACGCGCGGCCAGCCGATGCGCGCCCGCAGCTCCGGAATCCGTTCGGGATGCGCCGCCACCGGCCCCTCGTCGAAGTTCCAGGCGTGGCGCAGCACGCCCGAGGTCAGGTCGAAGCGGCCCTTGCTCAGCTTCCAGAGCGCGGCGCCGTAGTCGAGCAGCCGTGCGGTCTCGTCGTCGACGCGGTGGCGTCGACCGCGGGATGCCTGGATCGCATGCACGACGCTGTCCGCGCGATAGCGGCTGAACTTGCGGTCGATGCGCTGCGCCTCGGCGCAGGCGTGGCCCGCGAGCCGGCTCGCAACCTGCGCCTCCTCGCTTTCGACGAGCAGCTCGCAGGGGCTCGCCATCGCCGTAAATGCGGCGCGCCAGTGCCCGTCTGCGCGAGCGAGGCTAAAACCGGAAGCGGTAGTCAAACTGGACGATTGCGGCTGCAAGCTGCGGGATCAGCTGATAGTTGGCCAGCTCGCCGACGGCCGAGCCCGGCGAAGGTGTCCCCTCCTGGCGGTAGTACTCGAGTCGCACCGCAAACTCGCCGCGCTCGGTTTGGTGCCCGTACTTGATGCCGACGGTATAGGCGTTGAGGTCCGCGAGACGATAGTCGGCCGAGGCGAACGCGGGCAGTGCGTCGCCCGCGAACAGGACGGTGCGGTAGAAGTCGGCTGCGGTCTGCGTGTAATAACGCAGGTGCGGCTCGAGGTACGAGCGATCGTTGATGTTCCAGCGGTAGCGCGCCTCCGCCGTCTGGGACTCGATGCCCCAGTCGTCGGTCATGTAGCGGAAACTCATCGCCATCGAGTCGCGGTCGAAGGCGTGGCGCCACTCGAGGAAGGCGCTCTGCTTGGTGTGCGTGTCCGGGCGGCTCTCGTAGAGATAGAGGAAGGAGCGGATGCCGAGCCCGCCCGCGACCAGGTCGCCGTACACCGGCAGGCCGGTCACGGGGTCGACCACCGAGAGGATCTTGTAGGGATCGTTCAGGTAGCCGTTGCTGCGGCCATAGGAAAACGAAAGCTCGACCAGCGAGCGCCGCGACAGGATCTGCGTCACGCCGACCAGGGCGTCGAAGACGTCCTTCGACTGCGACGGCCCGCCGCCGCCGCCGCCCTCGTGCTCGCCCTCTCCTTCCCCTCCGCCCTCCGGGCTATCCGACGGCGGAAGCAACGGCGTGAGCGCGTCGGGCGCGCCGCCGATCGGATTGACCTCGTCCCGGCCATAGGCGAGACCGGCGAATACCGTCGTGTTCTTGAGGTTGAAGTCGTGTTCGAGTCGGCCATTCAAGCCAAAGTGGAGATAGTCGTGCTCGCTCGAAGTCGACAGCCCGACGTTCCAGCGCGAGGCGTCGCCGAACGACTGCTGCCAGTTCGCGCTGCCCGCAATGCGCGTGTCCATGAAGGTCGGGTCGAGCGGCGTATCACCGGGCCGGATCGTATACGAGTTGCTGCCCGAGGCGCCGGTGAAGGTCTGATAGTCGTTGGTCGGCACGGCGCCGTTCGGCGTCGCGCCGGTGAGCGAATCCACGGTGAAATTGAGGTTGAAGCCGTGGTCCTCGTCGAGCGCGCGGTGGATCGAGACGTCGAGGCTCACGTCTTTCACGCGGTTGTTGTCCTCGCCGTAAAAGAGGAGCGAGCTCTCGACGTCCCAATCCGGTGCGTCCTGCGCGGCGGCCGGCGCCGCCGGCAACGTGCCCAGCAGACCGCAGGTCGCCGCGGCAAGCGAGGCGCCGATCGGCTTTTTCAGTTGCATCCGCAGCCTCCGCCGGCGAACGCGCGGCCACCGCTACTGGCTTCCTTGCTGAAGTAGATGTGGTCGTCGATCGCGGCCTCGTGCGCGTCGGGCTGCATGTCCGCGCGCGCGTGCAGGTCGCGCTCCCAGGGCTGGACCGCGGTGCAGCCGGCGGCCCCGATGGCAAGGATGGCCAGCGCCGTGGCGGCGCGGACGTGGCGGTGTTTCACGGCATGGGCTCCTTCAGGAGTTGCTGGATTTCCTGCTCGCGGCCGTCGCGCTGCTTTTCGCGGAAGCCCGTGTGGCGGATGCGAACCTGGCCGTTGCGGTCGACGAGAAAGCTGGTCGGCATCGCCTGCACGCCGAACTTCCGGGCGAGATCGCCGGCCTGGTCGTACTCGATCCGGAAGCGGGCGGGCACCTTCTGCAGGAAGGCGTCGGCGAGGGCGCGGTCCTGGTCGAGGTTGACCGCGACGATCACGAGGCCTTGCCCGCCGTGCTCTTGCTGGAGCTGGTTCATCCAGGGGAAGGACTGCAGGCACGGCGAACACCAGGAAGCCCAGAAGTCCACCAGGACGACCTTGCCGCGCAGGTCTTCGAGCACGGGCCAGCGGGGCGCGGCCTGCGGTAGATCCGGCGCAGCCGCGCCCATGCCGGCGGTCGACAGGGCAAAGAGCAGCGCAATCGCGACCCAATGAGTTCGCAATCAATCCTCCGTCGTGTTTGACGGGAACGTTACTTAGACGAGACTCGCGCCCGAAACCTTCTGCGTGATCGTGAAGGCATTAGAGCGGGGACTCTCGGGGACGTTCACTCTCAGACGTTAGCGATGAAAACTGCGCGGGCATTCCAGCCCTTGATGAAAGGCTCAATGCGAATGATTGCTGTCTGCGTCACGCGGATGCGAATGCGGATGAACCGCATTCGAGGAGTCAGGCACTTCAGGAAGCGACCGGCCCACTGGTTCAAGGTGACCGGCCGCTCGAAGACGTCGCCCCGTCGGCTCCGGGCAGGGCCACTGGCAGCGCCGGTAACCGCCTTCAACCGCCGGTGTAGTCACTCTTCCCGGGAACGACCGCCCGCACACCACCGCGAGGGTTGGCGCAATCGCCCGCTCGCCGCGGGATCGTGTTACGACTCCGCGCCGGGTCAAGACCTTTCCGACCATGTCGCGAGTTATGAATCGGATGAGATCCGCGTAGCGCATCGAGGATCGCTAGCGGCGAATTCTCTTGATCCCGGCGAGCAGCGCGTCGGGCGAGAGCGGCCGGCCGAGGAGCTCGTCCATCAGCGTCTTCGCGCTCTTCTCGGAGCCGTAGCGCAGGAGCTTGTCACTCGTCCACGCGTACCAGCGCGGATTGCCCGCGTCGAAGGGCCCGATCGCCGTCGCGATGGCCTGGCGCATCTCCGCCGTCAGCACCGCGCCGAGGCCGTAATTCACCATGTATCCCGGCGAGTCGACGAGCTGCACGCGCACGGCCCACCAGGAGAGCTCGGGGTGCGGCTGGATGTGCAGGTACTCGCGCGTGATGTCGGTCCACAGCCGGTTCGGGTCGCTCTCCGGCGCGCGCAGCATCCGGATCTCGAACAGCGACCAGGCGACGTCCATCATCACGCTGCCGAAGAGGCCTTGCAGCGACACGCCGACCGGCAGCGCCGTACCGAGGTATTTCTGCTGCCAGGCCGGCTCGTACAGGCTCCATGAGGGAACGTCCGCAAACGCCTCGGTGAAGAGCGTGTCGGGCCAGTCGGTGAAGGCGGGCCGGTTGCGGATCGCGCTGATATGCACGGCATGGCCGTTCTCGTGCACCAGCTCGGCGAGCGAGCCGAGGCCGCCGGTCTCGTAGCGCCCGACGACGCGCGCGAGGGTCTTCTGCCACTCGCCGTTCACTTCGCGGCCGCGCACGAGGAAGTCCGTGTAGGCGAGCGGGGACTTGTCGGGCCGGTCCTTGACGTCGTAGACGACACCGAGCGCGTCGAGGTCGGCGCCGAGGTCGTTATAGAAGCGATGATCGAACGAGAGGATGTCACGGCCGGCGAACTTCGGCGCGAGTCGGCGGTTCGCCTCGCCCATGGCGTAGCGGTAATCCCAGGGCTCGACCATCTCAGGGCCGGTCGCGTCGCGCCAGGCCTCGAGGATCCGCACCAGCCATTGTTCGACGTCGGGCACCGTGACGCCGATCGCGCGCGCGGCGGCCTCGACGCCGGAGCCATTCGTGGCCTCGGCCGCGGCGGCGAGCTTGATCAGGCGGCGGTACGGACTGTCGGGTTCGTCGTTGCCGTTGAGCGCGGTCCACAGCGGCAGGAAGGCGTCGTGCAACGCCTTGCGGCGCGCGGGTTCATTCAGGTCATACAGCAGGCCGAGCGCACCGCCGCGGTCGATGGTGCCGCCCTCGAAGGGGAGCCGGTTGCCGATTTCGCGGTAGCAGCTCGCGAGCGCGGCGGAAAGGCGTTCGTAATCGAGCGAGGGGTCAGTGCGGTCCTTGCAGGCGGGACGGTCGGCTGGGTGGGCGACGGCCGCGTCGGGGTCGTCGTGGTAGGCGAGCGTCACGCGCATCGCGGTGAGCGCCGCCTGGTCCTCCGGCGAGAGCTCATCGACGTCGAGCGCCGCGAGGGCGTCGAGCAGCGCCCGGTGCCGGTCCTTGAGTGTCGATTCCCAGGACGCGCGGCTGCGGCCCTGGAACTCGGTCATGAGGCCCGAATCGATCGTGCCGACGGCGCTGTCCGCGTCGAGGAAGTCGAGGAATGTTGCTTCGGGGGCCGCGAGCGGGCCCGGCTCGGCCGCGTGGGCAGAGCCCGCGATCAGGACGCAGGCGAGCAGGATTCCCCTCATGACGCGGGGTCGTAGTCTACGTGAAGGGCGTGAAGGGGACGCGCCCCTTCACGAATATGAAGGGGTGCGTCCCCTTCGATCCGGGCGCGGCTGTCCGCGCTCGAACCGTCAGGACACCCGGCGCCGATCCTCCTCCAACGCACGCAGGTGGCGATCCGCCTTCATGCGCTCGACATCGATCGGCTGGATCTGCGTGATCGGGCAGCGGTTGCCGCGCACGATCACGGCATCGAGCTTCGAGATCGAGCTCGCAGTTGAGGTCACGCCCACGGTCTGGGCGAACGGGAGCTCAAGGCAGTTGCCGGTCACGGTCAGCATGTACGCGTCTTTGAACGTGGTCCACAGCACGAGCTGCGTGCGGCTGATCGGTTGCCAGGAGTCCTGCTGGAGCGCTGTGATGCTGTCGACGGGCTCGCCGAGATAGGGCTCATAACGGGCATACAGCTTCTCGCCTTTGCTGCCCTCGAGACCGCCGCCGGTCGTGGCGCAGGCGCTGGCAAGCAGTGCTGCCAGGATGATTGTAGTAAAGGTTTTCATGGCCAATCCTCCGGACCGAACCTGAAGGGGACGCGCCCCTTCATGAATATGAAGGGGTGCGTCCCCTTCATTCAGAGGATTAGAGGGAGTGTGAGCGGATCAAGTTCCGGCGTCGTCGAGACTTGCGAAAGTCTCATGCACGGGCGGCGCGTCGGGGCGGCGGAAGGTGATGCCCCGGTAAAACTCGGAGAGTTTCGGCAGGAAAGAGTTCCACGGCCGGCTCGGGTCGGCCTCGGTCATGATCAGGTAGGTATGGTCGCCGCGGCTGAAGACGACGAGTCCGCGGTACGAGTCCTGCCTGACCGGCAGGCCGGTCTGCGGGTCGCTCTGGAACTTCGCCGATCCGTGCGGCAGGTGCATCACCGCGATCCAGGCGGGCTTTCCCTCGAAGCTGGCCGGCCCTTCGTCCCGGATCGCCGCGCCCGGCAACTGACGCTCGAAGAAAAGCGGAAACGTCGCATCGTGCAGCCAGTTGCGCAGGATCGCGGCGTCGGTCTCGAAATCGTTGTCGGCCCCGGCGAGTACGTCGAAGTTCGGCGTGCAGATCACGCCGTAGAGCCCGCCGCCGCCGTCCACGAAGGTGACGGCGCCGGCCGAGCGGTCGAAGCTGTCGAACACGAGCGGCCTCGGCCCGAACGGCGATTTCACGGTGAACAGCAGGCCGGGAGCCGTGTAGAGTCCCGCCTGGAATTCACCCTTTTCCAGGGCGTCCGCAGGATGCGCGGCCAGCACGAACGCCGCGCCGAGCGCGGCCAGCCAGACGGTCAGGCGTGCGAGGGAGCAGGACATATGTTGAGCCGAGTGTTGATCGCGGGGGCCGGACTGCTCGCGGCAGGCGGTCACATAAATTCGGCCATCGCGGAAAACGTGACGGTCATCACCGGCGCGACCATCGTGCATCCATCACAAAATGGCGCCGCGGTCCTCGATCCCGGCGCCACGATCCTGATCCAGGGCGACAGGATCCAGCTCGCCGCCTCCGGCATCACGCTGGAACTCCCCCAGGGCGCCCGGGTCATCGACGGCCGCGGCAAGTGGGTCATCCCGGGCCTGGTCGACGGCCACGTCCACTTCTTCCAGTCCGGCAACCTCTACACGCGGCCGGATGCCGCCGATTTCAATGCGGTCGTACCCTACAGGGACGAAGTCGCGCGCAACCAGGCGCGGCTTCCCGCGACCTTCAAGGTCTGGCTCGCAAGCGGCGTCACGGGCGTCGTCGACGTCGGCGGCCCGTTCTGGAACTTCGACGTGCGCGATCGTGCGGCCGCAACCGCCGCCGCGCCGCGCATGGCGGTGGCCGGACCCCTGATATCCATGGTCGACGATCCGCCCCTCGACCTCGGCGACCCGCCGATCATCAAGATCGACTCGGTCGAGGCCGCCCGCGCGCTGGTCGCCCGCGAACTCGCGCGCAATCCCGATTACATCAAGGTCTGGTTCATCCACCGGGAGGGCGACGACCTCGCCGCGCAGGAGGCGATCGTCAAGGCGGCGGGCGATGCCGCGCACGCGGCGGGCAAGAAGCTCGCCGTGCACGCGACCGAGCTCGTCGTCGCAAAGGCGGCATTGCGCGCCGGCGCCGATTACCTCGTGCACTCGGTCTTCGACGAGCCGGTGGACGATGAATTCATCGCGCTCCTGAAGAAGAATCACGCGCTCTATTGCCCGACGCTGTTCGTGGTCATGGGCTACCCGCTCGCGCTCTCGAACCAGTGGAAGCCGACCGCGGAGGAAAAGAGCCGCGCCGACCCCGAGATCCTCGCGGCCATGGACGACCTCGATGAGATACCGGCGGACGAGCGGCCGGAGCGGGTCGCCAAACTAATGGCCCAGGCGAAGATGCCGGATCCGCCGCGCATCGCGATGGAGAACCTGAAGAAAGTGGCGGACGCGGGCATCCCGATCGTCATGGGCACCGACGCGGGCAATATCGGCACGCTGCACGGGCCCTCGATCCACCGCGAGATGAAGCTGATGGCGGAATCGGGCCTGACGCCGCTCGAGATCCTGCGCAGCGCCACGGTCAACGGCGCGAAGGCGCTGGGCCTGGCGGGCCGCGCGGGCGAAGTCGGGCCGGGCATGCTCGCCGACCTCGTGATCCTCGACGCGGACCCGCTCGCGGACGTCGCCAACCTCGCCCACGTGTACCGGACGATCAAGGACGGCGTGGTCTATGATCCCGAGGCCCTCATGGAGTCGATCCGTTAACCTCCCGGCCGGTGCGATCAAGGCCATTCTTCCCGGCCTCGCCTTCGCGGTCGCGATCGCGGTCGCGGCGAAGCTGCTCTCCGCGGCGTCCGGAGGCGCGGTGAGCGCCATCCTCTGCGCCGTCCTGATCGGCATCCTGTGGCGGAATCTCATCGGCGTCGGCTTGTGGGCGGAGGCCGGCCTCGAGTTCGCGGGCCAGACCGTGCTGGGCGCCGGCATCGCGCTCGTCGGGCTGCGGCTGACCTGGAACGTGCTGTCGGAATCCGGCATGACCGCGCTGCCGCTGGTCATCGCCTGCGTCTCGGTGGCGCTGCTCGTCACGGTCGGGTTCGGCCGATTGCTCGGCGTCTCGCCGGGCATCCGTCGGCTGCTCGCCGCGGGCACGGCCGTTTGCGGCTGCACGGCGATCATCGCGATCGCGCCGATCGTGCGCGCGCAGAAGGCCGAGGTCGGGATTGCGATTGCCTGCGTCGTGCTGTTCGGCTCGATTGCGATGGTGGCGTATCCCTGGCTCGCGGGCGCGATATTCGGGTCCGATGCCGTCCAGGCGGGCATGTTCTTCGGGTCCTCGATCCACGACACCTCGCAAGTCGTGGGCGCCTCGCTCATTTATGCCGCGCAGTTCGATTCGCCGGATGCGGTCGCGGTGGCCGGCTTCACGAAGTTCATCCGCACGTCGGGACTGCTCGTGCTGGTGCCGGTCGCCGCGATGTGGGCGGCGCGCAGCGAGCGGGAGGAGCTTGTCAATCGGCCGAAAGACCTGCGCCGGCGGGCTTTGCCGTGGTTCGTGATCCTCTTCATCGCCTTCGCCGGCATGCGCGCGTTCGGGGACTGGCTGGTGATCGGCACGGCGTGGTCGGGCCTGTGGCAGCGCAAGCTCGACATCCTGCAGCGCGTATCGGAGATCCTGCTGCTCTGCGGCCTCGCGGCGGTCGGGCTCGGAATCACCTTCGCGCACCTGCGCGAGGCGGGCTGGCGGCCCGTGCTGCTCTCCTTCGTCGCCGCGCTCGCGACCGGCGCCACCGCCCTCGCCCTCCTCCACCTCTGAAGGGGACGCACCCCTTCATATTCGTGAAGGGGTCCGTCCCCTTCGTGAATATGAAGGGGTGCGTCCCCTTCAAGCCCGGGAGGCGTAGACTCCGGCTACCCAGCCCGACGCGCGAGGCCTGACATGAAGCTCAACGTCAACGGCACGACCCACGAGGTTGACGCACCGGAGAACATGCCGCTCCTATGGGTCCTGCGTGACCTGCTGCACCTGACCGGCACCAAGTACGGCTGCGGCATCGCGCAGTGCGGCGCCTGTACTGTCCATATTGACGGAGAGCCGCGCCGATCCTGCGTCACCCCGGCAAGCGCGGTGGCAGGCCAGAAGATCACGACAATCGAGGGCCTCTCTGCCGACGGCAGCCACCCGGTGCAGCGCGCCTGGGCCGAACTCGACGTGGTCCAGTGCGGCTATTGCCAGTCGGGGCAGATCATGTCGGCGGCCGGGCTGCTCGCGGCGAACCCTAAACCGTCGGATGCGGACATCGATGCCGCGCTCGCCGGCAACCTCTGCCGCTGCGGCACCTACCAGCGCATTCGCGCCGCCGTTCACCATGCGGCCGAACTGGCCACCGGGGAGAACGCGTCATGAACGCAATCCTCCTGAACCGCAGGGACGTACTCAGGGCCGGCGCACTCCTCGGCGGGCTCGTGATCGCCTTCGTCGTGCCGGGTGCGCGCCGCTTCGCACTCGCCCAGCCGGCCGGCGACGCGCCCAAGCTGCCCGACCCCAATGCCTTCCTGCACATCGGCAGCGACGGTCGCATCACCGTCCTGCTCGCGCATTCCGAAATGGGCCAGGGCATCTGGACCGCGCTGCCCATGCTGATCGCCGAAGAGCTCGATGCAAACTGGAGCGACATCCGCGTCGAACACGCGCCGGCCGGGCCCGCCTACGCCAATACGGCATTCGGCGTCCAGGCGACCGGCGGCTCGACCAGCACCTGGTCGGAGTTCGACCGCTACCGGCAGGTGGGTGCGCTGGCCCGCGCGCTGCTCGTCGCGGCGGCCGCCGAGCGCTTCGGCGCGGACCCCGCCGACTGCCGCACCGAGAATGGCGTCGTGATCTGCGGCAACCGTCGCGCGCGCTATGGCGAGCTGGCCGAGGCCGCCGCGAAGCTCGAGGCGCCCGCGACCGTCACGCTGAAGGACCCGGCCACCTGGCGCGTGATCGGCAAGCCGACGCTGCGGCTCGACACGCCGGAGAAGATCACGGGCCGCGCGCGCTTCGGCATGGACGTGCAGTTCGACGGCCTTTTGACTGCCGTCGTCGCGCGCTCGCCGGTGTTTGGCGGCACGGTGAAGTCCTTTGACGCCACCAAGGCGCGCGCCGTGCCGGGCGTGCGCGACGTCGTCCAGGTACCTTCCGGCGTTGCGGTCGTGGCCGATCATTTCTGGGCGGCCAAAACCGGGCGCGATGTTCTTACGATCGAATGGAATCCGGGTCCGGGCGCGGACTTCGACAGCGACCGGCAGCGCGAGGAATTCCGCCGCCTGGCCGCGACGCCCGGCGCCGTCGCGACGACCGGGGGCGACGCCGAGGCAGCACTCGGCAAGGCCGCGCGCGTGATCGAGGCCGAGTTCGCCGTGCCCTACCTCGCGCATGCGCCGATGGAGCCGCTCAACTGTGCGGTCAGGATCGGCCCGGACCGCTGCGAGATCTGGACCGGCACGCAGTTCCAGACGATCGACCAGAAGGTCGCGGCCGGCATTACCGGGCTCGCGCCGGAGCAGGTCGAGATTCACACGATGTTCCTGGGCGGCGGATTCGGCCGGCGCGCGACGCCGGCCTCCGACTTTGTCAGCGAGGCGGTACAAGTCGCCAAGGCCGCCGGGAAACCGGTGAAGACGGTGTGGACGCGCGAGGACGAGGTGCGGGGCGGCTACTACCGGCCGAGCTACCTGCATCGCGTGCGTGTCGGCGCGGGTGCGGACGGACTGCCGTCGGCCTGGTCGCACGTCATCGTCGGGCAGTCGATCCTCACCGGCACGCTGTTCGAGCCGATGATGGTCAAGGACGGCGTGGACGACACTTCGGTCGAGGGCGTGGCCGATTCGCCGTACATCACGGGTCTCGCCGACCATCGCGTCGAGCTGCACTCGCCGAAGACGCAGGTTCCCGTGCTGTGGTGGCGTTCGGTCGGGCACAGCCACAACGCGTTCGTGATGGAGTCGCTGGTCGACGAGCTGGCGGCCGCCGCCGGCCGCGACCCGGTCGATTACCGCCGCGCGCTGCTGGCGCAGCATGCGCGGCACCTGGGCGTGCTCAACCTTGCTGCCGAGAAATCCGGCTGGGGCACGAAGCTTCCGGCCGGCCGCGCACGAGGCGTCGCCGTGCACGAGTCGTTCGGCAGCTGGGTGGCGGAGGTGGCGGAGGTCTCGGTCGAGAACGGCGCCGTCCGAGTCCATCGGGTGGTCTGCGCCATCGACTGCGGCATTGCGGTCAACCCGGCCGGCGTTCAGGCGCAGCTGGAATCCGCGGTTGCCTTCGGGCTCGGTGCGGCACTGCACAGCCGGCTCGACCTGCACGAGGGCCGGACGCAGCAGTCCAACTTCCACGATTACCAGGTATTGCGCCTGAACGAGATGCCGGTCGTCGAAGTGCATATCGTGCCGAGCCGCGAGAAGCCGGGCGGCGTTGGCGAGCCCGGCGTGCCCCCGATCGCACCGGCCGTCGCGAACGCGATCCGGGCGCTCACCGGCCAGCGCCTGCGCGAGTTGCCGCTGCAGCTCGCTTGAAAGGGCTTGAAGGGGACGCGCCCCTTCATATTCGTGAAGGGGCGCGTCCCCTTCGTTAAGTCATTGTTGCCAGGTGGCTTTTCGTTTCATGACGCCCCAATGGATCTTGGCGCCGGTGAGCCAGCCGTAGAGCGCCTGGAGCCGCCAGATGGACATGAGCTGGCGGTAACCGAAGTTCTCGAGAATTGAGACGAGGAAAAGCGCGAGCAGGTGCCTCACCTTCGGGTAGGTATGGAACGACAGCTCCTCCAGCAACAGGGCCGTAGTCGAGAGCATGAGCCCGAGCGCGAACGCAGCCGCGAGGAAGGCGAGAAAGTTCACCCCGGTCATCATCCCCATCGCGAAGGCGATCGCCATGACGAGCAGGCCGCCCACCTCGACGACGGGACTCAGCAGCTCGAATAGCACGAAAAAGGGAAACGCGAGCCAGCCCGCCGCGCCGCTGCCGCGCGCGAAGCAGAGCTTGCGGTTCTCCCAGAGACTCTCCGCGAGCCCGCGCTGCCAGCGCTTCCGCTGCTTCGCGAGCGTGCCGAAGTCCTCCGGGGCATCGGTCCAGCACACCGGATCGGGTATGAAGGCAACGCGATAGCGCTGGCCACGCGCCGCCAGGGTTCGGTGGAGCCGCACCGTCATCTCCATGTCCTCGCCGATCACGCCGGCGCGGAATCCGCCTGCCTCCACCACGGTGTCACGGTGGAAGACCCCGAACGCGCCCGACACGATCAGCATGCCGTTGATGGCGCTCCAGCCGAGCCGCCCGCCGAGGAAAGCGCGCAGGTACTCGACCACCTGCACCAGCGCCAGCGGATTCCGCGGCAGGCCGACTTCCTCGAGCACGCCGCCTCGCACCTTGCAGCCATTGATGATGCGCACCGTGCCGCCGCAGGCGACCGTGCGCGGGTCCTCGAGGAAGGGCCGAACGACGTGCTCGAGGCTGTGCGGGTCGAGGATCGAATCCGCGTCGCCGCAATAGAAGATCGGATGCCGCGCCGCGTTGATGCCGGCGTTGGTCGCATCCGCCTTGCCGCCGCCGTTCTCCTTGTCGATGACGCGCAGGTTTGGATGCTTGATCGAGCGGTACACGCCGCGCACCGGCTGGGTCTTGATCTGGACGCGATAGGCCTCGGGAAACGGCGTCAGCTCGAAGTCGCGGATCATGGTCGCGAGCGTCTCGTCCTTCGAGCCGTCGTTGACGATCACCACCTCGAAGTGCTGGTAGCGCAGCTGCAGCAACGCCTTGATCGAGGTCGTGATGGTCGCGGCCTCGTTGTAGGCGGGCACGACCAGCGACACCGGCATCTGCAGGTGCGAGTACACGCGCTCCGAGGCGCTGATCCCGGACATGTAGCGCCGCAGCCCGAACAGTGCGACGAAGGCGAGCCCGAGGTAGATCACGTTCAGCAGGATGAAATAGCCGAGGAAGCCCCACTGCACGGCGACGATGACGTGGCGCAGGATATTCATGCGATCGCCGCCTCGGCGCGTACGTGCTCGAGCATGTCCCGGGCGTACGAATCGGTCAGGTGCTCGCGCACCGCCGCGAGCCGGTCCGCCGTCATGCCCTTGAGCTTGAGCAGCGCCTGGCCCGCGCGGTAGCGCACCCACCACACGCGGTCGCACATCAGCCGGGTCACGGTCTCGGCATCCGCCAGCCCGCCGAGGCGCCCGTAGGCGACGGCGAGGCTCTGTCGCACGTCCGCGTCCGCGGATTCCGCGAAGCGCGCGAGCTCCGGCAGCACGCCGGGATCGAGCACGACGACCAGCGCCGCCGCGACGATCTCGGCGTCGTCCGGATGGCGGCGCAACAGCTCGATCGCGACTTCGCTGCCAAGCACGGCGTCCACGTGCGCGAGCCAGGGCAGGAGCGGCGGCACCTTGGACGGCGCCAGCGACAGCATCAGTTGCCGGATCGGGTCGCGCGCGACGTCGGCGCCGGCGTCGGTGAGCAGACGAGCCATCGCCTCCGCGGGCCAGCTCTCGCGCTCGGCAAGCTGGTTCATGATGCCGGGCATCGCGCGCTGGGCGTCGATTCTCACGAGCGCCGCGGCCGCGTAGAAGGACACCAGCGCATTCGCCGAAGCGAGCTGATCCTGCAACGGCTTCCACGACGAGGGATCCTGCAGGTGGCCGAGCGTGCGGATCGCGAGGATGCGCCGGCCGATGCGTCGCGAATGGACCAGGCGCCGCGCCGCGACGTCGAGCCCGAGCTCCAGGGCGACCTCGTTGAGCTGGGAGGACGATTCCCCGCGCACGGCGTCGTGCAGCGCATTCCACTCTTCCATGAGGTACGGGATGTGGCCATGCGGGAGGGCCGGAAGCTGCTCCGGCGGCTCGCCCTCGATCGCGATCCGTGTCAGCAGCGGCCGCCAGGCGGCGATCACGCGCGCGTGCAGGCGCGCCTCGTGCTGGATGTAGCGGCGCGCGCCCAGCGCGGCGAGGAGCAGCAGCGCGGCGCCGAGCGCCGCGAACTCGGCGCTGCGCCACGCCAGCGTGACGATCAGTTCAGAACCGGTGTTCGAGTCCAAGGCGGATCCGGATGCGGTCGTAGAAGTCGCCCTGTTCGTACCAGCCGGCCTCCCAGGAGATGCCCCAGGCGGCGCTGGTCCAGTGCAGGCCCTGCAGCGATGCGCTGCGCGTGTCGGTCACCTGTACGGTGCCGGGCGCCACGGTCTCGGCTTCCTCGCCGAAACCGATGACGAAGGCGATGCGGCTGTCCCGGCCATAGTCGCGCGCGAGGTGCAGGCGGTGGCCGAGGCTCGGGTTATCGATACCGCCCGTTTTCGCGACATTGAGCGCGTAGCCGGCGCTGAAGTCGCCGATGTATTTCTCGACCGAGCCCGCGAGCGTCTCGACACCCACGGACTCGTAGCTCGCGTGCCGCAGGCGAAAGCCGAGGCTCCAGGCGTCCGGCAGGCGGCGGCCGGCCTCGGCCGTGACGCTCCACTGCGGCAGGACGTCGGCACCGGGCGCGAGGTCGCCGGAGACGCCGTAGGACCAGTCCGCGTTCAGCCGGTCCGCATAGGCGAAGAGCGCCTGCGTGTCGCGCGTGTCGAAGCGTTCCTCGAGATGCAGGCCCGCGAAGACGTGCCGCGCCCCGCCGAGGCGCCGGTCGAGGCCGACGGAAGCGCCGCGCCAGGCGGGGCGATCGCCGGAGAGGTCTTCGTAGCTCGCGTCCACCGAGAGCCGCGAGCCGCGTTCGAGCAGGCGTCGTTCGGCAAGGGCCGCTCGCCGCTCACGCGGCCAGGCGGCCTGTGGAAACTGCGCCTGCGCCTGGTCGAGGAGCGAGTCCGCGGCGTTAAATTCGTCGAGCGCATCGAGCGCGCTCGCGTCCAGGTGCCAGACGTCTTCGTAGGCCGGCGCCCGCCGGCGCGCTTCTTCGAGCAGCGGCAGCGCCTCGCGCGGTCGCCCGAGCGCGATGAGTGCCTGCGATTTTCCGAGCAGCCAGTCGACGTTGCGTTCATCCACCGCGAGCAGGCGCTCGTACTGCTCGAGCGCCGCGTCGAACCGCCCCGCGCGGGCGCAACTGCGCGCAAGCGCGTCGCGGCTGTCCGTATCGTCCGGTCTTTCGGCGACCGTGGCCTCGAGCGCAGCGTCACAGGCCGCAGCGATCGGCGCCGCGAGCAAGCCGGCCACGATCAAGTGGAAAATGAAGGGGACGCGCCCCTTCATATTTTGCAAGTGCAAATATGAAGGGGTGCGTCCCCTTCGGCGGAGGCTGCGGTTCATCACGGCCGCACCCTGATCCGCCGTCGGATCCGCGCGACGAGTTCCGCCGGGCTGAAGGGCTTGGTCAGGTAGTCGTCGGCGCCGAGGCCGAGTGCGCGTACCGCATCGTGCTCGCGCGTGCGCGAGGTGAGGATGATCACGGGCACCTTTTTCCAGGCCTCGTGTCCGCGCAGGCGCTCCAGCAGCTCGAAGCCGTCGGTGTAGGGCAGCATAACGTCGAGCAGCACGAGATCCACGGCATCGCCGCGATCGATGCGCTCGATCGCCTTGCGGCCGTCCGCGATGGACTCCACGGCAAAGCGCTCCTTCTCGGCCAGGTAGCCGAGCAGGTAGGCCATATGCACGTCGTCCTCGACGATCAGCAGCCGCTGCTGGGGACTCGAATCCAAGGTCTTGACCCGCAACTGATTTTGGCAATAGTAGGGCGTTCCGGCCCTGTCATTATGTGAACTGCATCCCGGTGGGCGACGCCTTGAACGACTCCCGCGATCCCCGTATCGCAGAACTTGAGCGGCAACTCGCTGAACTGGAGGCCGCCCTGGTGGAGGCGCGCGAGCAGGCCGAGGCGGCGAGCCGCGCACGCAGCGAATTCCTTTCCAACGTGAGCCATGAAGTCCGCACGCCGATGAACGGCGTGATCGGCATGACGACGCTGCTGCTCGACACCGACCTCGACCGCCGCCAGCGCGAATACGCGAACGTGATCCGCTCGAGCGCCGACGCCCTGCTCCTCGTCATCAACGACCTGCTCGACTATTCCAAGATCGAGGCCGGCAAGCTCGAGCTGGAACGCATCGAGATGGACCTGCGCGCCCACGTCGAGGAAGTGGCGACGACGCAGGCGGTGGCGGCGGCGGCGAAGAAGCTCGAGCTCGTGGTCGACGTCGCAGCCGACCTGCCGGAGCGCGTGCTCGGCGATCCCGGGCGCATCCGCCAGGCGCTCGCGAACCTCGTCTCGAACGCGATCAAGTTCACCGACGAAGGCGAGGTCTCGATCCACCTGTCGCGCGAGCGCGGGCCGGTCAAGGACCTGATCCGGTTCTCGGTCCGCGACACGGGCATCGGCCTCACGGCGGCGCAGCAGGCGAGGCTCTTCCGCCCCTTCGCCCAGGCCGACGCCTCGACGGCGCGCCGCTACGGCGGCACCGGCCTTGGCCTCTCCATCGTCAAGCGGCTGGCGGAACTCATGAGCGGCGAAGTCGGCGTCCAGAGCCGGCCGGGCGCCGGTTCCATCTTCTGGTTTTCCGCGCGCCTGCCGGCCTGCGCGCGCGAGTACGTGGAAGATGCGCCGCCGCCCTCGCCGACGGAGGGCCGGCGCGTGCTGGTCGTGGACGACAACGACACCAACCGCCGCGTGATCGGCGAGCTGCTCGCCGGGGCGGATTACGAGGTCGAGACGGCCGCCTCGGCCGTCGAGGCGCTGACGCTGCTCGAACGCGCGGCCGCAAGCGGCCAGCCGTTCCAGGCCGTATTGACCGATCACCGAATGCCGGGCATTGACGGCATCGGGTTCGCCCGGCGCATTCGGGCGACCGCGGCCATCGCCGAGACGCGGCTCGTGCTCTACAGCTCGATCGACGACCGCTCGAACCGGCAGGAACTGCGGGAGCTCGGGTTCGCGGGGCATCTTTCGAAGCCGATGCGCCGCAAGGACATCCTCGCGACGATGGAGCGCGTGCTGTCGCACGCGGCGCTCGAATTCACGCAACGCCTGCGCGCGATTGTCACGCGCGACGTGATTGTCGAGGACCGCCAGCGCCGCGGGCGCACGGTCCTGCTGGTCGAGGACAACCCGACCAACCGCCGCGTCGCGGAGCTATTCCTCGAGCGCGCCGGCTGCGATGTCGTGCTCGCCGAGGACGGCAGCGAAGCGCTTGCGCGGCTCCGGGAACGGCAGGTCGATCTGGTCCTGATGGACGTGCAGATGCCCGTCATGGACGGGCTGGAGGCCACCAAGCGCATTCGCCAGGAAATTTCGGGCGGCGCGCGCATCCCGATCGTGGGGCTCACGGCAAGCGCGCTGAAAGAGCAGGTCGAGCTCTGCCGCGTCGCCGGCATGGACGACGTGATCTCGAAACCGCTGGAACACGAGCGCCTCGAAGCGGTGCTCGAACGCTACGCGCCGGCCATCGGCACGCGCACCGGGCGTCACGTCATCCGCCCGCCGGCCGAGCGCGCGGCGCCCGGCGGTGGCGAAATCTCGGTTGCACGCTTTCGCGAAGTGACGGCCGGCGACGCGCTGCTCGCGCGCGGCCTGGTCGACAGCTTCGAACACAGCGCCGGGCAGGCCTGCAACGACATCGAATCCGGCCTCGGCCACGGCGATTTCGCGCTTGCGCGGCGGGCCGCACACACGCTCGCCGGCGCCAGCGCCAACATGGGCGCGACGCGTCTCGAAGCGGTGGCGGCTGCAATGGAGCAGGCGGCGGCTCAGGGAGACGGCATCACGCTGAGGCCGCTCGTCCCGGCCGCACGTCGGCGGCTGGAATCAGCGCTGGCGGAGTTGAAGTCCCTCGGTCCTGCCGGCAGCGCCTGATACCGGCGCGGGGCGCCGGCAATCATGCGAAGGCATGAATGGCGAAAAACTCGACCAATGCGGCCACGATGAAAAGCACGATGGTCGGCAGCCCCCGATAAATCCGTTTGGCGAACATGACAGTCCCTTTGTGATTGCGACAACGCGCGACGCCGGCGGCGAGCCCGCGTCGCGCGTGTGATGAATGACGAGGTTTTTTACGGATGTGCAGACACGCCAGGGCGTGCACATCGTCGGCACCATTCTATCCGCACGCCGGTGTCCGCGTGCGGCTTTCGCCAGGCGCGATGATCGAAGCGTGCGCCAGGTCGCAGTTCGCGCGATAGAGAACAAAGCGATGATTCTGCGACCCGGCGCCGCCATTCATACGAACGCACGAATCGCGTAGAACTGGACAAAGGCCGACAGCGCGAACAGCAGCGACGTCGGCAGGCCTCGATACAGCAACTTTGCGAGCATCGTCATCTCCTGTGTTGAATTGACACTGGACCGCAGGATTTTCATCGCTTCGACGCGGCGCCCTCGCCGATGCGCCCGAGCGCGGCGACGCCCCGGTCAGACACGGGCAGGCCACGTGACTCGGTTCGTTTCATCTCGAAACCTCCTCCGTGGGTCCATCCCACGGCCGTCTTTATAGGCCGGTGCCGTGAGGCGCCCGTGATCGGGGGCGTAAAAGTGTCGTGAAAAACATGATTTCGCATAACCCGCTGTTTTAACTGCATATCTGCTCTCGAAGGGGACGCACCCCTTCATATTCGTGGAGGGGTCCGGCCCCTTCACGAATATGAAGGGGTGCGTCCCCTTCGATGGCGCCGCCTCGACAGGGTCGGAATGTGCCGACACGCGGGCGCGGGATTTCGCTGGCAGTCAGGTCCGCCACGCGCTGGGAGCCTTGCGGCAGGAAAAAACAAGAATGTCGAGAATGAATCAGGTGAGGATTCCGGCAAGACTCGTCGCCGCCGCAGTCGCTACGGCCTCGATACCGTTCGTGTACGCCCACGCGATCAGCCGGGAATCCAGGGAACGCCCGGGCTACGGCGGGCCGGAGAATGCGATCGAAATCGCCCTCCCGCCCGAGGTACAGGCAAGAATTTTCCACTCGCTGCCGATCGCGGGTCTCGTCGTGACACCCGACACGGTCGCGCAGCCAGTGCTCATGAATCCGCGTGTGCGTGCCGCGGCGGGCCAACCCTCTTCCGGCAAAGGGGCGGCCTTACTGATCGACGAATCGGGTGTCGTGGGCACGCGCGCGGAGCTATTTGACTGAATGTCCGCAACGCCGCCTGGGAACCCCAACCCAATCCCGGCCCGGCGTTAATCCCCCCTCCGGGCGCCTCAGGCGCCCGTTTTTTTGCGTCTGAGCGTATCGACGCCCGCTGCGGTAGTCTCCTCGGCAATGCTGCGCCTGCGACTACTCGGAAGTTTCGAACTCCGGGGCCCGGGTGACAGGCCGCTCAAGATCACGGCCCGCAAGACCCGCGCCCTGCTCGCTTATCTTGCGCTTCAGAACGGCACGCGCCAGAGCCGCGAGCGCCTCGCGGCCCTGCTCTGGGAAGATGCCGACGCGGAGCTCGCGCGCTCGAGCCTGCGCCAGTCACTGACCGCGCTGCGCCGCGCGCTGCCCCCGAAATTCCACGCCGTGCTCGAAGCCGATGCCCAGCAGGTCGCGCTCGACCTGTCGAAACTGCAGGTCGACGTGCACCGCCTGCGGACCCTGCTGGCGGAGGCCACTGCGACGTCGCTCCAGGCCGCTCGCGCCATGAACGGTGAAACGCTGCTCGAGGGCTTCGACGCCCGCTCTGCGGCCTTCGAGGAATGGGTCGCCGGGGAGCGCCGGAGCCTGCGGCGCGAGCTTTCGGCCGCGGCCGGCCGGCTCGCCGCGCTCTGCCGCGAATCGGGCGATGCCGACGGCGAGATCGACGCGTTCACCTGGCTCCTCGCCCTCGAGCCGCTGCACGAGGCCGCGCACCGTGAATTGATGGCCTGCTTCGCGCGCGCCGGGCACTATACGGAGGCGCTGCGCCAGTACCAGCTCTGCCGGACCATGCTGCGGCGCGAGCTCGACCTCGCGCCGGAACCGGCGACCGAGGCGCTCTACCGTGAATTGATGAAAAAGCGGCGGTCCGGCGCGAGCGGGCCGCTCGATGCCCTGCCGGGCGCCGAGCCGGCGCACGAGGTCACCGAAACGCGCTCGCAGGATGCGCCCTCGCCCGCGGACGATCGCATCTTGCGGACGGGGGTCGTGCTCGCACTCAGGCTGCCCGGGCTTGCCGATCGGCAGCGCGCGCTCGACCCGGAGGAGACGCGCGATTTCATCCAGCGCATCCAGCACCTGTTCGGAGAAACGGTGACGCTCCACGGCGGCGTGGCCGACCGCCTGTCGGGTGAAACGCTGCATGCCGTATTCGGCCTCGAAAACCTGAGCGGCAATGAGCCGCAACGGGCATTGCGCGCAGCGCAGGCGCTGCAGCAGTCCTTTGGCGCGAGCGATCTCACCCCCGGCGCGCCCGCCGTCGGCATGGCCCACGGCGCGCTCCTTCCGACGCGCATTCATGGGCCTTTCCCGCTGACCGGCGCGCCGGCGAGCGATGCCGACGCCCTGGCCGGCCAGGCAAGACCGGGCGAGACGCTGCTCTCCGACGGCCTGCGGCGCGCGCTCGGCGTGCGGCAGGTTCCGCTCGCCGGCCGGCACGCCGAGCTGTCGCTCATGTCCTCGCTCCTCGAGCGGACCGTCGCGAGCCGCCGCGGCCGCACGCTGCTGATCCGCGGTGAGGCGGGCATCGGCAAATCGCGCCTGCTCGAAGAGCTCGCCGAGACCGCACGGGCGAAAGGCACCGGCTGCCACCGTGTCCAGGTGCTCGACTTCGGGCAGGTCAAGGCGCGGCGCCCGCTCTCGGCGTTGTTCACGAGCCTGCTCGGCGTCGCGGCCGATGCGGGCCCGGCCGAGCGCAGCCAGGCCATTGCCCAGGCCATCGAAACCGGCCTTCTGCCCGGGACCAGCGTCCTGCACGCGAGCGGCCTGATCGGTGCCCCGCTGGCGGCGGACCAGGCCTCGATCGAGCGCAACCTCGACGCGCAGGCACTCGAGCTCGGGCGCATGGACGTCGTGCGGCGGCTGATCGAGTCGGCCTGCGCGCGCTCCCCGCTGCTGCTCGTGATCGAGGACCTGCACTATGCAGGCGGAGAGGAAGCGGCACGGCTCGGCGAACTGGCCGCGGCCGTTGCCACGCAGCCGGCGCTCCTCGTGCTGTCGACACGCCCCGACGAGGATCCGATCGACGCCGCCTGGCGTGCGCGGGCACGCGGCTGTCCGCTCACGACGCTCGACCTCGCGCCGCTCACCGACGAGGAATCGCGCGAGCTCGCCGCCGGCTATCCGGAATTGCCGGACGCCATGACCGAGGGCTGCATCCGTCGCGCGCAGGGGCACCCGCTTTTCCTGGAACAGCTGCTGCGTGCGGCCGAGGCCGGCGAAACCGCGATGCCGGCCTCGGTCCAGGCCCTGGTGCTGGCGCGCGTCGGGAAACTCGAACGCGAGGTCCGCCAAACGCTGCTCGCGGCTTCCGTCCTCGGACTGCGCTTTCCGCGCGAGGCGCTGGCCTCGATGAACGATGCCGCGGACGCCGCGACGGAACGCCTCGTCGACGCCGGATTGCTGAAGCCCGAGGGCGCCGAAATCGCGTTCGTGCACGCCCTGATGCGGGAGGCCGTCTACGGCTCGCTCCTCAAATCGCGGCGGCGCGAGCTTCATGCCCGCGCTGCCGACTGGTATGCCGGCCGCGACGCCGGCCTGCGCGCGGGTCATCTCGCCGAGGCGGGTGATCCGGGCGCCGCCCGCGCCTGCATCGAGGCCGCGGCAGCCGAGGCCGAATCGCTGCGGCTCGATCGCGCGCTCGAGTTCGCGGAACGCGCCTGCCGGCTCGCCCGGGACCCGGCCGACCTGTGCATCGCGCATTGCCTGCGCGGCGAACTGCAGACGCGGATGGGCCACACCCATGACGCGATCGCGACATTGCGCGAAGTGCTCGACCTGCGGCCGGATGCGCTCGTCGAGGTGAGCGCGCGCCTCTCCCTCGCCAATGCGCTCAGGATTCTCGACCGCTACGACGAGGCGCTCGCGGCGCTCGAACGCGCGGAAACTTTGCTCGGGGGCCTGGAGCGGCCGGAGCTGCTCGCGCGTATCTGGTCGCTGCGGGGGAATATTCATTTCCCGCGCGGCGAGCTCGAAGACTGCCTGGCGGCGCACGAACACGCACTGGCCTGGGCCCGCAAGGCCGGCTCGCCCGTGGACGAGGCGCGCGCTTTCGGCGGCGTGGGCGACGCGCTCTACCAGCGCGGCCGGATGCGCAGCGCCCGGGACCATTTCGCAAGATGCGTCGCCGAGGCACGCGAGCACGGGGCGATCGGTCTTGCACTCTCGAACGCGCCGATGCACGCGCTCACGCGTGCGTTCTGCGGCGAGGTGCGCCAGGCGCTCGCGGACTGCACGGAGATCGCGGCCGAGGCCGCGCGCTTCGGCGATCCGCGCTCGGAACTGCTCGCGCGCGACGTCGAGTCGGTGATCTCGATGTTCCGCGGCGACCATGACCGCATGCGGCTCGCCTGCGACCGCGGTCTCGCGCTCGCGCGCCAGCTCGGCACCCGGCGTTTCGAGGCGGAGCTCATGTCATTGATGGGACACGCGCTCGTCGAGCTCGGCGGCGGTGCCGATGCGCAGGCCCTGCTCCGCCAGGCGAGCACGCTCGCACTCGAGGTGGCGCGCACCTATTGCGGGCCGAGCTGCCTCGGCATCCTGGCGCTGCACACGACGAATGCCGAACGGGCGCGCGAGCTGCTTGCGCAGGGGGAGGCGCTGCTGGCCGGCGGCTGCGTGAGCCACAATCACCTGGAATTCCGGCATCTCGCGATCGAGTTCAACCTGCGGCAAACCGATTATCGCGAGGCCCGCCGTCACGCGGCGGCCCTGCGCGACTATACGAAGGAAGAGCCGCTCGCCTGGAGCGACCTGGTCGCGGGCCGCGCGGAATGGCTGGCCGACCGCGCGGAAAGCCCCGGACGCGAGGACCTCGCGGCACGCCGCGATGCGCTGCTCGCCGCCATCGAGGCCGCCGACTTTTGCTGGCTGCTCCGCGGCCTCTGAAAGGCTCTCTGAAGGGGACCCCGAAGGGGACGCACCCCTTCATATTCGCGAAGGGGACGCACCCCTTCATCAATTATTCGACATTTGCATGTCCGCTTCGCGCACGGGGTGCGCCGGAATACGGCTACCGTTCGTGTATGCCGCGACAAACTCGAGTCGTGTTTCCGGGTGTGCCTCATCACGTCACCCAGCGAGGCAATCATCGAGCGCGCGTGTTTTTAGACAACGGCGATCCGGAGGCCTATCTGTGTCTGTTGCACGCCTATTCAAGGCAGCAGGAACTCAAGATCTCCGCGTATTGCCTGATGCCGAATCACGTGCATCTGATTGTCGTGCCTTCGAGCCCGGACGGGCTGCATCGTGCCCTGCGCGCCGTGCACAGCCAGTACGCGCAACGCATAAACCGGATGAAAAAGCTGAAGGGCCATCTCTGGCAGGGACGGTATTTCTCGTCTCCACTCGACGCAGATTATTTCATGAACGCGATTCGCTACGTCGAGCTCAATCCCGTTCGCGCAGGAATCGTGCAAAAGGCGGAAGCTTATGCCTGGTCAAGCGCGGCAGCGCATTGCGGTCTCAGATTCGACCCCCTGCTCGATTTGCATGCCCACTCGCATCTACTGGCGGGAATCTCGAACTGGTCGCGTTGGCTCTCCGCAGGGGTCGCTGACGAGGCTGTGGAAATGCTGCGCCAGCACGGAAGCAGAAACCTACCATGTGGGTCGCCCGCTTTCATCGCCCGGCTCGGGCATGTCGCAGGGCGTGAACTGCGTTACCGGACGCGGGGCGGCCAGCCGAAAGAGCAACCACGACTCATGTGAAGGGGCGCGTCCCCTTCACGCATATGAAGGGGTGCGTCCCCTTCGAGGGGACGCACCGCCTACGACTTACATCTCGACGGTGACCGGGCGGTCGAGCGTCAGGCCGACGACGGTGCCGGCAGGAAGCACGAGTTCCTTGCCCGTCTTCTTCGCCGCCGCGGTGCCGGCCGCGGCGCCGAGGAGCCCGCCGATGATATTGCCGTTCTTGCTGTTGATCTGGTGGCCGATCACGGCGCCCGCCACGGCGCCGCCCGCGATCTTCGCGGTGTCGGCCGCCTTGTCGCTCTTCTCCGAGACCTGCGTGATGTGCGCGGCAACCGGCCGGTCGCCGCCATCGGCGAATGTCAGGTTGTCGAAGGACAGTCCGAGCGTCGGCGTGCCGCCAATGGTCTTGCTGCCCGAAATGACCTCGGTGACGGAACCCTGGACCAGGGCTCCCGCCTTCGCGACCACCTTGCCATCCACGACGATGTCGTTCGTCAGGTTACCCGAGACCCGCTGGCCGACCTTTGCGTTCTTGGTCGAGATCTGGGCCGGCAGTTGCACCGAAAGCGACGTGCCCGCGGGAACCGTGTAGTTCCTGGGTCCGGCCGCGACCGGCACCGGCGCGGGCGCGGGCTTGGGCCTCGGCGTCGGCGACGAGGAGCCGGACGATTTCGATGACGGCTTGGGCGCACTCGGTTTCGCGAGCGCGGCCTCGCGGTCAGCGAGCTCCTTTTCCTTCTCCTTCAGCGCCAGTTCCGCCTCGCGGCGTTTCAGCTCTTCTTCGCGCGCCTGCAGATCCGTGGCCTGGTCGGCTTCGGGCTGTGCGGCGGCATCGGTCTCCGCGGCCGGCTCTTCCGCGGGCTTCTTGCCGCAGGCGGCGAGTGAAAGCGCAGCGAGCGCGATCGGGATCAATACGTGGGGCTTCTTGAAGGGCATTATCGGTTTCTCCGTGTTCAGTCCCTGATTACGGCTTGAGGAACTCGATGCGATTGTAGAGCGCCTCGAGCTCCGGCACGAACCCATTCCAGTCCGTAGCGTCGGCGTCGTAGCTCCAGTCCGGACTCGCGAGCTTCTCGACCCGCAGTTCCGTCTGCAGCAGATAATAATGCTTGCCGTGCGCGACGACAGCCATTCCGCGCCAGGAGTCGTTGCGCCTGACTTCGTAGCTGTTCTTGGTCGAGAGCCCGAGCGGCGAGCCGTTCGGCACGTGGGCGACGGCGATCCATGCCGGCTGGCCGTCGATGGTGCCGGCCTCGTCGCGCAGCACCTTCGCGTCCGGGACGCTCACCTGGAAGAATCGCGGGAATCCCGTGTCGCGGAACCAGTCGGCCAGCTGGCGCGTGGCGTCTCCGCTGGCATCCCCCGGGCCGTCCTTGTTCTCCATGTAGAGCACGCCGAGCAGGCGCCCGGCATCGTCAATGAAGGACACCGCGCCAGCATGGTTGTTGTCCGGCTGGCGGCCGTCGGAAACGATGGGCTGGTCCGGAAACGGCGAGCTCATTTTGAAGAGCTTGCCGGGCGCCAGGTAGACGCCGTTGCTGAACCGGCCGTAGAGATTGCCCTCGGCGGTTGTCGCCGCAAGCAGGAAGGGTGCCGCCACGACGGCAAGCAGAACGGCTGGCTTGTTCATCAGTCCTCCCAGTGTAGCCCGTGTCCATCCCAAACCAAGAGTCCCGGCCCGTGTGGGACAAGGGAAGCCGGCCCGGAGTTTCGTCTTTGGAGGCGATTGCGCCCGGCCAGTCCATAATGCGGTGGCATGGGCCCGCTTGCCGGCATCAAGGTGCTCGATCTCAGCCGCATCCTCGCAGGGCCCTGGGCCACGCAGTGCCTCGCCGACTTCGGCGCAACCGTCTGGAAGATCGAAAAGCCGGGCGGCGGTGACGACACGCGCCACTGGGGACCGCCGTGGATTCGCGACCGCAAGGGCAGGGACACGGCCGAGGCGGCGTACTTCGCGAGTGCGAATCGCGGCAAGCACTCGCTGGCGATCGACTTCACGAAGCCCGCCGGCCAGCAGCTGATCCGGTCGCTGGCGCTGCGCGCCGATGTGCTGATCGAGAATTTCAGGGTGGGGACGCTCGCGAAGTACCGGCTCGGCTACGAGTCCGTGCGCAAGCTCAATCCGAGGCTGATCTACTGCTCGATATCGGCCTACGGCCAGGACGGCCCGGCGGCCGACGAGCCGGGCTATGACGCGATGATCCAGGCCATCTCGGGTCTCATGAGCATCACCGGCGTGCCGGATGGGGAACCCGGCGCCGGGCCGGTGAAGGTCGGCGTTGCCGTGTCGGACCTGATCAGCGGGATGTATGCGGCCCTCGCCATCACCGCGGCCCTGCACGAGCGGGAACAGTCGGGGCGCGGCGAATACATCGACCTCGCGCTGCTCGATTCCCAGGTGGCGGCGCTCGCCAACCAGGCGCTCAACTTCCTGGTCACCGGCCGGCCGCCCTCCCGGCGCGGCACGGCACACCCGAACATCGTTCCCTACCAGGCGTTCGCGACAAGCGACGGCTGGCTCATGCTCGCGGTCGGCAACGACCGGCAGTTCGCGACCTTCTGCGCGGCGGCGGGCATGCCGAAGCTCGCGACCGACCGGCGCTTTCGGAAGAACGCCGCCCGCGTCGAGAACCGCCAGGCGCTGGTCAAGATCATCGACGGACTCTGTAAGCAGAAGACTACGAAGACTTGGTTGAAAACGCTGACACGCTCAGGGGTGCCCTGCGGGCCCATCAACGACATCGCCCAGGTCTTCGAAGAACCCCAGGTCCGGCACCGCAAGCTGCGTTTCAACCTGCCGCACGCACTCGGCGGCAAGTTGCCGCTGGTGAGAAATCCCGTGCTTTTCTCGAGAAATACGCTCGATTACTCGACGCCGCCTCCGCTTCTCGGCGAGCATACGGCCGCGGTGTTGTCGGAGGAATTGGGACTCAACAAGCGCGAAATTCTGTCGCTTAAAACAGACGGCGCCATCGGTTAATCCGCCGCCGAATGGTGTCTCATTCACCTGCCGAGTTCGGCCAAAGTGTGAAGGAGATTTGAGCAATGAAAATTCGTCACGTTGTGATCGCGAGCGCTGCGCTCGCCATCGGCCCTGCGGCTTTCGCGCAGGATTCGACCCAGGCAACTGCAGACTGCGCGTCGCTGCAGTCGCAGTACGACCAGGCTGCCGCTTCTGCGTCAGCTGAGCAGCTGAGCCAGGCCAAGGCGGCCCGCGATGAAGGCGAGAAGCTCTGCTCGGAAGGCAAGACCGCGGAAGGTGCGGCCAAGCTGAAGGAAGCGATCTCACAGATCGCGCAGCCCTCGCAGTCGCCCTCGTCCTAAGATCGACAGGATGTCGGAACACGGCGGCCGGGTTTCCCCGGCCGCCGTTTTTTTTCGCCTGAGCTAAGTCCCCCGCCAGAGCTTGCGGCGGCTGCCGCGCAGCAGCTTTGCCACCAGGTGATCCTTGCGCCGTTCGAGGTCCTTCGGCCGCGGCGGCCTCTTGTTCGACCGCGTCTTCTCCGCGAGCAGCGCCTCGGCGCGCGCGATCGCCTGCCGCCGCCGGATGTCCTCGAGGCTCCCGTCCCTCGGCACGATCACGAGCGCCACCTGGCAGCCCATCGCATGAGCCAGGCGATCGAGGCTCCCCAGGGTGATGCGACGGCGTGCCTCGGCGCGCTCCATCTGCTGCACGGTCGCGCGCGACACGCCCGCGCGGGCCGCGAGCTGCGCCTGCGACAGGCCGAGCGCCATGCGGATCTCGCGCACCCAGCCGGCGCGCGGCACGGTCTTGGCCTTCATGCGCGGAAAGGCGCGCGCGTCGCGCGCGATGGCCACCCTCTTTCCGAGTGGCCCGCGATGACTGATCATGCGGTTCGGCACCTCGCTCGCCAGTTCCCGACCCTGTTTCATCGGGATGCTTTAAAGCATCGCATATTAGTCTAAAGTGACTTCCCCCAGAACGACAGCACCGGAGTCGCCCTCATGCCCAGGAGAATTGCGGGAATTGCGGCCCTGACCTGCCTGGTCTTCGGCGCGATCCCGTTGCAGGCCCGCGCCGCCGACATCGGCGAAAAGCAGGACAAGGAACTCGGCACGATCCAGACGGACACGCAGGCCGTCGCCAAGGACAAGAAGAAAGACAAGAAATTCGGCGCGCTCGAGTACCGCCTGATCGGCCCGGCCGTCGGCGGGCGCATCACCGCCGTGGCCGGCGTACCCGGCGATCCGCTCACCTTCTATGCGAGTGCCGCGCAGGGCGGGCTGTGGAAATCCACCGATGGCGGGCGCGAGTGGGAGCCCCTGTTCGACGAGGAGGCGACGCAGTCGATCGGCTCGTTCGCTCTCGCCCCATCGGATCCCAATGTGATCTACGTGGGCGGGGGCGAGGCGAACACGCGCGGCAATGTCGCGATCGGCCTCGGCATCTGGAAGTCGGTCGACGCCGGGGCGACCTGGCAGCAGGTCTGGACGGGACGCGGCCAGATCGGCCAGATGATCGTGCACCCGACGAATCCCGACATCGCGTTCGCCGCGGTGCTCGGCTCGCCATTCGGCCCATCCGAAACACGCGGCGTCTACCGCACGATGGATGGCGGCAAGAGCTGGCAGCGCGTGCTTTTCAGGAATGCGGACACCGGCGCCTCGGATGTCGTGTTCGATCCTCACAATGCGAACATCCTGTTCGCCGGGCTCTGGCAGATGCGCCGCACGCCCTGGAGCATGACCAGCGGAGGTCCCGGCAGCGGGCTGTGGCGCTCGGCCGACGGGGGCGACACCTGGACGCAGCTGACCGAGAACGGACTGCCGGAAGGGACCTGGGGCAAGATCGGCGTGGCGGTCGCCCCCAGCGACTCCAGCCGGGTGTATGCCCTGATCGAAGCCGAGGAAGGGGGCCTTTTCCGCTCGGATGATGGCGGCGAGAAATGGGAGCGCATCAATTCTCATCGCGCCCTGCGCCAGCGCCATTGGTACTACACGACCCTGACCGTCGACCCGGCCGACGCCGACACGATCTGGTTCCCGCAGGTGCCCCTGCTCCGGTCGATCGACGGCGGCAAGACGGTATCCATCGTCAAGGGTCCGCACCATGGCGATCACCACGACATCTGGATCGATCCCGCACAGCCGCAACGGATCATCGACGGCAACGACGGCGGCATCGACATCTCGTTCGACGGCGGCCAGCGCTGGTTCGACGCGCCGCTGCCGCTTTCCCAGTTCTACAACATCGATGTGGACGATCGCGTGCCCTACCACGTCGGCGGGACCATCCAGGACTGGGGCACGGCTACCGGACCGTCCCGCTCGCTGGGCGGAATCCGGATGGGCGCCGGGGACAAAGGCGAGGCTAACGCGCTCGCCGACTGGCTGGTCGCGGGCGGCGGCGAAGCCGGCGACTTCGTCTACGACCGCAGCCAGGAAGGCGGTATTTTCGCGGGCGAATACTCGGGGATCATCACCTATTACCGCGAGGGCACCGGCCAGACCCGTTTCATCTCGGCCGACCCGGAATCCTCGTCGGGGATACCGGCCGCAAAGCTGGGCTACCGTTTCCAGTGGACCGCGCCGATCGCGACCTCCCCGCACGATCCGATGGTCGTCTACCACGGCGCCAACGTCCTGTTCCGCACGCGGGACCGCGGCGCGAGCTGGGAGCCGATCAGCGGCGACCTGACGCGCAACGATCGCAGCAAGCAGCAGTGGACCGGTGGGCCGATCACCGGCGACCTGACGGGCGTCGAAACCTACGGCACCCTCTTTTCGATCGCCGAGGCCTATGCCGCGGCGGGCCAGATCTGGGTCGGCAGCGACGACGGCCTGGTGCACCTGACCCGCGATGACGGCGCGACCTGGAGCGACGTCACGCCGCGTGGATTGCCGGCGGACACGACGATCGAGTCCATCGAGCCCTCGCGCCAGGACGCGGGAACCGCTTACGTCGTGGCGCACCGCTATCGGCTCGACGATTTCCGGCCCTACCTGTATCGCACCCGCGACTACGGAAAGAGCTGGCAGGCGCTGGTCGATGGCCTGCCGAACGACCTGCCGTTGTGGGTGGTCCGCGAGGATCCCGCCGATCCGGACTATCTCTACCTGGGCACCGATCGCGGCATCTGGTTCTCGAGCGACGCGGGCCACGTCTGGCACGCATTGCGGCTGAACCTGCCGGCGGTCACCGTCACGGACCTCGAGGTCAAGCATGGCGACCTGGTCGTGGCGACGCGCGGGCGCAGTCTCTGGGCGCTGGAGGACGTGGCGGCGCTTCGCGCCCAGAAGACGAAGCCGACGGCGACCGCGATCCTCTCGGTCGAGGACGGCTACCGTTTCCGGTCGGACCACCGCTGGGACTACCCGGCGCCGGGCAAGATCGAGAACCCGCCGTACGGGGCGCTGATCAGCTACTGGGTCGCCGGGGAACCCAAGGGCACGCTCGAGCTTCGCATCACGGATGAATCCGGCCGGCTGGTCCGGACGCTCAGCAGTGTGGCCAAGCCCGCGAAATACCCGAAGGACGATCCCGACGAGCCGTCGGATGAGCCGGAGCCCGATCTGACGACCGACGCCGGTTTCAATCGCGCGACCTGGGACCTGCGCATGGAAGGCTCGAATCGCCTGCCCGCCAAGACCGAGAGCAGCAGCCCCGAGACCGGTCCGCTCGCGCCCCCGGGGCGCTACACGCTGACCCTGAGCGGCGCGGGCCCGGACGTCCAGGCCACGGTCGTGATCCGCCCGGATCCGCGCGCACCCGTGACGCCCGCGGAGATCAGGCAGAACGTCGATTTTTCGGAGGCGTTGATCGGCGCTTTCAACCGCATCGTCGCCGACGTCGCCGAAATCGCGGCCATCCGGACACAGGTCGGCGACCTGAACGGCCGGCTCGGCGACGATCCCGCCCTCGCCGATTTGCGCGCGACCGCAGGACGCGTGCTCTCGGCCTGCGATGCGATCGAAGGCGAGTTGCACAGCGCGAAGACAGAGGTGAGTTACGACGTGCTGGCCGGCCGCGAAGGCGGGGCCAAGCTGTATTCCCAACTCTCGTTCCTGTACGACTCGAACGACGCGTCGGACTACCCGCCGGCACAGGGCTTGCGCGAACGCTACGCGGCGCTCGCCGCCGAGCTCGGCCGGCGCGAAGCGGAATTGGCGACCTTGCAGGCCGGCGATCTTGCCCTGCTGGATAAACAGGTGACCGCGGCCGGATTGCCGCGCGTGATCCTGCCAGGCCGATGAAAGACCCTGCGACGCCGATCAAGCCGCCGGAACTCCCGGCCAACAGCGGCTCCGGTTACCCGGAGCCGTTTCGTTCGCGGGTCCTGCCGCGTGAAAAACGCGCACTGGGCGATGCGGCGGGACTGACCCGGATCGGGATCAACCTGACGACGCTCGCGCCGGGCGCCGCCTCCTCGATGCGGCACTGGCACACGCGGGAGGATGAGTTCATTTACGTGCTCGAGGGCGCGCTGGTGATGGTGACGGACGCGGGCGAGACCCGGCTCGAGGCGGGCCAGTGCGCCGGCTTTCCGGCGGGCCATGAGAACGGTCACCAGCTGCTCAATCGGGGTCCGGGTCCGGCGGTGTATCTCGAATTCAGCAATCGGGATGCGTCGGATGTCGCCCACTACCCGGACGTCGATCTCGCCTGGAATGCCCCGGCCGCGCCGGGCCGTTACTCCCACAAGGACGGCCGGCCCTATTAGCGTCGACCGGCCTGGAGGCCATCTAGTCGTATATACAGCCAACGTCCGGCCGCATGGCCGGCCCATCGATGTCTGACAGTCGCCCTGTATATACACCGGGACGCGGCTCGGCCCTGGAAAGCTTGGCCGCGCAGTGGATTGCCCACGGGGCTTGCGGCCCAGGCCGGTCGCCTGGATCAGGCCCGCTCAAGGCCGTCGTAAGGACCGCGGGACAGTCGTCGTGATGGCGGCCCTTTCAGGCGCTGCAGGTGACCTGACGCGGGCTTGACTCGACGATTGCAAGCCAGCCGCCGAGCCTGACCCGTCAACCCGGCGAGCCCGGTCGATCCTGACCCCGGGCCGGTGCCAGTTTACGTGCGATATCCGATAGGTATACCGATCCGATTTCAGCGCAAGTGGTTGTCGGCAGCCATCGACACAGGTTCCGCTCCCTGTCGCGATGAAAGCGGCATCTGGCCGGCCGCGGCGGCTCAGGTCGAGGCGTCCTTGTAGGCTCGAAGGACGGCATTCATCCGCGTCTGGTAGCCCGGTCCCTGGGCCTTGAACCAGTCCAGCACCTCCGGGTCCACCCGCAGCGAAATCGCCGATTTCCGGTGCGCATGGCGGGCCATCCCGCGGACCGCGTGGGCGACCTCGGCGGCCGCCGCCGCCGCGGCCTCGGCCCGGGGCACGACCCCGGGAGCCAGGTGCTCGGCCTGACCCGGCCGCGCAAAACGCGAGAAAAATCCGTTTTTCATGGCCGGCTCCTTCGCCTCACCTCAGGACCGATACGCAAGACGAATTGTATATACAAACCCGTCCCGGCGCCAGCCGGCGTTGGATACACAGGACCCCCCTTCAGGAGCCCGACCATGAACCTCAATGGACTGCGCGCCATGACCGCCCTGGCACTCGCCTGGCCCCTCGTGGCCTTCGCGGGCCCGGCTGTCCACGTGGAAATCTACGACCGCACGGCCGGATGTTTGCTGCCGTTCTACTGGCACGACGGCGCACGCCACGTCGCCGGCGAACCCGGTCACGAGTATGAAATCCGCGTTCGCAATCGCGGCCGGGAACGGGTGCTCGCGGTCACCTCCGTGGATGGCGTCAATGTCATCACCGGTCACACGGCTTCGCCCGACCAGGGCGGTTACGTGCTCGACCCGGGCAGCCGGGTCGAGATCGAGGGCTGGCGCAAGAGCCTCGCCGAGGTCGCCGCGTTTTACTTCACGGCCCTGCCCGACTCCTATGCTGCGCGCACCGGCCGGCCCGACAACGTCGGAGTCATCGGGCTGGCGCTCTTCCGGGAAACGCACGTAGACCCTGAGCCCCGGGCGAGCGAGTCGGTTGCGAGCCCCGCCGACGAGCCCGCGCCGGCGCGGAAATCCGCGAACGCCGACTCCGGGTACGCCCGTGACGATTCCCGTCTCGGCACCGGGCACGGCCAGCGGCTGGATTCCGGCGCGGTCTATACCCGGTTCGAGCGCGCGAGCGATCAGCCGGATGAAATCATCCGCATCTATTACGACTCGTATCGCAACCTGGTCGCCCGCGGCGTAATCCCGAACCCGGATGACCGCTACGCACGGCGGCTACCGCAGCCCTTCCCCCAGGCCTTCGTTCCCGATCCCTGACTCTCAAAGGGGACGCGCCCCTTCATATTCACGAAGGGGTGCGTCCCCTTCGTTGCCCTTTCGTTGGAGCGTCCGCTTTTCGGAGAGGCATAATCCGTCCATGCCGACCGAGCTGCTGTTCCGGGACGATGCGTACCTCAGGACCGCGACGGCGCGTGTGATTGCGGTCGATGACGGCCAGGTCGCGCTCGACCGGACGATTTTCTACCCGCTGGGCGGCGGCCAACCGGGAGACGCGGGTTTTCTCGTCCGCGACGACGGCGAGCGCATCGCGGTCCTGGACACGCGCAAAGGCGGGTCTCCGGGCGAGGTCGCGCACCGGCTGGCTGCCGGTGCGCCGCTTCCGGAGATCGGCGAAACGGTCTCGCTCGAGATCGACTGGGACCGGCGCTATGCGTTCATGCGCCTGCACACCGCGCTGCACGTGATGTCCTGCGTCGTCATCGCGCCCGTCACCGGCGGCAACATCGCGCCGGACAAGGCGCGGCTCGACTTCGACATCGACATGACGCTGCTCGACGCTGACAGGATCGCCCGCGAAACGAACGAGCTCATCGCGCGCGGCGTCGCGACGGAATCCATCTGGATCACGGACGAGGAGCTCGACGCGCGGCCTGAGCTCGTCAAGACGATGAGCGTGCAGCCGCCCCGCGGCGCCGGCCGCATCCGGCTGCTGAAGATTCCGGACATCGATCTGCAGCCCTGCGGCGGGACCCACGTCGCCAACATCGCCGAGATCGGCGGAATCCGCGTGCTGCGCATCCGCAACGAGGGCAAGCGCAACAAGCGTGTGGAAATCGCGCTCGCGGATTAGACTACGCGCCCTTTTTCATTTCGGGAATCCGTCATGCGGGCCCTGACGATACTGGCGGGACTACTGGTCGGTGGGCTGGTCTCGGGCGTCGCCGCCGCCGACTGGTCCGGCAAGGGGACCTTCGGCGGCGTGCTTGCGCGCGGCAACACCGACACTGAGACGGTCAACGCGAACATCGATGTCGCCGACGAACTCGGACGCTGGACCCACAAGGCCGGCGCCTCGCTGCTGCACACCGTCAACAACGACGTCACCTCCGCCGACCGATGGGAGCTGCGCGGCGAGACCAACTACAGGCTCACCGACCGGAACTATCTCTTCGGCACGCTGCGCTACGAGGACGATCGGTTCACCGATTACTCTTACCAGGCGACGGCCGCGGGCGGCTACGGCTACCGCTTCATCGCGACTGATGCGACGCAGCTCGAAGGCCAGATCGGTCTCGGCGTGCGGCGCACGGAGCTTCGCATCACCGGCGAGACGGATGAGGACGTGATCGCCCGCGGGGCGATCAACTTCGAGCACAAGCTCACCGGCACGACACTCGTCTACGACCGCTTCCTCGTGGAGAGCGGCTCGACCAACACCTTCCTGCAGAACCAGCTCGGTGTCGAGGTCAAGATCAACGAGGCTTTCGCGCTCGGACTCGACTACGCGGTGCGCCACAATACGGACGTGCTGCCCGGCACGGAGGAGACCGACCAGGTCTTCACGGCGAACCTGGTCTACGGATTCTAGCCAGGCCACCGAAAGGGACGCACCCCTTCACGAATATGAAGGGGTGCGTCCCCTTCATTTCCGGTCGAGGGCGCGGGCCGGCACGAGCATGATCGGCACCGACAATGCGATCGCGACGACCGACACGTCGATGAGCCGCGCATAGTCGGAGACCTCCAGCAGCCAGGCCGCCAGGAACGGGCCCGTTGCAAGCCCGAGCTTCGACAGGAGTCCGCCGAGCGCCGCGGTGCGCCCGGTCTGGTCGAACTCCGCGCACAGGCCGAGCAGGTAGGAAATCACGAAAGACCAGGTCACGGCGGTCAGGCAGTTCGCGAGCAGGTACACCGCCTGCGACCCGCTCCAGTGAAAGGCGAAGCAGCCGGCGACCGTGAGGATCGCGCCGATCGCGAGCGGCCAGGCGCGGCCGAAGCGCGTGCCGAAGACGACGACCAGCGCACAGCCGGCGATGCCGACCCAGGTCGCAAGCCCCAGCGTGGTGCTCGCGTACGCCGTGTCGAGCCCGAAATGGCGGCCGAGCGGAATCATGTACACGGCGAGCGCCATGTTGCCGGCCTGGAACAGGAACACCGAAGCGACGGTGGCGGCCAGCAGCCCCCAGCGGACGCCGCCGCGGGCGGCCGGACGCTCGATGCGCCCCTTCGGATAACGGTCGAGGAAGGGCAACATCAGCAGCGTGACGAAACTGAATGCGATCAGCGCGCCGAACAGCACGCCCGGGCCGTAAAGGGGAACGAGCCGCGGCAGCAGCATGATGCCGAGACCGCCGAGCCCGTACTGGATGACGAGCAGCATGCCGAAGACGCGGTCGGGCGTGCGCGTGCGCGCGAATACCGCGAATGAAACGCCGACCAGCATGCCGCCCACCGAACCGTGCAGGAAACGCATGGCCATCAGCGCGGTCGGCGTCGTGAGGAGGATCGACAGCGCGTCGATCGTCATCAGCGCGACGAGCGCGCAGACCGCGAACACGCGCCAGCGCACGCGGCCGACGATCGCGATCGCGACCAGCGCGCCGAGGGCCGCGCCGTAGATGTTGAGCGATCCGACGCGGCCCGCGTCGCTCTCGCTGAAGCCGAGACCGTCGACCAGGCCGGCCACCAGCGCGGCCATGATGTTGACGTAGAAGAAGCCGGCGGTCGCGAGAAAGGCGAGCAGCACCGCCGCGAGCAGGCCATCCGGAGGCGCCGTCGGAAAGCGCCGGGCGCCCGCCGGCGCCGGCGCCGTGCCAGCCTCACTCATGGCAAAGCGGCGCGAGCCGGGCGGTCTCGGCCGCCGCGCGCGCCCAGCGGAACACGCCGCCGTCGCTCACGTAGTAGTACACGATCCCGTTCGGCAGCATGGCGACCACGATGCCGCCGTACCCGGACATGAAGGGAATCCACACCGGCTTCGGGCAGCCGAGGTAAGCCGCGATGTTCCATGCATACACGCCGTTGTTGTAGCGGAAGTTTCCGTCCCGCGCCGGAAACCCGGCGTCGCCGGCGTCCCGCTGCAGCGCCGCGCGCACCATGGCCGGGTCCAGCAGCACGTCCTTGCCGAGCCGCCCCTCGCCGAGCGCGAGGAAGCCGCCGAGCTTCACCAGGTCGTCGCGGCGCAGCACCAGCCCCCAGCCCGTGAACGGCTGCTCGGCTTCGTCGAGCGTCCGTCGGGTCGTCGCGATCTCCGGGCTGAGTCCCAGCCGCCGGTAGACCGGATCGAGCAGGAGTTCCCGAAAGAAATCCGACCCGGGCCCGTGCTCCTTTCGCCACCAGGCCGCAAGCGCGGCGCCGAGGACGTAGGTATCGCTCGTATGGTAGACCCAGCGCTTTCCCGGCGGCTCCCTCCGCGGATAGACGGTGCAGGCGATGTGGATTTTCTCCTTGTGGGTCGTGCTGAGGAAAAACCGGCCGGTGTTGGAAAGGTCCTCATCCACGTCGGTCGCCGCAGACCCGTAGCGGCCGCTCGCCATGTCGAGCAGGTTCTCGAGCGTGACGCCGTCCCAGCCCCCGGCGTCGCGGCATTCCGGCACGTAGTCGGTCACGAGCGCGCGGCGCACACCGGGATCCAGCCGTTCGGCGCGCATGACCGCGAAGCCCGCCATGACCGTCTTCGCGAGCGAGTAGGACGGCAGCGGCATCTCGTCGCAATAGGGATAGGGCCCTTGCCGCGTTTCGCAGCCCCCGCTGTAGTGCACGCCGCGGATCATCACGCCGAAGACCGTCATGTCCTCGGGCGCGATCTCCTGCGTGGAGCCGAAGTTCGCGGGATCGAGGCCCGGATAATCCTGCTTGAGCCGTTCGATCGGCTGCACGGGGAGGCGGCGGGAGACCTCGTCTCGATAACCGGCGCCGATGGCAGCCGCGTCGATGCCGGCGTCTCGCCCGCGGCTCGCATCCGCCGCGCCCCACGCGTCAAACTGGAAGTAGTGGCAGGTTTCGCTGGAAACCTGATAGGCGACGCGCGAGACGCCGGTGTCCCCGCGATAGCGGAAAGTCAGCACGCCGTGGTGCATGCAGTTCGCGTTCTTCTCCATCAGCGCGAATGGAACCGAGGCCCGCGACCAGTCGCCGTCGTCCGCCTGCTGCCAGGTCCTGCCCGGACCGACGATCCAGTCCCACCAGTCGCCGTTGCCGGGAACGATGCCGCGTTCGACCGGCACCAGCCGTCCATCCACCTGCACGAAGCCGAAGTCGAATGCCGGAGGCCGCGCGTACTCCCGCCCGGGCGTCGCCATTCCCCAGCGGTCGATCACGAGCTTCGATCCTGCATCGGCGGGAGACGCGTCGAATCGCAGGCGGCCCGTGAATTCGTTCTTCGCGGGCGCCGCGCCGGCCGGCATGGCATAGGCGGCCATGTTCACCGGAGCGGAATAAGCCGACCTGCCCGCAAGGATTGCCGCGTCGAATGGCGGCGCCCCGGCGGCCTGTGCGATTGCGAACGACGCCACCGCGCACAAGGCGACCCGCGGCGCCGCCCTGCGTCTCATTCGACCGCGACGCCGTTGTGTGCGAGGTGCCGTGCGAGCGGCGCGAGCTCCCTGCGGTAGTTGCGCCACAGGTCGAGCGAGTCGCGGTAGATCGGGCGCCGCACCTGGGCCGCGCTCGCCGTCGACGTGGGCGCCGGGTTCTCGTGAAAGCGCAGGCAGGCGTCGCGCCAGTCCAGCCCGCAATATTCGAGGAGTCTCCTCGTCGTGCCCTCCTGGTCGTCCACGAGCGCCTCGTAGTCGAGATCGAGGAAACGCCCGGGCATGAGCGCGCGCCAGTAGTTCATCAGGCGCTGGTAGGCGAGGTAGTAGCGGCCGAGGTCGTCGAGGTCGTAGGAAAATGGGTAACCCATGCGGAACAGCGTCTTGAACATCGCGTAGCAGGACGCCATCGGTTGGCGTCGCAGGTGCACGATGCGGGCCCGCGGCAGCGCGCGCGCGATCAGCCCGAGATAGAGAAAGTTGAGCGGCGTCTTGTCGACGACGAAAGGGCGCGAGTGCCCGTAGCCCTGGATCGCGCTCCAGTAGGATTCGCCGAGCACGGCGGGATCGACGCGGGCCGCATTCCTGATCAGGTCATCCTTGCCCCCGGCCGGACCGGCCGTGCGCGTGACGGCCAGCGCGAGATCGTTCACTTCGCCGACCGTCGCCACCTGCTCGTGGCGGATCAGGATGCGCTCCACGAGCGTCGTGCCGCTGCGGGGCAGGCCGACGATGAAGATCGGACCGTCGGCCTCGCAGCCGGGTGCCGCGCCCTCGTACCAGGCGCGGTCGAAGCTGCGGATGATGGTCGCGATCGCCTGCTCGTCGGACTCGACGCGGTACGAGAGTACCCTGCGCCGAGCTGCAGCGCCCTGGGCGAGCGCAGCGAAGGATTCGGCGAACTCGCCGAGGTCCTCCAGCTCCTTCGCGAGGGCGTAGTAGAGCGCGACCGGGGCCGCCCCCGGCGAGCGCGCGGCGAGCGCGGCGCGCAGCGCCGCGACGTGGTTGCGGTCGGGCGTCTGGCGGCGCAGCGTCGCGCGGTTGTACCAGGCGTCGGCATCGTCGGGCGCCCGCTGGATCAGCTCGTCGAGGATCGCCTCGGCCTCCTCCATGCGCCCCACCGCGATCAGCGCGCTCGCCTTGGTGTAGGCGGCCTGGGCGTCGTAGGGCTTGAGCGTCGCGACCCGAATCGCGCAGGTCGCGGCCTGTTCGTGCTGGTTCAGGTACGTGTGAAACTCCGCGAGCCGCCGCCAGGTGCCGCTGTCCGCGCCCGCGGAGCTCTCGATCGCGGTCAGCGTGGCGCGGGCCCCGGCAATGTCGCCGGCATGCATGCGTGCCTCGATCTCCGTGAAGCGGGCGATGTTGCTCGCGGGATCGAGCGCCAGCGCGCGCCGCGCGGCATCCAGCATGCCGTTGAAATCGCCGGACTGCTGCTGGATGCGCGCGAGCAGCAGCCATCCCTCCGCCCGGCCCGGGTTCCGCATCAGGAGGGCGTCGCAGAGCGTGCGCGCCTCGCCCAGCTGGCGGCGCTGGATCAACCCGTCAATGCGCCGGATTTCAGCGGCGGCGTCGGCGCCCTCCCGGGTTTCAGTCATTCAGCGGGAAGCGGGCCGGCGGCGATCCGCCGGCCCGTCCTTGAAATCAGAAGTTGTAATGGAAGGAAAGCCCGAGGGTCCGCGGCAGGGAGATCAGTTCCTTCGCGCCGTTCCCGTAATAGCCGACGCCCGGCGCCGTGCCCATGTAGAGCTCGGTAAAGACGCCCGTGACGCCGTCCTCGTTGAAGATGTTCTTGACCCAAAGCGAAGCGCTCCATTTGTCCGCCGCGAGAGTAAACGCCGTGCCCCAGATCTGGAAGCTGTCGAGGTCCACGTTGAACGCGGGCGACATGCTGAGGGCGTTGATCGTGTCCGACTGGTAGTAGCCGTCCACGTGGGCAATGAAGGTCTTGTCGCCCATGACCGGTATGTGCCAGTCGAGCGAGGCATTCAGCGTATTTTCCGGCGCGCCGGGTAGCGTCGAGCCGTCGACCTGGATCAGCGTGCCGATCGGCGAGACGTAGTCCGCGGTCAGCTCGGCATCCGTGTACGCCCAGCCGAAGCCGTAGCTCAGCCGGTCGCCGAGATTGCCCGACAACTGCAGTTCCACGCCCTTCGACTCGGCGCTGTCGCCGTTCGACACGGCGTAGAAGCCCCAGTTCGGCGTCGCCGTGTTCAGCTGCGGCTTGTCCCAGTCGATCTGGAACGCGGACAGGTCGTAGCGCACCGCGCCCAGCGTGCCCTTGATGCCGATCTCGTAGTTCTCGACCGTGTCCGCCGTGTAGATCTGCCAGCGCGGGTCCTCCGCAAAAGTGCCCGTCAGCGGCACGGCATTCGAGCCGCCGCGGCGGTAGCCCTCGGACCAGGTCAGGTAGACGAGGTCGTCGTCGCCGACGTCGATCGCGACGTTGGCCTTGAAGAGCGTGTCGTCCTCGCTCGACTTGAAAGTCGCCTCGGTCAGGTTGGAAAACGAGGCATAGAGCGGCAGGTCGATCGTGGTGTCGTTGCGCGAATCGTTGTCGAAGTAGCGCAGGCCGCCGGTCAGGTGGACCCGGTCGGTCACGTGCCAGGTCAGCTCGCCGTAGAGCGCGGTGTCCTTGAAAGATTCCGAGCGCCGGTACAGGAAGTCCCGGTCGCCCGTGACCACGTCCTCGAAACCCGGTGCGAAGGTGTCCCACCAGCGTTTGAAGCCGCGCAGGTAGCTGTCCTGGGTCGAGTACAGGTCCTGGTCCTGGTACCACAGGCCGACGACGTAGTCGAAAGCGCCCCCGGTGTCCGAGACGAGCCGCAGCTCCTCGATCAGCGCGCGGTCGCTCCAGGTGCGCACGGCCGAGGCCATCGGGCGCGGGTAGTTGTAGTAGAAGATCAGAAAACCGGCCTGTGCGTAGAACCCCGTGTTCTCGCTCGTGCTGTCGCCGGAGTGGTCGTAGTACGAGGTGGACGAGGTGAGGGTCGCAAAGCCGAGGTCGATGTTCATCTCGAGGGCGGCGAGCTCGGCGTCGCGGGTGGCGGGCTCGAGCTGGATCGAGCCGTTCTGGTAGTCGCGGTAGGGCACGCCGAATCCGTCGGTGCCGGGCGTCTGCTGCCGGCGGCCGCCGACGTCGTCCGACTGCATGAACAGCGACAGCGTCGCGTTGAACCCGTCGGAAGGCTCCCAGCGCGCGGCGAGGCGGCCGTACCAGATATCCACGTTGTCCGCGTCTTTCTTGCGGCGGTACTCCGCGGCAGGATCCAGCACGCCATTCGGCGCGACCGGCAGTCCTTCGTCGTCGAGCACGTAGAGGTTCACGTAGTCGGTGAGGCCCGGGTAATCGGCGCCGGAGAGATTGAGCCTCAGCGCGAACGTGTCGCCGACCGGCATGTTGAGCGTCAGGTCGCCCGCGAATCCGACGCTGTCGGAGCCCTCGACGCTCGAGAGCGCGCCGCCGACGCTGCCGCTGAACTCGCCGAGCACCGGCGGGTTCATGACGTAGCGCACCGTGCCGCCGAGCGAGCCGGAGCCGTAGAGCGTGCCCTGCGGGCCGCGCAGCACTTCGACGCGCTGGATGTCCTTCAGCAGGAAGTTCGCGAAGATCGGCGTGTCGTCCACGTAGGTCGAAACCGTCGCGACGCCCGAGACGGCGTAGTCGCCGAGCGCCGCGCTGTCGACATTCAGGCCGCGGATGCGGATGCCGCTCACGACCGCGGCGTTGCGCTGGCCACGGTCCACGACGCCGACGCCTGCGATGCCGCGCAGCAGTTCCGGCGAATCGAAGGTCTGTCGCAGGGCGATCTCGTCGCCGGACATCGCCGAGATGTTGTAGGGCACGTCGAGGATGTCCTGTTCGCGCCGCTGGGCGGTGACGATCACCGGCGCGAGCTCGGCCTGGGCTGCCTGCGCGAACGCGGGTCCGGCGAGCCCGAGGCCGCTGCCGGCGCAGAGCGCCTGCGCAACGGCTGCGGAAATTGCGGATCGCGGAATTCGGCGATGGATGGGCATGGCGATGGTCCTCAGGGTTTTGTGGCGCGCCCCGGCAGGCGCTCGAGCGGTCCCAGGCTGGCGAATGCGCCGGCGCGGTGGGCGCCCGGCGCGTAGGGCGGAAAACTGACCGGCGTGTCGCGGAAACTCTTGAGCGGCTGGCCGAGTCCCTGCCATCCCCGCTCACGCTGGGTGCTCACGACGTCGAGATCGAGCTCGAGGGCGATGATCTCGCGGCCGGCGCCGGCGACATGGACCGTCTCTCCGCCCGGCCCGAAGACCGACGAGCGGCCGTAGCCAAGCTTGCCCGTACAGTTGAGGTCGACGAAGTAGCACTGGTTCGTCGCGGCCGATGCGCGCGCGATGGAGACTTCCACGCCGCGGTCGATCGTGTTCGTCAGGCTCGGGTGAAGGATGACCTCGGCGCCCATCCAGGCGAGCGTGCGCGACGTCTCGGGGAACCACATGTCGTAGCAGATCGAGACGCCGAAGCGCCCGACATCCGGCACGTCGAAGACCGTGTGCGCGTCGCCGCAGGCCACCCCGCGCTCGTAGGGCAGGAAGGGATAGATCTTCCGGTGGCGCGCGATCACTTTCCCTGACGGGTCGATGACCGGCGCCGTGTTGTAGATGCGTTTCCCGTCGCGCTCGTAAAGCGATCCGGGCAGCAGCCAGATCGCCTGCTGGCGCGCGATGTCCTGGTAGCGCTGCTCGGTCGGCCCCGGCAAGGTCTCGGCACGGTCCAGGGAGACGCCATAGGTCGCGAGTTCCGCGACCAGGACCATGTCCACCCAGGGAAAGCGGCGGCGGACGGATGCGATTTCCGCCGCGATGATGTCCAGATTGTCGCCGGGCCCGAGCTCCAGCTGGAGCGCGGCGATGCCGATTCGGCGCATGGATCCCCCGCACCCCAAGCCGCCGCAAGGATGGCGCGGCCGGCGGGGAGCCGATAGGTCCAGTCAGTGCCTTTCGATGGGGCCAGTTTGGCGCGTGATCAGACCCGAGTCGATGAGCCGTCCGTCCGCGCTAACCCAGTGAATTCGCTCACCTTCCAGCACGATCCGAAAGCGTACGACCTGGCCATAGGACCACTCGCGCCACTGCCGGCACCAGAAATCGCCCTCCAGCCACCACTGGCCCTCGTCCCGGTCCTCATTGGCGAAGCCCGCCCGGCCATTCATGGTCCCGTCCGCGTGAAGATCGATGGTGAGCGGGTCGCCATAAACGGTCCTGCAGAGCAGGGTGGCGCCGGACAGGCGGTCCCGGACTTCGGCCTCGGTCAGGTAACTGAAGGGTGCGCCCGTCTTGCGTTCGCGCGCCAGCAGCGCGCGCAGCGTCCGGCTCAGCATCTCGACGCCCGGCCGGATGCGCTCTTCGGGAATTCCGCTGACCGACAAGCGGAACACGTGCCGCGGTGCGGCGCCGTCCGAATAGAAATGCGAGGCCGGCTGGATCAGGACGCCGCGCGCCTCGGCCGCGGCCTTGAGCTCGATCGCGTCGACCTGTTCGGGCCCCGTGACCCAGTAGGCCGTGCCGCCGCGTACCGGCGGGATGTCGATGAGGTGCACGAGGTAATGATTGAGCGCGTCGCGCAGTGCCAGCAGGCGCCGGCGGAAAGCCGCGCCGACGCGCGCCATGATCGTGTCGTAGTGCCCGAGCGCGAGCAGGTTCGCCGCGGTGCGCTGCACGGACAGCGGTGGATGCCGGGTGGTGATGCGCCGCAGCGCACGCGCGGCGCGTACGAGCGATGGCGACGCCACCAGGACCCCGAGCCGCAGCGTCGGGGCCAGCGATTGCAACAGCGTCGCGACGTAGGCGACTCGCTGGCCGCCGGCGAGCGCACGGAGCGCCGGGGGCGACACCTCGAGATCGTCCGCTTCGCACTCGAAATCGTCCTCGATCACGATGAAATCGCGCTCGTCCGCCAGGGCCATGAGCGCCGCGCGCCGCGCGGGCGAGAGCGCGACGCCGGTCGGCCGCTGGTGGCCCGGCGAGACGCAGACGACGCCACAGTCCGCCAGCCGTTCGTCCACGACCATGCCGTCGCGGTCCACCGGCTGGAACACGAGCCTCGCGCCCCGCCTGCGCAACAGCGCGACGAGCTCCGGGTTGCCCGGCTCCTCGACGGCCACCGCCGTGCCCGGCTCGACCAGCAGCTCGACCGTGAGGTGCAGGGCCTGCTGGCCGTCCGCAGTGACCAGCATCTCGTCCGGCCGTGCGTGAATGCCGCGGCGCGGCAGCACCTTGCTGCGGATTTCCTGCACGAGCTTTGCATCGTCGGCACCGGCCGTGTCCGCCGCCCAGTCGCCGATCTCGGGCAGGCTGAGCGTCAGGCGGCTCGCCTCGCGCCATTCCGAAGCCGGAAACAGCGAACGGTCGAGCGGGCTGCCCACGAAGGGATAAGGAAACTGCTGCCAGTCCGGCGGCAGCGACACGAGTTCCTCGATCTGCCGCGAACCGCCGAGCCGGCGCACCCAGACCGGCGGTTCGGCCGGCGTCGGCTGGCCGGCTGCGCGCAGCTTGTCGCGGCGGACCGCCGTGTAGCGCGCGTGGCTGACATAGATGCCGCTGCGCGGCCTGGCCTCGAGATGGCCGTCGGCGACGAGGCGCTGGTAGGCGGCCGCGACCGTGTTTCGCGAGACCTTCAGGTGCCGCGCGAGGGCGCGCGTCGATGGCAGCTTCTGCTCCGGCGCAAGCGACCCGACGGCGACGCGCTCGACGATGCGCTGGCGGATCTGGTCCTGCAGGGTCAATGCGGCGTTCCTGTCGACTTCCAGAAAGGGGGCGTTCCCCTTCTTCGAGGCAGTCACGAACCGAGCCTCGCGCGCATCGTCCGTTGCAGCAGGTAGAGGCTGAGGCCGGCCTGCAGCCAGACGCTCGCGACGGACAGGTACCAGACATGGTCGATCTTGTGGCCGGGCAGCGTCGAGAGCCAGATCGCCGGCAGCATGAAGGTCACGACGCGCGATGCCGTCGATCCGAGCGCCGGCCAGGTATGGCCGAGGCCCTGGAAGATACCCGAGCAGGTAAAGATGAGGGCCGAGGCGGCGAAGTTGAAGGAAATGACACGCAGGAAGTGTGCGGCCACCTCCACGACTGCGGGGTCCTGGGTGAACCCCTGGACCAGCCACTCCGGGCGCCACCGGCACAGCAGCGTGATCGCGAGCATGAGGACCACGCTGATCTTCGCGGCGGCGCCGAAGGTTTCCCGCACGCGCTTGTAATGCCCCGCCCCGAAATTCTGGCCGGCGATCGGCCCGGTCGCGAAGGCAATCGCCATCGCCGGCAGGAAGATCGACTGCATCAGCCGCGTGCCGAGGCCGAATCCGGCCTGCGCCGCCGCGCCGAAATCGCGGATCACCCAGTAGATCACGGCCATGTAGAGGAACATGAACCCGAACTCGCCGCCGGCGGGCAGGCCGATGTTGACCATGCGGGCCCAGACGGGAAGACGCGGGCGCCAGGTCGCCGGGCGAATGTGGATGTACTTCTCGAGCTTGCGGAAATACATCGCGAGCAGCAGCGAGCCGACGGCGACCGAGATCGAGCTCGCCAGGCCGGCGCCGGCGACGCCCATCGCGTGCCCGGTCAGCCAGCCCGCGATGAGGATGGGCGCCAGCAGGGCATTCAGGAGCACGGTCAGCATCTGCACGATCATCGTCGGCTTCACGACGCCGGTGCCGCGCAGCCCGGACATCATCACGATATTGACGTACTGCAGCGCGAGCCCCGGCATGAACCAGTGCAGGTAGGTCGTGCCGGCCGCGGCGGTCGCCCCGTTGGCGCCCACGATGCCCATGTACCAGCCCGCCAGCAGGTAGCCGCCGATGAGCGTGCCGGCCGTGCAGATGACGGCGAGCGACAGCGACTGGTTGAAGACGAGGTCGGCATCTTCCGCGTCCTTGCGGCCGACCGCCTGCGAGACGAGCGCCATCGCGCCGACGCCGAGCGTCTGCGTGACCGCCATGACAACGAACATCCCGATCCCCGCGGCGCCGACGCCCGCGAGCGCCGTCTCGCCCAGTTGCGCGACGAAGTACAGGTCGATCAGGAAATAGAGCGTCTGCGCCAGCATGCCGGCCGCAATGGGCGCCGCCATCGCAAAAAGATGGCCCGGTATCGGGCCCTGGGTGAGATCGCGCATGGCGGCTCCGGAATCGGATGGTAGGATGCTACCCGACCGTCGGGGCCGGTGGCCAAGGCGAAAAGACTACAGGGGGAGACACGTGAATAACCTGAAAACCGCTGTGTTCATGGCGGCAGGCCTGGTCGCGCTCGCGGGCTGCGGCAAGGCCGCGGAAGACACATCGGCCGACGAAGCGACGATCCGCGCCGCGGCCCCGGCCTGGGCCGACGCCTACAACGCCCAGGACGCGGACAAGCTGGCCGCGATGTACTGGGACGACGCGACGCTGCTGCCGCCCGGCGCTGCCGGCCAGACGGGCACCGTCGCCATTCGCGAGTACCTGGCCGCCGACAGCGCGGCGACCCAGGCGGCGGGATTGACGATGAACATCCCCGAGGCGGGCGTCGTCGATGTCTCGCGCGACCTGGCCTACGAGTCCGGCACGTTCAGCGTCACGGACGCGAGCGGCGCGACGGTCGATACCGGAAAGTACATCGGCGTCTTGCAGAAACGCGACGGCAAGTGGCGCTACATCCGCGACACCTGGAACTCCGACCACGCTCCGGCGGCGGCTCCGCCCGCGGAAGCCCCCGCCCCCTGAACGAAGGGGACGCACCCCTTCATATTCGTGAAGGGGTCCGTCCCCTTCGCCAATATGAAGGGGCGCGTCCCCTTCAGAATTTCCAGAGCACGCCGAGCGAGGGGATCAGCGGCAGGGAGGGTCGTGGCTCGACGTCGAGCAAGACACCTTGTCCTGCGTTCTCCAGCTGATACTCGACGCAGCAGGTATTGGCGCGATCGGTGAGGTTGCTGACTTCGCCGAAGGCCGTCAGCTCGCCGGCCGATCCGAGATCAAATCGCCGGGCGACCCGCAGGTCGATGCGCGAATAGTCCGGAAAGCTCGAGGCATTGCGCTTCCCGGCCGACGCCAGCGGAAACGGTTCCAGCGTCGCGAGCGCGACTTCGGTCGTCGGCCAGCCGCTGTGCCAGGCGGCGGCGACCGAAGTCTCCCAGCGATCGCCGCGCCAGCTCAGGCCGCCGCCCGCGAGCTGGCGCTGGTCCCAGCTCCGCCGGAACCATTCGCCGCCGATCCGGTCAAGCGCGCGCGACCGGGAGTACGAGAGCCATGTGGAAAGTCGGCCGGTGTCGTATTGCATCGAGAATTCGGCGCCTTCCGCCGACGCGGCGTCAGGCGCGACGAGGATCCGGTCAGGCTTGAGCTCCGGCAGCACGACGACGCTGTCCAGCAGGTTTTCATAGCGCGCGAACGGCCGGTCGTAGTCCTTGCGATAGACCTCCGCACGCAGCATCAGCGACGGCGTCAGGGAGTGCTCAATGCTTGCGACCCAGTGCGTCGCGAGCTGGGAGGGCTGGAATGCGGTCTGGCCGTCCGGCACCTGCAATTCGTTGATGCCCTGCGCCTGGCGATACCGGCCCCAGCCGAGCCTGATGCGCGTGTCATCGGTCGGTTTCCACATCAGCACGGCGCGCGGGCTCCATTGCCCCGAATCTTGTGCCGCGAGCGTATCGCGATCCCAGCGAACGCCGAGGTCGGCTGCAAAGCTGGCCGTGGGTTCGATGCGCCAGTTGACGTAAGCACCGCCCTGATCCCCGGAAGGCCGCAGGCGGATCGAACGGCCGTGCGTGGGTTCGTCGATCGCGCCCGGGGTCAGGAACAGCAGTTCGAAATCGACGTCGTCCGAATAATTGTAGAGGCCGCTCTGGTGTTTCCACTCGGCACCGGCCTGCAGCAGCGTATGCGCACCGAGCCGCCACCAACCGTCGGCTTGCAGGGCGTCGATCAGGAAGCTGCGCTCATCGGACAATTCGCCGCTGCCGATACCCGGAAGTGCCGCACGGCCCACACGCTCGCTTTCGATCGCCGTATGCGATGCGAGCACCCGGCCGCCCAGCCCGTCCGGAGCACCGAGGTCCATCCGCAGCCAGAAATACTGGTCCCGATAGTCGGCGACCGCCTCCTCTTCATGATCACTGTCGAAGGCGGCGATCCGGTCATCGAACACGAGCGCATTGGCCGCGATCGCGAACCAGTCGTTCAGGCGGCGGCCCACGTGGCCGTAAAGATCGTGGTAGGCCGGCTCGCCGAGGGACGGGTTGGCGAGATTGAAATACAGGTCCATGTTGCCGCGCCTCGCGGCCGCGGCCCAGTCGCCGGCACCGTCTGCAAACGCGCCATCCACCGAGGCTCCCGCCGTCAGCAGGGAGGCGACGGCCTGGCCCTGGAACTTCGAACCGGGCAGCCTCGGCGCGATGTCAACGACGCCGCTGCTGCGATCGCCGAATGCCACCGGGAAATTGCCGGTGTAAACCCGGATATTGCTGACGATTCCCGGGTCGATGGTGCTGAAGATGCTCAGGAAATCCTTCAGATGATACGGGTTGTACAGGCGCAGGTCGTCGAAGCGGACGAGCGTCTCCTCCACCGTGCCGCCGCGCAGGTGGGCCTGGCTCGAGAAATCCTGTTGCGCGACGCCCGGCAACCGCGCGACCGCACGGATCGGGTCTTCGCCGATATCCGGAAGCGACTCGAGCCGGCTCGAGCTGAGAACCGTGGCGCCTGTCGCCGGCTCGTCGCCGAACTGGTAGTGGCTGGCGCTGACAATGACCGAATCGATCGGTGCCGGCACCGGGCTGCGGCTGGCCCCGGGATCCGCGAAACGCGGGGCGAGGCGCGCTTCGCGCACCAGCATCAACGTCCCCTCCGGTCCCTCGGCGATCGCGATGCCATGCGGCGCGAGGATTTCGGCGAGCATCGCGCGCGGCTCGATCGCCCGCGGCTCCCGCTCGACGCGCATCCAGGGTTTCACGAGGTCGCTGCTGTAGAGGATCGGCAACCCGCCGTCGCGCAGCGTCTCCAGCACGTTTTCGATCGGCAGGCCGCGGTACTCGGCAGCCTCGGCGGTTGCGGCGAGGCAGGCCAGCAGGAGCGGCAGGCTTCTCACGGCTCGGGCGTAGTCGCTTCCCGGGTGCGGATCTCCATTGTATCGCCCTGCAGCGCGTACTCGAGGTCGGTCGTCGCCAGCATCGCCTCAAGCGCCGCCAGCGGCGTGAGGTTCTGGATGTTGCCGTGCAGGATCACGGTCGCCGCGCGCTGCTCGACGCCCGGCGAGACATAATGAAGGCGGCGCCCGGTTTCGCGGGCGGCCCAGGCGATCAGCTCGGCGGCCGGCTTCCCGTCCATGTCCGGCGCCGCCGCCACCGATTCTGTCCACTGCCACACGTCGGCGTCCGCCGCGACAAACTCGCGCGAGACGCCGCCCAGCACGTCGATCGCGATCTGCTCGCCCGCGCCGCCGGTCACCGACTGCCCGCCGTGGTCGATTGAAACGGAGCCCTCGCGCACGCGCAGCCGCAGCGCGGTGCCCGCCACGTGCAGCTCGAATTGCGTGCCGAGATCGCGCGCCGTGCCCGCCGGCGTCACGATCTCGAGCCGCGACGACCCGGGATGCGCGCCGCTGTCCACGTAGACCGTGCCCTCGCGCACGTAGAACCGCGCGGGCGAATCGAGCGTGATTTCAGTTCCGGAGTCCAGCCGCAGCGACCCGCCGCCGTCCAGGGCAAGCGCCACGCGACTGCCTGCAAGCGTCCGCAGTTTCGCGCCGGCGGTGAGCGGCGTGAGCGTCTCGCCGAGCGCCTGCCAGGCATCGCCGGTCGCCTGTTCGGCACTGCCGATCACGCGCACGACGCGCCCGAGCTCGGCGCGCTGCGCCGACGGCGGTGTCCACCTGAACATCAGCGCGATCGCGAAAACCGCGACGGCTGCCGCGCTGGCCCAAAGCCCCCAGACACGGTCACGACGGCGCCCCGCCTTGTCCCGGAACGCCGTGGTGGCCGCGGCCAGCACCTGCCGGTAGGCGTCCTCGGGCGGTTCCGCGCGCCGCCCGGCCTTGCGGATCAGCGACTCGACGAGGTCGGATTCATTCTGCATGGTCTCCCTCACCCGGGTCGCCCGCCGTCGGGCGCCCTGAAGTCGTCATCTGCGCCGAACAGCTCGACGATCGCATGGCGGAACGCTTCGCGCGCCCGCGTCAGGAGCGACTCGGCGGCTTTCTCTCGGAGGTTAAGGCGCGCGGCGATTTCCGCCACCGCAAGCCCGTCGATGTATTTCCACTCCAGCACCTCGCCGTAATGGCCCGGCAGGGAATCGAGCGTCGCCTCGACCACGCGATGCAGCTGCTCCCGCCAGACGCCGGTTTCCGGTTCGTCCGAGACGGGCGCGGCCAGCGACTCGAGGATCGCGCGCGCATTGGGCTGGTCTTCCAGCAGCCCGACCCGTTCCGACCGGCCGCGGCTGCGGAAGTGGTCGGCCACGACATTGCGGCATATCTGGCAGAACCAGGTGTAGAGCGCCGCCTCGCCGCGATAGCTGTCGAGCCGGGCGATGCCGTTGCAGAAAGTCTGCTGGACGATGTCGCGGGCCGCCTCCGGGTCATTGCCGACGCGTGCCAGTGCGAACCGGTAGAGCCGCGGAAAGAAGCGGTCAAACAGGTCCTGGAAAGCGCCTTCGTCGCCGCCCAGGATGCGGCGCGCGACGGCCCGATCGACATGAACGAGGTCCGCCATCATGAAATTGGACGTCGGCGCGCCGGAAATCCTTTCGGGCGAAGGATTGCTTCAGGCCGCGCGTGTCATAAGCCGTGCGCGGGATCCGTGGCGGCGCCCGGATCCCCGGAATTCAGTCGTCGACTCTCCGGTCCTTCCAGTTCCACCACTTCAACAAGTCCGGCTGCGGCTCGGGCGTCCGCGCCGCGTAAGTCGCGCAGCGGAACGTATAGAGCAGGCAGGGCTCCTGTTCGTGTCCGGTGATTTTCTGGAGTCGCTGGAAGAGTTGTTCTGGATTCGATTCGGCGAGGTCTCTGATCGAGTGGATTCCGAGGTGCCTGAGATCGGCGGCGATGGCGGGTCCGATCCCGGGCAACGTGGTCAGCTCGTCGTGCATCGGCAGGGTCCTCCTACGGCTTGTCCACGCCCCCAGATTACACTCCCGCAAGACCCCGCAGGCAAGCGTGAAACGGCGGCGGAAGATCGCTCTCCCGCCGCCGCTCCCCGCTTTTCCGATTACTTCTCGATGCTTGCGTTCGCGTCCATCGACCCGTTGGCATGTGCCGAGGCCTGGCCGTCGCCCGAAGCCGAGAAGCCGCCGTCCGCATTCGCCTTGCCATTGGCCTGCGCTTTCGGCTGAGGCTCAGGCTTCGTGGCCGGTTTTTCGGCCGGCGTCGCGACCGGCTTGTCCTGCCGGGCCGCGGATCGCGGATGGCGCGCCTTGCGCGGCGCCGGTTTTTCTTCGCTGACGACCGGCGTCACGCCTGCTTCAGGGGAACCGGCGTCCGGCACTGCTGACACGCTGCCGGCCGTTTCACCCGCCAGGTTGCCGGCTGCCTCGCCCGACAGGTCGTCGGTGGCAATTTCGGCACTCGAGCCGATTTCGCCCGCGGCGCCCGCCGCCGCACTCGCCGCGTCAGTCGCGCCGGCCGCCGATTCGGCCGCTGCGTCGAGCGTTCCGGAAGCGGTCGCTTCCGTGCCCGCCATGGCCGATTCCGCCTGGCCGCGCACGCTCGCCGCAGTGTCCTTCGCTCGACCCGCCGCGCGCGAGCCGATCTCGCGCGTGCGGCCGAACGCGTCGGTGCCGCCGTGCAGCGAGCCATTCAGCGCGCCGCCCGCGCCCGCGTCGACATTGCCAAGGCCCCCGGTGATCGAACCACCCAGGCCGCCCGTCGCGCCGCCGCCCAGCAACTGGGCATTGGCCGTGCCGCTCGCGGCCAGGAGGGCCGCCACCGAGGCACTGGTCAGGAAATGACGAATATTCATGATCTTGCTCCTGTGACGCCGCGGACCATCCGCGGTCCTCACCAGCAAGTACGCCCGGGCGGCTAGTTTTCTTCCCGGCGGCCGGGGCGCAGATCGGCGCCGACCAGGCCTTTACCATAAGTCGGATCGGTGCCGTTGTTGCCGAGGTCGATGGCCGTGGCTTCGAGCGCGGCCAGTGCGAGGCGCGCTTGAGCCGGGTCCGGCGACTGCAACGAGCGCGCCAGCAGGCCTGCGACGATCGGCGTCGCGAAGGACGTGCCACGGATCTCCTCGAAACCGCCGCCGACGGCCGCCGCCTCCAGCTCGGCCCCCGCCGCCGCAAAATCCACCTGTTCGCCGCGGCAGGCCTCGGGCAACACCTTGTGTTTTGCGTCGACGCCCGTGACTCCGACGACGTCGGGATAGGACGCCGGATAGAGCGGCGGCGCCGTCGGGCCGTCATTGCCGACCGCCGCGACGAGCAGGAAGCCGCGCGCCGTCATCGCGCGCACGAGCCCGGTGAGCAGGACGCTCTTCGCGCCCACCAGGCTGATGTTCACCACGGCGACTTGCTCCTGCGCCATCCAGTCGAGCGCGACCGCGAGCCAGGCGATCGAGCCGCCGCCGTGGCCGCAGAAAATGTCCGATGCATAGAGCGCCGCGCCCGGTATCACGCTCTCGAAGTCGCTGCCCTCGCCGACGAGCAGCGAGGCGACGGCGGTGCCATGCGGCGCCGGATAGGATGCGCCGTCGCAGCCATGGCGCAGGATCTTCGCGCCTGCCAGCACGGGGTTTGCGCTGTCCACACCGCTGTCGATCAGTCCGATACGCGCACCCGGCGGCACGGGTGCCGCCGCCGCGGTGACTCGCCCCGGCGCGACCTCGTCCGCCTGCAAGCCCGATTCCAGGTAGAGATGGATGTAGTCGTACTGGCCCTCCGGGTCGAGCTCGCGCAACTTTTTCAGGGCGCGGCGCGTGGAGACGCCTTCGGGCGCCTGCAGGACGGCCAGGGTGAGGCCGAGTGCCGCCAGTGAATCGGTGCGCAGTACCGTGAAGCCCGCCGCGCGCGCGCGCTCGAGCGTTTCGGGCGTCGGCGACAGGACGCCGACCTGTCGCCGCAGAATCGGCTGGCCCTCGGGATCGCTCTCGACGGTTTCGCGCTCGCTGCGAAGGAGCTCGCGGACGCGCAGCTTCCTGGCATCGGCCAGCGCCGATTCGGCGGTTCGAAGGGTGCCGGTCACGGGATCCGACCCGATCGGCAGACGCGGCAGCTGCGGCAATGGCACGCCGGGCACGTTGATCTGCGCGCCGGCGACCGCCGTCGCGCAGCCCGCGAGCAGGAACAGTCCGAGAGACTTGAACAGCCGACTCATTCGCCCGCTCCATGGCCGGCCCGCCGCCGGGGGATGCTAGCATCCCTGCACGCGGGCCCTGGTTGGAATACGTTTCACGAGACTTGTTTCGTCCCGACGGAAGAACCGGGCCGCGCCGGACGTTTGACATCATGAGTACGCCGACGCCTGCGGAAGAGATTCGCGCCGCGCTGTGCGAGCTGCTGCCCCGCCTGCGGCGCTTTGCGCGGGTCATCACGAGAAACGCGCCGGATGCGGACGACCTCGTGCAGGTTGCGGTGGAGAAGGCCCTGGTCCGCGCCGCCCAGTGGCGGCCCGGTTCGCGACTGGACAGCTGGATGTTCGGCATCATGAAGAACGCCTGGATCGACGAGATTCGCTCACGCCGCCGGCGCGGCCGCGTTCACGCGCCCGAGGAAGCCGGCGCCGCGGTCGGCGACGCCTCTGCCGAGTCGCGCGACATCGCGCTGTCCGTGCAGTCGGCCATGGCGCGGCTGCCGGAGGAGCAGCGCATGGCCATTGCCCTGGTGCTGGTCGAAGGGCTGTCCTACAAGGAGGCCGCGGACACGCTCGGCATCCCGATCGGCACGCTGACCAGCCGCCTGGCGCGCGGGCGCGAGACACTGCAGAGGCACCTGGGAGAAAACGGGGATCGTCGATGAAATTCTCCGACGAAATGCTGATGGCGTATGCCGACGGTGAACTCGACCTGGTCGCTCGTGCCGAGATCGAGGCGGCGATGTCCCGCGACCCGAAAATCGCCGAGGCCGTCGAACGCCACCGCAGGATGTCTGCCCTTGTCCGATCGGCCTATGACGCCGTGCTCGCAGAGCCGGTTCCGGATCGGCTGGCGAATCTCGTCACCCGGAGCCGGGCCGGCCCCGTCGCCGATCTCGCGGCAGCGCGGACGGCGCGCAAGGCTCGCGCAAAATTACGGGATGTGCGCCTGCCGCAATGGGGCGCACTGGCCGCCACGCTGGCGATCGGCCTGTTCGTCGGCGTGCTGCTGATGCGCGGGGCGGCGGCGCCTTATGAGGAGACTTCGACGGGACTCGTCGCGCGCGGCGTGCTCGAGGACGCCTTGACCACCCAGCTCGCTTCCGCGACGGGTAATTCCGATGTCCGCGTCGGGATCACTTTCGTCGACCGCAACAGGAATTATTGCCGTACATTTCACATGCACCGCGATGCGCCGATTGCCGGCCTTGCCTGCCGCAGCGGCGACGACTGGAAGCTGGAGGTGCTCGCGACGGCGCCGGTACACGAGGGAGAACTCCGGCCGGCCGCGGCGATGCCGATGGCCGTCCTGCACGCCGTGGATGCCGCCATCGACGGCGAACCGCTGAATGCGGCGGCGGAAGAGGCCGCGCGCAACGCCGGCTGGCGGTGATCGCCCTCAGGGAGCCGGCGGGCCCTCGGTTATTCGCCGGAAGATCCTTTGCTGGGTCTCGGTGGGCGCCGCAAGCGGCGTGATCCAGACGTCGGCCGCATAATCCTGAAAGGCGCCTTCGAGGCCCGCCCGATCGAGGCAGTCCGCGAGTGGCAATGGTTCCTGCCCATCGACATACCGACGGAAGAAATCGCCGAGGTCCGCGCCCGCCGCCTCCGACATTGCCTCGACGAATTCCGCGCGCGTGAAGGGCCGATCATGCAGGGCGTAGCGCTCGTGCAAAGTGCGCATCGCATCGTCGAGCGCCCTTGCGCCGCCTGATTTCTCCTGGATCAGTCCGTCGAGGCAGAAAGCGGTTGCCCACCCGCCGTCATAGACACCGAATCGATTCCGTCCCTTGTTTCTGCTGGCCTCGAATGCGTTTTGTCGCTCGTAGACGGATGCGACGGTGTAGTAGGCATACCGCCCCATGACTTTCTCGGCCTTCCGGAGGTACATCGCCGCATCAACGAACCCGGACTGGACCAGTGCCTGATCCGCGTAATAGTCCGTGAATCCCTCGTCGAACCACTCCCAGACATCGTCTTCGCTGCCCCGGATGGGGCCGCCGATCCAGACATGGTAAGTCTCGTGTGCGAGCGTATTGCCCCAGGACATCACGTTGCCAAGCGTCGGCGTCGTGGGCGTCGTGAAAGCGGAACTCGACGTGAAGGCCTCACCGTCGCTTTGCGCGGCATGAAAGATCGTTACCAGGTAACGGGCCGGCGGCGTTCGCGGGAACACCCGGTTGGCGTGGCGCGCGACGGCGTCCAGGGCCGCACTCAGAAGCTCGGCCTGGCCCGCCAGTTCGCCGAGCAGCGCCAGCGTGATCTTGAACGGGCCATGCTCAAAGCGTTTTTCGAATTGGCGGCCGATGACCAGCGAGTTTTCCGTCAGGTCCGCACGGCTGGCCGCCATGAATGCCTCCGACGACGGTGCCTCCGGCTCCCAGGGCGTCGAAACGCGCCAGCCCAGGGGAAGCTCGAATCGGACCCGGCGCGCACCGTCGCCGCTGCCGGCGACAAAGAGCGGCTTGGTGACCGAGTAGAGCGCGTCGTGCGCCCACAGGCCCGACTGTTCATTGCCCGCAGGCCAGGGTTCGGTCGCGTAGTGCAGGTCGATCCTGTACGCAAGATACACCCGGCCACGGTAGCTGCCGCCGACGCGCCAGCCTTCGGCGCCCACCGCTTCCAGTGGCAGCCGCCGGCCATGGGCGTCGGTGGCGCGCAGGTCCACGACAAACGTGGCCCATTGATTCGGGAGCTGGTCGATGCCGCCGCCCGTCGCCATCACCAGCCGGCCATCGGCCGAATCGACATCCGCTTCGATTGTGACTCGCGGCGGATCGCCGGCTTCGACACGCATCCGATAGTCGCCGACGATCCGGGGCGCAGCGGCACCGGCGAAAACCCCATAGCTTGCGCCCGCGGCAATCAGCGCGGCGAACGCCAGCAGTGAATTTTTCAGGCACATGCAGGCCGCAGGATACGATTTTCCGACGAGCCAGGGACGCCTCCGGCATGGATCCTGGGGCGGCCGTTCCCTGGTTGCCCGGCAGGCCTAGAACTCGAACTGGATACCGAAAGACGGCAGGATCGGCAGCCAGTAGTCCTCGTTGGGAATCGCGACGAGCCTGCCGGCACCATCGCGCACCAGATCGAAGTCTTCGACGCAGCAGGGATTCCGGCTGTCGAACAGGTTGTAGACCTCGAGGTACCAGGTCAATGATCCGTGCTCGAGCTCCAGCGAGCGGCTCGCGCGCAGGTCCACCCGGCGGAACGAGCCGAGACGCTCGCTGTTGCGGCGGCCGACGATTGCCGACACCACGGTCTGCCCGTCGTCGCCGACCGATTCCTGCACCGTAACGGGCGTGGTCGGCCAGCCGCTGTGCCAGTTGGCCGCGACGCTAAGCCGCCACTTGCTTCCAGTCCAGGCGAACCCGGCAGTCAGCGCATGCGGCTGGTCCCACAGCCGGCGCGTCCAGCCGTCGGCCAGCTGGTCCTCCGTCCTGCTATAGACGTAGCTGGCCCAGAAGTTCGTGCTGGCTGAAGCCTTCGCCTGCAGGGAAAGCTCCGCGCCGTAGGCGCGCGCCTCGGACGCCTCGACGCTCAGGCGGTCGGGCTGGGCCTCGTTGATCAATTCGAGAGAGTCCAGCAGGTTCTCGAATCGCGCGTGCAGGTCATCGTAGTGCTTGACATAGAGATCCGCGCGCAGCGTCGCCCGGCTCCCGATGCGTTGCGTCATCCCGAGCGACAGCTGGTCCGCGCGCTCGGGCGGAAAGAATCGCGTCACGTCGTCCTCGACCTGCAACTCATCCGCCCTTTGCGGCTGGAATGTGCGCGACAGCGCGAGCCGGTACTGCCTCGTGCCGCCGGGGTCGTAAACGAGGTTCACCCGCGGGCTCACGCGCGTGGCGTCGAGGTCGCCGCCGTACCGGTCCCAGCGCAGGCCGGCTTCGCCGAACAACCCGGGCGCGAGCCGTGCACGCCAGGCCGCGTAAACGCCCAGCTCGTCCGTATGGGCGACGAGATCCGCACCGTGCGAATGGTCGATCGGAGTCCCGCCGGAGATCACGGGGTCGAGGATGAAGGCGAAGAGGCTGTAGTCGTAATCGGCCCGGTAACGGTCCGCATTGGCCCCCCAGCGAAGCAGGTGCCTGCCGGAAAGCTGCCAGCTCCAATCCTGCCGCAGCGACGCAAACCGGAGCTCGCGCGCCATGTCGAGGGCCGCCAGCAGTTTGTCGGGCTCATCGTCGAACGCGTTGCGTGTCTGGTCGACGTTGCCGGCGGCAGCCACGGACACGACGTGCAATCCGCCTTCGAATGCGTGGTCATGCGTCACCCAGGCATGCGCGGTGTGCGCCTTGCCCGCACTCCCTTTTTCGTCGTCCGCGGTCACGTAGGTCATGTCGTCGGAACCCAGCAGCAGGTTGAGGCTGACGTTCGTGCGGTCGTCGAGCGCATACCCGGCAGTTGCCAGCAGGTCCTGGTAGCGCGGTGCGAACTCTTCTCCGTTGTCCTCGACGCGCTGCAGCACGAGGTCGAGGTAACCGCGTCGCGCCGCCAGCAGGTAGTAGCCCCGGTCGTCGGCGAATCGGCCGCTGGTACGCGCGAACGCATTGACGAAACTGATGCCCACCGCGTTCCGTTCGGTCGCGCCGGCCTGGGGAATCCGGGTCGTGATGTCGACGAGGCCACTCATGCGCCCGCCGAAATCCGCCGTCGGGCCGCCGGTGGTCAGGTCGATCCGCTCGACGAGGTTGGTATCCAGCAGGCTGATCGGACCGTCGAGTTCCCGCAGGTGGAATGGATCGTGGATTTCGACGCCGTCGACGCGCAGGGCGACTTCGTCACGGCGGCCGCCGCGCAGGTAAAGGCGCGCGCTGAAGTCGCCGCCGGCGACCCCGGGCAGCACGCGCAGGGCACGGAATGCGTCATCGGTCAGGTGCGGATACGCCTCGATCTGCGGGCGATCGAGAAACGGCGTGGATGCAGTGGCGTCCAGGAGGGCAAATCGGCTGGCCGTCACGTCGATCTGTGACAGCTGCCCGATAACCCCGGAGTCCGAACCGGCGGCATGCCCGCCGACCGGACCCGGTGCCCGGACGACGCGATAGGCGCCGTCCGGCATCCGTTCCGCGACCAGCCCCCACGGCGCAAGCAGTTCCACGAGAAGCGCCTCAATTTCGCCGGACGATGGCGACTCGGCCAGCCGCATGTCGGGCCGAACCAGCGCCGTGCTGAACGTGATCCGGTGACCGCGTTCGTTGAGCGCAGCCAGGGCCGATTCGAGGGATTGGCCCGCCGTCAGCTCCGCCGGCAGGCCCTGATCGTCCGCCGCCGCGTAATTTCGCGAGATCGCGCTGGCGAGCAGAAGCGCCGCCAGCAGCACCGGCCCGCTCCGGGAAGGCCGACGCATCACGGCAGCCCGGCCGCGGCCGGGCCCGCGGAAACGGCGAGCGTGCCGGTCGCCGGCTCGAGCTCGAAACCGATGTCGGCCACTGCCGAAACCAGCGCCAGCGATCCGTCGGCATCGAGTCCAGCGATCGAGCCGTGCAGGAGAATCCGGTCCATTTCCGCGCGCGTCAACGCGCCGCGAGTCTCCCAGCGCCAGCCATGTTCACGGCAAATCCAGTCGAGGAAGGCGCTGACGGAACGCCCCTCGATTTCGAGAACGGGCCCGGCCTCGGCCGTCCACGCCCAGCGGACATCGAACGGCGTGACGGGCGTCCAGACTGCATGCTTTCCAGGGCTCAGTTCAAGCTGCTGCCCCGCGGGAACGATCAGGTCCGCAGCCTCCAGCGAGCCGCGCGCCGGTTGCAGGCGCACCGCGCCTTCGCGCACCGCAAGCATCGTCGACTCGTTACGAACGGTCGCCTGGTACTGCGTGCCGACGTGTTCGATCGTGCCCGCCGGCGACGCGATCCGCAGGTGCCCCGGTCCGGCAATCGTGCCGCTGTCGACATAAAGGCTTCCGGCGACCAGCGTCGCCTGCCCGGGCCCGTCGACTTGCACGATCGAGTAGCGATCGACCCTGAGCGACAATCCGCCGGGCAGCGCCACCGCGAGCCGGCCATCGTCGGTCGAGAGTCGGGTGCCCGTCATCAGCTGGGCACCTGCGGCGAGCGGGCGCCCGGGCGCGCCTTCCGCCGTGAGGCGTGCGCCGCCATCGATATGCTCGACCCGGCCGAAGGCGACGCCGGCCGCAGGTACGCGCGCATCGCGCATCCAGATCAGGGTCCCCGCAGCCGCGAGCGCCGCGCAGCCGGCGACGGCCGCAAACGCCCGGGCCCGGACGGGCCGCGATACGGACTGCCGGCGATTCTTCAACAGTTCCTGCCAGCGCCGCCTCGCCGCCGCGCGGGCCCGCTCGCTCGCGAGTTCGGACGGCTCCGGCCGCGGCGGCATGGCGCGAAGCCAAACGGCAACATCCTGTTCGTCGAGGTCTTCGTCGTTCATGGAATGCTCACTCGGCAAGGTTTTCGGCTGCGCCTGCGCCGTAAAGCTGGATCACGGCGTCCCGGAACATCGCCCGTGCCCGCGAAAGGAGCGACTCGGTCGCCTTGGCGGAGCGTCCGAGGCGCGCCGCGATCTGCTGCACGCTCTCGTCCAGCAGGTACCTGGCCTCGAGCGCGGTCGCGTAATCCTCCGGCAGGTAGTCGAGGGCAATCTGCATCGCTTCCTGGCGCTCCCGGCGCACGGCTTCCCGGTCGGGCTCGCGCGAGGCATCGTCCGTCAGCGACTCGAGCGCCGCCCGCACTTCCGCCCGATCTTCGATCCGCGTCAGCCGGTTCTCGATCGTGCCGCCGCGCCAATGGGCCGCCAACTCGCGGCGGCAGAGCGTGAAAACCCAGGTCAGCAGGGAGGCCTCGGCGCGATACCCGGGCAATGCATCGATGGCGCGCAGCAGAGTTGCCTGCGCGGCATCCTCGGCGGCCGCACGGTTGCCGCCGAGTCGACGCAGCGCAAACCGGAACAGCCGCGGATAGCAGATGTCGAAAAAACGCTCGAACGCGTCTTTGCGGCCGGCCAGGATGTCGGCGGCGAGCCTGCTGTCTTCCGGGTAAGCGCTCATGGACTCCTGTCAATCCGGGGATGTCCTCCAGCTGAGTGGCAAAAACCGGCGGCGATCCTTCGCTCCGGGCTTCGTGCCGCGAAGGAATCCGTCGTCGTCCGGCCACTAACGTCCCAGCGCATGCCGAATTACCTCCATCGACTGCGATTCGCCCTGTTCCCGGCAGCGGCGCTCGCCATTCTGTCCGCCTGCGGGGGCGGGTCCCAGCAGAGACCAGCCGGCCGCCTGATCGTGTCCGACTGCGTCGTGGCCGCCAACGCATCGACGTGCGCCGCGTCCGTCGAGTGGGCCACGTCCAATGCCGCCATGCCGCGGCTGCTGGCCAACGGTTCGGTCATTTCGAACGAGGCCGGCGGCAGCGTGACCGTGGACACCGGCATCGACCCGACCGCCATTGCGTTGCTCGATGGAGAGACGGCTCTCGACGAGGCCACGGTCTTCGGGTCCTGCGAACGTGCCAGCGCCTGGGACGGCCTCCGTTGCCAGCGGTTCGCCGTCGTAAGCGTTGAGCGGGCTCCCACGCCTTTCTTCGAGGGCGGGCAACCGGTGACGCTCGAGGTCGTCATCTACACGCCGGTCGCCGCGTCGCCGCCGTACCCGGCCGTCATGTTCAATCACGGCTCGACGGGCGACGGGACCGACCCTTCGCTGTTCCGCGAAACGTTCACTCACGAGGGCGTGGCCCGGTTCTTCGCGGATCGCGGCTGGCTCGTCGCGTTCCCGCAGCGGCGCGGACGCGGCCAGTCCGACGGAACCTACGATGAAGGCTTCGAGCCGGATCACTCGCGCTATTCCTGCCGCGCGGAGTATTCCCTGCCTGGCGTTGACCGCGCACTCGAAGATCTCGATGCCGCAACCGACTTCCTGAAGAACCGCCCGGACGTGGACCTCGCCCGCTTGCTGGAAGCCGGGTTCTCGCGAGGGGGTGTTCTTGCGATCGCCCATGTCGCCCGACGCCCGGGGACATTTCGCGGCGCCATCAACTTCGTCGGCGGATGGATTGGCGAGGCCTGCGAAGACTCCATCGTGGTCAACCACGACGTCTTCGCGCGCGGCGGCGCGTTTCCGGGCCGCTCGATCTGGCTGTACGCCGAGAACGACTCCTTCTACAGCATCCGTCACAGCCGCTCCAACTTCGACGTGTTTCTCGCCGCGGGTGGCCAGGGTTCCTTCCACGTGTACCAGCGTGCGCCGGGACTCAACGGCCATTTCCTGTTCAACGACGAATTCCTCTGGGGCCAGGATCTCTCGGACTACGTCGCGCAGTATTGAGAATCGCGGTTGTGCCGGGCGTAGCTGCACCCGCGTGTCCTGGCGAAAATCCTCGGCATTCGTGCGTCAGGCGGCGGCAGTCGTCCGCGAGCGCGCCTTGCGCCAGCGCTTCAGTGCCCGCCGGAACGCCGCCTCGCTCTCATATCCCACGTCCATGGCGACGCTGCCGACCGGCCGGTCTCCGATTGCCAGCAGGCCCTCCGCCTTGTCCATGCGCAGGCGCGTGAGCCAGCGCAGGGGAGTCGTCCCCATCAAGGAGCGGAACCGCTGCGCGAAGACGGTCCGCGACATCCCCGCGATATCCGCAAGGGACTGCAGGGTCCACGGTTCCGCGGGATCGCCGTGCATCGCGGCCAGCGCGCGTGAAATCCGCGCATCGCCGAGCGCCGCGAGCAGCCCGCGCGAGATGGCGCCGCGCTCCATCAGGTGACGGATCACTGCGATGAACAACAGGTCGGAGAGCCGGTCCATGGCGAGCTGGCGGCCCGGCGCGTCGCTCGCTGCCTCCGCGGCCAGCAGCCGCGCCAGGCCGTCGAGGCGCATGGAGTCGCTGCGCACCATCAAGAGATCGGGCAGGTCATCCAGGATTTCGCCGACCAGGACGTCGCCGAAATCGAATCGCCCGCAGATGAGCTCGGTCACGCGGCCGCCGATCGGCTCCGGCAGCCGGGTCTCACGACCCCGTACCTCCGGACCCGCCGCCAGCAGGTAGCGCTGGCCGCGCAGGATCACCACGAGGTCGCCGGCCGACAGTTCGAGGGGCGGGTCCGAATTGAGATGCAGCCAGCAGCGACCGCGCACCAGCAGGTGAAATGTCGGGCTTTGCGCGGACGCACTGAGCAGCCAGTCGCCGCCGGTGCGCGGATTGGCGGAGACGGTCGCTTTCAGGCGCGAAGTATCCAGAAGTACGGAAATCAGATCGGAGTACGTACGCTCAGTCACATTTTATGTACTTTAGGACATTAAACGTACATCCTTGCATGATATAATTTGCGATGCAAACATGCGATGAGACAGCGATTTGAGGAGAGATCACCGATGACGAAATTCACGATGCATACGCCGGAAACGGCCCCCGAGGCGTCAAAGCAGCCCCTGCTGGACGTCGGCAAGGCTTTCGGCTTTACCCCGAACATGTACGCCGGCCTGGCTGAATCGCCGGTCGCGTTACAGGCCTATGTGGCCCTGGGCAACCTGTTCAGCAAGAGCCGGCTCTCGCCGATCGAGCAACAGGTCGTCGCCATAGCCGTTTCGATCGAGAACGAATGCGATTACGGCGTCAGCGCGCACACCGTGATCGCGAAGAACACGGTCAAGCTGCCGGACGCGATCGTTGAGGCGCTGCGCACCCGCGCCCGGCTGCCGGACGCCAAGCTCGATGCACTCGCCGCATTCACGCGCGCCGCAATCCGCAGTCGGGGTTGGGTCGAGGACGCTGCCGTCAAGGCCGTCAGCGATGCCGGCTACGACCGCGGCCAGCTGCTGGAGGTGCTGGTGGGTATTTCGATGAAGACCTTGTCGAACTATGCCAACAACCTCATCCGCACGCCGCTCGACAAGGAGTACGCGAGCGGGCGCTGGACCAGGACGCGCAAAGCGGCCTGATGCACCGGTAACCGCCGGTTCAATGACCGGAAAGCGGGCGCTGAGGCGCCCGCTTTTTTTTGGCTTCCGGCCGGCGTCGCGTTTCTTCATGATGGCCCCTGCAACGCCCGGAGTGGAAACGCATGCGCCACGGCGCCAGGGCCTCATCGATCGCGACTCTCGTGGTCGCCGCATGGCTGCCGGCCTGCGCCCATGCGCCGGCGGCGCTCGGTCATCCCGCGCCGACCACGGCGGGAGTCGCGGCGGCCAATCCGCTCGCGGTCGATGCCGGGCTCGAGATCCTTGCCGCGGGCGGCCATGCCATCGATGCCGCCGTCGCGATCCAGGCAATGCTCGGGCTGGTCGAGCCGCAGAGTTCCGGTGTCGGGGGCGGCGGGTTCATGCTCTATTACGACGCCGCCACGCAGAAGATCACGGCCTTCGATGGCCGCGAGGCCGCGCCGGCCGGCGCGTCGCCGGACATGTTCCTCGGTGAGGACGGCGAGCCGCTGTCGTACCGCGACGCCGTGCTCTCGGGGCGGTCCACCGGCGTGCCGGGCGCGATCGCGATGCTGGGCGCGGCGCAGGCCCGCCATGGCGCGTTGCCCTGGGCGAGGCTCTTCGAACCCGCGATCTGCGCCGCCGAGCAGGGAATCACCGTGCCGCAGCGCATGGCGCGATTCGTCAACGGAGACTTCCCGCAGTCCGGCCAGCCAGACGTGCGCGCCCTCTTCTCTCGCGCCGACGGCAGCCCGCTGCAGGCCGGCGATACTCTCCGGAATCCCGCCTACGCCGCGACGCTCCGCCGGATTGCGAGCCAGGGGCCGCGCGCCGTACTCGAGCCGCCGCTGCGTGACGCCATCATCGCGCGCACGCATGCCGGGCCGCGGCCCGGCACGCTCGCACCGGCCGATTTCGACGCTTACAGTCCGGGGATCGCAAAGCCGCTCTGCGGCCCCTATCTGGTGTACGTCGTCTGCGTGCCGCCGCCGCCGTCTTCCGGCGTGTCGCTGCTGCAACTGCTCGCGATCCTCGACCGCACGGACATCGCGGCGCGCGGGCCCACGGATCCCCAGGCCTGGTTTCTGTTCGCAATGGCGAGCCGGCTGATGTACGCGGATCGGGACCGGTATGTGGCGGATCCGGCGTTTGTCCCGGTTCCGGTCAAGGGGCTGCTCGCCCCCGATTACGTCTCGCTTCGGGCCGCGCTGATCGGTGCGAGCGCCGGCCCCGCGCCCGCCGCCGGCGATCCCGCGTCGGTCCGGCGCGGCGCTGATGAGACGATCGAGGCGGCGGGGACATCGCACTTCGTCGTGATCGATCGCGACGGGAGCATCGTCTCGATGACGACCACCGTCGAGTCGATCTTCGGCTCCGGCCGCGCCGTCGACGGATTCATGCTGAACAACCAGCTCACGGATTTTTCATATCGCCCGGTCGTCGATGGCGTCCCGGTCGCGAATGCCGTCGCCGGCGGCAAGCGCCCGCGCTCCTCGATGGCGCCGGTGATCGTGCTGGACCACGCGGGACGGCCGGTCGCCGCGCTCGGCTCGCCGGGGGGCACCGCGATTCTCGCCTACAACGCGAAGACGCTCGTCGGCCTGCTGGCCTGGAAGCTGCCGCTGCAGCAGGCGATCGACCTGCCGAATGTCATCGCACGCGGAAACGACTATTACGGCGAGGCGCCCAAGTTCGCGCCCGGAGTCCTCGAGGCGCTGGCTGCGCGCGGCGTCGTCGTGAAATCCGGCCGCGGCGAGGAATCCGGCCTGCATGGCCTCGTCATCGATCCCGAAGGGGGCGCGACAGGCGCCGCCGACCCGCGCCGTGAAGGCGTCTGGAAATCACTGAACTGAAGGGGACGCACCCCTTCATATTCGCGAAGGGGCGCGTCCCCTTCAGTTGTCGCTTCAAGTGAGGGAGAGGAGCGAGAGCAGCTCTTCCTGCGCCGAATAGCGCTTGCCGTTCTTCGGGGCCTGGCGGCGGTAGCCGCCCTCGCCGTCCATGGTCCAGCTCTGGCAATTGTCGTCGAGGCATGGCTTGAGCCCTTCCTTGATGACGCGGCGCCGAAGCCGCGCGTCCAGCACCGGGAAGCAGGTCTCGATGCGGCGGAAGAAATTGCGGTCCATCCAGTCCGCCGACGACAGCCACACGTCGTCGGCGCCGTCGTTCTTGAACCAGAACACGCGTGAGTGCTCGAGGAAGCGCCCAACGACCGAGCGCACGCGGATGTTCTCCGACAGGCCCGGCACGCCCGGCCGGAGCGCGCAGACGCCGCGCACGATGAGGTCGATCCTCACGCCCGCCTTGGAGGCGGCATAGAGCTCGTCGATGATGCCGGGTTCGAGCAGCGCGTTCATCTTCGCGACGATGCGCGCCGGGCGGCCCTCGGCCGCGATCCGCGCCTCGTTGCGTATCGCCTCGACGAAACGCTTGTGCAGCGTGAACGGCGACTGCCAGATGTGCTTGAGGCGCCCGGCGCGGCCGAGGCCGGTCAGCTGCTTGAACACCTCGTTGACGTCGCTGCAGACCTCCTCGTTCGCGGTCAGCAGGCCGAAGTCCGTGTACAGGCGCGCTGTCGCCGAGTGGTAATTGCCGGTGCCGAGGTGCGCGTAGCGCTTCAGCACGGTGCTGTCCGGGGTCTGCTCGCGTCGCACGATCAACGCCATTTTCGCGTGCGTCTTGTGGCCGACCACGCCGTAGACGACGTGCGCGCCGACGGCCTCGAGCTGCGCGGCCCATTTGATGTTCGCCTCCTCGTCGAAGCGCGCCAGCAGCTCGACGACCACCGTAACCTCCTTCCCGGCACGAGCCGCCTCGATCAGGATCGGCATCAGCTCCGAGCCCGCGCCGGTCCGGTACACCGTCTGCTTGATCGCGACGACGCGCGGGTCGAGCGCACTCGAGCGGATGAAGTCGAGCACCGGCGCGAACGACTGGTAGGGGTGGTGCAGCAGGATGTCATGGCGACGGATGGTTTCGAACAGGTCGTCGTCGCCGATCTCGAGCGCGGCCGGCACCGAGGGCGTGAACGACGGGTACTTGAGGTCCGGCCGGTCGATCTCGGTCAGCACTTCGCGCAGCCGGTACAGGTTGACCGGCCCGTCCACGTGATAGAGGTCCTGCTCGTCCAGCTGGAACTGCTGCAGCAGGTAGTCGATCATCGCCGGCGAGATCTCCTCGACCACCTCGAGGCGCACGGCATCGCCGAAGTGCCGCTGCATCAGCTCGCCCTGCAGCGCGATGCGCAGGTTCTTGATTTCCTCCTCCTCGACGAACAGTTCGGAGTTACGGGTTACGCGGAACTGGTAGGCCCCTTTCACCGTCATGCCCGCGAACAGCTCGTTCACGTGAGCATGCAGCACCGAGGTCAGGTAGATGAATGAATACTCGCCGTCCGCGATGGCGGGCGGCAGGCGAATCGCGCGTGGCAGGACGCGCGGTGCCTGCACGATCGCGACCCGCGAGCCGCGGCCGAATGCGTCGCGTCCTTCGAGCTCGACGATGAGGTTCAGGCTCTTGTTGAGCACGCGCGGGAACGGGTGCGCCGGATCCAGGCCGATCGGCGTCAGCACCGGAAGCACCTCGCGCGTAAAGTAGCCGTGTACCCAGGCGCGCTGCGCGTCGTTCCAGGTGCCGCGCCGCAGGAAACGGATGCCCGCCGCGGCAAGCTGTGGCAGCAGCACGTCGTTCAGCAGCTCGAACTGCCGGGTGACGAGGTCACGTGCCTCCCGCGTCACGATCGCGAGCGTCTCCTTCGGCGTGAGCCCGTCCGGGCCTGGGTCGGCGATGCCGAGCTTGATCTGCTCCTTGATGCCCGCGACGCGGATCTCGAAGAATTCATCGAGGTTCGACGAGACGATCGTCAGGAACCGCAGCCGCTCCAGCAGCGGCACGGATTCGTCGGCGGCCTGGGCGAGCACGCGGCGATTGAACGCCAGGATGCCGAGCTCACGATTGAGCAGCGGGACCCGAGCCGCGGTTTTGGCAGCCATGCGACGCATGAGCATCCGGTTCCGAAGTTACATTGCGATGACACGAACAGTTTACGCGCGCAACGGGCGGGTGTTACCGTGCCCGGCGCATGGCCCGCCACGAAACCCTCGCAGCGGTCGACCTGGGATCGAACAGCTTCCATCTCCTGGTCGGGCGCATCGTGGACGGCCAGATCTACCCCCTCGACACGCTGCGCGAGCAGACCCAGCTCGGCGCCGGGCTCACGGGCGACAAGAAGCTCGACCGGGCGAGCCAGGCGCGGGCGCTCGAGGTGCTCGCACAGTTCCGCGAGCGGCTGCGGGGCCTCCCGCGGGATGCCGTGCGCGCGGTCGGAACCAACGCCCTGCGCGTCGCCAGGAACTCCGCGGCCTTCCTGCGCGAGGCCCGCGAGACGCTCGGCTTCCCGATCGAGATCATCGCCGGCCGGGAGGAAGCTCGGCTCATCTATCTCGGCGTAGCGCATGCGATGCCCCCGGCCGAAGACAAGCGCCTCGTCGTCGACATCGGCGGCGGCTCCACCGAACTGATCGTCGGCCAGGGCCTGAAGCCGAAGCTCATGGAGAGCCTCTACGTCGGCTGCGTCAGCTCGAGCCTCAGGTACTTCCCGGAAGGGCGAATCGACAAGAAGAGCCTGAAGGCCGCCGTGCTCGAGGCGCGCCAGGAGCTCGCCGTCGTGTCGCGCAGCTACCTGAAGTCCGGCTGGCAGGAGGCCGTCGGCTCCTCCGGCACTGCGCGCAGCATCGAGGGCATCCTGGTCGAGAACCGGTACGCCGCAAACGGTATCACGCGCGACGGGCTCGACAGGATGTGGGACCTGCTCATCGATGCCGGCCGTGCCGACCCGGACCGCATCCCCGGCCTCAAGTCCGCGCGCGCTCCCGTCCTGCCTGGCGGCTTCGCGATCATGTACGCGATATTCGACGAGCTCGACGTCGACGACATGACGGTATCCGAGGCAGCCTTGCGCCACGGCGTCCTCTACGACCTCCTCGGCCGCGTCATGCACCACGACATGCGCGAGGCGACGACCGCCCAGTTCATGCGCCGCTACCACGTTGATGCCGCCCAGGCGGCGCGCGTGCGCGACCTCGCGATCCGGATCTACGACCAGCTCGCCGGAAAGGCCGCGGGCGAGGACGACCCCGATCGCATGCTGCTGGACTGGGCCGCCCGCCTCGCCGAGGTCGGTCTCTCGATCGCGCATGCCCAGTACCATAAGCACTCGGCTTACGTGCTCTCGAACGCGGACATGCCCGGCTTCTCGCGCGTCGAGCAGCAACGGCTCGCGCGCATCGTGCTCGCACACCGCGGCAAGCTCGAGAAGGTCCGCCATGACGGCCTCGAGAACGGCGACTGGCACCTCGTGTTCGCGCTCAGGATCGCTTCCACGCTGCTGCGCCGGCGCACGCGCGTGCGGCTGCCGGCGTTCCGGGCGATCGCCGGGGATGCGCGCTACTCGCTGGAGCTGCCGAAGTCCTGGCTGGCTCGGAACGCGCTCACGGCCGCTGCGCTCGAATCCGAGGCGCGGCAATGGGACGCCGTCGGCCGCCAGTTTGCGGTCCGGCGGATGTCATAGCCGTGGAACTGATCCTCTGGCGCCACGCGGAGGCGGCGTCGGGAGATCCCGACGCGGCGCGGCCGCTCACGGAACGCGGCCGCCAGCAGGCGCAGAGGATGGCCCGCTGGCTGTCGCCGCGGCTGCCGCCGGAGCTGCGAATCATCGTCTCGCCGGCCCGGCGCGCGCAGGAGACCGCGCTTTTGCTCGGCCGCTATTTCGAGACGATCGACGGCCTCGCGCCTGGCGCAGACGTCGCCATGCACACCCGCATCGCCGGCTGGCCGGACGGCGCGCGGCCGGTCATGCTGGTCGGCCACCAGCCGACGCTCGGCGAGCTCGCGGCGCGCCTGATCGACGGGCAGCCGGCGTCATGGCACATCGGTGCGGGCGCCGTCTGGTGGATGCGGAGCAAGCCGCGCAGGGGACGCAGCGAAGCCGTGCTGCTGCTCGCGATCGAGCCGGAGATCCTGGAACGCGAAAGCCGGGATCACTGAGGCCGGGCGGCGATCCGGTCGCGGAATTCCTTCAGTTTCGCCTTGACGCGCGCGGCATTGCCCGGGCCCATGCGCAACAGCAACTTGCGGCCCGCTGACTGCTCCTCGAGCGCGGGATCGGCGAACTCATAGAGCACGTTCGGCCGCACGAGCGCGATCGTCGCCGGCGCCGCGGGCGCGGACAGCAGGTGATCGATCACCTCGATCACGCGATCGTTGAAATAACCGTCGGGGTTGCCGAGATTCTCGTAGGCCGCCTGGAACTGCGGGTACAGCCGCCGGTAGAGGGCGGCCGCCTGGTCCGCGTCGAGTGAATCGACGAGTTCCACCCAGGTCGCATAGCGCGCGAAGTTGGCCGCGCCGAGGACGGGCGAATCGCCCTCTCCCGCCGTCACGAAGCTTCCCCCGGCGGCTTCGCCGGATTCATCCGGGCTGCCACGTCCTGGCGCGCCAGGCCGTCGACGGTCGCGACCAGCTTCCTGATGAAGTCCTCGGGCAGGAACAGCGCCTCGAATCGCGGCGTGCCGATGAGCGTCGCCACCTGCTCCGTCGCGGAGAGGTTCGGGTCGATGTCGTCGGGTGCCACGATCGGGTTGCGGATCCTGGGCTCGGCGGCGGCCGGTTGCGTCTTGGCAACCGGGGTCTCCTGCTGATCGGCCTGGCGCTTCTGCCAGTACCAGACGCCGGCGCCGATCGCCAGCAGGACGACACCGCCCACGATCCAGCGGCCGAGGTTCTCGTCGGAGGGTCTCAAGGATTCCCGTTTCTCTGCGTACATGGCGCTCACTGTAGTTGATACCTGCCCATCCGGCATCATTCTAGGAGACCCGGCCACGATCGAGACGGTTCCCTTGACCCCGATTCCGCTGACGCCCGAGCTGCCCCCCGGGAATGCGCCGATTGCGCATTCCTGCTCGATGCCGTCGGCATCCCCTACGAGCGTCGCACGACCTCGACGGGACAGAGCCTCTGGGTCATGCCCGAGCACCACGTGCGCGCGGCCCACGAACTCGCGGACTACCTGCGCGAGAACCGGCGCCCGGCCCGGTCGCCGGTCGTCTGGCCGCGGCACCCGCATGCGCTGTATGGCGTGATCGGCTATGCCGCGGTGGAGATCGCGGTGACGATCGCCGCGGTCACGCACGCGCTCGACAAGGGCTGGACGTCGGCCGGCGTGCTCGACAAGGGCTACTTCGACCGCGGCGAATGGTGGCGCGTGTTGACGGCCCTCACGCTGCATGCCGACATGCTGCACCTGCTTTCGAATCTCGCCTTCGGCGCGCTCTTCGGATACCCGGCTGCGCGCCTGTTCGGGCCGGGCGTCGCCTGGCTCCTGATCCTGTTCGGCGGCGGTCTCGCCTACGGCATCGATGCCCTGTTGCATCCGCCCGAGCACTACCTGCTCGGCGCTTCCACCGCCGTATTCACGGCGCTCGGGCTGATCGCCGCCTACGGCTGGCGGCGGCATCTTCGCGACTGGACGCCCTGGATGCGGAATGCCTCGCCATTGGTCGCCGGGCTGGCGCTGCTCGCCTTCACCGGCACCGGCGGGGAAAACACGGACATCCTGGCTCACCTCGCGGGATTCGCAGTCGGCGCGGGGATGGGCGCGATCTGCGCCCGCCTGCCGATGCCGGCGCCGGGCCGGGCCGGCATCCAGTGGATCGCGGGCCTATTCGCGCTCGGACTGCTGGCACTCGCCTGGACGCTGGCACTGCTTTGATCGGCGCGCGCGACGAAACGGGCACAATGCAACGAACATGCTGCCGCACTCCGACGCCTGCGAACGCAACAAGGTCCCGATTCTCGAGGTGCTGCGCGATGCCTTTGCCGGATGCCGGCACGTCCTCGAGATCGGCAGCGGCACGGGACAGCATGCCGTGCACTTCGCGCTCGCGATGCCCTGGCTGGTCTGGCAGCCGACCGAGCTGGCCGAGGCGATGCCCGGGCTGCGCAAGCGCATATTCAATGAAGGCCCTTCCAATCTCCGCGCACCCGTCCTGCTCGACGTCACGCAGCCGCCTTGGGACCTGCGCAAGGTCGACGGCGCATTTACCGCCAACACGCTGCACATCATGCACTGGCGGGTAGTCGAGGCACTCATTTCGGGCCTGCCCGCCGTCGCGAAGCCGGGCGCAGTACTCGCGGTCTACGGGCCGTTTCGTTACGGCGGCAAGTGCACGTCGGCGAGCAACGAGTCATTCGACACGATGCTGCATGCGCGCGACCCGGAATCCGGCATCCGCGACTTCGAGAAAGTCGATGCGCTCGCCCGGGACGCCGGCTTCGAGTTCGTCGCGGACCACCCCATGCCCGCCAACAACCGGCTCCTGGTCTGGCGGCTGGCGCCGGGGCAAGCGCGCTAGGATCGGGGCATGCCGGACTTGCGCAGGCAGTTCCGCGACAACCTCGTGGCGATCACGAGCCTCGTGGTCGCGCTCTCCGCACTGGGTTACAACACCTGGCGCAACGAGCGCACGGAACGGAACCGCAACGTCCGCGTGGCCGGCATCGAATTGCTGAGGGAAATCGGCTCCCTCCAGCAGGTCATCTTCTATGCCCATTATGCCGAGGGCGACCGGCGCGGGGAGCTGCGCATGGGCTGGGCCGACATGCTGACGATCAACGACCTTGCGGCACTGATGCCCGAGGCCGTCGCCCGCGACGCCCGCAAGCTCAACGCCGTCTGGGAAGCAGAATCCAAGGGTGTCAACGAAAACAACGATTCGTTCGAGCGCATCGACGGGGCGATCGACGAATTGCGCCAGTCGACGCTCATCGCCCTGCACGCCCTCGACTAGCGGGCGGCAAACGGCCGTTCAGAGCGCCGGCTTCAGCACCATCAGCGCGAGGCCGATGAGCGGCGTCAGCGTCGCCACCGCGCCCCAGACATCCCAGCGCTTCGAAAGGCGGTGGTAGGCATCCAGATCAAAGTTGCCCGCCGACGCGCCGGCCTGCGCTTGCGCCTGCATCTGCCGCTGCAGCGGGGCCAGCCGGAACATGAATACCAGCCCGGAGATCGTGAACATCACGAGCGTCCAGAGGATCCAGTGCGTGCCGAGGACCGGGAAACCGCCCCGGATCGCGGCGAAGATGCCGGTTGCGAGGATCACGGCGACGCCCGGCATCGTGAACAGCCGGTCGCTCCGGATGACGCCTGCCATCGTGTGCGCGAGGAGCCGCGGGTCGCGCGTCCGTTCCGCGTGCTTGTGCCAGAACACGCCGGTCACGATATTGCCGATGAACATCACGACGGCGAGGATGTGGATCAGCTTCAGCCACAGGTACATGGTTTCAACCTCCCCGGATGGGCGGCTGCCGCCGCAGGTCGGCGAGCCAGCGCATGAATGAGCGCGGCGCGAGTCGCTTGAACCGCCAGAGCCAGCGGTAGCTCGCCGGCAGCACGATATGCGTCGCGCCGCCGGCGGCCCGCTCGAGTATCTCGCGCGCGACCGGACCCGCCTCCAGGTTCGACCGATTCATCAATTTTTCCGCATATTCTTTCGCGTCGGCCGGCGCATGGGCGTGTTCCATCAGGCGCGTGCGGAAGAAGCCCGGCAGCGCGACGGCGAACTGCACGCCCCGGCCCGACCATTCCTGGAACAGCGTCTCCGAGAGCGCCACGACCGCGGCTTTCGAAGCATTGTAGGCCCCCATGCGGCCCGCACAGGCGAAGCTCGCGGCACTCGAGACATTGACGACGAGGCCACCGTTCGCCGCGAGCATGTGAGGTACCTCGGCACGGCAGCTGTGCACGACGCCCAGCACGTTGATCGCGAGGATCCACTGCCAGTCCCGGACCGGCGTTTCGAACAGGTCGCCGGCGACCGCGACGCCGGCGGAATTGAGCGCGAGGTCGAGTCCGCCGACGCGGCCGGCGAAGCCGTCGACGGCAAACTTCACTTCTGCTTCGTCCGTCGTGTCCACGGTGAATGCCTCGCAATGCGGGCTTCCCAGGTCACGGATTGCCTGCGACGCGCTCTCGAGCCCGGCGCCGTCGCGATCGAGGAGCGCGAGGCGCCAGCCGCGCGCCGCGAGCAGTTCCGCGGTTGCGAGGCCGAGCCCGCTCGCGCCGCCCGTGATCACGGCGCGTTTTTCGGGAAATCGCGAATCGAGGGCTGCCAGGCTCATGCCGGGGCGATTTTCTGCGACACCCAGCCGAGCAACGGGCCCGCGGCCAGGTACATCACCGCGGCGCCGAACATCCACCAGGCCCAGATCCTGTCCGGAAGATTGAAGATGCCGCGTTCCCCGAGCGCGCTGATGACCGCGAACACCAGGGCGATCACGCCGAATTTCAGGCCGCGCTGCCAGCCCGGGCCGGTCAGCGAGGATCGGATCACGCTGTAGACGCCGGCGGCGAGGAAAGCCGAGACCAGCCCCGACGGTATCCACAGCCTGAACATCAGGCGCGGATCGGGCGGATCCATGTTGAGTTCCGGACGCCAGAATTGCGACGTCGCCCGGTAAGCTTCTGCAAGGACACCGGTATCCGGCGCGTGGATGAAAGGCCCCAGCACCATCGAGACGACGAACAGGGCGACGTAATAGGCGCCGCCGCCGATGAACACGATCTTCCAGTTCATGGGACCCCCCGCGGTAGGGGCCGCATCGTGCGCCGGCGCTGGCACCGGCGCAACAATGCCGCGGGAAAACCGCCGCCTCGGCAGCCGCGCGGGCCGCCGATCAGTCGAGGTCGAAGCGCCCCAGGTTCATCACCTTGTTCCACGCGGCCACGAAGTCCGCCGCGAACTTCTTCTTCGAGTCCGCGCATGCATAGACCTCCGCAATCGCGCGGAGCTGCGAATGCGAGCCGAAGATCAGGTCGACGCGTGTGCCGGTCCACCTGACCTTGCGGGTCTTCCGGTCGATGCCCTCGTACCCGCCAGCCGCGCCGGCGGCAGGCCGCCATTCCGTGCCCATGTCGAGCAGGTTGACGAAGAAGTCGTTCGTCAGGGTTTCGGGCCGCTGGGTGAACACGCCGTGCTTCGACGGTCCCGTGTTCGCGCCGAGGACGCGCAGGCCGCCGACCAGCGCCGTCATTTCCGGCGCCGTCAGCGTCAGCAGCTGCGCCCGGTCGACCAGCGCTTCCTCGGGCTGCATGAACTGCCGCCTGCCGCCAACGTAGTTGCGGAAGCCGTCGGCCCGCGGTTCGAGCGGCGCGAACGACTCGACGTCGGTCTGGTCCTGCGACGCGTCCATCCGTCCAGGCGTGAACGGTACCTTCACGTCGACTCCGGCGTCCTGGGCGGCCTTTTCGATCGCCGCCGCGCCCCCGAGCACGATCAGGTCGGCGAGCGAGACTTTCCTGCCCCCGGTGGCCGAAGCGTGGAAGTCCTTCTGGACCGTCTCCAGCTTCTGGAGCACGGTCTTGAGCTGCGCCGGCTGGTTGACTTCCCAGTCCTTCTGCGGCGCGAGGCGGATGCGCGCGCCGTTCGCACCGCCGCGCTTGTCGGAGCCGCGGAACGTCGATGCCGAGGCCCAGGCCGTGGAGACGAGTTGCGGCACGCTCAGGCCCGAGGCGAGGATCTTCGCCTTCAGCGCGGCGATGTCCGCCTCGCCGATCAGCGGGTGATTCACCGCCGGGATCGGGTCCTGCCAGATCAGCGCTTCCTTCGGGACCAGCGGGCCGAGGTAGCGCGCAATCGGGCCCATGTCGCGGTGCGTGAGCTTGAACCAGGCGCGCGCAAACGCGTCCGCGAGCTGGTCCGGATGCTCATAGAAGCGCCGCGAGATCTTCTCGTAGGCCGGGTCAACCCGGAGCGAGAGGTCCGTCGTCAGCATCGTCGGCACGTGTTTCTTCGACTTGTCGTAAGCATCCGGGATCGTGGCGGCGCCGTTCTTCGCCTTCCATTGCTTTGCGCCGGCAGGGCTCTTGGTCAGCTCCCACTCGTTCTCGAACAGGTTCTTGAAGAAAAAGTTGCTCCATTTCGTCGGCGTCTGCGTCCAGGTGACCTCCGGACCGCCGGTGATCGCGTCGGCGCCGACGCCGGTCCCGTGCCGGCACTTCCAGCCGAGGCCCTGGTCCTCGAGCGCGCCGGCTTCCGGCTCCGGGCCGATCAGCGACGGATCGCCCGCGCCGTGGGTCTTGCCGAAGCTGTGGCCGCCGGCGATCAATGCGACGGTCTCCTCGTCGTTCATCGCCATGCGGAAAAACGTCTCACGGATGTCCTTGGCCGCCGCGAGCGGGTCCGGATTGCCGTTCGGCCCCTCCGGGTTCACGTAGATGAGGCCCATTTGCACGGCGCCGAGCGGCTCCGCGAGCTGGCGCTCGCCGCTGTAGCGCTCGTCGCCGAGCCAGGTTCCCTCGGGACCCCAGTAGAGCTCTTCGGGCTCCCAGACGTCGGCGCGGCCGCCGGCGAAGCCGAAGGTCTTGAAGCCCATCGACTCGAGGGCGACATTGCCCGCGAGGATCATGAGGTCGGCCCAGGAGATTTTCCGGCCGTACTTCTGCTTGATCGGCCACAGCAGCCGGCGCGCCTTGTCGAGGTTCGCGTTGTCCGGCCAGCTGTTGAGGGGCGCGAAACGCTGCTGCCCGGCACCGGCGCCGCCGCGGCCGTCCGTGATGCGGTAGGTGCCTGCGCTGTGCCAGGCCATGCGGATCATGAGGCCGCCGTAGTGGCCGAAATCGGCCGGCCACCAGGCCTGCGAATCCGTCATCAGGCCCCGCAGGTCCTTGACCACGGCGTCGAGGTCGAGGCTCTTGAACTCCTTCGTGTAGTCGAAGTCCTCGCCCATCGGGTCGGACAGCGGGGAATTGCGGTGGAGACCGTCGATGTTCAGCGTGGTCGGCCACCAGTCGCGGTTCTTCCGCGTGCCGGCCACGTGCATCACCGGGCACTTGCCCGCGCTCTGGGTTTCGATCTCGGTTGCCTGGTTCATGGGATTCCTCTTCGCAAATTCATGTCGCGCCGGCGCTGTACGTTCAACCGTAGTCTGCAAGGATGCGGTCCGGTATCTCATTTGTCCAATCGATTGTCATTATCATCATGATAGTATTTGTCTATGACGCTCCGGGACCTCGAATACCTCGTCGCGCTCGCGGATACGCGGCATTTCGGCCGCGCGGCCGCGCGCTGCCACGTTTCCCAGCCCACCCTCTCCACCCAGATCCGAAAGCTCGAGGACTCCCTCGGCGCGCACCTGGTCGAGCGCCGGCCGCGCCGGGTGGCGATCACCACCGAAGGCGCAGCGGTTCTCGAGCGTGCCCGGCGGATGCTGCGCGACGCCGAGGACATCCGCGCGCTCGCGCGCGCGAGCCAGGACCCGCTCGCGGGGCAGCTCAAGGTCGGCCTGATCCCGACGCTCGGACCCTACCTGCTGCCGCGCGTCACGCCGCGCATCGCACGGGCCCTGCCAAAGCTGCAGTTGATGCTGCACGAGTACCAGACCGCAGCCCTGGTCGAGCGCACGCTGGCCGGCGAGCTCGATCTCGCGATCCTCGCGCTGCCCGCGGAAACGAAAGGCCTCGTGACCCGGCCGCTTTTCGCCGAGGCCTTTCTGGTTGCGATGCCGGAAAACCACCGGCTCGCGGCGAGGAGGCGCATCAAGTCGTCCGACCTCTCCGGCGAGAAGCTGCTGCTGCTCGAGGAAGGCCATTGCCTGCGCGACCAGGCGCTCGAGGTCTGCGCGCGGGCGGGCACCGAAGAGCAGGACTTTCGCGCGACGAGCCTCGAAACGCTGCGCCAGATGGTCGCGGCGGGCCTCGGCATCACGCTCCTGCCGCGGGTCGCGGCCGCGGGGCCATTTGCCTCCGCGCGCGGGCTTGCCGTGCGGCCGTTCGCGCCGCCCGCGCCGAATCGAGTCGTCGGCGCGGCCTGGCGGCGCACGACCTCGCGCCGGGATGCGATTGGCGCGGTCTGCGACATCATTTCGAAGGCGGGCTGAATGCGTGGATCTAAGATGATGCCATGAGAGTGCTGCTGGCCGACGATCATCCCCTGTTCCGGGCGGCCTTGCGCCAGGCGGTCATCCAGGCCGTTCCAGATGCGGAAATTGCGGAAGCCCACGATGTCGAGACGCTGCGCGCCGCTGCGAACGCCAAGCCCGAGGCCGATCTCGTGCTGCTCGACCTGCTGATGCCCGGCGCCAGGAGCTTTGCGCCACTGGCCTGGCTTCGGAATCAGTTTCCCGGCACCGCGGTCATGATCGTCTCCGCGAACGAGGACCCGGAAGCGATCCGGCGCGCCCGGGTGTTCGGGGCCGCGGGCTATGTCGTGAAATCGGCGGTGCAGGCCGAGCTGGTCTCCGCGATTCGCGCCGTATCGAACTGCGGCCAGTGGTTCCCGGCCAGCCTGTCGTCTGTCGCCCCGGTCGCGGGGCATGAATCGACCGCGAGCCGGCTCAACAGCCTGACTCCGCAGCAGTACCGCGTACTCGAGCTGGTCGCGAAAGGGCGGCTCAACAAGCAGATCGCGGCCGAGCTCGTCATCGAGGAAACCACGGTCAAGGCCCACGTCTCGGCCGCGCTCGCGAAACTCGGCGTGCGCAACCGCACGCAGGCTTCCCTGGTCTTCCGCGAGCTTGAGTTCGGCCCGGAGCGCGAGCGGGACTAGGCGCGCCGGGGCCAGGCGGATTCCAGCAGGCGCCCGAGCGCGCTGCGTACGGCCAGCGGCTTCAGCGGCTTGCGCAGGAAGATGCAGTCGAGCGCCTCGGCCTGGTGGCGGACCGCGTCGCTGGCATCGGCCGAGACCACGAGCACCGGCGCGGCGAGCCCCTCCACCGCGCGCAAGTGGCGCACCACCTCTATGCCAGTGGCGCCGCCCTCGAGATGGTAGTCGACGACGATGACGTCCGGCCGCCAGCCTTCCATGAGCCCGTCCTCGACCAGGTCCGCGATGCCCTGGGCAGGCAGCGTCTCGCAGCCCCAGGTCTCGAGCAGCGTCGCCAGCCCGCGCAGCGCTGCCGGATCGTTGTCGATGCAAAGCACCCGCACGCCGGCCAGCGCACCGGCCGCTTTCGGCGGCGGCGGCACGGCCGCGGCGGCACGCACAGCGTCGCCGCGCGCCACCTCGATCCAGAACAGCGACCCACGGCCCGGCACGGATCGAAGGCCGATCTCGTGCCCCAGCACGCGCGCGATTCGCTGGGCGATTGCGAGCCCGAGGCCGAAGCCGCGCGTATCATCAGCCTCGCGCCTGAGGTTTCCGCGGTAGAACTCCTCGAATACGTGCTGCTCCTGATCCGGCGTGATCCCGATCCCGGTGTCCCAGACCTCGATCCGAATCCTGCCGGCGCCGTACCTCGCCCCGACCAGCACGCCGCCGCGCGGCGTGTAGCGCAACGCGTTTCCGACGAAGTTCTGCAGCACGCGCTGCAGCAGCTTGGGATCCGAGCGCACCGTGGCGCGGCTGCGCCGCACGGTGAGGGCGAGGCCGCGCTTTTCCGCAGCCAGCCGGAACTCCGCGTCGAGTGCGTCCATCAGGGCGGCCAACGGAACGTCTGCCACCTGCGCCCGGATCACGCCGGTATCCAGGCGCGAGATGTCGAGCAGGTCCGAGATGAGCCCCTCGGCGGACTGCAGGCAGCCTTCGAGATCGGCCAACAGGGTCCGCTGGTCCTTGCTGCGCATTTTCTGCGCCAGCGCGCCCGCGAACAGCCCCGCGGCATTGAGCGGCTGCATGAGGTCGTGTCCCGCCGCCGCGAGGAAGCGCGTCTTGCCGGCGTTGGCGCGCTCGGCCTCGGCCTTGGCGGCCAGCAGTTCGTCGTTCATCGCGGACAAGGCGCGCGTGCGCTCCCGGACGCGCTGCTCCAGCGACTCGTTGGCAACCCGCAGGGCCTCCTCCGCGCGCTTGTGTTCCGTGATGTCGGTGTAGCTCGTCACGAATCCGCCGCCCGGCATCGGATTGCCCCGGATCTCGAGCACCGTGCCGTCCGGGCAGGTGCGCTGGAACCCGTACGCCGTGCCGCACCGCAGGTGCGCGAGCCTGCGTGCGATGGCCGCCTCCAGGTCGCCGCCGCCGAGCTGTCCGCGGTGGGCGTTGAATCTCAGCACTTCCTCGATCGGCTGGCCGATGCGCAGGAAGCCGGGCGGATAGCGGTAGAGTTCGACGTAGCGCCGGTTCCAGGCTACCAGCCGCAACCCGCTGTCGACCACGCTGATTCCCTGGCTCACGTTCTCGAGTGAGGATTGCAGCAGCTCGCGGCTGAACTCGAGCGCCTGCGAGGCGTCCCCGACGATCGAGACCACGTCCTCAAGCGGAACTTCGCGCCCGGTCATGGCGGCATCCACGAGCCGCTGCGCCGACGAGGCCCCCACTACCGAGGCCAGCAGCTTGCGGGTCGATTCGAGCTGCTCCGCGGTTGCGCGCGCATCCTCGCTGCCGCGCCAGCCTGAATCCGCAAAGTACCTCGCCGCGCGGCTACCGCCGATGAAGCGCTCGAGCAGCGGCCTCAGTTCGCGCGGCGTCGGCCGCTGCGACGAGGGCGGATAGTCCGGCGATTCCCCTTGCGCGCCGGGGCCCACGAAAGACCAGGCGACCGCACGCTCCAGCAACGAGCGCCGGCTCGGCCGGGAGCCGGCAACGAGCGCGGCCGAGGCGGCGCCGAGGCTCCAGATCATCCCGTGTGCGAGCGGATGCAGTTCGAGCCCGAGCAGCGCCGTCGGTCGCAGCCAGGCGAGTCCCGCCGGTCCGTGCGCCAGCAGCGACTGCGGCAGCAGCCCGGCCTGTGCGAGCGTTGGCACGAGCAGCGTCCAGGCCCAGGCGATGAATCCGGCGGCAAGGCTCGCGAGCGCTCCGACCCGGTTTGCGCCACGCCAGTACAGTCCCGCCACGATGCAGGGTGCGAAAACGGCCACGCCGGCCAGGGAGATCTCGCCGATCGACGCAAGTGCATCGCTCCGGACGATCCAACGCTGGTACAGCCAGCCTGCCCCGAGCAGCAGCACGATGGCGGCCCGGCGCACGAATAGCAGTGCGCCGGTCAGGTCCTGGCGCTCCCGCAGGGCGGGGAACGCGCGCAACAGCACGGGCATCGCGACTTCGTTGCAGAGCATGGTGGAGAGCGCCACCGATGCCACGATCACCATGCCGGTTGCAGCCGACAGTCCGCCGATGAAGGCGAACAGCGCCAACCCGCCCGCGCCGGCCGAAATCGGCAGGTCGAGCACGAACAGGTCCGCATCGCCGGTTCCGCGCAACAGCCCGGCATTCGCGATCGGAAGGATGAAGACGCTGATCGCGACTAGGTACGCCGGGAACAGCCAGCGCGCGGTGCGCAGGTCCTGCGGGCCGCCGTTCTCGACCACCGCGACGTGGAACTGCCGCGGCAGGCAGAAGATCGCGAAAAAGCCGAACACGACCAATGCCAGGTAGTGCGCGGCGGAGGAGTGCGCCGCCCGAAGTTCCGCCAGCCCTGGCAGGGCGGCCGCGCGGCTCGCAAGGTCGGCGAAGCCGTCGAACAGCCCCCAGGTCGCGAATGCGCCGACCGCGATCAGGGCCGCGAGCTTGACCACCGACTCGAACGCCAGCGCGAGCATCATGCCCGGGTGGTGCTCGGTGGCGTCCACCTGGCGCGTGCCGAACAGGATCGCGAACACCGCCAGGATTGCGGCGACGTACAGGGCGGTGTCGTCGACCGCGGATCCGCCCGACGCGGCGCTCAGCGTATTGAAGGTCAAGTCGATCGCCCTGAGCTGCAGCGCGACGTAAGGGATGATTGCGCAGGTCGCAATCAGCGTGACGGCAGCGCCGAGCGCATGGTCGCGGCCGTAGCGTGCCGCCACGAAGTCCGCGACCGACGTGATCCGCTCGCGCCGGCACACGCGTATCAGCTTCCCCAGCAGCACCGGCGCGAGCAGGAACAGGAGGATGGTGCCGACGTAGGTCGGCGGCAGCGGCCAGCCGAGCGCCGCGGCCTGGCCGACGGTTCCGTAGAATGCCCAGGACGTGCAATAGACGGCGAGCGACAGCGAATAGACCAGCGGCCGCGGCACTGGCCGCCGCCCCGCCGCCGACCAGCGGTCGCCGGTCCAGGCGATCGCGAACAGCAGCCCGACATAGGCGAGCGCGATCAGGGCAAGTAGCCAGGGAGCCAGCATCGCAGCAGTTTAGATCGCCCGCGGCAGCCCTTTCATCCGTGGCGCCGGTGACGCGTCAGAGGCTGAACAGGGCCACGGCCAGCGCCAAGCCGAGCAGCGGCACGACTACGGTCAGCGCGCCCATTGCCGGGTAGGCGCCGCGGTAGCTCTCGCGGCAGATCGCGCGGATCGTCGTGACCACGTAGCCGTTGTGCGGCAGCGAATCGAGCCCGCCGGAGCTGATCGCGACGATCCGGTGCAGCGCGTCCGGGCTGACGCCCAGAGCCACGTAGTGCGGTGCCAGGATCGGCAGCGCGATCGCCTGCCCGCCGGAGGCCGAGCCCGCGAGGCCCGCGATCACGCTGACCGCGATTGCCGCGCCGACCAGCGGCGGGCCCGGGATCGCCGTAATGAACTCGACCGCCTGCTGGAATGCCGGCGAGAGTCTGGCCACGCCGCCAAAGCCCACCACCGCGGAGGTGTTCGCGATCGCAATCAGCGCGCCGAGCGCGCCTGCGGCGACCGGCTCGTGCAAGGACCGGATGTAACGCCGGTGGATCGCCAGGCTGGTCAGGATGCCGCCTGCGAGCGCAACGATCAGCGCCGACTCCCTGAGCGCCTCGTGCAGCGCGAACGAGAGCCCGAGCACCGCGAGGAGCGGCAGCAGGCCAGTGGCCGCGTGCGGCAGCTCCCGCTCGAGCAGGGCCGGGTCGCCGTCCCGGGACTCGAAGCGCTCGCCCGCCGCGAGCGCGCGTTGCAGCATGAAGCGCAGCCACAGCGCGCCGAGTATCGCCATGACTATCGCGACCGCCAGCGACACCTCCCAGCCGGCCCAGGGCGAGGTCCCTAGGTATTTGACCGGAATCCAGTTCTGGATCTCGGGCGAACCGGCCGAGGTCATCGTGAACGTCACCGACCCGAAAGCCATCGTGCCGGGCACGAAGCGCCGCGGCAGGTCGGCGGCGCGGAACAGCGACAGCGCCATCGGATAGACGGAGAAGGCGACGACGAACACGCTGACGCCGCCATAGGTCAGCACCGCACACGCCGCCACGACTGCGAGAACCGCCTTGCCGGTGCCGACGTGTCCGACGATCCAGCGCGACACGCTCTCCGCCGCGCCGGAAGCCTCCATGAATTTCCCGAACATCGAGCCCAGCAGGAACATGAAGAACCAGGCGGTCACGAAACCCGTGAAGCCGGTCATGTAGGCATCGGTGAAGCTCGGGGCCCCTGCGGCGGCGAGCTGCGGGAACACGCCGAAGCCGCTGGTCAGCGCGACCAGCAGCGCGCAGAGCGGCGCCGCGATCAGGAGCTCCACGCCGCGCATCGTGAGTACGATCAGCAACGCGAGCCCCAGCAACAGGCCGATCAGACTGAGCATGCGTGTCCTCGTCGCGGCGCCAAAAGGGGACGCGCGCCCGCGACAGGGTGCGTCCCCTTCGCGCAGATGATTCGCCGCCGGCCCGTGCCGGGAAATGCTACTAAGGTAGTAATGCCGCTTCCCGAGGCCGGGAGTACCTTTCCCCGCGACACCGGTCAAGTCGGGCGGCTGCGCATGGCGCAGTCGCAATCACGGGGAGACTCGCATGAGCATCAGGGTGACCAGGACCAACATATTGATTGCGGCCACGATTGCGGCGGCACTGCCGGCGCCGGCCGTGGCACAGGAAGAAGTCGCCGCCCTCGGCGAGATCGTCGTCACGGCACGCAAGCGCGAAGAAAACCTCCAGGACGTCCCGATCGCCGTGAGCTCGCTGTCGGGCGATGCGATGGTGTCGGCCGGATTCGAGGACCTGACGTCCATTTCGCAGGCCGTCCCGAACATGACGCTCGAGAATTCTCGCGCCACGAATTCCACGCTGACGGCGTTCATCCGCGGCGTGGGGCAGCAGGATCCGGTCGCCGGCTTCGAGCAAGGCGTCGGCATCTACCTCGACGACGTGTACCTGAACCGGCCCCAGGCCGCGGTGCTCGACATCTACGACGTCGAGCGCGTCGAGGTGCTGCGCGGGCCGCAGGGCACGCTCTACGGCCGCAACACCATCGGCGGCGCCGTGAAATACGTGACGCGGCCCCTCGATGCCGACCACTCGACCTTTCGCGCACGGTTCGCGGCCGGCACGGACAGCCAGCTCGACGCGACGGTGTCGGCTTCCGCCCCGCTGACTGACAGCTTCCGCATCGGGGCCGCGGTCGCCAAGCTGACGCGCGACGGCTTCGGACGCAACCTGACGACCGGCGACGAGAACTACGACAAGGACGTGCTGGCCGCCCGGCTCTCCATGGAGTGGCAGCCCGCGCCGAGCCTGCTGGTCCGCCTGTCGGGCGACACCATCCGGGACGATTCCTCCCCACGGCAGGGGTACCGGCTGCTGCCGACCATTTCGCCCGCGCAGCCGACGCTGCTGTCGGGCGATTACGACACGCTGGCCGGCATCACGACCTTCGGGCCGATCGTCAAGAACAGCGTCGACGCGAATGGCGGCCAGCTGCGGATTCACTGGTCGCCGTCCGACACCTGGAGCTTCCAGTCCATCACGGCCTACCGCGACGACGAGTCGAAGTCGCCGATTGACTTCGACTCGACCGAGCCGCAGACGTTCGACGCTCCGGTCGTGTACACGAACCGGCAGTTCAGCCAGGAGTTCCAGCTCAACTACAGCAGCGACCGCCTGACGGTCGTGGGCGGCGCCTACTACCTCGACGCGAACGCGTTCGACGCCTTCGACGTCGTGTTCACGTCGGTCACGAGTTTCACGCTCGGCGACGTGGATACCGAAACCTGGGCGGCGTTCGGCGAGGCCACGTTCGATCTCACGGATACCGTCAGCCTGACGCTCGGCGGCCGCTACACGGACGACAAGCGCACGTCACGGGTCGTGCGCGAAACTTTCCTCGGGGTCAATTCGCCCTATTTCGGCAACGCCGGCGCGATCAGCCTGACGGCGCCGGTCATCGTAGACGGCGAGGAGGTGGTGCCGGAATTCAACGGCAGCCGCACCGATACGGACTTCACGCCGCGCGCAATCGTCGCCTGGCAGCCGAACGATGACCTGAACCTCTACGTGTCGTATTCCGAGGGATTCAAGGGCGGCGGCTTCGATCCGCGCGGCAACTACGCCAACCCGGACGTTCGCGAGGGCTTCCTGCCGGAATCGGTGAAATCCTACGAGATCGGCGCCAAGGCCTCCCTGCTGGACGGCCGGGCACTGCTCAACACGGCGGTCTTCTTTGCCGACTACACGGATGTGCAGATCCCGGGGTCAGTTATCGTGCCGGGGCCGCCGGTGACATTCGTGGGGACCGTCACCAATGCCGGCGCCGCGGAAATGACCGGTGTCGAGCTTGAGGGATCCGCGCGCTTCACCGACCGGCTGTCGGGCAGCCTTGCGCTCGGCTACATCGACGCCAAGTACACCGAGTTCCTGGTCAATGGCGTCGACGTGTCGGACCAGCGCGACGTGCAGAACACGCCGGACTGGACCGGGAACGCGAGCCTGGCGTACAGCGTGCCGCTCAATCGCGGCTTGCTCTCTTTCATGGGCTCGGCAACGTACCGCAGCGCCACGCAGCAGTTTGAATTCGCCATCCCGCTGCTCGACCAGCCCGCCTACTGGCTCTACGACGCCTCGGTCAACTGGATTTCCGACGACGGCCGCTGGCGCTTCGGCCTGTACGGCAAGAACCTGAGTGACGAGCGTTACATCACGTCGGGCTACAACTTCCCGGGCGCCGCCACCGACGACTCCGTGCTCGCGTTCTACGGCAACCCGCGCCAGGTCACCGCCAGCGTCGAATACCGGTTCTGAGATCCGCCGGCCGGCCGCGCGCAATCTGGTCTAATGGCCGCGTGAAACCCGCGCGCGCGGCCGTATTCGCGATTTCGATCCTGGCTGCCGTCTCCGCGCGCGCCGGCGAGCCGCTGCCGCGGCTCAATATCCTGCCGGGCAGCCTGACGGTCTCGGGTGTTTCCTCGGGCGGCTACATGGCGACCCAGTACCAGGTCGCGTATGCCAGAGACGTGATCGGCGCGGGCATCATCGCGGCGGGCCCATGGTTTTGCGCGCAGGGCCTCCTCACGCGCGCGCTCGACGAGTGCCTCGAAGGCGGACCGGCCGGGCCGGAAGTCGGACCGGCCGTCACGACGCTCCGCGCCGCGGCCCTCGCCGGGTCCGTGGACGACCCGTCGTGGCTCGCGCCCGACCGGATCTGGGTCTTTCATGGCGCCCGCGACACCGTCGTCGGCGCGGCGGTGACGGATTCGCTGGTACGCTTCTATCGCAGCTTCGTTGCGCCGGAGCGCATCCATTACGAAACGCAGGTCCCGGCCGCACACGGATTTCCGGCGGACGGACAAGGCGGCACCTGTGGCGTCGCCGAGTCGCCGTGGATCAACGACTGCGGCTACGACGCCGCGGGCCTGCTGCTGAAACAGCTCTACGACGGTCTGCGCGAACCCGCAGTCGGACCCGCGGGCGAGCTGCGCCGCTTCGACCAGAGCCGCTACGCTTCCGGCAGCAGGCTGGACTCGCTGGCGGACACGGGTTTCGTCTTCGTGCCCGCGGACTGCGCAGTGGGACGGCCTTGCCGCCTGCACGTGGCCTTTCACGGCTGCCGCCAGGGCATTGGATTCGTCGGCGACGCCTTCGCGAAGGAAGCCGGTTACAACCGGTGGGCGGCTGCCAACCGCATCGTCGTGCTCTACCCGCAAGTCGACCGCAGCTGGCTGTGGCCATTCAATCCGCAGGGCTGCTGGGACTGGTGGGGCTATTCGGGCGTCGACTATGTTACCCGCAGCGGATTGCAGCTCGCATCCGTCGCCCGCATGCTGCGGGCGCTGGGTTCGCGCTGAGGCGCCTACTCGGGCACGTACAGGGTACCGCGCCGGTAGCGGATCGCATCGCGGCCCGGCACCGCGCGTATTTCTCCGAGGTGCCCCGCGGTGAGCGGCTCCGGCCGTCCTTCGATGGCTGCGCGTTGCCGCGAACGCACGACCTGGGACGGCGGCAGCCGGGTCCCGTCCACCAAGTGCGTGTACATCAGGTCCATCGCCGACAGCAGCACCGGCTGCAACGGCACGAATCGTTCGCCCCATCCCGGCAGCGCGTTGAACGCGTCGAAATGGTGGCCGTGCTGAACCTCGTAGTACCGCAGCGTGTCCTCGCCCTGCATCCGGTGACGTCCGAGGTAGGCGCGCGAGCTGTGGTTCACCGGCACGAGCGCATCGAGACGGCCGTGCAAGATGATCACCGGCTTTCCGCGAAGCCGTGCCGTCATTCGGATCTCCTCGATGCCGTCCGCCAGTCTTGCGGCGAACCCGGCGCGCGGGCCCGTGAGCGGCCTGCCGTCCGGCTCCTGGTCGCGACGCAGCGCGCGGATGCATTGCGCATGCTCGAGGCTCCCGAGCGATGCAAAGCGGCCCGACTCGTCCACGAGCTGGATGCCGGCGACCGGCGGGATGCCCGCCGAATCGGCAGCGAGCCGCGCGAGCTCGGCCCCGGTCAGCGCACGCGCCTGGAAGCGTGCATCGGTCGCGGCATAGGAAATGCCGCAGGGCGTATCCTCGACCGGGAGACGCGCCAGCGCGCTCGTGTAGCCTTGCGTGATCGCCGGCCACAGACCGAAGACGACGTTCACCACGCCGCCTTCCAGTGCTTCCCGGAGGATGCCGGCGTCCTCGAGGCGGCGCCGTGCATCCCGCCCCCGCGCTTGCGCCGTGTCGCCTTCGAGCACGCCGGCGGCGGCGAGCTCGGCGGCACGCGATTCCCACAGCGGCTTCTGGACATCCGGGATCACGGCAAGAGCCGCGGGCCACTCGGGCGCCAGGATGGCCGCCGGCTGCAACAGCTCGTGCAGCACGGCGATGTCCACCAGCGTCAGGCCGGGATCCGAGACGACGGGCCGGCTGCCCATGGCGATGCGCAGGCCATGAACGACCCCGGGTTGTGCGCTCGGCTCGGAGACGACGGCGCCATCGAGGATTCCCTCCTCGTCGGCCTCCACGGCGCGCAGCACGGCGCCGCCGCCGTTCGAAACGCCCGAGGCGATCACCGTGACATTGCCGGATGCGAAGAGCGGCTCGCCGTCCCGCGGGTATTCCCGATTCAGCAGCGCGAGCCCTGCTTTCGCCGCCTGCAGGACGAACAGACCCCAGTCGCGCTCGACGTTGAGTTGCGAATGCACGTGCTTGACGGCGAGGCGATGCGGGTGCGCGAGCCGCCATTCCTCGAGTCCCGTGCTCTCCGCGGGCCGGAAGAGCAGGAGCGGATCGTCGGGATCGCGGGTCGCCTGGAGGTCTATCCGGTAACCGGTGCCGCTGTCGAGATCCCAGAAGCCGGTTCCGGTGCCCTTGTCGGTGTGCACGACAGCGCATCCGTGGCGCAGGCCCCATTCACCCGCTGTCGGCAGCGCGCCGTAGACGCCGCGCGATCCCGACGATGCGGCGACCACGAGACAGGGTCGCGATGGGTCGAATCCGGAAGGTATCTGCAGCATCACGGTCGTGATGCCGGCACCGTCCGGAGTACGGATCGCAGCCAGGTACTCTATTCCGGCGATGAGCTCGCCGCGGCGCGGGCCCGACAGGCGGCCAAATCCGCCCGCTTCCGTCTGGTCGGCCAGTCCCCGGAAGTTGCTCCAGATGGCGCGGCGGCGGAGCTCGAGCGCGGTCGGCGCCAGCTCGTCGGCAAATCCCGGCTCTGCGCCCCGCAGCCCTTCAGGACCGAGGCCCGCACTCAGTAGGTCGTCGTGCTCGCCGTCGAACGCCCGACGGATCGGCTCGCCGACGAAATGCATCGGGGGGCCCTCCGCATGCGAGATTCCCGCAACACCGAGCCCGAGAACCACAGGCAGCCACAGCCATGCGTTCGTCATGAGCCCGCCCCTTGCCGGCAGCCCCGCCGGCCCCGGACAACTGTCCGTCATTGGCCCGCAGGGCGTGAATAGTACTAACGTATGAGGCCGGATTGTCCGCCGGCCGCTACCTTCACGTGGACGGTGACGATCATGCACCCGCGCAAGACGCAGTTCACGGCGGTGCCGGCGTGAGTCGGCAGGAAGCGATTTCGGCGCCCGCCCCGCTCATGGCGGACCTCCTGCGGCTGCACGGCCGCTGGCGCGGGCACGAACCCGCGGTGCGATGCGGGGACGCGGCGCTCGACTGGCGTGCCTTCGACGGCGCCACCGAGGGTGTCGCCAACGCCCTGGTCGGGCTCGGCCTGCGGCGCGAGGATGCCGTCGGGGTCGTGATGGACAACGGCATCCCGATGATCGAGACGATCTTCGGCGTGATGAAGGCCGGCGCCTGCGTCGTGCCGCTCAACCTGTCGGTGACGGACGAAGGCATCCACCGCATGCTGGCGGATGCCGCCGTGCGCGCGGTGGTCGCGACGCCCGCACAGCGCGCGCGGCTCGAGGCGATGCGCGCGCAGCTCCCGGCCGTCGTGCCCGGCGGCTGGATCTGCGTGGAGGGCGGCCCGGGCTGGACCGACTACGGGCGCTGGCGCGACGACGCCGGCACTGAGCCCTGCCGCGCCCGGCCGCAGCCGGACGATGCCTGCAACATCATCTACAGCTCGGGCACGACCGCCATGCCGAAGGGCATCGTCCATTCGCACCGCCGTCGCATTGAATGGGCCTACGACTGCGGCGTCGCGCTTCGCTATCACTCCGGGACCGTCGCCGTCTGTCCGGTCGGCCTGTTCTCCAATATCAGCTGGCTCGCGATGCTCTGCAGCTTCCTCGCAGGCGGTTCGATCGTCGTCATGGAGCGCTTCGACGCGGCGCAATTCCTGCGGCTCGTCGAGGGGCGCCGCTGCACGCACGCGGCGATGGTGCCGCTGCAGTTCCAGCTCGTGCTCGAGCACGCGGATTTCGGCCGGTTCGACCTCGGCTCGCTGCAGACGCTCTGCACCGTCGGCTCGCCGATGCTGCCGGCGATGAAGCAGCGCGTGGCGCGCGAATTCGGCTGCGATCTGATCGAGCTCTACGGGCTCACCGAGGGCATCATCACCACTCTCGACCCGGAAGACCTCGGGGCGCACGCGGCGTCCGTCGGCAAGCCGGTGCCGGGCACTGACCTGCGCATCGTAGACGACGATGGTCGCGAGCTGCCGGCCGGCGAGGCGGGCGAGATCGTCGGCTGGTCGCGATTCGTCATGAGCCGCTACCACAACCGGCCCGATGCCACCGCGGAGGCGATCTGGCGCGACCCGGAGGGACGCCCGTGGCTGCGCACCGGCGACATCGGGCGCATCGACGGGGACGGTTACGTCTATATCGTCGATCGCAAGAAGGACATGATCCTGTCGGGAGGACAGAACGTCTACCCGGCGGACATCGAGGCCGTTCTGAAGACGCACGAGGCGGTGTTCGACTGCGCGGTAATCGGCATTCCCCACGAAAAATGGGGAGAGACTCCCATCGGCCTCGTCGTGCCCCGCGCCGGACACGAGACGCCCGCTGAAGAGGCGTTGCGCGAGTGGGCCAACGCCCGCCTGGGGCGCCAGCAGCGCCTGTCGCGCATCGAATACGTCCCCGACCTGCCGCGCAACCCCAATGGCAAGCTCCTGAAACGCGAGCTGCGCCGTCTCCACGGCGGCGGCTAGCACGATGCCGACGGAGCCGCCCGCGATATTCGCCGGACGTGGCGCCGGCGTGGTGGTTGCCGGGCGGAGGCGGAACATTCTCATCACCGGGGCGGGAAGCGGCATCGGTGCCGGGCTGGCGGCCCATTTCTCCGGCGCGGGCCATCGCGTCGTCGTGACCGACCTGGACGGAGTCGCGGTTTCGGCCGTCGCCCGCGATATCGAGGCCGCGGGCGGAACAGCTTCGGCCGTCGCCCTCGACGTCGCCGACGCCGCGGCGGTCCTCGCGCTCTTCGCTCACGCCGATACGGGGCCGATTGACACGCTGGTCAACAACGCCGGGCTGCAGCACCTGAGCCGTCTCGAGGACTTCGATCCCTCCCGCTGGCAGATGCTGGTCAACGTGATGCTGGTCGGCCCGGCCAACGCGATGCGGGCGGCGCTCCCCGGGATGCGCGCCCGCGGCCACGGACGGATCATCAACGTCGGTTCGATCCATTCGCTGGTGGCTTCGCCCTTCAAGAGCGCCTATGTCGCCGCAAAACATGGCCTGATCGGTCTTGCGAAGACCGTGGCGCTCGAAAACGGCGACGTGGACATCACCGTCAATACCATCTGCCCCGCCTATGTGCGTACGCCGCTCGTGGAGCGCCAGATCGCGCGCCAGGCGGCGGAACACGGGCTTTCGGAGGATCGCGTGATCGCCGAGATCATGCTGAAGCCGATGCCGAAACGGGCCTTCATCACGATCGCCGAGATCGCGGCCGCCGCGGACTACTTCCTGGGCGACGCGGCGCGGAACGTGACCGCTCAGGTGCTCGCCCTCGACGGCGGCTGGACCGCGCAGTAGGACGGTGCCGGCCCGGGCTCTTTCGGGCTAGGGCGCGGCCGCGAACAACAGGACGATGCAGGCGATCGTTCCGGCAATCGCCAGCCCGTGGAAGATCGCCTTCACCAGGGCGTTCACATGCAGGCCGACGTCGTGCAGGCAGTGATACATGCGGTGGAGGCCATGGAACAGGAACAGCGAGATGACGACGGTCACGGCCAGTTTCCCGAGACCGCCGTCCACGAACAGCCGAACGCGGTCGTAGCTCATCGTCTCGCGGGGGAGCAGGAATCCCAGCGGCACGGCGATGCCGGTCACGAAGATCAGCATCGGCCCGATGAGGGCGGACAGCATGCCGCCGGCGCCGAACAGCGACCAGAATATCGGTTTGTTCGATCGCTTCACGGCGGGCCCCGCGGGACACTCAGGGCAAAGGCGAGGAATGTCAGGATCGACGCCGCAATGGCCGCGATCACGCCGGCGACGACGATCGTGCGATCGGCGATGCGGCGCCCGCGCATGGAAATGAAGGGCAAGGTCTTCGGCATCACCTTGAACCAGGTCCAAGCGTGATAGGTCACGAACAGCAGGGCGAGCACGTGGAAGCCGACCGCCCATGGCCCCCCCATCGCCTCGCGCCATGCATCGAAGGCCTGCCGTCCCTGGGCCAGTCGGAGAAGACCCCAGAGCTGGATCGCCGCATAGGCGGTGATGAACACGCAGCTCGCCTCCCGCAGCATGTACCCGCGGTAGTACCGGTTGCGAAGCCACCATGGGCCCATCGGTCGGATGAAAGTCTTCACGCTCGCCATCGCTTGCCGCAGGCCCTGCTTACTTCGGCATCAGGTAGTGCCGGAAGAAATCCCGCGTGCTGTTGACCTTGTTCACGTTCACCGCCCGGGCGGGATCGACAGCCTTTGGACAGACTTCCGAGCAATATCCGACGAGCGTGCAGCTCCAGACGCCGTCCTCCGCGTTGACGATCGGCATCCGCTCGCCGGTTCCGGCGTCGCGCGAATCCTCGTTGTACCGGTGCAGCAGTGCGATCGCGCCCGGTCCCGTAAATCCCGGGTTGAGACCGTACTGCGGGCATGCGGCGTAGCAGAGCAGGCAGTTGATGCACTGCGAGAACTGGTAGTACGACTCCATCTGCTCCGGCGTCTGCAGGAATGTCCCGTCCGCGAGGGGCCTGTCCTTCGAAGGGATCAGGTAGGGCTTGACCGATTCCAGCTTGCGCAGGAAATCGGTCTGGTCGATTACGAGGTCCCGGATGATCGGGAAGTGGCTCAAGGGTTCGACGCGGACGCCGCCCGGGTGGAAATCGCGCAGGAAAGTCTCGCAGGCCAGCGCGGGCTTGCCATTCAGCATCATGCCGCAGCTGCCGCAGATCGCCATGCGGCAGGACCAGCGAAACGTCAGGCTGCCGTCGAGATGGTCCTTGATGTGCTGCAGACCCTGCAGCACCGACATGTCGTCCGTGAACGGAATTTCATAAGCCTGCTGCCTCGGCCCGCTGTCCGTCGCCGGATCGTACCTGAGGCAGTCGATGGTAAGGGTCTTCATGTCATTTCGGCCTTCGTCCCGGAGCCGCCGTAGGAGCGGCTCCCCGGCGGCGACCGCGTGATGGTCACCGGCATGTGCCCGATGCGCGGCGGGCCGTCGCCGTTGAAATACGCCAGCGAGTGCTTCATGAAATTCGCGTCGTCGCGCGACTCGTATCCGTCGAGGCGCATGTGCGCACCGCGGGATTCCCGGCGCTCGAGTGCACTGTGCGCCATGGCTTCCGCCACTTCCAGCGCGAATCCCAGTTCGATCACGCCCAGCCATTCCGTGTTGAAGCACCGGCCCCGATCGTCGAGCTGAAGGCCGGCGCGATATCGTTCCCGCAGTTCCGCGAGCGCGTTGCAGGCGGCCTTCAGGGTCGCCTCGCGACGATAGATCCCGACGCCGGACTCCATGCTGTCCGTCATCTCGCCGCGCAGGGTCGCGAGGCGCTCGCCGCGAGTGACCGTCAGCAGGCCCGACAGCCGCTGCGCCGACGACTCGGCCAGTCTCCGCACGCCGGCCTCGCCGCGCCCCGGCGCGTCACGCCCGTGCTCGGCCGCGCCAACGCCTGCGACCGATCCGAACACGAGCAGTTCGGACAGCGAGTTCGAACCGAGGCGATTGGCGCCGTGAATGCCGACGCTCGAGCATTCCCCGGCCGCGAACAGCCCGCGCAGCGGCGTTTCGCAGCGGAGATTCGCCAGGATGCCGCCCATCGTGTAGTGCACCGCGGGGCAAACCGGGATCGGTTCATTGACCGCGTCGACGTCCACGAAGGTCTTCGCGATCTCCGTGATCAGCGGCAGGCGTTCGTGGATCCTCTTCGCGCCCAGATGCCGGAGGTCGAGGTGCACCACGGGGCCGCGGTGCGTGGCCACGGTCCGGCCCTTCTGCATCTCGTGCCAGAACGCCTGCGACAGGCGGTCGCGCGGGCCGAGTTCCATCGCTTTCGGCCTCGGCCAGGGGTCGAGGGGACCGAGGCCGTAGTCCTGCAGGTAGCGGTATCCATCCCTGTTGACGAGAATCGCGCCTTCGCCCCGGCAGCCTTCCGTGATCAGGATGCCGGTGCCGGGAAGCGCCGTCGGATGCCACTGCACGAATTCCATGTCGCGCAGCGGCACGCCCCGGCGATACGCCAGCGCCATGCCGTCGCCGGTGACCGTCCCCGCATTCGTGTTCTGGCGGAACACGCGCCCCGCGCCGCCGGTGCAGATCACGGCGGAGGCACACTGGAACAGGAAGAACTCGCCGGTCGCGATCTCGATCGCGAGCACGCCCCGGATCGCGCCGTCCTCCACGATCAGGTCTGCGCAGAAATATTCGTCGAAGCGCCTGATCGACGGATACTTCAGCGACGCCTGGAAGAGCGTGTGCAGGATGTGAAAGCCGCTGCGGTCGGCCGCAAACCACGTGCGCTGGACTTTCATGCCGCCGAAGAACCGGACGTTGACGTTTCCGTCCGCCTTGCGGCTCCACGGGCAGCCCAGGCGCTCGAGCCGGATCATTTCAGGGCCGCAGTGAGCGACGAAATACTCGACCGCAGCCTGGTCGCAGAGCCAGTCCCCGCCGGAAACCGTGTCGTCGAAATGACTGTCGAGGCTGTCATCCGGCCGCACGACGGCGGCGGCACCGCCCTCCGCCGCGACCGTGTGGCTTCGCATCGGCACGATTTTCGAGATGAGCGCGATCCGCAGGCGCGGATCCCGCTCCGCCGCGGCGATTGCGGCACGCAGGCCGGCGCCGCCGCCTCCGATCACCACGACATCGAATTCAACGACCTGCACCCCTGCTCCTGCTCGGAAGGCGGCGGCGCGCCAGCCAACGGGCCCTACACGGCGATCGATATCAGCGGGTACAGGCCGCCGAAAAAGATCCGCTTCGCCCGGTCGCAGTCACCGGTCACGGACAGTGCCTGGCGACGGTGTGCATAGGGCGGATCCGTCGTCACTCCGGTGGAAAAGCTGTCGCCTTCAACGTCGCTGTGACCGGCCCGGGGGACGTGCCATTGTCGCGTTCGCAGTATCTGCCATACCAATGGGGCCCGCAATCCGGAGGACAACGTCATTGTCCTGGGCGGTCGGCATCTCAAGTGTCTGGAGCACGACGGGCACCGCGACTTTCGGCGTCTCCAGTCACGAAATGCGTGACTTCCTCTGGCTGAAGTACATGGAAACTATTCGCTACGTGGACCGTTCCGGAGTATGCGCAAGCTGCGCGGATTGCCACGAATTCCGGCACATGGACCCGCTGCCGCGCCTCAACATCCTTCCGGGCAGCCTGACGGTATCCGGCGTCTCGGCCGGCGGCTATATGGCGACGCAGTACCAGGACGCCTTTTCAAAGGACGTGATCGGCGCCGCCGTCGCGGACTCGCTGTTGCGCTTCTATCCCGCCTTCGTCCCGCCCGAGCGAATCCGCTATGAGACACGGATCCCCGCGGCGCACGGCTTTCCGACGCTGCATTCCGGCGGTGCCTGCGACGTCGACGAATCGCCCTGGATCCTCGACTGCAGCTACGACGCCGCCGGCGAAATGCTGCGCTTTCTCTACGATGGCCGGCGCGAATCGCATCGTCGTGCTGTACCCGCAGGCGGCGCGGAGCCTCGCGTGGCCGTTCAACCCGCTCGGCTGCTGGGACTGGTGGGGCTATTCGGGCGCGGACTATGCGACACGCGCAGCCGCCCAGCTCGCAAGCGTTCACCGCATGCTGCTGGCGCTCGGCGCGCGCTGACGGTGCCGAAGGGGACGCACCCCTTCGCGAATATGAAGGGGTGCGTCCCCTTCGGCAGACGCCTGGCGCGCCTAGCGCTCGCCGAGCGTCCAGTAGAGTTCGACGAATTTGCCGGCGGTTGCGGCCCAGCCGAAATCCCGCTGCATGCCGTTCCTCTGCAGTGCGGACCAGGCCGCAGGCTGGCGCCTGAGCGCCATTGCCTGGTCGAGGCCCCAGGCGATCCCGCCGCCGTCCGCATGCTCGAAGAAGATGCCCGTTGCCGTGCCGCCGGCGAGCGATCCGGGCGTCGCGCCCTCCACCGTGTCCGCGAGCCCGCCGGTGCGCCGCACGACAGGGATCGTGCCGTAGCGCTGGCTGTACATCTGGTTGAGTCCGCAGGGTTCAAAGCGTGACGGCATCAGGAGCACGTCTGCGGCCGCTTCCATGAGATGCGCGAGCGCTTCGTCGTAACCGATCGTCACGGCGATGCGGCCCGGCGCTCGTGCGCCGAAATCCGCGAACGAGCGCTCGATGCCGCGGTCGCCGGTGCCGAGCATTGCGAACTGCAGGCCGGGCCGGTCCATCGCCGCTGCCGGGTCCAGGAAGAGGTCCACGCCCTTCTGTTGAGCGAGCCGGCCGATGTAGACCGCCAGCAGGCTCGCCTCGTCCTGCGCGAGGCCCAGTCGCGCGCGAAGCGCCGCGCGATTGGCTCGCTTGCCCTCGTCCACGTCCGCGAGCCGGTAGCGCCGGTGAATGTGAGGGTCGGTCGCGGGATTCCAGGAATCCTCGTCGATGCCGTTCAGGATTCCAGTGAGGGAGGAGGCGCGCGCGCGCAGCACGCCGTCCAGGCCCTCCCCGTAGGGCGGCGTCTGGATCTCCGCGGCATAGGTCGGGCTCACCGTGGTGAGCTCGTGCGCGTAGACGAGCCCCGCTTTCATGAATGACGTCTGGCCGTGAAATTCGAGGCCGGCAATCGTCATGCATTCCGGCGGCAATCCGAGCGTGGCCGCGACCTCGGGCGGATAGTTGCCCTGGTACGCGAGGTTGTGGATCGTGAAGACCGTGCCGGGTGCTGACTCCGATTGCGCGAGCCAGGCGGCTGCAAGGCCTGTATGCCAGTCGTTGAGGTGGACGACGTCCGGCCGCCAGACGATGCCGCACTTCCCCAGCGCAAGCCGCGCCACCAGCTCGGAAAACAGCCCGAAGCGCAGCGGGTTGTCCGCGTATTCCATTCCGGTGGCGTCCATGTAGGGCGATCCGTCGCGCGCATAGAGCGCCGGGCAGTCCGCGAGCCAGAGCGGGGGCGTGTCGACGCCGAGCGTGCCTTCCCAGACAGAGAAAGTGTGGCCGCGGAGCCTGGTCTGGCCGATGGCCCGTCGTGCTTCCAGCCGCTCGACGAGGCCGCGATACGCCGGCGTGACGACGCGCACGTCCTGACCGAGGCGCTTGAGCGCCTTCGGCAGGGCGTGCGCGACATCAGCGAGTCCCCCGGTCTTCGAGAGCGGGGCGACCTCGCTGGCCGCGAACAGGATGCGCACCGTCAGGGCGCGCCCAATTCGACGCGGGTCATCAGCCCGAGCTCATACGGGTGGGCGAGCAGGTCGTGAAGAGGCCAGACGCGCAGCGCCGTGACGGCGGCGTCCGACGCGTTGTCCAGGACGAATTCAGCGCGTTCGTGATCGCCGCCGCGCAGCCGCAGGCGCCTGCGTGTCCCGTCCGCGCGCTCGGCCTCGACCGCGATCAGTTCCGCCGGGATGCCGTTGGTCTGCACCACCGCGCCCGGCGGCTCGCCCGCCAGCGGCTTCACCTGCACACCGGGCCAGCGCGCCTGCACCCGCTTCTTCCAGCGCGCGAGGTTCACCGCCATCTTGCCGCGGCGTCCGCGCACGCGCTCGGCGAGCATCGCCGCCGGCGTGTAGAGACGGACGCGGTACTCGTCGAGCATGCGCACCGAGCTGTACTTCACGATCGCGGTTCGCACGGAAGCGCGCACGCGGCGCAGCCAGGCTGCGGAGGGCGGGACCCCGTCAGCCCCGTAGTACTCGGGCAGCACCTGCTGCTCCATCATCTCGAAAAGCCGGGTCGCCTCGCGCTGCCGCCGTTCCGCCGGCGGAACGTCGAGCGCCGGCTCGAGGCCGAAGCCGTTCGCGCCGTCGAAGCCCTCCGCCCACCAGCCGTCAAGCACCGAAACATTGACGCCGCCGTTGGCCGCGGACTTCATGCCGGACGTGCCGCTCGCCTCGAGCGGGTATTCCGGCGTGTTGAGCCAGATGTCGCAGCCCTGCACGAGCAACTGCGCAAGCGCGAGGTCGTAACCCTCGACCATGAACAGGCGGCCCGCAAACTCGGGGCTCAGCGAGTGCTCGTAGACCTGCCGGATCAGTTCCTGTCCGCCCTGGTCATGCGGGTGCGCCTTCCCGGCAAAGACCATGAGCGCGGGCCGCGCCGGATCGCCGAGCAGCCTTGCCAGGCGCTGCGCATCGTCGAACAGGAGGTTGGCCCGCTTGTAGGTCGCGAAGCGACGCGCGAACCCGATCACGGGCGCGCCCGTGCGGGCGGCATCGAGGCCTGCGAGGATCGGCCCGGCTTTTTCCGCCGCGAGGCCGTTGCGGCGGTGCTGCGCCTCGAGCCGCTCGCGCAGCGCCGCCACCAGGGTGGCGCGCAGGCCCGCGCGCAGCGCGCCAAGCGCCGCGTCGGGAAGTTCATCCACGAACCGCGTGTCCTCGGCGGCCAGCGGCCGACGGCGCCAGCGCGGCACGCACTCATCGAGCAGCTCGCGCCACGCGGGCGCGGCAAAGGTCGGCAGGTGCACCCCGTTCGTGACGTAGCCGACCGGATTGTCCTCGGGCGGCACCTGCGGCCAGATGTGTCTTTCCATGCATGCGGCCACGCCGCGATGCACGCGCGACACGCCATTGCAGTGGCGCGAGGCGCGCATGGCGAGCGCCGTCATGTTGAAGCGGTCGTCGCCGGCGGCATTCGCACCGAGCGCGAACAATCGCCGTTCCGGCACGTGCAGGGCGCCGAGATAGCTTCCGAGGAAATGGCGCAGCTGGCCGTAGGTGAAGACATCATGGCCGGCCGCCACCGGCGTATGCGTGGTGAAGACGGTCGCGGCCGCCACTGTCTCGAGCGCGGCGCCGAAGGAATGGCCCCAGGCGATGCGCTCGCGCATCCGCTCCAGGACCATGAAAGCCGCGTGCCCCTCGTTGACGTGCCAGACGCTCGGCTGCAGCGCCAGCGTGCGGAGCGCGCGCACGCCGCCGATGCCGAGCACGATCTCCTGCCTGAGCCGCATGTCATGGCCGGAGTCGTACAGGCGCGCCGTGATGCGGCGCTCCTCTTCCGCGTTCTCCTCCACGTCGGCGTCGAGCAGGAACAGCGGCGTGGCGCCCACGTCCTTGCGCCAGAGGCGCGCCTGGACGGCGCTGCCCGCCATCGGGATCTGGATGCGCACCTCGCGGCGCATCGGGTCCAGCACGGGCGCGAGGCCGGCCGCCGCCGGTTCGAACTGCGCCGGGCTCGCCTGCTGGCGGCCCTCGCCGTCGATGCGCTGCGTGAAGTAGCCGCCGCGATAGAGCAGCCCGACCGCAACCATCGGCAGGCCGACGTCTCCGGCGGTTTTCAGGTGATCGCCCGCGAGCACGCCGAGCCCGCCCGCGTAGATCGGCAAGCGCTCGTCCACCGCGTACTCCGCGCAGAAGTACGCGACCAGCTCGTCCCGCCGTTCCGGTTCGGACCGCGCGCGGCTCATTCGCTGGTGTGCAGGTCCTGGCCCAGCATGTCCGGCGTCACGAGCGTGATGCCGGCCGGCGACATGTGGAATCGCCGCGCGTCCTTGTCGCGGTCATAGCCGATGACGTAGTCGTCCGGCAGGACGCAACCCTTGTCGAGCACCGTGCGCCGGATCCGGCAGTGCTTGCCGATGCGTACATTTGGCAGCACCACCGACTCGTCAAGGTCCGAATGCGCCTCGACGTGCACGTTCGGGAACAGGACCGAACGGCGTACCGTCGCGCCGGCGACGATGCATCCGCCCGCGATCATCGAATTGAGCGCGCTGCCGCGGCGGTCCGGGTCGTCGAACACGAACTTCGCCGGCGGCAGCTGCTCCTGGTACGTCCAGATCGGCCATTCCTGGTCATATAAATTGAGTTCCGGCTCGACTTCGATCAGCTCCATGTTGGCCTGCCAGTAGGAATCCACGGTGCCGACGTCGCGCCAGTAGCCCTGGGCGTCGCCGCTCGCGTCGCGGAACGAATAAGCGTACACCCGGCAACGCTCGATCGCGGCCGGGATGATGTTGCGACCGAAGTCGTGGTTCGAGCCGGTGTCGGCCGCATCGCGCATCAGCTCCTCGATCAGGAACGAAGTCCCGAACACATAGATGCCCATCGATGCGAGCGCCGTGTCGGTGCTCCCGGGCAGGGTCTCGGGGTCGCGCGGCTTCTCCGCGAATCGGATCACGCGCCATTCCTTGTCCACGGCCATCACGCCGAACGCGCGCGCCTGGTCGACCGCCACCTCGATGCAGCCGACCGTGATGTCGGCGTTCCGCTCGACGTGGGCCGCGAGCATCGGCCCGTAGTCCATCTTGTAGACGTGGTCCCCGGCCAGGATCAGCACGTGCGTGGGGCCGTGGTGACGGATGATGTCGATGTTCTGGTAGACGGCATCCGCCGTTCCCGCGTACCACGCTGTCTCGCTGACACGCTGCTGCGCCGGCAGCAACTCGATGAACTCGTTGAACTCGCCGCGCAGGAAACCCCAGCCTTTCTGGATGTGAAGGATCAGCGAATGCGACTTGTACTGCGTCAGCACCGCAATGCGACGGATGCCCGAATTCAGGCAATTCGACAGGGGGAAGTCGATGATCCGGAACTTGCCGCCGAACGGCACGGCGGGCTTCGCACGCCAGTCCGTCAGAGAGCTGAGCCGCGAGCCGCGGCCGCCGGCGAGCACCAGCGCAAGCGTATCGCGCGTGAGCCGGCTGACGAATCGCGCTTCGGTCACGACATTCACAGGCGCTACTGTAGCAGCCTCCGCCGCCGCGGACGTGGCAGGATGTCCGCATGCGCGTCGTGCTGTTGTGGCACATGCACCAGCCGGATTACCGGATCGACGGGCGCTTCCTGCGTCCATGGGTCTACCTGCACGCGCTCGCAAGCTATTCGGAAATGGCCGCCCGGCTCGAAGCGAGCGCGTCGATGCGCGCAGTCATCAATTTCACGCCGGTGCTGCTCGACCAGCTCGAAGACTATGACCGGCGGCTGAGGCACTGCCGCGATCACGGACAACCGGTCGGCGATGCGTTGCTGGACGCGCTGACCGAGAGCCCGGAACCGGGCCCCGGTCGCGCGGACCTCGTGGGCACTTGCCTCTCGGCGACGGACAGCCCGCGCGCGAAGCGATTTCCTCAATACCTTGCGCTCGCCGAGGCGGCGTCGCTTCGCGATGCCGAGACATTGCCGGACGGCCTGTTCGGCGACCTGCTGGTCTGGTTTCACCTGGCCTGGCTCGGCGATTCGATCCGCAGCGCCGACCCGCGGGCCAGACGGCTCCTTGACCGTGCCCGGGATTTCGATCGCGATGCGCGGCGCATGCTGCTCGAGCTGATCGCGGATGTCGTCGCGCGCGTGCTGCCGCGTTGGCGGGCGCTGGCGGCTGAGGACCGCGTCGAACTTTCGACTTCGCCTTACTATCACCCTCTCTGCCCGTTGCTGCTCGACTTCGGCAGCGCGCTGGACCGCGCGCCCGCGGCCATCTTGCCCGCCACCCCCTATCCGGGCGGCGCGGCACGCCTGCGCTGGCACCTGCGCGAAGGGCTGGAACGATTCGAATCGCTCCTCGGGCATCGCGCGAGCGGCTGCTGGCCGCCCGAAGCGGCGCTTTCAGCGGCCGTCCTGGGCGAGCTCGGCCGGCACGGCTTCGCCTGGACGGCGAGCAGCCAGTCCGTTCTCGAGGCGACATTCCGGTATCAGGGGACCTTTGCCCGGGACCCGCACCGCCTGTTCGTCGATACCGATGCGCGCGTCTTCTGCGCATTTCGCGACGACGGCCTGTCCGATCGCATCGGCTTCGAATACCAGCATTGGGAGCCTGCCGATGCCGCCCGCGATCTCGTGTCGCAGCTCGAGGCAATCGCGGGAAATCCGGGACGCGAGCTGGTCCTGATCGCGCTCGACGGCGAGAACCCGTGGGAGTTCTTCCCGGATGAAGGCCGCGGATTCCTGCTCGGCCTGTACGAAACGCTGAGTGCGCATGGATCGTTGCGGCCCGCGACCATGCGCGATTGCCTGCGGGAACTGTCTGGCACGGCGATGCCGCTGCCGCCGCTCCGCGCCGGCAGCTGGGTGCATGGCGAACTGCTGACCTGGGTGGGTCATCCGGAGAAAAACCGGGCCTGGGAAATGCTCATCGAGGCCAAGCGATGCTTCGACGGGCACGGTGACCGCGACCGCGCGCTCGAGCATCGTCTGGGCGTCTGCGAAGGCTCGGACTGGTTCTGGTGGCCCGGCGTCCACAATCCGACACCCGCGGTGGCCAAATTCGACGCGCTGTACCGCGCGCAGCTGTCGGCCCTTTATCGCGCACTCGACGTGCCGTCGCCGGAAGCGCTCGCGAAGCCGTTTGCGTCCGGCGCCGGCCAGGGCGTGGCGGCCGGCGGCACCATGCAGCGCGGCACATGAGCGGGACGCCCTGGTGCGAGCGCAGCGCCGGCCTGCTCCTGCACCTGACATCGCTGCCCGGCGGCCGGCCGGACGGGGAGGCGCGCCGCTTCGCCGAACGCATCGCCGCCGCCGGGCTGAAAGTGTGGCAGATCCTGCCGACCGGGCCGAGTGCCGCCGCGTGCAATCCATTCGAGCCGGCCTCTGCTTTTGCCGGCGATCCCGCCTTCGTGACCGGGACCGAGCCCGTCGACCCCAGGGCCTTCGCACGATTTCGCGAGGAAAACGAGGACTGGCTTGAGGACTGGGCCTTGTTCGCCGCGCTCAAGGTTGGGCGCGGCGGCGAACCCTGGTGGCGCTGGCCGGCTCCCCTGCGGCGGCGCGATGCGGCGGCGCTCACCCGCGCCCGCAGCGAACTCGCCGAAGCGATCGCGTACGCGCAGGTAACCCAGTTCCGCTTCGATTGCGCCTGGACGGCATTTCATGGCGCCTTGCGGGCGTTGGGGCTTCGCCTGTTCGGCGACCTGCCGTTTTTCCTGTCGCGCGATTCCGCGGATGTCTGGGCGCACCGCGGACTCTTTGACGTGGATGCAGATGGCCGCCTGGAATCCATCGTCGGCGTCCCGCCGGACGCATTTTCCGGCTCGGGCCAGCTTTGGGGAATGCCGCCTTACCGCTGGGACGCCATGGCGGCGAGCGGATATGCCTGGTGGAAGCGCCGCTTTGAATTGCAGGCGCGGCGGCACGACCTGCTGCGCCTCGATCATTTCCGTGGGTTTGCCGCCTCGTGGCACATTCCCCCGGATGCGAAGACGGCGGCCGCCGGCGCCTGGGTACCCGGTCCGGGGCGGGCGCCGATCGACGCGATTGTCCCGCTGCTCGGGAGCACCCGGCTGGTCGCGGAGGATCTCGGCGTGATCACGGAGGACGTCGTCGCGCTGCGCCGCGCGCTTGCCCTGCCCGGGATGCGCGTGCTGCAGTTCGCCTTTGACGGCAATCCGGACAACCCGCACCTGCCGCAGCATCACGGACCCGACACGGTCTGTTACACCGGCACGCATGACAATGACACCACGCTCGGGTGGTGGCGCAGCCTGCCGGGCAGGCAGCAGGCGGCCGTGGCGCGGGCGATCGGCACCGTCAGGCCCGAGATGCCGCTTGCGCTGATCGAGCTCGCCTGGTCGTCGCCCGCGCCGCTCGCGATCGTGCCGTTTCAGGACCTCTTGGGACTCGACTCCGCGGCGCGCATGAACCGCCCGGGCGTCAAGGAGGGAAACTGGCGCTGGTCGTTCCGCTGGGACCAGGTCCCGGGAGATTTCGAGCCCGCATTGCGCGAGGCGCTCGGTCGTCATGACCGGCTGCGGTGAGGCCGCGCGGGGCGGCCGGTGACCCCTCAGACGACGGCCGTCGCCTCGATCTCGACCTTCGCGCGCGGCTCGAGCAGCGCGGCGACCACGACCACGGACATCGCGGGGAAATTGCGCCCGACGAGCTCCCGGTAGCACGCGCCCAGCTCCAAGACCGAGGCGTTGTATTCGTCGCGGCTCGTCACGTACCAGGTGAGACGAACCAGGTGGCCGGGTCCGGCGCCGGCGCAGGCGAGCACGTCGATGACGTTCGCGAGCGCCTGGCGTGCCTGCGTCGCGAAATCGTCGCTGACGATGCGCTGCTCGGCATCCCAGCCGATCTGGCCGGCGACATAGACGCTGCGGCCCTCGGCCGCGACGCCGTTTGCGTAGCCGCGCGGGCGGGCCCAGCCCGGCGGCTGCAGGATCTCGCGGCTCATTTCAGGAGCTCCCGGCCGATGACCAGCTTCTGCACTTCACTCGCGCCTTCGTAGATGCGAAGCGCCCGAATCTCCCGGTAAAGCCGCTCGACCACGGTCCCCTGGACCAGTCCTCGGCCCCCGAACATCTGCAGCGAGCGGTCGATGATTTGCTGCGCGTTCTCCGTCGCAGTCAGCTTCGCCATCGCGGCGGCCGCCGTGAACGGCCGCCCGTTGTCACGGAGCCAGGCCGCGCGGTAGGTGAGGAGCGCCGCCGCGTCGAGCGCCGTCGCCATCTCCGCGAGCGCGGTCTGCGTCAGCTGGAAGTCCGCGAGCATCTTGCCGAACATGCCGCGCGAGCGTGCGTGGTCGAGCGCCTCGTCGAGCGCGCGGCGCGCGAAGCCGCAGGCCGCGGCGGCGACCGAGGTGCGGAACACGTCGAGCGTGCGCATGGCGAGCTTGAAACCCTCGCCCTCCGCGCCGATCCGCCGCTCCGCAGGAATGCGGCAGGTGTCGAACTCCAGCCGTGCGAGCGGGTGCGGGGCCATTGCATCAATGCGTTCCGCGACCGAGAACCCGCGGTCCGACGGTTCGACGACGAATGCGCTGATGCCATCGGCCGAAACGCTGCCGTCGGCGCGCGGCTTCCCGGGAGCCGTGCGCGCGAATACGCAGTAGAAGTCCGCAATGCCGCCGTTCGAGATCCAGGTCTTCGAGCCGTCCAGCACGTACGCGGCGCCGTCCAGGCGTGCGCGCGCCTGCATCGCGGCGACGTCGGAACCCGCCTCGGGCTCCGAAAGCGCGAAGGCGGCGATCGCACGGCCGTCGGCGACCCTCGGCAGCCAGGCCGCGCGCAGGCGTTCGCTGCCGGCCAGGGAGATCGGCGCACTTCCGAGGCCCTGCATCGCAAAGCTGAAGTCCGCAAGGCCGTCGTGCTGCGCCAGGATCTCGCGCAGCACGCAGATCGAGCGTGCGTCGAAGTCCTCGTGGGCGCCGCCGTCCGCGGCGCGCAGGCAGTGGCGGAGCAACCCGGCCTTGCCGAGCCGCCCGACCAGCTCGCGGCAGCGGGCATCCACGGCCGTGCGGTCCGTGGGGTGGTTGCCCTTCGCGAGGCTCGCCGAGGCCCACTTGCCGGCTTCCGTCGCAAGCCGGCGATGCGCCTCGTCGAAGAAGGGCCACTGCATCCGGTCATCTTGCGGGGTCATCAGTCGCCCTCGAACACCGGCTTCTGCTTGGCCGCGAATGCCGCGTAAGCGCGGCGGAAGTCTGCGCTCTGCATCAGGCCCGCCTGCGCGCGGGCTTCGGCGTCCAGCGCCTCGTTGACTCCCATGTTCCACTCCAGGTGCAGCATCTTCTTGGTCAGCGCATGCGCCAGGGTCGGCCCCGCCGCGAGCTCGGCCGCCAGCGTCGAGGCGGCCGCCAGGAGCCCCTCCGCCGGCACGATGCGGTTATGGAAGCCGATGCGCTCGCCTTCGGCGGCGTCGAACGGGCGCCCGGTGTAGAGCAGTTCCGCCGCCCGGCCCTGGCCGATGAGCCGCGGCAGCAGGGCGCAGGCGCCCATGTCGCAGCCCGCGAGCCCGACGCGCACGAACAGGAAGGCGGTCTTCGCCGCCGGCGTCGCGATGCGGAAATCCGCCGCGAGCGCAATCATGGCGCCGGCGCCGGCGCAGATGCCGTCGATCGCCGCGATGACCGGCTGCGGGCAGGCGCGCATTGCCCGGATGAGGTCTCCGGTCATGCGCGTGAATTCGAGATGGCCCTTTTCGTCCATCTGGGTGAGCGGACCGATGATCTCGTGCACGTCGCCGCCCGAGCAGAAGTTGCCGCCGGCGCCGTCGATCACGACGGCGCGCACGCCGCCGCCGTCGGCAAGCAGCCGGAACAGGTCACGCAGCTCGGCGTAGGAGTCGAAGGTCAGCGGGTTCTTCCGTTCGGGCCGGTTGAGCGTCAGGTAGCCGACTCGGTTCTCGACGCGCCACAGGAAGTTCCTGGCCGCGTAGCCGGTCAGGTCCGGGATCTCGGTCTTCATGCGTCCCGCTCCTCGAGTGAACGGACATGGGTCTTCAGCCGCGCGAGCAGCGCCGCCATCGTCGACATCTCCCGCCCGGACAGCTCCGCGAAGGATTCGACGATCCAGCGCTCGTGTTCCGCGGCCATGGCGGCAAAGGCGCGCTTCCCTGCCGTTGTCAGCCGGACGAGCCAGGCCCGGCGGTCGGTCGGGTCGTCGAGGCGCTCGACCAGGCCCTCCTTCTCCAGCAGGTCGGTGATGCCGGTCACGTTCCCGCCGGTCACCATCATGCGCCTGGACAGCTCGCCCATCTTGAGCCCTTTCGGCGCGCGTTCGAGCTGGGCCATCAGGTCGAAGCGCGGCAGGGTCGTCGCGTAGCGGTCCTGGAGCAGGCGCCGGGTCCGCGTTTCGACCAGGCGGTTGGTCGCGAGCATGCGCAGCCAGAGCCGGATCGCGCCATGGTCATCGCGCGCCAGCCGGGTCTCGGCATCGGTGGCCTGGCGCGGCATCAGGTGACTTCCCCGCCCGCGATCGCGAGACTTTGCCCCGTCACGCTCTCGCTGCCGGGCCGGCAGAGCCAGAGCACCGCATTCGCGACCTCCCCCGGTCGTACCAGCCGCTGCTGCGGATTGAAGGAAACGAGCGATTCCCGCGCCTCGGAGGCGCTGCGCGCCGTCTTCCGGCTGATGTTGCGGATCGCGTCCCGCACGACGTCGGTGTCGGTATAGCCGGGACAGACGGCATTGACTGTGATGCCGGTCTTCGCGAGCTCGAGCGCAAGCGCGCGTGTCAGGCCGACCAGGCCATGCTTGGCCGCGCAGTAGGCCGTGCAATAGGCGTAGCCGCGCAGCCCGGCCGTGCTCGCGACATTGACGATGCGTCCCCAGTTCGAGGCCAGCATGGCGGGCAGCGCGGAGCTCGTGCAGTGGTACGCGCCGGTCAGGTTGACATCGAGCATCTCGCGCCAGAAGGCTTCATCGCTCCCGGCCATCGCACGGCTCGCGGCCCGGCCGGCATTGTTGACGAGGATCGAGATCTCCCCGGCCGCGTCGCGGGCCTTCGCAAAGGCACGCTCGACCTGTCGCGGATCGGTCACGTCCGCGACCTCGGTGACTGCGTGGCCGCCCAGACGGATCGCGGTCTCGTCGAGTGGCTCCGCGTGGCGCCCGAGTATCGTGACCTTGGCGCCGGCCTCGGACAGCGCTTCCGCGATGGCAGCGCCGATTCCGCGTCCGCCGCCGGTGACCAGGGCATGCCGGCCCGCGAGTGATTGCCCCATCGAGCCTCCTTACACCGGCCCCGTCATCTGCGCCGCGCGCTCGAGGTTGCGCTCGAGCTGGCGCTTCGCGGACTCGTACTGGGGCGGCCAATGCTGTCCTTGCCAATGCTGCTCCGCCGCGGCGCGAAGCGTCCAGGCCGGATCCGCCAGGTGCGGCCGCGCGAGCGCACAGAGATCCGCGCGACCCGAGGCGATGATCGAGTTGGCATGGTCCGCCTCGAAGATATTGCCGACCGCGATGGTCGGGATGCCGGTTACGTTTCGGACAAGGTCGGAGAACGGCGTCTGCCACATGCGGCCGTAAACCGGCTGCTGCCAGGGTACGGTCTGGCCGCTCGAAAGATCGAGGATGTCGGCGCCTTCCGCCTTCATCGCCCGCGCGATGAACCGCAGCTCGTCCTCGGCCAGGCCGCCCTTCGCCCAGTCGCTCGCGGACAGGCGTACCGAGAGCGGCTTGTCCGCCGGCCAGGCCGCGCGCACGGCCGCCAGGATCTCGAGCGGGTAACGCAGGCGGTTCGCGATCGCGCCGCCGAAGCGGTCCCGCCGCAGGTTGGTGAGCGGCGACAGGAAGCTCGCGAGCAGGTAACCGTGCGCCATGTGCAGCTCGAGCATGTCGAACCCGGCCCGGTCGGCATGGAGCGCGCTGCGCAGGAAATCCGCGAGCACCCGGTCCATGTCGGCTCGTGTCATTTCACGGGGGACGCCGCTGACGCCCTCGAAATACGGGATTGGCGACGGCGCAAGCGTCTCCCAGTTGCCCGAAGGAAGCGGATGGTTTTCATCCTCCCAGCCGAGCTGGGTCGAGCCCTTGCGGCCCGAATGGCCGAGCTGCATGCAGAGCTTTGCGCGGCTGTTTGCATGCGCGAACTCGACGATGCGCCGCCAGGCGTCGCACTGCGCCTCGTTCCAGATCCCGGTGCAACCCGGTGAGATGCGTGCCTGCGGCGAGGTGCAGGTCATCTCCGTGTAGACAAGCCCCGCGCCGCCGGTCGCGCGCGCGCCGAGATGCACGAAATGCCAGTCGCCCGGCATTCCGTCCCTTGCGGAGTACTGCGCCATCGGCGAGACGACGATTCGGTTCTCGACGCGGAGCCCGCGCAACTCGAAGGGCAGGAACATCGGCGGGCGCGGGGCGGACACGCCGACCTGTCCCGCGAGCCGCGACTCCACGTCGGCGACGAAGCCGGGATCGCGCAGCCGGAGGTTCGCATGGCCGATGCGCTGGCTGCCCGTCAACAGGCTGTAGGTGAACTGCCAGGCCGGAAGCTTCGCATATCGCGCGACGTCCTCGAACCATCGCATCCGGTTGCGTGCCGCGCTCTGCAGTCGCAGCGCCTCGGTCGAACGCTCGTCCTGGTAGGCGGCGAGGGCCGCGGGAATGTCGGCTGCACCCGCAGTCCGGGCTACGAGTGCGATCGCATCTTCCATGGCGAGCTTGGTGCCGGAGCCGATCGAGAAATGCGCGGTGTGCGCGGCGTCGCCGATCAGCACGCGGTTGCCGTCGTGCCAGCGCTTGCACAGTACCCGCTGGAAGTTGAGCCAGGCGGAACCGCGCAGGTGCGCGGCATTGCTCATGAGCCGGTGACCGTCGAGATATTTTGCGAACAGCCTTTCCGAAAACGCGATCGACTGCTCGTGGTTCGCGCGGTCGAGGCCGTGCGCGCGCCAGGTCTCCTCGCGTGTCTCGACGATCACGGTCGAGAGCGTCCTGCTGAACTGGTAGGCATGGATCTGGAACCAGCCGTGTTCCGTCTCCTCGAATGCGAAGGTGAAGGCGGGAAACGGCCGGGTCGTGCCGAGCCAGATGTAGCGGCATTCGCGCGTGTCGATATCCGGCTCGAAGACATGCTCGTGGCGCGTGCGGGTCCGGCTGTTGACTCCGTCGGCGGCGACCACCAGGTCGGCATCGGCGAACTCGGCGTCGTCCTCGACCTCGTGCTGGAAGTGATGTGTGACCCCGAGTTCCGCGCCCCTATCCTGGAGGATGCCGAGCAGGCGCTTGCGCTCGATGCCGCAGAAGCCGTGGCCGCCCGTCGTCGTGGTCGTGCCGCGGTAATGGACGTCGATGTCGTCCCAGTGGTGAAAGCCGCCGGTGATCGCCGCGTGTGAAGGCGCGTCCGCGGCGCGAAAGCCCTCCATCGTGCGGTCCGAGAACACCACGCCCCAGCCGAAGGTGTCGTCCGGACGGTTGCGCTCGTAGACCTCGACGCGCGCCCGCGGCAGGGTCCTGCGGAACAGGATGGCGGCATACAGGCCCGCGGGCCCCCCGCCGAGACAGACGATGCGCCTCACGGAGACATTACGGGCCTCAATTGTTTAACTGTCAACTACCTCCGTCACGGACCGTGACTCATTCCACGGCTTCCGGAGGGGACGCACCCCTTCATATTCGCGAAGGGGTGCGTCCCCTTCGCGAATATGAAGGGGTGCGTCCCCTCCGTCCTATCCCCCGCGCAGGGCCTTTCGCTGCAGTTTCCCGGTCGCGGTCCTGGGCAGGGACCCGAGGAACTCGACGACCCGGGGGTACTTGTAGGGCGCGATGCGCTGTTTGACGAAGTCCTGCAGCTCCTTGACGAGGGCGCTGTCCCCCGTCCGGCCGGGCACAAGGACGACGCAGGCCTTCACGATCATGCCGCGCTCGGAATCCGCCGAGCCGACGACGGCGCATTCGCGCACCGCCGGGTGAGCCAGCAGCGCCCACTCCACTTCGGGCCCCGCGATGTTGTAGCCGGCGGAGACGATCATGTCGTCGGCACGCGAGACAAACCAGAAGTAACCGTCCTCGTCGAGGCGGTAGAGATCGCCCGTGACGTTCCACCCGTTCTGCACATAGTCACGCTGGCGCTCGTCGTCGAGGTAGCGGCAACCGGTGGGCCCTGTCACCGCAAGCCGGCCGGTGGCCCCCGGCAGCATCGGTTCGCCGTTTTCGTCCAGTATGCAGGCGGCATAGCCGGGCAGCGGCTTGCCGGTCGATCCCGGCCGGATGTCGTCGCCGCTCGCGGAAATGAAGATATGGATCATCTCCGTCGCGCCGATGCCGTCGATGATGCGGATGCCGGTCTTCCCGAACCACAGGTCAGAGACCGATTTCGGGAGGAACTCGCCGGCGGACACGCAGCGCCTGAGCGACGAAAGATCGCGGCCTGCGAGCTCGGCCGCGAGTGCGCGATAGGCGAATGGCGCGGTGAACAGGCATGTCACGCGATGGCGCTCGATCGCGGCGAGCACCGCCGCCGGTGCCGGCGCCTCCATCGGCACCGTCGCCGCGCGAAAGCGCAGCGGGAATACGAGGAGCGCACCGAGCCCGAATGTGAAGCCAAGCGGCGGGCTGCCGGCATAGACATCGTCCGGCGTGGTATTCAGCAGGTGCCGGCCGACGACGTCCGCCATGGCAAGCACGTCGCGGTGGAAATGCACGCAGGCCTTGGGCTCGCCCGTCGTGCCGGAAGTGAATGCGAGCAGGCAGACGTCGTCCGCCGCCGTATCCACGTTGTCGAATTGGTCGGGCGCCCCGGACATGCGGGCCTCCAGATCGCCGTCGCCCCAGGTGATGACGGTGCGGACGCCACCCTGCGCCGCGACGTCTTCGAGTTCGTCCGTCAGCCGCCGGTCGCAGAGCGCGAAAGCCGGCTTCGCCTTCCCGATGATGGACGCCAGCTCCGGCGCGCGAAGCAGCGGCATGGTCGTGACCGCGATCGCGCCGGCCTTCATGACCGCGAGCCAGGCGGCATACAGGACCGGCCCGTTGTAGCCGCGCAGGAGCACCCGGTTCCCCGGCGCGACGCCGGCGTCCCGCAGGGCATTGGCGATCCGGTTGGCGCGGGCCAGCAATTCGCGGTACGAGATTGTTTCGGCGTCGGTCAGGATGGCGGGCCGGTCGCCGCAACCCTCGGCAATCGCATCATCCAGGAGTACGGTCGCGCAGTTCAGGCGGTCCGGGTAGCACAGTTCCGGCAAATCGAAGTGCAGTCGCGGCCACAGGTCCTTCGGCGGCAGCCGGTCCTTCGCGAACGTGTCCACCGCCGCATCTTAATGGCGCCGGCCCGGGGATTCGTAGTCTTTGAAGGGGACGCACCCCTTCATGAATATGAAGGGGTGCGTCCCCTTCAAAGAAAGGCCGCGAAACTGCGAATCCCCGAGCTGGCGCCGTTAGAATCCCACGATGCCTGCATACCTGGAGACGGAACAGGAGCTGTCGCGCCTGGCCCGCCGCGCCGCCGGCATGCGCGGCGGCCCGCGCCTCCTGATCCTGCCCGGCATCATGGGCTCGAGTATCGGGCTCCTGCGCAAGAATGGCGGCGTCGATGCCACCTGGTTCGACCCGTTCGAGATCGCGCAGGGCCAGCTCGTGAAGCTCGCCCTGCCGGCCGGCAACCGGTACTGGGCGGTCGGTGTCCTGAAATTCGCCTACGAGCGGCTCCGGCTCGTGCTCCGCATCGCGGGCTTCGACGCTGTCTTCCATCCCTACGACTGGCGCCGAGACATCCTGTGGAATGGCCGAGAACTCGCCGACCGGCTGAGCCGCGAACGCCGCCAGGACGTCGTGCTGGTCGGCCACAGCATGGGCGGTCTCGTCGCACGCGCGGCACTCGCGCACAAAGGCGGCGATCGCATCGGCCGCGTGATCCAGCTCGGCGCGCCGAACAAGGGCGTGTTCGTCGCGGTGCAGGCGCTGCGCGGCACCTATCCCCTGATCCGCCGCGTCGCGATGCTCGACCTCAAGCACAGCGCCGACGAGCTCGCGCGCAAGATGCTGACGACTTTCCCGGGTCTCTGCGACCTCCTGCCGGCGGCGAACCTTTGCAAGGATTTCGACCCCTTCAATCCGGCTCAATGGCCGGAAGGGCCGAGGCCCGGCACCGCCCTGCTCGAGCTGGCGCGCGACGCGATCCGCGCCTTGCCGGCCCCGGATGAGCGCTTCCGTCTCATCGCCGGCTTCGGCCAGGACACCGTGCTCGGTCTCCGCCGCGTCGGCCGCAAGCTCGAATTCGGCCGCGGGCCCGCGGGCGACGGCACGGTCCCGCTCGCGCTCGCGCATTGGCCGAATCTCAGGACCTGGTACGCCGAGGAGAGCCACGGTTCCCTGCCCGGCAATGCCGAGGTCGGGCGCGCCGTCATCGACCTCGCGCGCGGCGATTCGACGCAGGCGCTGCCACGCGTGCTGCCGCGCCGGCGCGGCGTGCCCACCCTCTGGCAGGAAGACCTGCGCACCGCGCCCGCGCCCAAGATTGCCTGGGGCGACCTGTCCGAGCGGGAGCAGCGCGAGTTCCTGCACGAGTTCGTGGGCGTCACGCTGCCCTCGACCGCGGCGGCCGCGCCGAAGCGCGAGTCGAAAGCGAGGCCGGTCGAGCTTTCCTTCCTGGAGGGCAGCATCACGCAGAGCGCTGCGGCTGCGGTCGTGCTCGGCGCATTCGCGAACGTAGAACCGGCCGGTGCCGCCCTCGCAATCGATCGCATGCTCCATGGCGCGATCAGCGACCTCGCGCGCAGGCGCGCAATCAGCGCCGCCGCCGGCGAGGTATTCATGCTTCCGGTCGGGCGTCGTGGCCACGTGCCGCGGCTCGTCGTGCTGGCAGGCCTCGGCCATTTTGGCCGCTACGGTCCCGACGTGCAGCGCCTTGCCGCGGCGAACGTCACGCGCACGCTCGCGCTCGCCGGCGTCGATAACTTTGCGATGGTTCTCTGGGGAACGGCTTCGGGCACGGAACCCGCGGAGGCGGCGCGCGCCCAGCTCGAGGGCGTGCTGACGGCCCTCGGCGACCTCGAGCCCGAGCAACGCCTGCGCCGGATCACCATCGTCTCCCGCGACGCGGAACGCGTCGCCACCGCCCGGCGCGTCGCCGAGGACTTGCTGCGCCTGCATCGCGCGGCGCCGCTCATGCGGATCGCGCGGGAGCGCAAGCCGGCACGCAAGCCGGCGCGCGTGCAGAAGCCCACGGCGACGCCGCTCGCCTGGCTCTTCGTCCAGGAGTCCGCCGCGCAGCTGCGTGTCGCCCTGCTCGGCCCCAGTCCCAAGGCAACCGCACTCGTCGCGAACCGCCGCCTCGACCTGCGACTGCTCGAGCGCGAACATTCGCGTCTCGTGCCGGGGATCACGGTCGCGGAACTGGAGGAATTCGGTGAACGGCTGGCGGGTTTGCTGCTGCCCGCGGAGATCGCGGAGGCGCTGCCGTCCGTGAAGGGCGCGCCGCTCGTCGTCGTGCACGATACGGCGAGTGCGCACTGGCCCTGGGAAGTGCTGAGCCTCAAGGGCTGGGCGCCCGCCGCGTCGGGCGGCATGAGCCGCCTGTACGCCGCGGAGGGCATGTCCGTCGCAAAATGGCGCGAACAGCGCCGGCGAGCGCGCGAATTCAACGTGCTGCTCGTCATCAACCCGACGGGCGACCTGCCGGGGGCCGTGGAGGAAGGCGAGCGCGTCGCCGCCATGCTCGCGCAGCTCGAGGGCGCGGGCATCACCGCCATCCGCGGTGCCGATGCGACCCGCGCGCGCCTGCTCGCGGAGTTCCGCTCGGGCGACTACGACGCGATTCATTTTGCCGGTCATGCCTGGTTCGACGCCGAGGCGCCTGCCGCGAGCGGCATCCTCTGCGCGGGCGGGCGCGTGCTGTCGGGCTCGGACCTCGCCGCGATGGACTCGGTGCCGGCGCTCGTCTTCTTCAATGCCTGCGAATCCGGGCGGCTGCGCGCGACGGTCAACCCGTTGCGGCAGCTCGATCGCAGCGTGGGGTTCGCCGAGGCTTTCCTGCGCGGCGGGGTTGCGAACTTCATCGGCACCTGGTGGCCGGTGACGGACAACGCGGCCTCGGCCTTCGCCGCGACGCTGTATCGCGACCTGGCGAAAGGCCGGTCGATCGGCAATGCGCTCCATGCCGCCCGCGCGGCGGTCCGCGCGCTGCCGTCCGCGGACTGGGCGAACTACCTGCACTATGGCAGCTTCGATTTCACGCTGAAGGCCCCGAAGGGCTGAGCTCGATCGATGCCGCGGATCGCGAGCCTGCACGTCTATCCCGTGAAGTCCTGCCGGGGCATCGACGTCGACTGGACGCTGATGACGGCGACCGGGCCGGAATGGGACCGGCGCTGGATGATCGTGGCGGCGGACGACCGGTTCATCACCCAGCGCTCGCATCCGCGCCTCGCGACCATCGCGGTCGCCGTGGGCGACGGCAGGCTCCGGCTGTCGGCCGACGGCCGCTCCCCGCTCGAAATCCCCGTGGATCACGGGGGCGGCCTGCGCCGCGTCACGATCTGGCGCGACGAATGCGTCGGCGTGGATGCCGGCGACGAGGCCGCCGACTGGCTTTCAGCTGCGCTCGGCGCCCGCCTGCGCCTGGTGCGGATCGATCCAGCGCTGCCGCGTCTCGCCAACCCGGAATTCGCCGGACCCAGGCCGCAGCCCGTGAACTTCACGGACGGCTACCCGGTCCTCGTGATTTCCAGCGAATCGCTCGCCGGGCTGAACCGGCGCCTGCCGGCGCCGATCCCGATGGCGCGGTTCCGGCCGAATATCGTGATCGAGGGCGTCACGGCGCACGCGGAAGACGCCATGACGCTGTTCCGCTTCGGCCCGGTCGTGCTCCGGGGCGTGAAGCTCTGCACGCGCTGCCCGGTCACGACCACCGACCAGCGGACCGGCCAGCGCGACCCGCAGCAGCAGCCGCTGCGCGCGCTCGGCAAGTACCGCCATGACTATGCGCTCAAGGGCGTCACGTTCGGCCAGAACTGCACGGTCGTGGCCGGCGTCGGCGAGCGCCTTTCGGTCGGCGCCTCCGTTTCGATCGACGGCTACCAGGCGTAGCGCACGCGGTACGTGACCGTCGCCTCGCCATCCGCGGCGATCTTCACGGGAAACTCCACCGTCCGGGCGTCCTTTTTCCCGGAAGGCGCCGACTGCTCGATCAGCGTCCACTGGCTCCAGCGATACAGGTTCTCGCGGACGATCACTTCGACCGGCTGGGCCTTGTGATTGCGGACCTTGATCTCGAAAGCCTCCTCCATGACCCGGCCCTTGGAGTTCAGGGCGAAATCGGTCTGGCGGCGCTCGCCCACGACGTCGAATGCGGTGCCGAGCTTCACGCGCACGTCCTCGTCCTTCGGCGTGTGATCGATCGTGTCCTCGCCGATGAACTCGAGGCTGTCGCCGGCCTTGTCCTGCTGCGAGACGCGGATGCGGCCCGCCGGCAGCGGCATGCCCATGCCGGAGGACTTGTCATTCCGGAACTTGAGCCAGACATCGACCTGTTTGTTCGACGCCGGCCCGATTTCGCGGTCGATCATCGGCGAACCGTAGAAACCGCCGAAGTCCCCGCCATCGTAGACGAGCTGCTTTTTCGCCGGCACGCGCGTCGCCGTGTCGAACAGCTCGATCTGTTTCGTCGAGTTGTTCGGGATCGTCGCCGGCCGGCCGAGCGTGTACAGGTGGTACTCGAAGAAAGACTTCTCCTCGAAACCCGCTTCGGCGGCGGCATCCATCTTGGCCATCCGCGACCCGGTCATCACGATCTGTCCCGGATTTTGCGGCGCCCGGTGAACGTCGCCCGCGATCAGCTTGAGCTTCGCGTCCTGATAGCTCGCGCCCGACTGGTTCAGCAGGCTCACCCAGGCGCCGACGTCCACGAAGCCCGAGTTGGCGTCGGCGCCCTCGGTGAAAATCAGGTTGTAGTCGGCCCACCAGGTGATGCCGCCGGTCTGGTAGGACACCCGCGCGGCCTGAACGCCGCCCTTGCCGGATGCGACGTCCCATTCGAGCGTCGGGCGCGTGATGAGGCCGCCCGGCAACTCGCCAAAGCGCACGTTGCTCCATTCGCGAAGCGCATGGATCTGCCCGTCCCCGCCGCGAAGCACGAGGCCGTCATTCGAGGAGATGAGCGTGCCGTCGATGACCTTGACGCCATTGCCGCTCTGCTGCTCGACGCTGACCGGACGGTCGATGTAGCGCGACAGCAGCTTGTCCTGGCTTACGAGGTCGAACTGGAAGTTCTGCTCGAGCACTTTCGTGCCCTCGGGATCCGAGAGCGACAGGAACTGCACGGTGGTCGGGTCGATGAGGGCCGCGACGTCCGTGAACTGTATCGTGCCGCGCCCGCGCGGGATCTGCAGTTCCCGCTCGAGCCGCACGAGCGCAAACCCGGGCAGCTGGCTCGCCTGCGGCGTGCCCATGCCCGGCAATGGCCGGTACCATTCGGCCGGAATGCCGCCCGGCCGTGCCGAGCTGTACACGGTGAGCGCGACCTCGGGCTCGGCCGCAGCCGCGGTGAGCGCAAGCAGGATGCCGGCCGACAGCAGGCCGGAACGAACGACGAACGAATGCATGACAGGCCCTCCTTGGGCGGCGAATGCATAGAATAAACGCGGGCTCCCCCGGAGTCGGGTCAATGCACACCGAAATCTCCCCCTGGGTCGAGAAGCTGAGGCCGTACCGGTTCGCCTTCGGGACCGGAGCCGTGATCCTGGCGCTGCTCGTCGCGCTCGCCTGGGTCGCCTGGCGCTGGGGTGTCGCCGAGGACCGCATGGCCCTGTTGCAGAAACAGGCCGACGCCGGCTTCCTGCAGGCACCCTCCTCGAACCGCACCGTGCGCGTCGACCTGAAGGCGCCCGGCATGGTTTCGATCGGCGGCAGCGGGTTTCCCGAACGTATCGACCTGCTGCTCAAGGCCCGCACGAAGCAATATGCGCGCTTCCGGGTGAGTCTCCTGCGGGACGACGGGACGCTGCTCGTCCACGCCGACCAGATGGTTCGAGACTCGAACGACGACCTCCGCTTCTCGTTCAACACGTCGATGCTTCCCGGCGGCATCTACCAGGTCCGCGTCGAAGGCTATGGGCGACGCGGAGCGATTGAGCCCTTCGCCAAGGCGCAATTCCGCGTGTCCTAGTGCTCCCTGAGCGTGCTGATTGGCGGGTGGTTGATCACCGACCTCGCCGCCAGCGTGCCGGCGCCGCCCACGATGGCCGCGCCGGCCGCGAGCCCGATGATCCATACCCAGGGGTCGATGGAATAGCTAAGGCCGAAAACCCGGGTCGCGAGCAGCCACCCCGCGAGCGTGGCCCCGATCGCGGCCAGGGTGCCTGACAGCATGCCGAGCGCGGCGAACTCGGAAGCGACGCCGGCCAGCACCACGCGTCGGCGCGCGCCCAGGGTCCGCAGCATCGCGCTTTCGTAGCGCCGCTCGTCGCGCGTCGACTGGATTGCGGCGAGCAGCACCGTGACACCGGCGGCCAGGGTGAAGAGGAATACGTACTGCACGGCGAGCGACGCGCGGTCGATCACGTCGCGGACCTGATCGAGGATCGCCTCGATGTCGAATACGGAGACCGAGGGGAAGCGCCGCACCAGGTCGGGCAGGATCGTCCGCTGCTGCGTGTCGAGCTTCATGCTCGTGAGCCACGTGCCCGCGAGACCGTCGAGCGTGCCGGGCGAGAAGACCAGGAAGAAATTCGGCCGGAAGCTGTCCCACTGCACTTCGCGGACGCTCGCGACATCCGCCTCGATGGTCTCACCCGCCACGTCGAAGCTCAGCCGGTCGCCCAGATCCAGCCCGAGCTCTTCCTGGTATTCCGTCGTGATCGACACCAGGGCCTTGCCGCGATCCGCCCCGGTCCACCAGCGGCCCGATACGATCTCGTTGTCCACTTGCGGCATCTCGGCCCAGGACAGGTTCTGCTCCCGCTCGACAAAGCCGCGCCCCCGGTCCGTTGCCGTCCTGATGCCCTCGATCGGCCGGCCGTTGATGGCCGTCATCCGCGCCCGGATCATCGGAAAGAGCCGCGGCGGCGGCAGTCCGCGGCCCTCGATGAAACGGCCGAAATCCCGCGCTTCGGACATCGGGATGTTGATCATGAAGAAATTGGGCGTGTCGGCGGGCAGGCTTGCGCGCCAGTTCTCGAGCAGGTCGTTCCTGACGACCGCCAGCAGCAGCAGCAGCATGAGCCCGAGGCCGAAGGCGACCACCTGGACCACGCTCTCGCGACCGCGCCTCGCGAGGTTGGCGACACCGTAGCGCCAGGCAACGCCGACGGCGCCGCGCAGCCGGCCGGCGAGGCGCACGAGCAGGAATCCCGCCCCGTACAGGACCGCGAGCGTCGCCGCAATGCCCGCCGCCACGAAACCGACGAGCCTGGCGTCCCGCACCAGCCAGAAAAGCACGCCCAGTATCGCCACGACCGCGAGCCCGATCGAGACCGCATAGCGCAGCGGCGGCGGCTCAAGGTCGCGGCGCAGCACGCGCGCGGGCGGCACCCGTTTCAGCTGCAGCATGGGCGGCAGGGCGAACCCGACCAGGACCGCGAGCGCCGTCGCGCCGCCCAGGATCGCAGGCCCCAGCGTCGGCGTGGGCAGGTCGGAACGCACCAGGCCGCCAAGCAGCCGCGTCAGCAGCTCCTGCGCGAGGTAGCCGAGACCGCTGCCGGCGAGCGCCGCGATCAGGGCGATCATTGCAAGCTCGACGACCGTCACCTGCAGCACGAGGCGCTGCGGCGCGCCCATGCATTTCATCAGCGCGACGTTGTCCAGGTGGCGCTGCGTGTAGCGGCGCGCGGCCATTGCGACTGCGACCGCGGCCAGCAAGACGGTGATCATCGCGGAAAGATTGAGAAAGCGTCCCGCGCGCCGGGTCGAGGACTGGACCTGCGGGCTCTCCTCGGAGACGCCGACCAGCCGCTCGCCTTTGCCCTTCCGCTCCTCGAGCAGGGGCCGGAACGCGCGGACGTCGGACGGCGTGCCGGCGAAAAGCAGCGCATAAGTGACGCGGCTGCCCGGTTCGAGAAGCCCGGTCGCGGGAAGATCCGCAAGCGGGATCAGGAGCGACGGCGCGAGGTCGACGAACGCCGAGCCCTGGTCCGGCCGATAGTCCAGGACTCGTGCAACCGTAAAGCCGGCGGCACCGATGCTCACGCGGTCGCCGACGGCCGCGCCCAGCCGCGCGAGCAGGCGCGAATCGAGCCAGACCTTGCCGGGGCCCGGAAGCCGGTCGGTCTCGCGCGCGGGCCCGAATGGCGCATCCGATATCTTGATTCGCCCGCGCAGCGGATAACCCGGCCCGACGGCGCGCACTGCCGCCAGCGCGGAGTCGGCGCCGAAATACACGACGCTCGGAAACGTGACTGTCCGCGCCGTCGCGATCCGGTGCCGTGCCGCAAGCGCGTCGTAGTCCGTCGAAATGGGGTCCGCGGAACGCAGCCGGAGATCCGCCGCGAGCACTTCGGCCGCCCGCAGGTCCACGGCCTGGCCGATCCGGTCGGTGAAGAAGCCGACGCCGGTCAGGGCGGTGACCGCGACGAGCAGCGCGGCGAGCAGGACGGCGAGCTCGCCGGAGCGCCAGTCGCGCAGCAACGCCCGCAGCGCGAAGCGCAATGCCCTCATCAATTCACCATCCGGCCGGCGTCCAGCTCGATCACGCGGCCACAGCGTCCGGCGATCGCCCGATCGTGGGTCACGAGTACGAGCGTCGTGCCGTTCGCGGCGTTGAGGTCGAACAGCAGCTCGATCACGCGCGCTCCCGTCGCCGTATCGAGGTTGCCTGTCGGCTCGTCGGCGAAAAGCACGGATGGCCGGGTGACGAAGGCCCGGGCGATGGCGACGCGCTGTTGTTCGCCGCCGGAGAGCTGGCGCGGATAGTGCCCGAGGCGCGGTCCGAGCCCGACCTGCTGAAGCACGGCGCGCGCGGCGACCCGCGCATCGGCGCGGCCCGCGAGCTCGAGCGGCAGCATCACGTTCTCGTGCGCGGTCAGCGACGGCACGAGGTGGAAGGACTGGAACACGAAGCCGACATGACGCCCGCGGGCCGCCGCTCGGCCATCTTCATCCAGCGCGGACAGCTCGATTCCCTCGAGCCAGACGGCGCCGGCGCTCGGCTCATCGAGGCCCGCCAGCAACGCCAGCAGCGTGGACTTGCCGGCCCCGGATGCGCCGACGATTGCGACCGTTTCGCCGGCCGCGACCTCGAGACTCACGTCGTCCAGGATGGTCAGCAATCCCTCCGGACTGGTAACCTGCTTGCGCAAGCTCCGGGCTTCGAGAACGGTCTTTCTGTCCATGCGCCTTGTTCGAATTCTGCTGTTGTGCCTGTTCGCCGTGGCCGCTCCGGCGCGCCCTGCCGAACCGCCGGTAATCCTCGTCGTGGGCGATTCGCTGTCGGCCGGCTACGGGCTTGCCCCCGGGCAGGGCTGGGTCGCCCTTTTGCAACAGCGATTGAAAAAAGAAGGGTACGGTCACCGCGTCGTCAATGCCAGCGTCAGCGGCGAGACGACCGACGGCGGCGTGGCGAGGCTCGACCGCGCGCTCGCCACGCACAAGCCCGGGATCGTGATCATCGAGCTCGGCGGCAACGACGGGTTGCGCGGCCTGCCGGTCCCGCGCGTGCAGGCGAACCTCGGGCTGCTGATCAGCAAGAGCCGCGCTGCGGGCGCCGAAGTGCTGCTGCTCGCGGTGCGCGTGCCCACCAACTACGGGCCGCAGTACGGAAATTCCTTCCAGCAGATCTACCGGGATCTGCAGACCCGATACAAGATCGGCGTGGCGGCGCTCGTGGATCCGGCGCTGGCGCTCGATCTCGCCTACTTCCAGGCGGATGGCATTCACCCGAATGCCAAGGCGCAGCCGCTCCTGCTCGGCAACGTCTGGCCGCAGCTCACCCCGCTCTTGCACCGCTAGTCAAAGGCGCGTCAAATCGCGACGATTGCCCGGCCGCAGGTATCGGCGCTATTTTGCATTGCAGCAATGAATGATCCGACCCCGGCGGCGCAGAAAGCCTGGCTCCGCGACTACCCGCCCGACGTGCCCGCGGAAATCGATCCGGATTCGATCCTCTCCCTGAAGCAGATGTACGAGGACGCCTGCCGCCAGCATGCGGGCTCGACCGCGTACACCAACATGGGCCGCCGTTTCACGTTCGAGGAGGTCGAGGAGAAGTCGCGCCGCTTCGCCGCATGGCTGCAGAAGGACGCGGGTCTCGGCAAGGGCGACCGTGTCGCCCTGATGATGCCGAACCTTCTGCAATACCCGATCGCCATCATCGGCGCGCACCGCGCCGGCTGCACGATCGTCAACGTCAATCCGCTCTACACGGCGCGCGAGCTCGAGCACCAGCTCAAGGATTGCGGAGCGACCGTGATTGTCATCTTCGAAAACGCGGCGGCGACGCTTCAGCAGGTCCTCGGCGAAACGCCGGTCAGGCAGGTCGTGCTGACCGGCATAGGCGACCAGCTCGGCTTTCCGAAGGGCCCGATCACGAATTTCGTGATCCGGCGGGTCAAGAAAATGGTGCCGGCCTATTCGATGCCGGGCGCACTCCGCTTCAACGACGTCCTCGCCCGCGGCGCCGCACTGACGCTCGAGCCGGTCGACGTGCGGGGCGACGACATCGCCTTCCTGCAGTACACCGGCGGCACGACGGGCGTCTCGAAAGGAGCGGTACTGACGCACCGGAACATGGTGGCGAACACCCTGCAGGTGATCGCCTTCATGCCGGAGCTCGCGGAATTCGAAAACCCGGCCGTCATCACCGCGCTTCCGCTGTATCACATCTTCGCGCTCACGACGAACATGCTGGTGTTCACCAGAGTCGGCGGCAACAACGTCCTGATCACCAATCCACGCGACATGCCGGGCTTCGTCAAGGAGCTGTCGCAGGTGAAGTTCACCTTCATCACGGGCGTCAATACGCTGTTCAACGCGCTCCTCAATACGCCCGGCTTCGACGGCCTCGACTTCAGCTCGCTCAGGGTCGCGCTCGGCGGCGGCATGGCCGTGCAGGCGGCCGTGTCGGAGCGATGGCGCAAGGTCACCGGCCGGCACATCTGCCAGGGCTGGGGACTCACCGAGTCCTCGCCCGTCGGCACGGCGAACCTGCCTCGAACGGTCGAATTCACCGGGTCCATCGGCTACCCGATTCCATCCACCGAGATCTCCATACGCGACGACGACGGCAACCCGCTGCCCGTCGGCTCGATCGGCGAGATCTGCCTGCGTGGCCCGCAGGTCATGCGCGGCTACTGGAACCGCCCCGACGAGACGGCGAAGGTCATGCTGCCGGGCGGATGGCTGCGCACCGGCGACATCGGCCGCATGGACGACCGCGGGCGCACCTTCATCGAGGACCGCAAGAAGGACATGATCCTGGTATCGGGCTTCAACGTGTACCCGAACGAGGTCGAGGGCGTGGTCGCGCAGATGCCGGGCGTGCTCGAAGTCGCGGCGGTCGCCCAGCCGGACGAGAAATCGGGCGAGGTCGTGGCGCTCTTCGTCGTGCGCAAGGACCCGGCGCTCACCGTGGAACAGGTGACCGGCTTCTGCAAGCGCGAACTGACGGCCTACAAGGTTCCGAAATTCGTGTATTTCCGCGACGACCTGCCGAAGACCAACGTCGGGAAGATCCTCCGCCGCACGCTGCGCGACGAGCTTCGCCTGCGCTGAGGACAATGAAGGGGACGCACCCCTTCATATTCGCGAAGGGGTGCGTCCCCTTCGATCTAGCGGTGATAGGCGGGCGAAAGCTCGTGGACGGCGGCGATCATCGCACTCACGTGGTCGGGGTCCACGCCGGGCTGGATGCCATGCCCGAGATTGAAGACGTGTCCCGGACCGCGCCCAAAGCTCTCGAGGACTCGGGCAACTTCCGCGCGGATCGCAGCGGGTGACGCGAACAGCGCGCCCGGGTCGAGGTTGCCCTGCAGCGCGACTCGACTGAATACCGCACGCCGCGCTCCCGAGAGTTCGGTCATGCAGTCGATGCCGAGTGCATCCGCGCCGGTCATCGACATGCGCTCGAGCCAGGCGCCGCCGCCCTTGGTGAACAGAATCACGGGAACTCTCCGGCCCTCGCGCTCGCGGACGAGGCCCGCCACGATGCGCTCCATGTAGGCGAGCGAGAACTCGAAATAGGCGGGCGTCGACAGCACGCCACCCCAGGTGTCGAAGATCATCACGGCCTGTGCGCCGGCGGCAATCTGGGCGTTCAGGTAATCGGTCGTCGCCTGCATGAGCTTTGCGAGCAGGCGATGCAAGGCCTTTGGCTCCCCGTAAAGCAGCGCTTTCGACTTCGGGAAATCGCGGCTGCCGCCGCCCTCGACCATGTAGGTTGCGACCGTCCAGGGCGAACCCGCGAAACCGATGAGGGGCACTCGCCCGGCGAGCTCACGGCGGACGAGGCCGATCGCGTCCATGACGAACGAGAGCTCGCGCGCCGGATCCGGCAGGGGCAGCGCGTCGATGTCGAACGCCGAGCGCACCGGCCGCTCGATGCGCGGCCCCTCGCCCTCGTCGAAGGCAAGTCCAACTCCCATCGCCTTCGGGATCATCAGGATGTCCGAGAACAGGATCGCGGCGTCGAGCGGATACCGTGCGAGCGGCTGCAGCGTCACCTCGCAGGCGAGCACCGGATTCGTCGCGAGGCCGAGGAAACTGCCGGCCTTCGCGCGCGTGGCCCGGTATTCCGGCAGATAGCGGCCGGCCTGCCGCATGATCCACACCGGGGTCCGGTCGACCGGTTCGCGCGCGAGCGCGCGCAGGAGCCGGTCGTTCGCAAGACCGCTCATCGGGCCGGGAACTGCCCGGCGATCGTCGCCTGGATCGCCTCGGCCGCAACACGCGGGTCGGCGGCATCGCGGATCGGGCGGCCGACCACGATGTAGTCGGCGCCGTTCGTGAAAGCCTCGGCGACGCCCACGATGCGCTTCTGGTCGTCCACCGGCCGGTTCTCTACCGGGCGAATGCCCGGCGTGACCACGATCAGCCGTTCGTCGACGCCCGCGCGCAGCAGCCTGGCTTCGAGTCCCGAGGATACGACGCCGACACAGCCCGCTGCCAGCGCGCGACGCGCGCGCGAAAGCACCAGGGCTTCGACGTCGCACTGGAACCCGAGGTCATCGAGATCGCCGCGGTCAAGGCTCGTCAGCACGGTGACCGCGAGGATGCCGACCCCGTCCGCGGCCTCCACCGCCGCCTCCATGATCGCCTGGTTGCCATGCACGGTCGCGAAGGTCACGCCGCGGTTGCGCAGGTTTCGCACCGCGCCCGCGACCGTCGCGGGGACATCGAAGAACTTGAGGTCGAGAAAGATGCGCTTGCCTCGCCCGACCAGCCAGTCGAGCAATTCGAAAGCGCCGCCCGACGTGAACAGCTCGAGCCCCAGCTTGTAGAAGGATATGGAATCGCCGAGCGTGTCCGCGAGCCGGCGCGCCGCATCCGGCGTCGGCACGTCCATTGCGAAAATCAGGCGCTCATGCACCGGTACGGCGGTTCGGGTCATTCGGTCAGTCCCCCGGGTGGAAATCATGCTAGCAGCCTCGCATGCTCCTGGAAGGCATAGCGATCGGTCATGCCGGCGATGTAGTCGGCGACCGCGCGGGCGCGGCCGGAGATGCCGGCCTGCGCCTCCATCGCGAGCGCCGCGTCGCGATGCTCCGGCGACATTCGGGTGACGTCGGCCATGTAGGCGTGGAACAGGCCCTCCAGCGCCTTGCCAGCGCCCGTGCGCGTCCCCTGCATGCGCTCGTGGCGATAGAGCTTGTTGCGCAGGAATTTCTTCATCTGGTGATGATCCCGCTCCCGCGCCTCCGAGAATCCGATCAACGGGCCCGGGTGCGCACGCACGGCGTCGATGTCCGCGGGGCGGGCGGCGGCCAGGCGCCGCGCTGATTCCTCGATCAGGTCGCTGACGACTTCGTGGATCATCCGCCGGATCACCTCGTGCACCAGCCTCCGGCCGGGCAGTTCGCCGTAGCGCGCACGGACCTCGTCATGATGGCGCGCGAACAGGCCGACTGCCCGCAGTTCTTCCACCGTCACGAGTCCCGAACGCAGGCCGTCGTCGACGTCGTGGTTGTTGTAGGCGATCGCGTCCGCAAGATCCGCGATCTGGGCCTCGAGGCCGGGCTGCTTTCGTTCGATGAAGCGGCGCCCGAGTTCGCCGAGCGAGCGTGCGTTCCCGAGCGAGCAGTGCTTGAGGATCCCCTCGCGCGTCTCGAAGCAGAGATTGAGCCCCGGGAACTCGGCGTAGCGTTCCTCGAGCTCGTCCACGACGCGCAGCGACTGCAGGTTGTGCTCGAAGCCGCCGTACTCCCGCATGCAATCGTTCAGCACGTCCTGGCCGGCATGGCCGAAGGGCGTGTGTCCGAGGTCGTGCGCGAGGCAGATCGCCTCGGTCAGCGGCTCGGAGAGCGCGAGCGCGATCGCAACCGAACGGCCGATCTGCGCGACCTCGATTGAATGGGTGAGCCGAGTCCGGTACATGTCGCCTTCGTGGTTGATGAAGACCTGGGTCTTGTAGACCAGGCGGCGAAAGGCATTCGAATGGATGATGCGGTCGCGATCGCGCTGGAACTCGCCGCGGTAGTCGGCGGGCGGCTCGGGATGGCGCCGGCCGCGCGAGGTGCGCTCGAGGGCGGCATACGGCGACAGCCCGGAATCCGGATCGCGGCCCTTTCTCATGCGCCGGCCCGTTCTTCCAGCAGCGTCTCGAGCACCTGCCGCGGGTAGTCGGAGGTGACCAGCGCCTTGCCGATGCCGTCCAGCAGCACGAGCCGGAGCTCCCCGCCCTTCACCTTCTTGTCCATGCTCATGAGGTCCAGCATGCGTGCGCGGCCGAGGCGCGGCGGATCGACCGGCAGGCCCGCAGCCGCAAGCAGCTCCCGGACCCGGCGAGCGTCGTCGCCCGGCAGGCGCCCGATGCGCGCCGAAAGCTCCGCAGCGAGGACGAGACCCGCGGCGACTGCCTCGCCGTGCAGGACCCGCCCGAAGCCGGCCCCCGCCTCGATCGCATGGCCGAAAGTGTGGCCGAGGTTCAGGAGGGCGCGCCGACCCCGCTCGCGCTCGTCCGAGGCGACGATTCCGGCCTTGATTTCGCAGGCGCGGCGAATCGCCTCCTCGAGCGCGGCGGCGTCGTGCGAAAGGACTTTCGCCAGGTTCGCCTCGATCCAGTCGAAGAACCCCGCGTCGGCGACCAGGGCGGCCTTCACGATTTCGGCGAGCCCCGCGCGCAGCTGCCGGTCGGGCAGTGTCGAGAGCGTGTCGGTATCCGTGATGACGGCCGCGGGCTGGTGGAACGCGCCGATCAGGTTCTTCCCGCCCGGGTGATTGACGCCGGTCTTGCCGCCGACCGCGGAATCCACCTGGGCGAGCAGCGTCGTCGGCAGCTGTACGATCGCGATGCCGCGCTGGTAGGAGGCGGCCGCAAAGCCTGCGATGTCCCCGACCACGCCCCCGCCCAGCGCGAGCACCATGCCGTCCCGGTTGAGTCGCGCGGCAACCAGCGCGTCGATGATGATCGCGACGTTCCCGAGCGTCTTCTGCGCCTCGCCGCCGGGCAGCACGCAGGTCTCGAATGCGCGGCCGGCGAGCCCCCGTTCCAGCGCCGGCAACCAGAGCGGCCCGACGACCTCGTCGGTCACGACGAGGAGCTTTGTCGCGCCGGCATGTTCCGCGAGCAGGTCCGGCCTGCCGAGCAATCCGGGCCCGATCAGGATCGGGCAGGCGCGCTTGCCGAGCTTCACGTCGAGCCGTTGCATTGTCAGCCGTGCCCGAGCGCGCGCGCGATTGCGCCGGCGACCGCTGCGGGTGCGCGGCCGTCGGTCCGGACGGTAATTGCGGCAATCGAGCGGTAGAGCGGATCGCGCGCTGCGGCGAGCTCCTCGAGCCGGGCCCGGCGATCGGACGCGGCGAGCAGCGGCCGGTTGCGGCTGCGCCGCGTCCGCTCGAGCTGCTGCTCGATGGTCGTGTCCAGGAATATGACCGTGCCGCGCGCCGCCAGCCGTTCGCGGTTCTCGGGCAACAGCACCGCGCCACCGCCGGTCGCGAGCACGATGCCCTCGGATTTCGTGAGTGAGTCGATCACGTCGCGCTCGCGGATCCGGAAGCCCTCTTCCCCTTCACGCTCGAAAATGTAGGCGATGTCGACGCCGGTGCGCGACTCGATCTCGGCGTCGCTGTCCGCGAACGGCAGGCCCAGGCGGCCGGCGAGCGCCCGCCCGACCGCGGTCTTGCCGGAGCCCATCGGACCCACGAGAAACACGCTGCGCATCCTCAAGAGGGGACAGTCTCATCAAAGGGGACAGTCCCCTTTAGCCTACAACTTCTCGAGGCGGCGTTTGGCCTTGACTGTCGAAGGGGACGGTCGCCTTCGGTGAGACTGTCCCCTCCAAAAAAACGGCCGCCCGGGGCGGCCGTGTGACTGTGCTCGGAATCGGGCCCGGCCGCAGGCCGGGCCCGCCGCGGTCAATCGATCGCGGAACCCTCACGCAGGATCTTGGGCGTCACGAAGATCAGCAGCTCGTCGCGATTGTTGATCTTGCCCGTGGACTTGAACAGGTGACCGAGGATCGGCACGTCGCCGAGGCCGGGCACCTTCTTGACCGAATCGCGGTGCTCCGTTTCCATGATGCCGCCCAGCACGACCGTCTGGCCGTCCTTCACGAGCACCTGGGTCTGGATGTTGCGCGTGTCGATCGAGGGCACGAAGCCGCCGGTCGCGCTCGGAACCAGCTGGCCGACGCTGTCCTTGGTGACCGAGAGGTCGAGAATCACGCGGTCATCCGGCGTGATCTGCGGCGTGACCTTGAGCGACAGCACCGCCTTCTTGAACTGCGTCGTCGTCGCGCCCGACGAGGCCGATTCCTGGTACGGGATCTCGACGCCCTGCTCGATGACCGCCTCGCGCTGGTTCGCGGTGATGACCCGCGGCGTCGACTTGATCTCGCCGCGGCCCTCGTTCTGGGCGGCCGACAGCTCGAGGTCGATGAGGAAGTCGTCGAAGTCGAGGATGGACAGGGCGATGCGGCCCGCCGGGTTCACGACCGGCATGTTCACGTTATAGCGGTCGAACGTCGGGCCGAACGGCACCTGGACCGGGAACGGCTGGCCGGTGCTCGCCAGGTTGTCGACCGCCGAGCCCATGATCGTGTCGGTTGCCGTCGCGCTGCCGCTGACCGCCATCAGGTCCTTGATGTCATCCGAGACCCGCGTGAAGCCGGCGCGGACGCCGAGGTCGCGGCTGAAGTCGTCCGACACGATCACGATCCGCGACTCGATCAGCACCTGGCGGACCGGGATGTCGAGCGTCGCGACCATCGAGCGGATCGCCGAGAGGTTGTCGGCGGTGTCCTGTACGAGCAGCGTATTGGTGCGCTCATCGACCGTGACGTTGCCGCGCTCGGACAGCATCGAGCCGCCGCCCGTGGATTTCACGAGGCGGGCGATCTCCGACGCCTTCGCATAGTTGACCGTCAGGAACTCGGTGCGCAACGGCGCCAGGTCCTGGATGTCCTTCTGGGCCTCGAGCTGCGCCTTCTCCTGGGCGGCGAGCTCGGCCTGCGGCGCAACCAGGATCACGTTGTCCTTGCGGCGCATGTCGAGGCCCTTGGTCCGCAGCACGATGTCGAGCGCCTGGTCCCAGGGCACGTTCTGCAGCCTGAGCGTCACGCGGCCCTTGACCGAATCCGACACCACGATGTTCTGCCCGCTGGTGTCGGCCAGGAGCTGCAGCAGCGGCCGGACGTCGATGTCCTGGAAGTTGAGCGTCAGGCGCTCGCCCGTGTAGACCTTTTCCTTGTCCGCGACCGCGGCGGTTGCGCGCGGGCGCTGGCGGACCTCGACCACATACTGGTTGTCGGCCTGGTAGGCCAGCTGCTCGAAGTCGCCGGTCGCCGTCACGACGAGGCGCGCGCCATTGCCGAAGCGCGTCGCGTCGAACATCGTCACGGGCGTCGCGAAATCGACGACGTCGTAACGCTTCATGAGGTCGTCGGCGAGCGTGGCGCCGGTGAAGTCGACGATCACCCGGTTGCCTTCCTGCTTGAGGCTCGCGGGCGTCGCGGGATCCGAGAGCTGGACCACGACGCGGCCGGCGCCTTCCGGCGAGCGCCGGAAATCCACGCCCGTGATGGCGCGCGGCCCTGCCGGAGCCATCGCGCCGGAAGCCGGTCCTTCGGCGGCGGCAGTCGCCTGCGCGCCCGCCGCGGCGGCGCCGAGCGTCACGAGCACGCTGTCGCCTTCGGCGACCGCTGTGTAGGGCATGAGCGAATCGAGGTTGAACACGACGCGGGTGCGTCCCGAGGCCTCGGCCGCGACGATCGTGTCGACGCCGCCGGTGCCGACGTCGATGCGCCGGTTGTCGAGCGCGAGCCCGACGTCAGGCAGGTCGATCGACAGCCGCGCCGGGCGATCGATCGTGAATGTCAGCGGCTGGGGCGCCGTGCCGTCCGTGCGAAGCCTGACCTGCAGGGTGGAACCCTGCATCGGCAGCACCTCGACCGCGGTCAGCCGGGCCGCGCCCTGCGCCTCGGCGAGCTGCGCCCACGCAACGGCCAGGATGACCATTGCGCCGCCCAGCCACCGCACGAACCCGCGTGCCGTGTCCATGTTCCACACCGTTGTCCGGTTGTTGCCAGCCATCAGACTTTCTCCCAGAAATCAGTCGGCAAGGGCCAGCGCCGCGGGGCGCTCGAGGTAACCACCAAGTCCATCAGGAACGATTTCGACCAGAGTTATCTTCGCGTCGCTGACGGACATCACGCGGCCGTCGTTCTGGCCGAGGTGATTGCCAGGCAGCACGCGGTGGATCAGCCCGTCCTTGGTCTGGACCAGGCCGTAATTTCCCGCGCCGAGACGGAGCGTACCGACCATCTTCAGCGTGTCGAGCGGGAACTGCTCGAGGTATTCGCGCGGACGCTGCTGGTCGGGCCGCGGCCCGGTCGGGTTCTCCCCGGCGAGGCTCTGCAGGAACGGCGAGCGGCGGTCCGCCATCTCGTACTCGTGGCTCACGTAGGGCCGCACTTCCGGCAGCGGCTGGATGCGGCCGCCCGGGCGCTGCTTCGCTTTTGCGATGTCGTCGCGCAGGTCGCCGAGGCCGTCGCCGCAGCCGGCGAGCGCGAGCGTGGCGGCGATGCCGGCCGTCGCGAGTATCTTGCGCATGCGTTCCTGGCTCATGTCTTCTTTTCCTGTTCCCGCTCGCGCCGGGTCTTGGCCTTGCCGCCCTTCTTGCCCTTGGTCTCCTTCTCTTCGGCGGCGGACTGCGCGGTCTCGTCTTCGTCGAGGTAACGGTAGGTCTTGGCGGTCAGGTTGAGCGTCAGCTCATCCGACGGCGCGGGCGCGCCGCGCCGCGAGCTGCCGCGCGTATTGCCGCGCGTGATCTCGATGTCGTGCAGCGTCACGATCCGCGGAAGCGCCGCGATCCCGGACACGAACTGGCCGAACTCGTGGTAGCCGCCCGTGAGCTGGATCTTGATCGGGAGCTCTGCGTAGAAATCCATCTTGGTCTCGCTGCCGGGCTGGAACAGGCGTTCCTGCAGCCCAGCCGCCAGACCGGTCTGCGAAATGTCCACGAGCAGCGACGGCACCTCGGTCTTGCCAGGCAGCTGCCGGAGCATGGCGCCGAACGTACGCTCGATCTCGGCGAGCTGCTGACGATAGGCCTCGAGGTTCGCGGCCTTGCGCTGCTTCTCGTCGAAGGTGGCCCACAGGCTCTGCTGCTCCGCGCGGGCCTTGAGGAGCTCGGGCCGGTTGCCGTTGTCGCTCCACACGAACCACCAGACCAGCAGGACCGTCGTGACCACGAGCACGATCAGAACGCCGAGGGCGCGGAACAGGAATGGCCAGCGGCCGATGTCCTTGAAATCGAGCTGCTGCAGCTGTTCGATGAAGTTCATCGGCCTGCCTCCGAAACGCGCGTTTTGCGTTTCTCGGGTGCCGCCTCTTGGTCGGCCGGCGCGCGCTGCGATGCGAACAGGGTGAACTGGGCGCCGGGGCCGGCGTTCGACCCGGTCTGGATGACCTTGAGTTCGGGCGACATCAGCGACTCGGAGGCATCGATGTTGCGCATGAAGGCCGAAACGCGGGTGCTCGATTGCGCGACTCCGTTGAACTCGATCTTGCGGGCGCTCTGCTTGACCGAAGTCAGGTAGACGCCCTCGGGCAGGGTCGAGACGATCTGGTCGAAGAGCTTGACGACCTCGGGCCGGCTGGCCTGGAGCCTGTCGATGACCTCCATGCGCGAAATCATCCGTGCCTTCTGGTCCTCGAGCGCGAGGATCTGCTCGATCGCCTTGTCAAGCTCGGTGATCTCGGACTTCAGGAGCTCGTTGCGGCGGTTTTGCGCATCGATCATCGAGCTCACCGTCAGGTGCGCGAGCAGCGTGATGAGCGCCGCGAGGCCTGCCGCCGCGCCGAGCCCGATGAGAAATTCCTTCCGACGCCGCTGGCGGAGCTCTTGCCGCCAGGGCAACAGGTTAATACTTGGCATCTTCGTCGAAACTCCGCAGTGCCAGACCACACGCGAGCAGCAACGCCGTTGCGTCCCGCGTCACTCCCAAAGCCTTGGCCTTCGAGGAAATCTTCATCTGCCCGAGCGGATCCCCGCGCTCGGCCGGGATTCCCACGCGGCTCGCGATCACGTCGGCGACTCCCGGGATGTTCGCGCAGCCGCCGCAGATCAGGATCTGCTCCGGCTGGCTGCGGCCGCTGCCGGACGCCAGGTAGAACTGGAGCGAGCGGCTGACCTGCTGGGTCATGTCGTCGATGAACGGATCGAGCACCTCGGGCTGGTAGTTCGAGGGCAGTCCGCCCTCCTTCTTGGCGCGGCCAGCCTCCTCCATCGAGAGGCCGTAGGTGCGCATGATCTCCTCGGTCAGCTGCTGGCCGCCGAAGGCGAAGTCGCGGGTGTACACCACGACCAGGTTCTTGAGCACGCTGAAGGTCGTCGTGCTGGCGCCGAAATCGACGACGGCGATCGTGCGGTCCATGCCGCCATCGGGCATCTGGTGCGTGAGGAGCTTGCAGGCGTTCTCGAGCGCGAACGCCTCGACATCCACGAGCTTCGCGACGAGGCCCGAAGCATTGACCGCCGCGACACGCTGCTCGACGTTCTCGGAACGCGAAGCGACGAGTAGCACTTCGCGCATGTCCGGATCCTTCTCCGAGGGGCCGAGCACCTGGAAGTCGTAGCTGACTTCCTCCATCGGGAAGGGAATGTACTGGTCGGCCTGCATTTCGATCTGCTGCTCGAGATCGGCGTCCGAGAGGTTCCGCGGCATCTGCACGGCTTTCGTGATCGCCGCGTCGCCCGAGATCGCGACTGCGCAATCCTTGGAGCGCACGCCAGAGCGCTTGACCGCGCGGCGGATGGCGTCGCCGACCGCCGCCGCGTCGACGATGGCCTTTTCATTGATGGCGTTGTGAGGGGTCGGCTCGGCCGCATAGGCCTCCACGCGGTACTGCCCGCCAGACTGCGAGAGCTCGATCAGCTTGATCGACGAGGTCGTGATATCCAGCCCGATCAGCGGCGTGTACCGCGGTCCCAGCGAGATTTTGGGCAGCTTGAGCACAGAAATTTCCTTTTCAGGTCAGGCTATTACGCGGCCATTCGCCATTCTGGGTCAAGTTAGCGTTCAACTATATAGCAAGCAACTGTTAAATTGAACGTGACCCGACTCGCAATTCACTCGCAATCAGGCCCCCCAGGCGAGGGCCAACGGGCCTAACCGGGGGATTCACCCCCGGCTCCGGCCGCTGGACCCGGCCTTTCGCGCCCACAGGCCTCCGGTACCGGATCCGCGCTCGATGCTGCACTCGAACGGATGGCCGCACCGTGTCTCCCGTCACGGTCCCAGAGTCGCGCGCAGGCGACCCGGCCCCCGGCAGTTCCGGACATTACTATGCATAATCGGATCCGGTGATTACGCGCCTGGAAAGGCGGCTGCGCATCGCGGCCACCGTCATCGTCCTGGTCGCGGGCCTGGTCGGGCTCGCATTCCTCGCGACCTACTACTATCTGAAACCGACGCTTCCGGACGTCGCGGTCCTGCGCGACGTGCAGCTGCAGGTGCCGCTGCGGGTCTTCAGCCGCGACGGCAAGCTGCTCGCGCAGATCGGCGAGCAGCGCCGCGTCCCGGTAACCTGGTCCCAGATTCCGCCGGTCGTCGTCCAGGCCGTGCTGGCCGCGGAGGACGACCGCTTCTTCGAGCACCCGGGTGTCGACTGGCAGGGCATCCTGCGCGCGATGATCGTCGCCGCAACGACCATGCAGGTCTCGCAGGGCGGCAGCACGCTGACCCAGCAGCTGGTGCGCACGACACTGATCACCAAGGAGAAGCAGCTTCGTCGCAAGCTCCGCGAGGTGTTCCTGGCGCTCTCGCTCGAGAATGAGCTCAGCAAGCAGGAGATCTTCACGCTGTTCGTGAATACGCAGTTCCTCGGGCAGCGTTCCTATGGCTTCGCCGCTGCGTCAGAAACCTACTTCGGCAAGCCGCTCGGCGAGGTCGACGCGAGCGAGGCGGCGCTGCTTGCGGGCATCCTCCAGGCGCCGTCGCGCCTGAATCCGGTCGCGAGCGTCGAGCACGCGACGGAGCGCCGGGCCTACGTGCTCCGTCGCATGCGCGAACTCGGCTACCTCGACCACAAGGCCTGGCAGGCCGCGATGGACGAGCCCGTGGCGCGGGGGCTTCACGGCCCGCGCGTTCAGGTCGATGCGCCCTACGTCGGCGAGATGGTGCGCCAGGCGCTCTTCGAAAGATTCGGCGACCGCATCTATTCCGGCGGCTATCAGGTCGTCACGACGGTGGACAGCCGGCTGCAACGCGCCGCGGACGTGGCACTCAGGAGCGCCGTTCTCGAGTACGACCGTCGCCATGGCTGGCGAGGGGCGGCCGGCCACGTCGACGTCACGACGCAGGACGACGCCGCGCTTGCCGGGGTCATCGAAGACCGGCCCGTGGTCGGCGGCCTGATCCCGGCGATCGTCGTCTGGACCGGCGCCGACGAGGCGACGGTCGTGGCGCGCAGCGGCATGCGCTACCGGATGGGCATGGAGGGCATACGCTGGGCGCGGACCGGGGACGTGACGCCCAAGTCGCCGCGCGACGTGATCAAGATCGGCGACATCGTCTATATCCTGCCGGCGGGCGAAGGCCGGGCGCTCCTCGTGCAGCTGCCCGAGGTCCAGGGGGCAATCGTCGCGCTCGATCCGCACGACGGCGCGATCGTCGCATTGTCGGGCGGCTTCGATTACGACGTCTCGAAGTTCAACCGCGTCGTGCAGGCCCGCCGTCAGCCCGGATCCTCCTTCAAGCCCTTCATCTATTCCGCCGCGCTCGAGGCGGGACTCACGCCCGCGACCGTCATGCTCGACGCCCCGGTCGTCTACGAAGCGCCGGACGCCGAGGTCGGCATCGGACAGGGCAGGGATGCAGTCGAGGGGGCCGAGCCCGAACAGGAAGACTGGCGGCCGGTCAACGACTCGCGCCGTTTCTACGGGCCGACGCGCCTGCGCGACGCGCTCGCGCGCTCGCGCAACCTCGTCACGATCCGCGTGATGCGCCAGATCGGCGTCGCCTACACGCGCGAATACGTGCAGCGATTCGGCCTGCCGAAAGAGCATATTCCCGCGGACCTCACGGCGGCGCTCGGCACGGCCCAGCTGACGCCGCTCGAGATGGCGGATGGCTTCGCGGTGTTCGCGAACGGCGGCTCGCTGGTTAAACCGCATGTGATCGACCGGATTCTCGCGGCGGACGGCAGCGTGGTCGAACAGTCGGCTGCGGCGACGGTCTGCGCCGACTGCGCGACGGCGACGCCCGCATTCACGGGCGACCCGCCGGCTTTCGTGCCTGGCGGTGGCGCGGCGGGCGTCGTGCGCGCCGCGGATGTCGGCGGCAGCCTGCCCCCCCCGGATCCCGAGGCGGCCGCACCGCGCGTCATTTCCGAGGCGAATGCCTGGATCATGACCGACATGTTGCGCGACGTGATCCGCCGCGGCACTGCCCAGCGGGCCCGCGCGCTCGGCCGCGGCGACATCGCCGGAAAGACCGGCACGACCAACGACGGCCGTGACGCCTGGTTCTCGGGCTTCAACCCGGATCTCGTCGCAACCGCCTGGGTCGGCTTCGACCAGGAGCGGCCGCTGGGCGCCAACGAGGAAGGCGCGCACACGGCGCTGCCGATGTGGATCTACTTCATGCGCGAGGCGCTCGCCGGCCTGCCGCAGCATCGTTTGCCGATGCCGGACGGCGTCGTCACGGCGCGCGTCGTCCCCGACTCCTCGGAATTCTCCGAAGAAGCGCCGGCCGAGTTCGAGTATTTCCTCGCGGACCACCTGCCCACGGGCGCCTCCGGCGTAAACCCGCCCGAAGGCGTGTCGCCGCCGCAGAAATACGAGGAGCCGATCTTCTGATGGCGAAGCGATCCGTGCGCGGCGACCTGATGCGCCAGGCCATTGCGCGGGAGGCCGCGCGGCTCATGATCGAGCACGGCCACGAGGACTACGGCTTCGCGAAGCGCAAGGCCGCGGAGCGATTCGGCGTCACCGATCTCGCGGTGCTGCCGAAGAACACGGAGATCGAGGCGGCGCTCGCCGAGCACCAGCGCCTGTTCGTGCCGGAAGCGCACGCGAGCGAGCTTTCCGCGATGCGCAGCATCGCCCTCGAGGCGATGCGGCTTCTCGCCGAATTCGAGCCGCGGCTCGTGGGACCGCTGCTTTCGGGCACGGCGACCGCCCACAACGACATCACCCTGCACCTGTTCGCCGACACGCCCGAGACGGTCGCCGTACGACTCATGGACCGCGGCATTCCGCACGAATTCGCACAGCGGCGCCTGCGCGTTTCGCGCGACGAGGTCGAGGCTTTCCCCGCAGTGCGGTTCACGGCCGGCATGCACGAGGTGGATGCGACGATCTTTCCGCTCGACGGCATCCGCCAGGCGCCGCCGGGACCGGTCGACGGCCGCCCGATGCGCAGGGCGACGCTCGCCGAGGTCGAGGGCCTGGTGGATCGCGGGATTGCGGGCTAGTCAGCGCTTCTTGACGGGAACGTAGTCCCGGCGCGTGGGCCCGGTGTATAGCTGCCGCGGGCGGGCGATCTTCATTTCCGGGTCGGAGATCATCTCGGACCAGTGCGCGACCCAGCCTGCGGTCCGCGCGATCGCGAACATCACGGTGAACATTTCGCGCGGGATGCCGAGCGCCCGGTAGATGATGCCCGAGTAGAAGTCCACGTTGGGGTAGAGCTTGCGGCTGATGAAGTAGTCGTCCTTCAGCGCGACTTCCTCCAGCCTGAGCGCGAGTTCGAACAGCGGGTTTTCGGTCTGGCCGAGCTTGCCGAGCACCTGGTGGCACATCTCCCGGATGATCTTCGCGCGCGGGTCGAAGTTCTTGTACACGCGGTGGCCGAATCCCATCAGCCGCACGCCGCCCTTGCTGTCCTTGACGCGCGACAGGAAATCCGGGACGTGGCTCGCGTCACCGATCTTCTCGAGCATGTCGACGACCGCCTCGTTCGCGCCGCCGTGCGCCGGGCCCCAGAGCGCGGACACGCCCGCCGACATCGCGGTGTACGGATTGCAGCCCGTGGAGCCTGCCAGCCGCACCGTCGAGGTACTGGCATTTTGTTCGTGGTCCGCGTGCAGGATGAACAGCAGGTCGAGCGCCTTCGAGTGCAGCGCGTCAGGCTGGTATTCCTCGCAGGGCACGGCAAAGAACATGTGCAGCATGTTGGCCGTGTAATCAAGGTCGTTGCGCGGGTAGATGAAGGGCTGGCCGAGCGCGTGCTTGTAGGCCGCGGCCGCGATCGTCGGCAGCTTCGCGATCATGCGGTGCGTGAATATCTCGCGATGCCGGTCGTCCGTGATGTCGGTCGAATCGTGATAGAAGGCCGCGAGCGAGGCGACGATGGTCGCGACCATCGCCATCGGGTGCGCGTCGTGGTGGAAACCGCGGTACAACCGCAGGATCCATTCGTTCAGCATCGTATGGCGCGAGATCGAGTGCATGAAAGCGGCAAGTTCCCTGGCGCTCGGCAGCTCGCCCTTCTGCAGCAGGTAGGAAACCTCGAGGAAGTTGCTGTGCTCGGCGAGCTGTTCGATCGGGTAGCCCCGGTACAGCAGTACCCCTGCGTCGCCGTCGATGTAGGTGATGGCGCTCGCGGTCGCGGCCGTCGCCATGAAACCGGGGTCGTAGGTGAAGACGCCCTGGTCCTTGTGCAGCGTGCTGATGTCCAGCACGTCCGGCCCGGCGGTTCCCTTCAGAGCCTTGAGCTCACTTGTCCGGCCGGTGGCCGGATCGGTCAGTTGAAAATTCTTGCTTGCCATTCGTTTTCCACCGCCGAGCCTGTCATGCTGCACCGCAAGAATCAAGACGGGCGGCCGGCGCCGGATAGGATCGATGGATGAACCGTGCGATCTCCATCTATGTTCACCTGCCCTGGTGCGTACGCAAGTGCCCTTACTGCGATTTCAATTCGCATGTCCGGCCGGATCGCGTTCCGGAGTCCGAATATGTCGCGGCGCTGCTCGCCGATCTCGACGGCGACCTCGACCTTGCCGCGGGGCGCGAGGTGTCGAGCGTCTTTCTCGGCGGCGGGACGCCCTCGCTATTCGGCGTCGAGGCCATCGCGACCCTGATCGAGGGACTCGCGGCACGGCTCCCGTTCGCACCCGAGGCCGAAATCAGCATGGAAGCGAATCCGGGCACGGTCGAGCACGGCCGCTTCGCGGGCTACGCGGCGGCCGGCATCAATCGTGTCTCCCTCGGCGCGCAGTCCTTCGATCCTACGGCGCTCAGGGCCCTCGGCCGTATTCACGGTCCTGCGGAGATTCCCGCGGCGGTCGAAGAACTCGTCGCCGCGGGTCTCGTCAATTTCAACCTCGATCTCATGTACGGCCTTCCCGGGCAGACGCTCGAAGGCGCGCTTGCGGACCTTGCCTCCGCGATCGCACTTGGCCCGTCGCACCTCTCTCACTACCAGCTGACCCTGGAACCGGGCACGGCGTTCTATCGTCGTCCGCCTTCTTTGCCGGACGACGAGCTGACGTTCGAGATGCAGCTCGAGTGCCAGCGCCGCCTCGCGGCGGCGGGTTTCGCGCAATACGAGGTGTCTGCCTATTCGCGCCCCGGCCGGCAATGCAGGCACAACCTCAATTACTGGCGGTTCGGCGACTACCTCGGCATCGGCGCCGGGGCGCACGGCAAGGCGACGCTGGACGGTGTCGTCATCCGGACGGAGAAGCCGCGGTCGCCGCGCGAGTACCTGCTCGCCCACGGCACGACCGGCACGCGACGCAGGGTGCCATCGCGCGAGCTGCCGTTCGAATTCATGCTCAACGCCCTGCGCCTGATCGACGGCATTCCGGACGGGGAGTTCGAGCAGCGGACGGGTCTCGACGTAACCGTCATCGGGTCAACCATGGCGGCGCTGCAACACCAGGGCCTGATCGACCACTCCGACGGACACCTGCGTCCGACCGAGCTTGGATTTCGATTCCTGAACGATCTCCAGTCGGCATTTCTGCCCGCCAGGACGTGACCTGCACGACTTGGGCAGCCCGGGCGAGTTGTACACAGCACCCTCCGGTCTCGTGTCGGATAGGGACTTTCGTCACTTTGTTAGTGGGATGCCTTAACTGTCATGCCATAACTCCCTGAGTTGCAATGGGAATATGGCCTGCTCAAAATTTAATCAAAGCTTCATTAATGCGGGAATGGTCGGAGACCGGTCTACGCCGCGGTCAGCGGTCCACAGAGTTATCCACATAATTTGTGGATAAGAGAAAAACTCCAATAAATTCTGCACGTTAACCACGCAGTGCTGAGCCTGCCGGGCCCGTCTTGAATGGCATCGGCTTGATCGCTAGACTTCGCGCCCCCACGCAGCACGGCCATGGGACAGACGGCTATGAAAGAAGGCGTTCACCCGAAGTACACCGAAATCACGGTGACCTGCACTTGCGGCAACACTTTCCAGACGCGCTCGACGCTCGGCACCCACCTCGAGGTCGAAGTCTGCTCGAATTGCCACCCGTTCTACACCGGCAAGCAGAAGATCGTCGACTCGGGCGGCCGCGTCGACCGCTTCCGCAAGAAGTACGGCCTGAAATAAGGGCGGCGACGGCCGTCGGGGCACCAACTTTCGGCTTTCCCCCGCGTCTAAGCCCGGACCGGTACCCTTGGGGCCGGGTCCGGAGAACCTGATGCGTCCACTGCCCGGCCGATTCGCCCGCCTGATGGCTTTTGCCGCGATGGCTCTCATCGCCGGCCAGCCGTCTTTCGGCGCGAGCGAGAAAGATGGGAAGCCGCAGAAGGACAGCAAGGAAGTCCGCACCGCCAAGCAGATGCACGTGATGATCACGCAGCAGATGGGCGTCCACCAGGACCTCCGGCTAGAGGATTACGTGCAGCGGGTCGGCGAGAAGCTCGCGGCGGTGAGCGAGCGGCCCGAGCTTGAATGGCACTTCACGATCGTCGACACCGACGACGTCAACGCCTTCGCGACCATGGGCGGCTATGTCTACATCTCGCGCGGCATCCTGCCCTACTTCGAGAGCGAGGCGGACCTCGCGGCCGTCCTCGGCCACGAGATCGGCCACATCTCGGCGGGACACCTGAGGAAGCAGCAGCACAAGGGCATGCTCTCGGGCCTCGCGAGCGCGGCGACTGCCATCTTCACGGGCGTGCCCGCGCTGGCCGACCTCACCAACATGGCGGGCCAGGCGATCATCAGCGGCTACGGCCGGGAAGCCGAGCTCGAGGCGGACCGCCTCGGCGCGCGCTATCTCGGAAAGGCGGGTTACGACCCCGCGGCGATGATCCACGTGCTGTCGACGCTGAAGGACCAGGACACTTTCGAGCGCGAGCGTGCGCGTCTCGAGGGCCGCGAGCCGCACATCTACCACGGTACGTTCGCTTCGCACCCGTCCAACGACACGCGCCTGCAGCAGGCAATCGCCGAGGCCCGCAAGAATGCGTCGGCGGCGACCGGCAAGACGCAGAACGCCGAGGGATTTCTGCAGGCGATCGAGGGGCTGCCGGTCGGCTCGAGCGCGCGCCAGGGCATGATCCGTGACAACCGCTTCTACCACGCCGACATGCAGTTCACGCTGGCCTTCCCGCAGGGTTGGCAGGTCATGAACCAGCCGGACAAGATCCTGGCGATCGGTCCCAACAAGGAGCATTACCTGGAAATCCGGGCCCAGCCGCCGCCGTCGGACATCACGGACCCGCGCGACTTTGCGATGCGTGGGCTCGCGAATCGCCGGCTCGACCGGAGCGAGACACTCGACATCAACGGACTCAAGGGCTGGACCGGAATCGTGCGCGGCGATCCCTCCCCGTTCGGCCAGTCGACCAATGTCCGCTATATCGTCATCTATTACGGAAACCTGATGTGGATCTTCAAAGGCGCGAGCCGTTCGGGCACGACGGCGCCGTCGGGCGACCCGTTCTTCCTCTCGACCGCGAATACCTTCCGCCGCATGCATGCCAACGAGTTCGCGCTTGCGGAGCCCTACCGCCTGCACGTGCTGCGCGCCACCGCGGACACGACCATGGAAGAGCTCGCGAAGGAAACCCCGATCAAGAAATATCCGCTGCAGCAGCTGCGACTCTTCAATAGCCTCTACCCGGACGGCGAACCGAACGCCGGCGACCTGGTCAAGACTGTCCGCTGATCAACTGAAGGGGACGCACCCCTTCATATTCGCAGAGGGGTCCGTCCCCTTTACGAATATGAAGGGGTGCGTCCCCTTCAGTTTCTACCAGCCGGCTTCCCGCATGAGCGCGGCGAGCGCGGCGAGCGCCCGGCCACGATGGCTGACCCGGTTCTTGTCGCCGGCGGGCATCTGGGCCGCCGTGATCGTTCCGCCCTCGACGATGAAGAGCGGGTCATAACCGAAGCCACCCGTCCCGCGCGGTTCGAGCCCGATGCGGCCCTCCCAGGACGCCTCGGCAACGATTGGCGAAGGGTCACCGGCACGGCGCAGGAACACCATGGCGCAGCGATAACGGGCGGATCGCCGCGCCATCGGGACACCCGCCAGCTCCGCGAGGAGCTTTTCGTTGTTCGCGCTTTCGTGGGCCTGCGGCCCAGCGTAGCGGGCCGTGTGGATGCCCGGCCCGCCCCCCAACGCGTCCACCTCGATGCCGGAATCGTCGGCGATCGCCGCAAGTCCAGTGATCGCGGAGGCGTGGCGCGCCTTGAGGAGTGCGTTCGCGACGAAGGTGCCGCCATCCTCCACCGGCGGCGCGATGCCGAACTCGGCCTGAGCGACGATCTCGAGGCCGTGGCCGGCGAGGATCGCGCGCAGCTCCCGGAGCTTGCCGGGATTGCCGGTCGCGAGCACGACGCGGCGCAGCGGGGCCGCGTTCAGTCCTGCCGTGCCTCGAGTTGCAGGCCGAAGAGCTGCGCGGTCCCGATCGCCGCAAGGTTCAGCATCGCGTCGAGCTCTTCGCGGCGGAACGCGTGCCCCTCGGCCGTGCCCTGCACCTCGATAAAGGCACCGCCGGAGTTCATCACGACGTTCATGTCCGTCTCGGCATCCGCGTCTTCCGCATAATCGAGGTCGAGGACCGGCATACCCCCGACGATGCCGACCGACACCGCAGCGATCTGCCCATGCAGCGGGCTGGCGGCGAGCATTTTCCGCCCGATGAGCGTGTCCACCGCGTCCGCCAACGCCACGAAGCTGCCCGTAATCGCCGCCGTGCGCGTGCCGCCGTCCGCCTGCAGCACGTCGCAGTCGATCGTGATCGTGCGTTCGCCGATTGCGCCGAGGTCGATGCAGGCGCGCAGCGACCTGCCGATCAGCCGCTGGATCTCCAGCGTGCGGCCCCCCTGCCGGCCGCGGGCCGCCTCGCGCGCCGAGCGTGTATGCGTCGCACGGGGCAGCATGCCGTACTCCGCGGTGAGCCAGCCCTTGCCGCTGTTGCGCAGAAACGCCGGGACGCCATTCTCCACGCTTGCGGTGCAGAGCACGCGCGTGCCGCCGAACTCGCACAGCACCGAACCCTCCGCGTGGGCGGTGTACCGTCGCGTAAACTGCACCGGTCGCAGTTGATCGGCCGTGCGGCCGCCTGATCGCATGTGTGCCTCCGGGATCCGGTTAATGGCGCCAGCAGAGGCTGGCGGCCGAAGCATTGTCGCTGTGCGGGGCGGACGCGGCGACCGCCCGCTCGACGAGCTTTTCCAGCGTCGACTTGCAGCTTCCGTTGGCCTTTCCGCTGCCGGGCCGCAGCAGGCCCGCGATCTCGGCGTCTTTCAGGTTCGACCAGACCCCGTCCGTGCAGGCGAGAAGGACGTCCCCGTCCTCGAGCGGCTGGCGCCGCGAGATCGTCATCTCCGGCAGCGCCGATTCGCCACCCAGGCAGCATTCCACGAAGTTGCGCATCGGATGGCCGGGAATCTCCTCCTCGCGGATCGTGCCATCCCGCAGCAGCTGCTCCACGTGGCTGTGGTCGCGCGTGCGCGCGAGCACCGCGCCGCCCCGCAGGTGATAGATGCGGCTGTCTCCCACATGCGCCCAGTAGGCTTCCTTCCGCTGAACCAGGCAGATCGCGCAGGTGGCGCGCGGGCGCAGATCGAGCGCGAGCCGGGTGCCGATCGCGACGACGGCCGCATGCGCGCGGCCGAGCGCAAGATGCAGGAATCCGAGCGGATCGAAGAGCGGCTTCGGCTCGGCACGAAACAGTTCGAGCATGACCTTGCAGCCGGTCTCCGCCGCGCGCGCGCCGTAGGCGTGCCCGCCCATGCCGTCCATGACGACGAGCAGCGCCGCGCCGTCGCCTGCGGCGACGGCTGCGCGGTCCTGGTTGTCTTCGCGATCGCCCGTGAGGCTGGCTTCGGCGAACTCGATCGCCACGCGTTTACCGGCGGTCCCGCAACCGCCGCCCCCTGTTAGACTGCCGGGAAGCTTACATCAGCGGCCTTACTCGCACCCGGGGACGCCCATCCGATGTTGAGGAGCATGACGGGATTCGCACGCACCGAGCGGGCGATCGCCGTGGGCCTCCTCGCCTGGGAGATCCGTAGCGTCAACCATCGCTACCTCGAGGTCAGCCTGCGCCTGCCCGAGGAGCTGCGCGGCTCCGAAGCGGAATACCGCCGCGCGATCGGCGCGGCCGCGCGTCGCGGAAAAGTGGATGCGACCTTCTATTTCCGGCCGGCCGCTGCCGCCGGTCGCGAACTGACGCTGGACGAAGACCTGCTCGATCGGCTGGTCGAGCAGTCCACCGCGCTGCAACGGCGGATCGGGACCCAGGGCCGCATCGATGCCGTGGATCTCCTGCGCTGGCCCGGCGTCCTGCGCGAAGCCGAACGGGACACCGCGCCGCTGGCGGCGGCCGCCATGGACCTGCTCGCCGAAACGCTCATCGCGTTCACGACCTCCCGCGCCAGCGAGGGCGAGCGCATCGCGCAGATGCTGGCGTCGCGCGCGGCCCAGGTGACGGAGATCGTCGACGGGGTCGCGGCGCGCCTGCCGGAAGTCCAGTCCCGAATCCGCGCGAAGCTCCAGGAGCGGCTCAAGGCACTGGGCGCCGAGGGCAATCCCGACCGGCTCGAACTGGAAATCACCATCCTGGTGCAGAAAATGGACGTCGCCGAGGAGCTCGACCGCCTGCACAGCCACGTCGAGGAACTGGGATCGACGCTCGCCTCCGGCGAGGCGGTCGGCCGCAAGCTCGATTTCCTGATGCAGGAGTTCAACCGCGAGGCGAACACGCTGTCGTCAAAGTCGCAGGATGTCGAGACGACCCGAAAGGCAGTCGAACTGAAAGTCTTGATCGAGCAGATGCGGGAGCAGATCCAGAACGTGGAGTAAGATCTAGCGCTGTCCAGCGCCATCCACTAACTTCCTGAAAGTCCATAAAAACAAACAGTTAACGTCTGGTATCGTCCAATAACAGCTGGCACAATCCTCCTGAGTCGTGTAGCTACCCGTGTAGCTACCCGAGCGGCATTTCCTATGGGGGGTCTGGTGTCAGCCAAACAACTTACGGCGATCCAGATTGACCGAGCGCACAGGCTCGGCCTGCCCACCATGATGCCGGACGGCCAAGGCCTCTACTTTCGCAAGCAAACCGCGCCAGGCGCTTCGTGGGTCTTTAGGTATCGATTTGCTGGCAGGCCGCGCCTAATGACCCTCGGCAATTTTCCTGACATGCCCCTAGGCGACGCCCGTGTCGAGGCCCGCCGAGCCCGGGTGCTGCTTGATAAGGGCAGCGATCCAATGTCTGAAAGACGGGCGAAGTTTCAAGCGGTTCAGAAGCAAAGGTCATGCGGCCAATTAGCAGAGGATTGGTATTCAGCCGAAGTACTCCACGGTGGCATTAAGCATCCGCAAGTGGCCCGCAGGCACCTGGATCGCTACCTGCTCCCCTCTCTCGGGTCCATGATGGCGGCGGAAGTCACGGCTGATGACGTTGGCAAGATGCTTGGTCGGATACGCACTAAGTTTCCGACCGCCGCCAACGACCTGCTGCGCTACACAAAGCGCGTATTCGATTACGGCTTACGCCGCCAATGGCTCCAATCCAATCCTGCATCTTTGCTTAGTCCAAAGCGGGACGCTGGCGGACTCGAAAGTCCCCGGACCCGCTCACTTTCCGAACGAGAACTCCAACAGCTATTCCGTGTTGCTGATCGCGCGCCTAGCTTTGGTGAGGCGAATGCGCTTGCCGTTAAGCTTCTTCTCAGTCTCTGTGTACGAAAATCCGAATTGCTCGGCGCCAGATGGGCGGAATTCGACCTTAATGGCGGGACTAAACAGGGATTGGTGTGGCATCTACCAAGCGGTCGCACAAAGACGGGAACAAGACTCGACATTCCCTTGGCCCCGGCCGTGCTGATCTGGTTGAAGCGGTTGCAACACCTCGGTTGCGACCGTGAATTCGTTTTCCCGCGTAGGCGGCACGATGTGCGATCACGATACGAGCACGTTGGCGCCGATACGCTTAATGCCGCGCTGGGGTGCCTGGCGCACGGTTTAGACCCATTTACCGTGCACGACCTACGCCGAACCTCGCGGACAATGCTTGCAGGACTAGGCATTTCGTTCGAAGTAGCGGAGCGCTGTCTTGGCCACAAGCTTCGCGGCGTCGCTGGTATATATAACACTCACGACTACTTCGATGAGCGCCGAAAAGCCCTAACGCTCTTGGCAGCCAAGATCCGACGTCTATGTGCCACGACCAAGGCGCGCCCGGTATCCGAGGCGTAAGGGACACACGTTGCCTCCCGCTAGGCGCTCTGCCCGGTTCCCTGTCCCCCAGGATTGGGCGCCTGCCAGCTTAATCGAGCGATATTTGAGCCTTGACGAGCGGCTCTCATGCTGCAGTTCGGGCGAACCAGACGAGCGGCGGTGGGAGCTCGACGAGGTTGAAGTTCGACTTCTGCTAATTAGTGACGCTCGTATGAAGCAGGTTTGGAGGTCGCCCTCACTACGCGCGTTGCCCAGCGACTTGCTGGAACAATTGGTGTTCGAAACGGTTCGCGCGGTGCATACCTATGACGACAATCCGACAAAGCGCACGCGAGCAGACCACCGCCACAACTTCAATGAGGTAGCAAAAAAAGCGCAAGCGCTCGCTAAGCAAATCAAATACGACCTGGGCAAGCGATCGGCGGAGACAACTGCGTATCTCGAAAGCCGCGACCTCAAGTACCGCCTTAGTGGCCTTAAACTTCCCGACGGAGTCCGGGACAATATCCTGCATGCGGTGAAGGTATGGCTCAGCTATCACCACAATCCAACCTTTGCGCACGTGCTCGAGGATCTGGCAGAAGCCGCTGTTCGGGAAAGCCGGACATTACCTTTGCTGCGCAAGCCTGGTGTGAAGGCGGCCAAAGGTCACTACGTTGCTCGGCAACTAAATGCATTCTTCCGGAAGCACCTAAATAAGCCATTGCATAACCAGGTCATGACGATCACCAACGTCGTGACAGGTCTCGACCTCGAGCTCGACACCGTCCGCAAGATTTGTGCGAGCGGAAGCAATTAGTGTGAATTGAGCCCGGAAGATTCCGGGTCGAATTTCTTCAATTTCCTCCGCACAGCCGCGGACCTGCGAATGGTTCCATTGCCGTCACCGAACAACAGGAGACGGCATTGGATACCGACAGGTTTCTTCGCTTACGGGCAGTAGTAAATATCACCGGCATGAGCCGCGCATGGATTTATGCGCTGGCAAGTGCTGGAGCGTTTCCGAGGCCCATAAAGATCGGGCCTCGCGCAAGCGGATGGCTTCAGTCCGAAGTCGAGGGCTGGCTGGAGAGCCGCGTACGTGAGAGTCGGCCGGCTGGCAGGGCGACCTCATGAAGCGGCCGCTTTTATACGCCTGTCCTCGCTTTGATACGTGTAGCGCCCCCGTCTGCCCGCTTTATCCGAAATCTCTGGCGGGGCCGCATCGTCGCGGTGATGACGTCTGCCCGTACATGATGGAGGCGATCAAGCCAAATGGTAGAGAGCGCCTCCAGGGTGTCCTCCCAGACCCTCTCGTGACAGAGGTGATTGCAGCTCTCCCGGCAGCAACAGCTCTGGGAGGCGACCTCGCCAGACGCCTCCGGCGGGCTCAGCTGCAGGGTTCTCAGCTCGAAGCGGCTGCGCGTGCTCGGCGGGCGAAGGTTGGCAAGGTGAGCCGTGAGTAGCCGCAGTCACCGAGAACGCGCCAAGGGCCGCGTCTCAGGCTTCAGGGACTACGAGCGGTATGCACTCATCCCGTTTGATGTCCTAATGTCGGAAGCATTCCAAGCGCTGCCGGACTATGCGGTGCGCGTCCTGGCCTGCCTTGCAGGCCGGTGCAGGAAGTCCAACAACGGCGACCTCTGCCTGACAGTGTCGGAGGCAAAGGAGAGCGGCATTGCGCCTTGGAAGCTGTACGCGGGTCTTGAATTGTTGCGGCGAGTAGGTTTGATTCTAAAGACACGTCAGGGAGGTATGCGGCCGTATGGACCAAGCCTGTATGCACTGACGTGGTGGCCAATCGTGGAATCCAAGAAATACGATCCAGACATTTCTTGGGGCCTTGAAGCTCGAAACACATGGATCAAGTGGAAGAAGCCCGACGACTGGAGAAGCATCGTCCGAGACGCACAAGTGAAGCAACGCGGTCGGCAGGCGACCCAGCGCGCTCGGGAAGGCCTTATTGCCCGCGTGGGCGGCATCTCCGGCGGAGTTACGATCCCACGGTGATGGGAGCGTCCGTCCCCACGGGTGGAGTCGGTCAGTGTCGCTAACGTTCCACGGCGTGGGGGCGAGGGTGTCTGTTAACCGTCCCCACGGTGATGGAGACCTCTGAGATCTGGGGGTGGGGGCCCCGGGGGCTGGGCACAGCGGCAGGGTCGCCGCCACGCTTGCGCGTCTCGCAACGCTGGCGTCCAGCTGGCGTGCGCGGCGGCGGCGGTGGCGGCGTCCAGCGCAGCCAGAGTCGCCAAGCCGCCCCCCAGAATTATCGCTCGAAGGTCTGCAGGCGCCCCCAGCCGGCCTGTCGACCCCCTCCCCCCCGGCCTTACGGGGGGCGGTGGAGCGTGGGAGTCCCTCGGGCGGGCCGAAAAATTTTTGAGGGGCTCCGCGGAAACGGATGCCTGGGCATGTTTCAGGTCAGGCACAGGCGCACTCGCCCCATTTTAGACTCCGGCCATGCGCAAGGCTCTATCTCGCTGCCTAGTCACGCTGCTGCTCGCTGCGGGCATATCAGCCTGTGCCCAGGAGCAAAACCCTGTCCTGGTCGGCACGGTCACCAAGATTGTCGACGGCGACACCATCGACGTGCAGCTAACCAGCGGTCCAATTCGGGTGCGGCTACACGGCATCGACACACCGGAGCGCGGTCAGCCATGGGCCAAGGAAGCCACCGCCGCCCTGACCACTCTTGTGGCCGGTAAGCAAGTGGAGATCGAGCCGTTCGAGCAGGACCGCTACGAGCGAATGATTGGGATTGTCTTCCGTGGCCACCTCAACGTGAACTTGGAACTAGTCAAGCGCGGGCACGCTTGGGCCTACCGGAAGTACATGCGCAAGATCGACTCGGATCTGTGCATCAATGAAGCTGCGGCACGGACCGCCAAGCGGAGTCTGTGGGCGCTACAAAAGGACCAGCGCGTTGCGCCGTGGGAGTGGCGGCGCAAGAAATCGCTCGCGTCCTTTACGGACTACTCCAAAGAGGCAGCTGCGAATTGCATTGCAGCTATTGGAAAGCCCTAGCCGCAATTGGCAACGGGCCTGTGAAACTCCAAATGCCGACACTCCCGCACTTCCGGCACCGCGGCCGACACCGCTTCACCTCCCGATCCCCGAGACCATTGCGCACCAGCATCGCCACGTCGGTCGCGGCCGTGCGGCGGCAGCCTGGACACCAGAATCGGCAGCGCAGGCATTCGACAATCGGATACTTGAGCCAGGTTGAGCTCGAGGAGACTGCGAGTTCAACTTAGGACAGTGTCCAGGAAAACGGGGCAAGGCCACAGTATCCGTTCTAGCGGCAGCGGCGGCCGGCCACCGTTCTCGCCGATCTTCGGGTACACCATCTATACCGCCGCAGCCAGATCCGGCCAGGGAATGATCCGGTCCATATCCAGCAGAAACTGAGTTCGGCGCGTGGTCTTGCCGAACTCCTCGAAACTCGTCAATGTCTGCTGCTTCATCACGGCCTCCACACGGTTGAGCATTCATGCCTCAGTGTGAGAGGTTAATCACAGTTCCAATAGGGACAGTTATATGGGTCGATGGCAGGTTTAGAAAAGTAGTGAGGTTACTGTTCGACATGATTTGTTGCGCCACAGCCCTTTCTTTCTCGGCATCAGTCATGCACACCATTGTGTTAGATGCGTAATCTGCGCGGATGAGCTTCGTGGACAAACCGCGAATGCACGGCGGATTGTCATGAATAGCTGTATTAGCGGTTTGAGCCGGCTGCGGCTGATTAAGCCGTATGGTCAATTCCTTCACCCACTGTTGGATCGGCACCCACCTCCCATCCAATTGTCCGTACGCCGCTTCAATACTCGGGTTTGACTTGGGTAGCGCAAGACGGACGTTGTTCGCGAAAGTTGCGTAGGCCCAGGTTGGATTTCGGGTGTCCAGACGGTATAGCGCTTGACGTTTTGGTGAATAGACGTCGAAAATTTCAGTATTGGGCGCGAAAGGGAACGCACGAAACGTGCCATCAGTTGACCAATTGCGGCCTTTCCACGTGTACAGGTAATTGTCTTGACCCCATTCTTGCCTACCAACAACCGGCGCGTACTGGGCAACATTGTTTGGTACCGGTTGTTGGACAACAGACTGTTGGATGGGCGCACGTTGTACCGGGGCGCCCCCAGCGGCCTGCGCGAAGGCCGTGTTGGTCGTGGCAAAAGTCAGGAACGCGACACCGCTAACAGCGGTTAGCAAATTTATGCAACGACTAACCAGAGTGCTCATGTACTGTCTCCCCTTCTCATCGACCTGATCGACCGGTTCGCGATCTTTCCTTGGATCTGCACACAAGTGTTACTGACCTCTCCTGAATCCATCCTGAACATACAAACGGCCAACGTTTGCGTGGCTTCGTTACGAGGTACTGGGCGGCGGCGGTGACGCTGGCGGCGGCTCGGAACTTGGACTCGATTCTGTGGGCGGCTCCTGTTGAATCGCATCCGGCAGTGCTGCGCCTACGTCTTGAGGCGTGGGCGGCGCCGGAGGAATCTTGAACACTGTTGGCGGCGCCCCGTCGCTCGGCGATAAGGACGAACCCTGTACTGACTGATGGCTGTCATCCTCGACTCCAGCAGGCAAAGGCGGTGCCGTCGCCTGTGCCTCGTCGGGGATCGCTGAAAGTGCATCTTGCTTTGCCGTTGGCTCGCCGCCTGGCGCTGAGTCACAACCGCCCGTGACCACTATGAAGGCCGTCGCTGCCACCGTGACGAGTCTCAACACTGCTTCGCCAACCTAGCCTAATGCTTAGGGTCGGGGGAAAGAGCGCCACAATAGGCTGCGCCCAAACCGGAGACCTGGCAAGCAAAAGGGGATCAAACCACATTCCTGCCTTTCTTTGGGCCGTCGCAATAGGCCCGCCGAATCGTGCCCTCGGCACCTATGGCCGGAGCAAGATCACGAGGGAGGATCAGGCGGTACGCCAGAAATTCTGTCGCGCTCTCTACGAAGTGTCCGTGAACACCGGCACTGCAAAGCCGCCTCAACATACTTCGCGCAATCGCAGCTACTTTGGGAAATTGAGTTCGTCGACGATTTGCTTGAACTGCGGCTCATCCCGTAGCGGATCGACCAGAGGATCAACCTGAATGTCTAACAAGGCAGGATCTTGCAGTCGAAGCGCGGTGTCGAGCCATTTTATCGCCGTCTCTTTCTGTCCCCACTGCGCGTAGATCTGGGCATATTGAAACGCTCCCGCATTGCCATTTTCCTCAATAATGCGATTGGCGACGGCCGTTGCCTCCCGCTTACGCCCGAGCTGGTGGTACGCGATCGCCAGGCAGAGCTGTCCGATCCACTCGTCTTTTGCGATCTCGCAGTCGGTTAGAGCCGCTTCTGGACGTCCAGCCTCAATATAAAATATGCCGCGTCTGCCGCGGGCAATGACTGAATCTTGCATTGTCAAAGCGGTGTCCATGGCAATGCGCGCTTCGTCGAATCGGTGAGAAAACTCAAGAACATGACTAAGGTTGTCGTATGTATACGGGTCTAACGGATTGAGGGCAGCTGCTTGGCGGGCTGCAGCGATTGCATCGGGGCGTTTAAGAATGGCCGCAAGATATGAATAGTCCGTCAGCAAACTTGCGTTGCCTGGCGCGACAGCAAGCCCCCGGTTGAAAATGGCTTCGGCTCTTGCCAAATCGGCACCATTGGTACCGAAGGCCATCACGACGCTCCCCAATACCGCGTACAGGTTCCCCCATGTCGGAGCCACCTCGACCGCCTTTTCGGCTGACGCCAGCGCTTTTGCTTTGAGCTCAGTGCGAGAACCCTGTTCGAGGCCGGCGAGCATCCTCAACGCGTCGGCCCGAGCTGCGTGCGCCGATCCGAAATTCGGATCTTGCTTGATCGCTTCATCGTACAAAGCAATTGCGGCGCGCAAACTTGTTTCTCCGACATGCCTGTCTTGTTGTCGACCGCGCAAGTAGGCATCGAATGCCGCTGGATTGTTTGTGCCGCCCTCAGTCAGCCGCTTCCTTTCAGTATTGAACACGGCGATCTGAAGTTCGGTTGCAACTTTGGTTGCAATCTCAGTTTGCAGGGCGAGTATATCGTTGACGTCACGATCGTAAGTTTCTGACCACATGTGGTAGCCAGTGACTGTATTGATTAACTGCGCGGTAATGCGCACTCGCTCGCCCACCCTTCGGACGCTACCCTCAAGAACCGCGCCGACATTGAGCTTGCGACCTACCGTCGGAATATCGACGGCGCCACCTTTAAAAGTAAACGATGATGTGCGCGCAGCGACCTTTAGCTCCTTGACCCGCACCAGCGTGTTGAGCAACTCCTCCGACAACCCATCAGAGAAGTATTCGTCTTTGGGATCTCCGCTCATGTTGGTAAAGGCGAGGACAGCGACGGAGTGGGCAGGGGGCGAGAACTTCGCGACCGGATCAGGTATCACAGCAGGCACTTTCTTCGCGCCTTGGTGGTACCAGAAAGCTCCTCCGCCCAGAACCAGTAGAAGTGCAGCGAGGGCGATTCCGACGTTCCGCGTGCGATGCCTGCCGCGGCTCGCGAACCACAACCACGGCTGGTCGGCGAACCGACTTCGTGCGCTTGGCCCAACTGCCCCCGTAACTGCGGCTTGCGAGTGTCGTACGGATGCACTTTTCCCACCCAGCAACTGCTGCACTCTCTGCGCAAACGCCGGCGGTGTGTCGCCATCCCGCAGCCAGGTCCACTGCGCCTGCAAGAATTCCTCGGGAACCCGCGCGTTGGCTTCGCGTGTCTCGTCAATTACAACGGGCATCAAGAAGGCCGCGTCGTCCGCTATGTCCATCAGCCGGCGCGTGGCGAGTTTCCACTCTCGGCGAAAGTAACCTTCGGATCGCGCGTTGGTGTGCGCTGAAATCACTGGAATGAATATCACGCAGTCGTGGATATGCCTCTTGATCTGCGCGTCCCAGGAGTCTCCCCCGCGCAGCTCACTCTGGTCGAACCACACCTCAGCGCCGGCCGCCCGCAGGGCCTCGCAAATACGCAAGGCTGCCTCTGCGTCTTGGGAGGCGTAGGAGATGAAGACAGCACCGGTGGGGCTAGATGGCTCCGGCATTGGCTCGCGATGACTCATGATCCCCGAGTCGAACTCCGTACTGGCCCAGCGCAGCGAGTATAGGCGTATCCAATAAGAGGTCACCATCGCGCTATCGATCGGATCTAGGATATGAATTGCACCAAATGCTCTGATGGGTGCCAAGGAAGGAGCCCGCAGAAACGGGCCAGCCACTCCGGGGGTGCGGTTTGAAGGACCGCCGCAGACACCTAAACTTGGACGAGCACGAGTCAACGTAAGAGGGCGCGACCCCATGGACACCGTTACTGTCAATCGGGCTCCTGTCTTGACGTTGTGGGCATCGGTAGTCGCCGAGTGTCTCGGGTTCGACCACGAGGAGGCCCTCACGCTCGGCAAAGCCGTGGCAGGCCTCACCGCGCAGTCGAAGGGCCAGCGCCTCGGAATCTTTACACCCTCACCTGAAGCCGTGCGCAAGGAGCGAGCGAAGAAGGCCAAAGCGGCGGGAGTATTGCGGGTCGCGCTGCTAGGTCGGGCGGTGCCTGTTCTGCGCACCGATTTCGGCTTGAGGGCGGTGGACAAAGAACAGAAGCCGATGGCACCTACGAGCGTTGCCAAGTACCTTCAGTCGAAGTTCGGCGAGAGGCTGCCCGAAGTGCGGAGCGCGATGGAGAAGCTTGCGCAATCCCAAGATCCCGAAGCCTTAATGAATAAGGCCTTTCAACTCTACGAGGCGTTCCGACCCGAAATCCCAGAGGGAGAATCGGGGTGGGGTAAGAAAGGGAAATTGAGCATCAAGAAGATTCAGGAGCTAGCAGCAGAGCGTCCCGCTCAACGCGGACGTTAGGCCACAGACCGCACATGGCTACGCTTTCTGACCTTCTTGACGCCGCTTCCCAACTAAGCTGGAGGAGGCTATTTGCGGCACTAGTGCTCTTGGCTCTTGTGGGAACTGGCATTGGCCTATTCGAAATCTATACTCACTCAATGCGCCTTGATAGGAGCGAGCGTGCGCTAAATTTGGCGCAGAAGGCTGAGGCGTATCGAAGCGCAATTGGAAAAGGCGCTTCATCTCAGCAGATCGCCATCTACAAGGCTGCGATGGCCACCGCTCAAGCGGCTACTGATGATGAGGGACTAGATTCTGAAGTCACGAGAACCCAATTGAAGTTTCTGTGTGGCGCCCTGCCGTGGCTACTGATGGCACTTATTTTCATTGGTGGTAAGGGCGACGGCCGATTTACGGGGATGTTCGGTGCGGTTGTCTTTGGAGCCCTCGCAGCGAGCTTCTTGGCGTACCTTCCCGATTGGGCGTGGCCAATTGGAAACCTGGTGCTCGCCCCGACGTTCGCTTGGCTGGTAGTAGTAGGAACCTTCTCGCTTATCGTGAGAAGGCAGAAACGACGGTCCGTGGCCTAACTATGCGTTGGAGCGGTCCGTGATCAGGTTGAGCGCGCGCGCCGCAGGCGCGCGGAACATTGTCGCGCCAGCGGCGCGCGTCAGCCGCTTCACGCGGCCGGCTCAATGCGGACGTTAGCCGGACGCGACAACGAGACGCATCGGGACAAGCTCTCGTCCATGCTTGGCCACCTTCGGCAGCGCGGCGATGCACAGTCAGATTGACATAGCCTTTGACTTTCGATCGGACACGCCACCGGATAAAGATCCAGATGCCTTCAGCCCGACACTTCGCAAATACCACAAGTGTCTCTGGAGCAAGCCTTTACCCAGCGGCATCGTTTTTACTCTCGAGCACCGCGCTCCGCATTACTTCGTCCACCGGTCTGAGATTGGCGAGTTTGTCCTGTCCAGCGATGCGGTTATCCCGACGTTCCGAAAAGAGCGTCAGCTCGATCACATTTTTAATCAGATCCCGCCCGAGGAGCAGGAAGCGTTTCTTCGGGCTACTTACACAATTGGCGGGATGGTGGTGTTCCCGGCCAAGCGCATCAAACGCCAAATGACCATTAACGCCGCGGGTGGTTGCCACCCCCAGATCAAGGACCGATTCGATTTGACGTTGGAGTGTATCCGGCGGCACTACCGTGGTGAGCCAAGTCCATTGGAGGACGTGCTCGCGCGATATGCGGACTTCTTTGATCTGTTCGGAAGCTTCCAGGGCTACGTGGAGCACTTTCTATTGCAGGATTTGGTCAGCGATGATTGCTCCGCCGTGAGGTTCTTCATGCCGTTCGAGGATTTTGCGACCTCGCCGGTCCCAGCGAGCATCGATGTCTACCGGGCATATCGGCAGCGCGCGGTTGACTTCATTGAAGCGCGCAACCTCCGAATCGCCGCAAGCAAGCCGCCCGCTCAACCGGGACGTTAGCTCTCACGGATGTCAGAACGTCCTGCCATACCTAGCGGTATAAAGCGCAAAGTCCGGCAGCGCTGCGGCTTTGGGTGCGTGATTTGTGGCATTCCTATCTACGAGTACGACCACGTGCCGGGATACGAACGCGTGAAGCGCCACAGGGCCGACGAACTGACGCTTCTTTGTCCACAGCACCACTCAGAAAAGACGAAAGGCCTCCTACCTTTGGATCGAGTATTAGCCGCGGACCGTAAGCCATTCAATCGTCAGCAACCTGAGACGTCGCCATACTCTCTCTGGTTCGATGGAGCATCCCCGGAGATTATTCTCGGTACACAATTATTTACGTGTGATGATTCCCGTAGACCGACTGCAATGGTGCCGATCCTAATTAATAAGCAGGCACCTTTCGGATTCACTCTTGATAACGGAGGAATGACGCTGAATTTGGATGCCCGGGACTCACGCAACGAACGCGTACTCCTCATTTGCGAAAGCGAACTCATCATTGCAACGGGAACCTGGGACGCGACCTTTGTTGGTTCCACCCTCACAATTTGGGAAGAGTCACGACGACTCGTCCTTTGCCTAGAGATGACTCCTCCACGCCGGATAACTATCACTCGTTACACGATTGATACAGGTGGGGTGAAGATTGACGTCGACCCAACGAAGTTAGAAATAAGCAGCCCATCACTTCCGCGTCTTGCCGTTGAGGGTAGCGGTACAATCTGCGCAAACATCGGTGTCTTGGTCGGAGAGCACCCTAAGGCTCTCAGTGTGGGAATCAAGTTAGGGCCATGACATCCCATATCGGGGGGGGGGAGCAATGGCCTTTTGGGCAGCGGTCGCCATATTCTTATTTTGCGGCGTCGCTCTCGCGTGACGTGCGTAGGCCTGCTTTCCGCGGGCGCGCGTAATGTCGTGTTTGGGGCCCATCGCCCTCGTTGCACGTCGTCCGCCTCACGACGGCGATAGCTTGTATGTCGTCTTTCTCTTTTACCGGCCGAGTTAGCTTTCGGAGCTCACTACCCGGAGCAAAGGGTCCACCTGGTGAGACCGCAATTCTTGCGCTAAATCCCCAGCGCGAAGAAGGTATCCGCTATGCCACCGGCTGGTCACTGATAGAGCCCGGCTCCCTCAATCTGGAAGTCGAAAATGACGTGGTCCCAGCTTTTCATAGGCTGACTCCAACGTGGATTGAGGACGGAACCACTGTCACTTATCCGCCAGGGCTGGAACACATTCCGAAGTCGCGGGGCGCATACTTCTACTACTTGGCGGATGCGCGTGCCAAAGGCAATAGTGCACAGGTCTTGGTTAGGACGTCACGTAACGCTTTGCCTCGGCGCGTCGAGCTCTTTGCGCCGACTAGTCTGAAAGATGGATTTGGGCTCGCATCGGGCGATCTGGTCGAGGTAACGGTACGTGCGATCTGAGTCTGCGAGCCTGCAGCGCCCAAAGGTGTCGATCACCAAGCGACGCGCAGGCTGCGCCGAGAGTCGTAGGGACTGATGCAACTAACTGAGTCTCAGAGGCGCGCCGTTGAGCATGGCGGCCGGAATCTCCAGCTGATTGCCTGCGCGGGTTCGGGCAAGACCGAGGTCGTGGCACGGCGGGTCGTCCATCTGCTCACGCCCGGACGGACCGACTCTCTTGCTGCCGCGCAACATCGTCGCCTTCACGTTCACTGACAAGGCGGCCGCTGAGCTGAAGGAGCGGATCGTCACGCGCGACCCGGCGAGGCGCTCGGCGAGATTCCGGGCATGGCCGAAATGTTCGTCGGGACGATCCACGCTTTCTGCTTGGAGCTGCTGAAGACCGAAGCGCCAAAGTACCTGAAATTCGAGGTTCTGAACGAGGTGCAGCAAGGACTCTTTGTCGACCGACACTGCAAGCAAAGCGGACTCACCACCTCCACAGACCTCAACGGTGCAGCACTGAAGCGTTATCGGGACACTCAGCACTATCGTCACCGCGCTGTCGATCCTGCGCGAAGCCGAGCGTGTCGCTGGCGCACTCGACGGTTGCTCCCTGTTGAGCGGACTCGAGTCGTATCAGTGCTTGCTCGACGAGAAGCAGCTACCTCGACTACTCGTCGATTCTCGAGGAGGCTGTCGATGCTCTTGACGAACGACGACGGCCTTCGCGCACGCCTCGGCGAGCGCGTGAAGTACGTCATCGTCGACGAGTACCAGGACGTCAACCCGATCCAGGAAGCGATCGTCTGGTCGCTGCACGATCTCGGTGCGCGGATCTGCGTCGTCGGCGACGACGACCAGACCATCTACCAGTGGCGCGGCAGCGACGTCGAAAACATCCTCACTTTCGAACATCGCTACCCTGAGGTCGAGCAGATCCCGCTCGAGGAGAACTTCCGATCCAGCGACGGCGTCGTGGAGACGGCGCGCGCCTTCATCGAGCAGAACGGCACGCGCCTCGCGAAGGCGATGAAGCCGACCGGCGCTCAGCCCTCCGAGAACGGCGACATCGTGGCGCTCTCGTTCGTCGATCCGGAGGCCGAAGCCCAGCACATCGCAGAGACGATCCAGTCGCTGCGCGGCGTGGCGTTCCAGGAGGATGGGGTAGAGCGCGGGCTGTCGTGGTCCGACATGGCGGTCCTGCTCCGCAGCGTGAAGGCAAACGCGGAACCCATCACGCAGGCTCTGCAGGCGGCGGGCATCCCGTTTGTCGTCACTGGCATGACGAACCTGTTCGGGACACGCCGAGGCGGAGGCCGCGCGGCAGCTCTTCTACTTCATCGGCGACCGACCGGGAGTAGATGCGGCCGCGCGTGGAGCAGCACCTGGAAGGCCGCCCGACCTCGGCTTCGACTCGTCAGCAGCTCGATCGGGCGATCGCGAGTGCTGCCGCAGCCAAGGCGGCGCTCACCGACCCGGAGCAGAAGCGGTGGGGGCAGTACTCGATCCAGCGCGTGTTCCTCGCGTTCCTCGAGGAGGCAGGCGTCCGCGAGGAGCGAGTCCCGACGGTCGGGGCGAGGTCGTCTTCTACAACCTCGGCAAGTTCAGCCAGGTCATCTCCGACTTCGAGACGATCCACTTCCACTCGAAGCCGGTCGAGAAGTACGGCTCGTTCGCCGACTTCCTGCAGTACCGCGCCGAGGACGCCTACCCCGAAGGCTGGCAGGACAACCAATACGCCAACCCCGACGCCGTGCGGATCATGACCGTCCACCAGGCCAAGGGGATGCAGTGGCCGGTGGTGTTCGTGCCGGCGCTGCTTCGAGAACCGCTTCCCGGCCGCGCGGATCGGGGGCCGCAACGTCTGGCACCTGCTGCCCGCGCGCCGGCGTTCAGCGGACAGCGCGCGTTTCGAGGGCACGATCGAGGACGAGCGGCGGCTCTTCTACGTCGCGATGACGCGCAGCCAGAAGTTCCTGCACCTGACCTGGGCGCCGATCGCCGGCAAGAACAACCGGTACGTGGCGGCATCGGAGTTCTGGGACGACATCCTGGCCTCGAAGCACGTCAAGCGCCGAGTGCCGGACTACTCCAGCCGCAAGCGTCTGCCGCCGACGCCGCGCGCGGGCGTCGCGAACGTCGTCTTCTCATTCTCCGACCTCAAGTACTTCTTCGAGTGCCCGTACCAGTTCAAGCTGCGCATCCTGTACGGCTTCAATGCGCCGATCCACGAGGCGCTCGGCTACGGCAAGTCGCTGCACGACGCCCTGGCCGAGGTCCACGCCCGCGCGCATCCGCGGCGATGTCGCCGACGCGGCTGAGGTGCCGCGCCTGGTCGAGACGCACCTGCATGCGCCCTATGCCTATCCGGCGCTCCGGCAGCAGCTCGAGGCAGGCAGCCGAGCGCGTGCTCGCGCGACTACCTGACGGACAACGCCGCGGACTTTCGACAAGATCGAGTTCTCGGAGAAGCAGATCGAGGTCAGCCTCGGCGACGGCGTGAGCATCATCGGCCGCATCGACCTCGTACGACGGATCGACACCGGCGAGACGACCATCGTCGACCTCAAGTCGAACGATCGCGCGCAAGCAGAGGACGTCACCGAAACGCAGCTCCACGTCTACGCGCTGGGCTACCAGGAGCTCACCGGCCGCCGCCCGGACTACGTCGAGATCTACGAGCTGGACGAGCGCAAGCGCAAGCCGCGCTCGGTGGACGACGACTTCATCGCTGAGGTGAAGACCAAGGTGCGCGATGCGGCCGAGGCACTCCGCACCGGCTACTCTGCCGACCGCGCCGACGCCGAAGAAATGCGGGGCCTGCGACTATCGCGGCATGTGCACGGCCGGACGGGCCGCTGCTGCGAACTAAGTGACGAGGAGCAAGACCGACATGGCACGAGCGCCTAGGAAGTACGAAGCCCGAGAAGAAGGTCACCCGCTACACCTACGACGACATCAAGGAGCCGCGCACGCCGGAGACCGGGCATACGTCGCTCCTGCCGGCCGAGGAGCTGGTCGTCACGCTGCCGATGGACAACGGCTGGAGCAAGGCGATCGAGGTCGGCAAGCTTCCGGAGGGGGACGAGCGGCCGGTGGTCGTGGACATGGACCCGGCGGCCGACCCGGTGCTCTTCTGGGCCGGGCAAGCGCAACCGGCGCGAGGTGCCGGTGCTGCCGCTCCAGCGCAACGAGATCGTCTCCGAGTCGCGCATCGCGCAGATCATCGAGCGGGCGCGCCGGGCGGCCGAGGAGAAGTCGGGCGCGGCGCGGCAGGGCCACCTCTTCGCCGACCTCGAGAAGACGCTGCGCGAGAGCGACCGCAAGCAAGCGCGTCGAGTTCTACACCCACGAGGAGGGATGGAAGAACAAGCTCATCTGCGGCGACTCGCTGCATGTGATGGAGTCGCTGCTCCACTACGAGAACCTGCGCGGCAAGGTGCAGATGATCTACATCGACCCGCCGTACGGCATCAAGTACGACTCGAACTTCCAGCAGCGGGTGGACTCGACGAAAAATGACGAGCAGGATGCGGCCGACGATGTTCTGACGATCAAGGCGTTTCGCGACACGTGGTCGCTCGGCATCCATTCGTACCTGTCCTACCTGCAGGAACGGCTTTACCTGTGCCGAGAGCTCCTCGCAGAGTCGGGCTCAATTTTCGTTCAGATCAGCGACGAGAATGCCCACCTCGTGCGCACGCTCCTTGACGAATGTTTCGGCGCAGCAGAACGCGATTGTCACAATCGTCTTGAAGAAGAAGAGCAGCACGACGGTTACTGATCCTGTAAACGACTATCTGCTCTGGTACAGCAAGGACGAAGTGCACTCGCGCAAAGGTACAACGCGCTCTTCGAGAAGCGCGGCCTGCCAGAGGACGACTCAAAGTTCAACACCCTGATATCCGAAGGCGGGGAAATGAAAAGCGTCAAGGATCTCGACGACGGGGACATCGTCCGCTTGGTGGCCTCAGGCTGGAGATGGGCGCGCGTGAACTATCCATTGGTCAGCCAAGATTCAAGTCGAGAGAAGCTTTGACTTCGGTTTCGAAGGAAAGCGTTCAAGTGCTGGTGCCAATCGACACTGGACGTACAGCGAAGAGGGAATGAAGCGGTTGGCTAGCATTGGCCGACGTGTTTCGACGGAGGCGGAGAGTCACTTGGTGGCAGTCGTATTCTGAGATGACTGGCCGTACGTCGCACGTTACGAACATATGGGACGACACTGTCACGGTGAGCTCAAGTCGCGAATCTACGTCCGTTCAGACGAGCTCCAAGGTGCTCGATCGTTGCATTGTCATGACGACCGAGCCCGGCGATCTGGTCTTTGATCCCACCTGCGGATCGGGCACGACGGCCTTCTGTGCTGAGAAGCTTGGTCGTCGCTGGATCACTTGCGACACCTCGCGGGTAGCGATTAACGTCGCGCGGCAGCGGCTGATCTGCGAGTACGTTCGATCACTTCAAGACGCGCAACGGCAAGGTGTCCGGCGAACTTCCTCTACAAGACGGTCAACCGCGTCACGCTCAAGAGCCTCGCCTATGACCTCGAGCCCGAGAAAGTCGAGCTGGTCGACCAGCCCGAAGTGGACAGGGACGCCATCCGCGTCTGCGGCCCCTTCGAGGTGATGTCCCTCGGCCGCTACTCCGTCGAGGACTGGAAGGGCTACGTCGTCCGCGAGCCGGGCATCGGCGAGGCGGCGAAGCTCGAGAACTACATCGAGGTGATCTGCCGCCTCTACCGCAAGGACGCGGCGATCCAAGGCGCGACCGGGCTCGTGCACGCGGTGGCGGAGAACGAGAAGGAGAAGATCGCGATCTCCGTCGGGCCGCTCTCGGGCCGCGTGACGGCCAAGCAGATCAACGACGCCGTCCAGGATGCGCTCGCCTCGGGCATCCTCGAGGTGCACGTGCTCGGCTGGGCCTTCGAGGCGAACGTCGGCGAGGTGAAGTCCGCAGCTCGAGAAGCGCGGCAAAGTCAAGGTCGAGCTGATCATGATCCGCCCGGACACGCTCGCCGAGGGGCTCAAGGCGACGCAGCCGGAGATGCTCTTCTCGCCGCTCGCGCTGCCGGACATCGAGGTTGAGACGTCGAGAAGAACGGCAAGGAGAAGCAGCTGCGCGTCACGCTCAAGCGGCGTGGCGCTCTTCGACCGCAAGCGCCGCACCACCGAGTACAAGCAGGCCGACTCGGGCTACGTCTCGGCGTGGTACCTCGACGAGGACTACGACGGCGACTGCTTCGTGGACTGCCAGATGTTCTTCGACTTCAAGAAGGCGCCGAACATCAAGGCCGCGCTCAAGGCCGAGGTTGACCCGGAGGAGTTCACGCTCAAGCTCGCCTCGGAGCCGTTCCCGGTGCGCGGCTACAAGCGCATCGCCGTGAAGGTCGTGGACGTCTACGGCAACGAGTCCACCGTCGTGCAGGGACTTGGTCTAAGGCGCGCGCGATGGCCTACGTTGTCGATCGCGTCGTCATCTGCGACGCCTTCCGGGAGCCGAACCGGCACTACCAGCTCCTGCCCGGCGGTCGCTCGAAGCGTCGTGGAGACGCGTCGGCCTTCGATGCGCTTCCTCGCCTCCGCAAAGGACGTCAAGGGCGGCATCGGCGGGGTCGTAGGCAAGGAGGCGCAGCTCTTCGAGGACCTGCTCGGCTTCGGCCGAGCGAGCTGAACGAATTCGTCAACCAGCTCCGAGACGAGGTGCGCGACTGGCGCGAGGCCGGCTACCCGGGTACGGCGATGGTTACGCGGCGGCTGCTCGAGTGGTGGTTTGAGCGCGACGAGGAGCGCCGGGCAGTCGGGCAAGCGCTTCTTCTTCTGCCAGCAGGAGGCGGTCGAGACGGTCATCTACCTGTACGAGGTGCAGAGCCGGCGCAAGATGCCGGAGACCGGCGACCTCCTGCGCTACGCGCTCAAGCTCGCCACCGGCACCGGCAAGACCGTGGTCATGGCGCTCTTCGTCACCTGGGCGACGCTGCACAAGCGCAAGGTGAGTGGCTCGTCGCTCTCGACGAACTTCCTGGTGCTTGTGCCGAACCTCACGGTGCGCGACCGGGTGAGCGGGCAGCCGCGCGGCGACGGGCTCGACCCGGCCGGCGAGCACAACCTATACGACGCCTTCGAGATGGTGCCGCCCGAGTACCGCGAGGAGTTCCACCCGAACGTGCTGGTGCGCAACTGGCAGGGCATCCCGCTCGAGAACAAGCGCGAGGACTGGATCGGCGAGGGTGAGGTGCCGCTCGAGGAGGGGCGGTTCATCCCGCAGGCGGTGCTGCGCGCGATGCAGCGCCGCGCGCGGCAGGACCCGAATGCGCCGATCCGCCGGCTGCTCGGCGGCTGGCGCGACCTCGTGGTCATCAACGACGAGGCGCACCACGTCTACGGCGAGAAGCGCGGCAAGCAAGGGCGAGGACGCCCGAGCTACATCAAGTGGAGCAAGATCCTCGAGCGCATCGGCAAGGCGGCGCGGCTCAGCCTCGTGCTCGACCTCTCGGCGACGCCCTGGTACGGCTCGGGCTCGCCCAAGCCCGAGGGGACGCTCTTCGAGTGGCTGGTGTCGGACTTCTCGGTCTACGACGCCTTCGAGTCAGGGCTGGTGAAGGTCGTGCGGCTGCCCGACCCGGACGAGCAGGGGCGCGTGTACCTCGACCTTTGGGACCTGGTGAAGGGCGCCAAGACCAAGGAGGAGTACCTGCGCGCCTGCAAGGGCGCGATCGCGAGCATCTACTCGTCGTGGAAGAAGGACCATGACGAGTGGGCGAGTTCGTTCGAGTTCGCGCGCGGGCCGAGCCCGGTGCTGCTGTGCGTGGCCGACAGCGCCCAGCGCGCGGCGTGGCTCTTCGAGCACCTGACGCGCGAGTACGAGCTGCTGCGCAACCCGGACGACGAGGACCGCACGCGCTGGGTAACGATCCCGATCGACTCGAAGGTCTTCGACGCCGACAAGGGCAACGAGGCGGTGCTGCGCGAGATGGTCAACACCGTCGGCTCGAAGGGCAAGCCCGGCGAGCACGTGCGCGCATCGTCAGCGTGAACATGCTCTCCGAGGGCTGGGACGTGAAGAGCGTGACCCACATCCTGGGACTGCGTGCCTTTGGCTCGCCGCTCCTCACCGAGCAGATCATCGGCCGCGGCCTGCGGCGCACGAACTACGACGTCCTGAACCAGCCGCTCGAGGAGCGGCCAGAGGGGAGCGAAGAGACGGTGGATGCCTTCGGCATCCCGTTCGTCGGCTTCCCAGTCGAGAAGCGCAAGCGTCCGAAGACCGGCGAGTGGGGACAGAAGCCGGTCTGGATCGAGCCGGACGCCAAGAAGGCAGAAGTACCGCGTCCGTGTGCCGAACGTGCGCTCGTGGGCGGTCGGGCGTGACCGAGTCGCTTGCGGACCTGATCCGGGTGGAGGACCTGCCGCAGATCCGCCTCAACCCCAAGGAGACGCCGCCGGACGTGCACGTGCGGCCAGTCGTGGGCGGCGCACCCGAGGCGATCATGACGCTTGAGGAGGTCCGCAAGGAGTGGCCGGTGCTGCGCACGGCGTTCCTGATGGCTGAGGAGCTGCACCAGGAGACCAATCCTGGAGCGGCGGCCGAGCTCGGCATCGGCCCGACCTTCGACGAGCTGCTCGACGTGTCGCTGCGCTATCTCGACTCGCGCGTGGTGCCGCTGGAGGTCGGCGGCGTGCGGAGCGACCCGCGCGATGTCGGCATCTACTACTGGCGCCGGCAGGCGCTCGATGCGCTCGACACCGCGATCCGCGGCGCGGGCTCGGCCGGTGTCGAGGCCGTGCCGATCCTCGGCTCGCCGGAGTGGCTGGACTCGGCGAACCTGCGCCGCTTCCAGTGGACCGGCATCGTCGCCGACGGCAAGCGTTGCCACACGAACAAGGTGCCCGTGCCATACCGACCTCGAAAAGCGCTTCGCGGACTTCCTCGACGGCGCGAAGGACGTCGTCCGCTACTTCAAGAACGAGCGGCTCGGCTTTTCGGTCACCTACTACGAGAGCAACCGCCCGCGGCAGTACTACCCGGACTTCATCATCGCCGGCGCGCGACACGGACGGCCGCGAAGTGATGTGGCTGGCGGAGACCAAGGGAGAGATCCGGCCGAATACGGCGCTCAAGAGCGAGGCGGCGCGGCTCTGGTGCGAGAAGATGAGCGGCACGAAGTACGGCCAGTGGCGCTACTTCTTCGTGCAGCAGCGCAAGCTCGAGGCGGCGCTGTCGCGCGGGGTGAAGTCGCTTGCCGACATTTGAGACAGCGGTAGAACGGAGAATGGTCTTTTGAACAGAAAGCAGGCTTTGCGACTCTTCAATTTGGTCGAGCGAAATCTCACGGAGAAAGACTTCAAGAATGATAGGCGCCTGCCGGTCGAGCTTGCGAAGCTGAAAGAACTGGTTTTGCGGTCGGCGTTTTCTCCTTCGAGTACAAAGACGCAGTTTGAAAAAATCATGCACAGGTGTCCGAAGGGTCTTCGTAGCACTCTATACGAGGAGGTTGTACCCCCAAGTGAACAACGCGCCGCGATGCAAAACCGCGAAGCTCAGAAAAGGAAGGCGCCACTGTCCAAGATCACAGTTATCCGTGCCCCATTGCAGGGTGGAGCTCCTGGTTCTGGAAAGCGACGCTAGAAGGTTCAAGCTACTCCGAAGCTCGCAGGTCCACAGGCTGCGGCGCTTACATCCCCCAGGGACCCTATAGGAACACTAGTGATCCATAAGGACAGCTAGGACTCCTCGTACTGTGACGTACGGTACGGACCAGCTCGTGAATCTGTAGGTCCCACAGATTTAGCACTGCTAGTGTGTGACGTAGGGTGATGTACAACCGTGCTGTGACGTAGCGTGGCGTCGGGTCATGCGGGCGCGGACAGGGCGTAGGCGCACCGCGATGAGCCGACGCGCGCGCGAGGCCTAGTGCATTAGCATTCAGCGTGGTTGCGCTAAGGCTTGACGACGTAACGGACTCAGACCTGTGTATCTGCCCGCGTATCTAATCAAAACCGAAAATGAATATAGAAATATTAATCAGATAGTTATGGCCTGTATGCGGGAGCAGATCCAGAACGTGGAGTGACCGCGCTCAGCGCTGCACCCGCCTCCAGTTCCGTGTCGGCGCCCCGCGCTGGTGCCAGCCGTAGTACGGGTGCCGCGCGAGCATCTCACGGTCGCGGAACACGAAGCTGAGCAGGGCGCCCGCGACGAAGCCGCCGACGTGCGCCCAGAACGCGACGCCGCCGCCCTCGGCCCCCACCGCCATCGATCCGCTCACGAGCTGGAGCAGGAACCAGTAGCCGAGCATGAACACCGCCGGCACCGCGAACGTGGTCACGTAGAAGCCCAGCACGACCAGCAGGTGGACGTGGACGCGCGGGTACATCAGGACGTAGGCGCCCAGCACGCCGCCGATCGCGCCGGAAGCGCCCACCATCGGGATGATGGAGTGCGGGGCGAATGCGGTCTGCAGCGCCGCGGCGGCGAAGCCGCAGAGCAAATAAAACACGACGAAGCGCAGGTGGCCCATCGCGTCCTCGACGTTGTTGCCGAAGAGCCAGAGGAACCACATGTTGCCGATCAGGTGCATCCACCCGCCGTGCAGGAACATGGAGGTCAGCACCGTATGCCAAGAACCTCCGCCGCCGGACAGCGAGCAGACGGTGTCGCGGCTCATCGGAAAGCTCGTCCCGGCGGGCACCGTCTGCAGCAAGTCGGCCGGAATCAGTCCGAGGCGGCAGACCGAGGAGGAGAGTGCGGGCTCCGTGCCGAAGCCCTGGAGCAGGAACCAGGCGAGCGCGTTCGCGCCGATCAGGCCGAAGGTGGCATAGGGCGTCAGGAAATGCGGATTGTCATCCCGGATCGGGAACACGCGTTCATTGTAATGAAGCGCCGGGACACAGGGTCGCAGTCATTGATTCGTGCGCCGGAGGGGAGGAAGGCGGCGGCACGTTGGAGTGGCAATGACTGCGAGCCTGTGGCCCGGCGCTCGGGGGCGGCGCTCACCAGTCGAGCCGCGAGGCGGTGACGACGACCTCGGGCAGGACGTTCACGGCCGCTGTGCCGGGCACGTCGCGCTCGTAGACGATCTTCTGGTCCACCGCCAGCGCGTTGCTGACGATTCCGGCGAGCGCAGCCACGATGATGGTGGCAAGGCCCGTGTTGCGGATGGTCGAATAGGCGTTCATTTCAATGCTCCTTTGATCGGTAGTCGTTTCGGGCGACTGCAATTCGACACTCAGTGCCGGGTGGGAACTCTGGGCTCCCGGGTGGCACGGAACAAATGCGGTTTCTGATGCCCGGTTAAGGGAAACTTGACCGCGCTGCCGGACTGGACCGGCTGCAGGCCGGGGGCAGACTCGAACCGGCGGCCCGTGACGACTTCGGCCTGGCGCCGCTGGCCCTCGGCCAGCAGGTCCAGGAAGCTCAGGAAACCCTGCAAGCGTCCGTTCATTTCCGTTCTCCTGTGTTTCAGGGGATCGGGCGACGCGCCCTTTCATCCCTGTTCGGGCTAGACTTTGAAGCGCCGGCGCGTTGCGAACCAACGCAATAACTCAACCCCGGTTAAGGGAAACTTGTGCCCGCCTCCGCCTATGGCCGATTGCCCCTGAATGCACTTCGGGTCTTCGAAGCCGTGGCCACGCGCCTGTCTTTTTCGGAAGCCGCCGAGGCGCTGAATGTGACGCCGGCCGCGGTCTCGCAGCAGATCAAGGCGCTCGAGGAATACCTGCAATTGCCGGTGCTCCGACGCAGCGGCCGCAAGGTCGAGCTGACTCCCGAAGGGGCGAAGCTGCTGCCGGGCGTGCGGTCCGGCCTCGATTCGCTGGTCGCGGTATTGCGCGAGACGCGGATGGTGCGCGCGAGCGGCATCATCAACATCAGCACGCTGTCCTCGCTGATGCAGAAATGGCTGACGCCCCGGCTCCACCGCCTGCACGCGAGGTTCCCGGAACTGCGCGTGGACTGGCACACCTCCCGCGAGGCGGTCGATTTCGCTCGCAGCGATTTTCACGCGGCCGTGCGCCTCGGCGAAGCCATCACGCCGGGCCTCGAGTACGACAAGCTGATGGACGAATGGCTGGTCGTCGTCGCCTCGCCGAAGCTTTTCAAGAAGTTCGGCTCGCTCGACGACCGTGAGACGTTCGAAGGTATCCCGATGCTGCAGGCGCGGGACGAGCCCTGGGCCCGCTTCGAGAAGAGTGCCGCGCCGACGCCCTGGCCGGCGGGGCCGACGATCATCGACGATTCGGTGAGCGTGATCTCGGCCGTGATCGAGGGGCTGGGCTACGCTCCGGCGCGCTGGTCGATCGCGGCGAACGATCTCGAAAACGGCGCGCTCGTGCTCGCGAGCAGGACGATCGTGCCTTCACGGTTCAGCTACTGGTTCGTCTGCCCGCCGGCCTACGCGGAACTGCCGATGGTCCTCGCACTCCGGCAGTGGCTGGGCGAAGAAGCCGCCGCGTTCCCCAAGCCGGAAGACTGGCTGAGCCGGCGTTACCGCTGACCCGAAGGGGACGCACCCCTTCATGTTCGCAGAGGGGTCCGTCCCCTTCGGGTCCCTGCTTCATCAAAGCGTCACGCGATCGTCACGGGACCGCCATCGGGGCATCTGAGAATTGCGCCGCGTCCTGCGGGGCCCCATGCGAATTGCCGTCGTCACCGAAACCTATCCGCCCGAGGTCAACGGCGTCTCGCTGACCGTTCAGAACCTGGTCTCCGGCATGGCCGAGGGCGGGCACGACCTGCTGCTGGTGCGGCCGCATCAGCCGGGCGTATCCACACTGCCGCTGGCCCGCCCCATCGAGGAACTGCTCGTACGCGGCGCAGGGCTGCCGAGGTACCCGGGCCTGCGATTCGGCTTTCCCGCGGGCCGCGCGCTCACGCGGCTGTTTAACCGCCAGCGCCCGGATGCCGTCTATGTCGCGACGGAGGGGCCGCTCGGCTGGTCGGCCGTGCGTACCGCGCGCCGGCTCGGCATACCGGTTGCGACTGGATTCCACACGCGCTTCGACGCCTATGCCGGAGCGTACGGACTCGGCCCGCTGACGTCGCTCGTGCGTCATTGGCTGAGGCGGCTTCACAACGCCTCGGGCGCGACCGTCGTACCGACCCTCGAACTCCGCGAATGGCTGGAACGGCACGGGTTCCAGCGCGTGCGGGTCGTTTCCCGGGGCGTTGACCCGGCGCTATTCGATCCCGCTCGTCGGCGGCAGAAGCTCCGCGACCGCTGGGGCGTCGCGCCCGGCGGACTTGCGGTGATCTATGTCGGGCGCATCGCCGCGGAAAAAAACCTCGGCCTCGCGATCGAGGCATTCCGGCGGATCCGGGAACGGCGCACGGACGCGCGCTTCGTCTGGGTGGGCACCGGACCGGTCGCGCCACGCCTGTGCCGCTCGCATCCCGACTTCATCTTTACGGGCTTGCGGCTCGGCGAGGACCTGGCCGAGCACTTCGCCTCCGGCGATCTCTTTCTTTTCCCCAGCATGACCGAGACTTTCGGAAACGTGACGATCGAAGCGATGGCGAGCGGCGTCCCGACCGTCGCATTCGACTATGGCGCGGCTCGGGCGCACCTGCGCGACGGCGAGCATGGCCGTCTCGTCGCCATCGGGGACGATGCGGCATTCGTGGAGGCCGCGGTTGACATCGCCGCTGATGGCGACCGCCGCCTGCGCATGGGTATCGCGGCGCGGCACGCGGCGTTGGCCCTGAATCCCGGCCGCATGGCCCGCGACTTCGTCGGCGTGCTCGCCGGACTCACCGCCTGAAGCGGACCTGAAGGGGACGCACCCCTTCATATTCGCAGAGGGGTGCGTCCCCTTCGCGAATATGAAGGGGTGCGTCCCCTTCAGGTCGGTACAATCGCCGCGTGTCGAAACGCGGTCACCTGTACGTCATCGCGGCGCCTTCGGGCGCCGGCAAGACGAGCCTCCTGCATGCCCTGATGCGGCGCCGCCCGCAGGTCTCCTTTTCCGTGTCCTGCACGACACGCCAGCCCCGCGCCGGCGAGCAGGCTGGCCGCGACTACCACTTCGTCGGTCGCGAGGAATTCGAAAGGCTCATGCGGGCGGGCGAGTTCCTCGAGCACGCAAACGTGTTCGGCAACCTGTACGGCACCCGGCAAAGCGTCGTCGAGGCAGCGCTGGCCGAAGGCCGCGATCTGATTCTCGAGATTGACTGGCAGGGCGCGAAGCAGGTTCGCGAGCGGCTTCCCGAAGCGGTGCAGATCTTCATCCTGCCGCCCTCGCGCGCGGAACTCGAGGCGCGGCTCAGGAAGCGGGGCAGCGACAGCGAAGAGGCGATCGGGCGCCGCCTCGAGGAATCGGTCCTCGAGATGCCGCATTGGCGGGAATTCGACTACGTGATCGTCAACCGCGATTTCGACCACGCCCTGGCCGAACTGGAAGCCGTCTTCGACGGCCGCGGCGAGGCCAGCCGTCGGGACCGGCCCGGACTCGAGGGCCTGGCCAGGGAACTGCTCGGCGATTGATTCACGGCCCTGCCGGGGCCGGTTCCCTTCATGCGCGGATTCGCTAGCATGGAGCCTCCAAGGAGTGGCAGGGCCCATGGCTGGTAAGGACACGTCCAAATCGAGCGACCGCCGCTGGCACGCGGTTTCGGTCAAGCCGGGTACGGCGGCCTGCAACGCCGCCATCTCCGGCAAGAATCGCCGCTGGCTGTCGCGCGAGGCTCCCCTGCTGCCCCTTCCCGGCTGCACGCGGCCGGATGCCTGCCAGTGCACCTACAGCCACCACGACGACCGCCGTGCCACCAGCCGTCGCGCCGAGGACCTCGACGCCTTCAGCCAGGCCCCCCGGGTCGCCAACGAGCGCCGCTCCCGCAAGTCCCGCCGCGGAGCGAGCTGAAGTCGGGCGACGGGCCCTGGAAACTGCTATCATTTCTGGTCCAATTCCCTGAAATTACGGTCTTTTCCATGGCCCGCATCACCGTCGAAGATTGCCTGCACACGGTCGACAACCTGTTCGACCTGGTCCTGCTCGCCGCCAAGCGATCGCGTCGCCTCGTCAATGGCGCCGAGGCGCGCGTGGACTGGGAAAACGACAAGCCCACGGTGGTGGCGCTGCGCGAGATCGCGGAGGGCAAGGTCACGATCGACCTGCTCTCCGAGCCGGACCCGGAGCCGGAGCAGGAGATGATTCCTGAGAACCCGCTCGACCTCGGCGTCGACTTCCGCGCCCCGCAGCTCGGCCTGGGGGACTGACCGCGAGACCGCCGATCCGATGAATTACGCGTCTTCCATCCTCGGATTGCTGCCGGGCGGAAGACGCGCTCCCGGGATCGGACAGCTCGTTTCCAAGATCGAGGCCTACCTGCCGCCCGACCAGGTCGAGCGCGTGCGCGAGGCCTTTGACTATGCCGAGACCGCCCACAAGGGCCAGAAGCGCAAGTCCGGCGAAGCCTTCATCACCCACCCGATCGCGGTCGCCGACATCCTGGCCGACCTGCACCTGGACGGCGCGACGATCGCGGCCGCCGTGCTGCACGACGTCGTCGAGGACACACCCTCCTCGATGGCCGAAGTCGAGCAGAAGTTCGGCAAGGAGATCGCCGAACTCGTCGACGGCGTGACCAAGCTCGACCAGGTCCAGTTCAAGAGCCGCAAGGAAGCCCAGGCCGAGAGCTTCCGCAAGATGATCCTCGCAATGGTGCGCGACATACGCGTCATCATGGTCAAGCTCGCGGACCGCACCCACAACATGCGCACGCTCTCGGCCATGCCGCCGGAGAAACGCCGCTCGGTCGCGCGCGAGACGCTCGAAATCTATGCGCCGATCGCGAACCGCCTCGGCATCCACTCGATCAAGCTCGAACTCGAGGAACTGGGCTTTCATACGCTCTACCCGCAGCGTTACCGCATCATCGAGCGCGAGCTCAAGCGCGCCCGTGGCAACCAGCGCGAATTCCTGCCGAAAATCGTCAAGTCGCTGCGCAAGGCGTTCGTGGCCGCGAACATCAATGCGCGCGTCGAGGCCCGCGAGAAGCACCTGTACAGCGTGTACGTGAAGATGCGCCGCAAACACCTCTCGCTGTCGCAGGTGGTCGACATGTTCGGTCTGCGCATCGTGGTCGGCAGCGTCGACGAGTGCTATCGCACGCTGGGGCTCGTGCACGGCCTGTACCGGCCGATGCCCGGGCGCTTCAAGGACTACATCGCGATCCCGCGCGTCAACGGGTACCAGTCGCTGCACACTTCCCTGTTCGGCCCGAACGGCACGCCGATCGAGGTGCAGATCCGGACCGAGGACATGCACCGGATGGCCGAATCCGGAATCGCCGCCCACTGGCAGTACAAGACCGGAGAAAAGGACGGCGAGGCCCAGCAGCTGCGCGCGCGCGAGTGGCTGCAGAGCGTGATGGACCTGCACGAGGGCACGGCGGAGGAGCTCGTCGAGAGCGTCAAGGTCGACCTGTTCCCCGACAAGGTCTATATCTTCACGCCGAAGGGCGACATCATGCGGCTGCCGCGCGGCGCAAGTTGCGTCGACTTCGCCTATGCGGTGCACACGGGCGTCGGCCAGCGCTGCGTCGCGGCCAAGGTGGACCGGCGGCTCGTGCCGCTCAGGACCGTGCTGCGAAACGGCCAGACGGTGGAGATCATCACCGCGAAAGGAGCGCAGCCGAATCCCGCCTGGGCGAGCTTCGTCACGACGGCGAAGGCGCGGTCGTCGATCCGGCAGTACCTGAAGAACCTCAAGCGCGGCGAGGCCGCCGAACTCGGCGGGCGCATGCTGAACCAGGCGCTGGAGGAATTCGAACTGTCACTCAAGAAACTGCCGGGCGGCCGGCTCGACCAGGTGGCGCACTCGATCGCGCTCAAGGACGGCCAGGAGCTGCTCGAGAAGATCGGCCTCGGCGAACGGTTCGCCCGCCTGATCGCGCGCCGCCTGCTGCCCGACGACGACGCGCGCCCGGATGCCGAGACGTCGCAGCCGCTCGCGATCGCGGGCACGGAGGGCCTGGTCGTCAGCTATGCACGCTGCTGCTTCCCGATTCCTTTCGACGCGATCGTCGCCTATCTCTCGAGCGGCCGCGGAGTCGTGATCCACCGCGACAACTGCTCGAACGTCGCCGCATTCGGCAAGCAGCCGGACAAGTGGATCCCGGCGGTCTGGCAGAAGGACCAGCAGCACCTCTTCAATGCGGGTCTCATGGTCGAGGCCACCAACCGCATGGGCATCCTCGCCGAAGTGGCGACCCGCATCGCCGCGGAGCAGAGCAACATCAGCCACGTCAACGTCGATTCATCCCAGGGCGACCACTCGACGATCCTGTTCGAGGTCCAGGTCCGCGACCGGGGTCATCTCGCACGGCTCATCCGCGCGATCCGCGGCATGCCGGACGTCATGAAGGTGGAGCGCAGCCTGACCTGACGCCGCCGAAGCCTGCGCCCCGCGCGAGTTATACTCGTTCACGGGGAACGTGGCGCCATGCAGAAAGACAGCCGCATCATCGCCGCGATCCTCGCGGCGGACGTCGTCGGGTACAGCCGTCTCATGGGAGCCGACGAACCGGGAACGCTTGCGGCACTGAAGGCCCGCCGCGCGATCTTCGAAGAACAGGTCGCCGAGTTCGGCGGCCGGGAGTTCGGCAGCGTCGGCGACAGCCTGATGGCCGCGTTTCACAGCGCGGTCAACGCCGTGGCGGCGGCCCTCGCGATCCAGGAACGCGTCGCCGCCGACAACGCCGCGCTGCCGCCCGCACGGCACATGATGCTCCGCATCGGCGTCAACCTCGGCGACGTCATCGAAGAGAAAGCCGGCGTGGCCGGCGATGCCGTCAATGTCGCGGCCCGGCTGCAGGCGCTCGCAAGACCCGGCGGCGTACTGATCTCCCGCCCGGTCTACGACCAGGTGCACCTCAAGGTTACGGCGCGCTATCTCGATACGGGCACGCGTCACGTCAAGAACATCGCGGAGCCGGTCCGTGCCTACGAGGTCCTGCCCGCGGCACCGGCCGGCATGGCCGGCGGCGCCGCACGCGTCGCCGCGCGACTCGCTTCACACCGTGTCACGCGCGGAATTGCGGTGGGCGTGGCACTCGGCATCGCGCTCGGACTGGGGTTGTTCTGGCGCCAAATCCCGGTGCCTACGACCGGTGACAATCTCGGGGCCCTCCTGACGCCGGCCGCCGGACCGTCGCCCAATTCGATCGCCGTGCTGCCCTTCGACAACATGACCGGCGATCCGGCGAACGATTACCTCGGCGACGGCCTCGCCGAAGAGCTGATGCATCGTCTCGCCAAGATACCGGGACTGCGCGTCGCCGCCCGGCGCTCCGCGTTCACGTTCAAGGGCCAGGCAATCGACGTGCGGAAAATCGCGGAAACGCTCGGCGTGAGTTACGTCGTCGAGGGCAGCGTCAAACGCCAGGGCGGGCGAGTGCGCGTGAGCGCCTCGCTCGTTGAGGGCGCGGGCGGCACGAACCGCTGGTCGAATCTCTACGAGTCCTCCGGCGATGTGTTCACGATCGAAGACGACATCGGCAACCAGGTCCTGACCGCGCTCCAGCTCGTCCTGGAGTCGCGCCCAGGTGAGCCGCCCGTGACCGGGCAACGCAATGCAAAGGCGTACGACGCGTACCTGAAGGGACTCGCGTTCCTGAGGCAGCCGAGCAGCGCCGCCAGTCTCGATGCCGCCGAGAATCTCTTCGCCCGCGCGCTCGCCGGGCAGCCCGACTTCGCGCGCGCGCAGGCCGGGCTGTGCCAGGTGCGCGTGGAGCGCTATGCGCTCGATCGCGAGCCGGCGCACGTCACGGCCGCCGAGGCGGCCTGCGGCCGCGCGAAGGCGCTCGACAGCACGGCCCAGGAAGTGCACGAGGCGATCGGGCAGCTGCGCCTCGCGACCGGGGACGCGGCCGAAGCCGAAGCGGCTTATCAACAGGCCCTCGCGATCGTGCCCGAATCGCCGGATGCGCTGATCGGTCTCGCCGAAGCCCAGGCCGCAGGCGGCAAGCCGGCCGCCGCCGAAGCGAATTTCCGGCGCGCGATCGCGGTGCAGCCGAGCTATACGGCGGCCCACACCGCCTACGGGCATTTCCTGGTGGCCCATGGCCGCGCCGAGGAGGCGGCCGCGGCCTACACGCGCGCGACGCTCCTCGCGCCCGACAACCCGAACGTGTTCAACAACTTGGGCGGCGCCTATCTGTACCTCGGCGACTTCGACCGGGCTGCCGAGGCGTTCTCGCGCTCGCTCGCGATCGAGCCGCGCCGCGCCAGCTATTCCAATACGGGCATCGTGCAGTACTACCGCGGCCGGTTCCGTGAGGCGGCAGAGCTGTTTCGCAAGGCGACCGAGCTCGCCCCGGCGGATCATCGGCTCTGGGGCAACCTGGCGGACGCCCTCCTGTTCGATTCGCGGACCGACGATGCCCTGCAGGCCTATCGCCGGGCGCTGGAGCTCGCCGAAGGCGAGCTCCTCGTGAACCCAAAGCACGCGATCAACCAGGCCCAGGCGGCGTACTATGCAAGCCGGCTCGGGGAAGCGGACCGGGCCCGGCAGCATGCCGGGATTGCATTGGCGGAGGGGGACGGCACCGATTACGTGCACTACTACGTCGCGCTGGCCGAGCTCGGGCTCGGCGACCGCGCGAAAGCCATTGCCCACGCGCGGCGCGCGCGGGCGTTGGGCTATCCCGAATCCCTGTTGCGGGCTGCGCCGGAATTGAAGGCCATCTACAAGAAAATCTGAATTCGGGGAGGAAGAACCATGGCGGCACTGGAAATCATTGTTAACGTGCGCGACGGCCAGACCATGTCGCAGTACGACACGCCGAAGAGCGGAAAAATAAAGTTCATCAATGCCGATACGAGCGCAACGCTTTTGGTCACGCAGAAGGGGCAGGCGGGTTGGCCATTCTGCGACAAGGACTACACGACACCGAAGGCACAGCCGATCTCGGTGCCGCCGAATGATGCAAAGGCGGCGTGGGTCTGCGATTCCTTCGCTGGCGGCGAAGTCCTTTACACGACGCAGATCGGAACGGCCGCGCCCGAGGACCCGATCATCATCTTCGAGAAGACCAAGATGCAGGTCAGCGCGCCGGTCGCCTTTTTCGTCGGCGCCGCCGTCGGCGCGATCCTGGTGGCGGCCATCCTGAAGATGCGCAGGCCGCAGCGTCCGACCCAGGCCTGAGGGCGCCTCGCCGCGCTAGCCGCCGTCGATCGCGCGCCGGAGCGCGGCAGCGTCTTTCACGACGACGCTGCCGCGCCCGAGACCGACCCAGCCCTCGGCTTTCCACTCCTGCAGTTGCTGGTTGACGGCCTGGCGCGAAACGCCCAGGAAACTCGCGAGCTCTTCCTGCGAGATGCGGATCGCGCGGCTCGCCCCGCGCGGCTCGCCGTGCAGCTCATCGAGTGAGAGCAGGCGCTTGGCCAGCCGTGCGGGCGCGTCGAGCAGCGCCGCGTCCTCGAGCAGCCCGCTCGTCCAGCGCAGCCGCTCGCCGCACAGGCGCAGCAGCTCAAGCAACGCGCGCGGTTCGCGTTCCAGCAATTCGAAGAGCGGACCGCGGCGGACCGAAACCAGTTCCGAGGCGGCGATCGCCGTCGCGGTCGCCGTGCGCGGGCCGCCGTCAAGCAGCGCGATCTCCCCGAACGTGTCGCCGGGCTCCATGATGTTGAGGAAGACCTCGCGGCCGGCGGCGCTGCCGGTGCTGATGCGGATCTTTCCGGTGACCACCGCGTAGAGCGCGTCGCCGGGCTCGCCGCGGCTGAAGACCATCTCGCCCCGCCCGTATCCGCGTTGCGCCGCAAGCGCGGCGATGCGCCCGAACACTTCGGGTGCGAGCCCGCGGAACAGCGGGCTGCGCTGCAGCATCATCCGGCCCGCCAACGTCGTCATCTGCTCCTTCCTCTGGCCCGCCGCGTCCTGAGGCGCGCATGATACCGCTCATGCGCCGGCGCTCCTCGACCACACGCAATGCGATTTTCCGGATCCTGGCCTGCCTGTGGCTGGCCGTGGCCGCCGTCAGCCGGGTGCCTGCCGCCGTCGGCGCCGAATCACCCGACCGCGTCGAAGGCGCGCACCGCGTAGTCGTGTTCGCCGACGTGCACGGCGCCTACGACGAGCTCGTGTCATTGCTGCGCGCGCAGGGCGTCATCGACGCAGCGCTGCACTGGAGCGCGGGCGACACGCAGCTCGTCAGCCTGGGCGACCTGGTCGACCGCGGCCCGGGCTCGCGCCGCGTATTGGACCTGGTGATGCGACTCGAGGGCGAGGCGCGAGCGGCGGGCGGCGCGCTGCACCTCGTGCTCGGCAACCACGAGGTCATGAACATCTCCGGCGACCTGCGCTATGTGACCCCGGTGGAATTTGCCGCTTTCGCAGGCGCGGAAGACGACACGCTTCGCGAGGCGGCCTGGCAGCGCAGGCTCGAGCGGCAACCCGGCGCGGCGCGCGAGGCGTTCGACGCGCAGTTCCCGCCCGGTTATTTCGCCGAGCGCGAGGCGTTTTCTCCCGCCGGCCGCTACGGCGCCTGGCTGCTGGCGCACCCTTTCGTCCTCGTGATCGGCGATACGGCCTTCACGCACGGCGGCCTGCCGCGGCTGGTCGCGCAACTCGGGCTGGAAGGCGTGAACCGCGCACTGCATGTCGAGCTGTCCGCCTACCTGGAGGCCTGGCGCACGCTCGAGGCGGCCGTGCCGGATGCGGGTCCCGATGATTTCCTGGCACGCCCGGATGCGCTCGCGGCCGCGGGCCGCGTGGAGCAGGCGAACGCCTTGCGCGCGCTTCAGGAAGCGCCGGTCTTCACGACGGCCGGCCCGGCCTGGTTCCGGGGCCAGGCACTGTGCCAGCCGTTCACGGAAACCGCCACGCTCGAGTCGTCGCTGGCGAAGCTCGGTGTCGCCCGCGTCGTGGTCGGCCACACGGTGACCCCGACGCGACGCGCCATCAGCCGGTTCGACGGCCGCGTCATCCTGCTCGACACCGGCATGCTGGCGGAGGCCTACGGCGGCAGGGCCGCCTTACTCATCATCGAAGGCGGCAAGCTCGGCGTCGCGTATGCCGACCGGCCCGGCGAACTCTCGCTGCCGGAGCCGCTGCCGCGCGCGATCGGGTCCCGCCCGGCCGATCTCGACGACGACGCCCTGGAACCCTGGCTCGCGCAGGCCGAGATCGTGGGCATGGAGGAATTGCCAACGGGCATCACGAAGCCTCGGCGCATCACGCTGCGCCGGGACGGCGTCGAGCTGCACGCCGTCCTCAAGCAGCTCTCGACCGACTTCGGGGCCACCGGATCGACGCAGTCCCTGAACGAGGGCGATCGATTCGAATACGAAATCGCCGCCTACAGGCTCGACCGGCTGCTCGGCCTCGACATGATTCCCGTGACCGTCCCGCGAACGGTCGACGGGCGGCCGGGCGCGCTGCAGTTCTGGGTCGAGGGCGCCATCAATGCGCGGCAGATGATCGAGGCCGGCCTGAAACCCGAGGGCTGGTGCCCGATCGAGCCGCAGTACAACCTGATGAACGTATTCGACGTGCTCGTGAACAACACTGACCGCACCCAGGAGAACCTGCTCATCACGCGCGACTGGAACGCCGTCCTGATCGATCATTCGCGCTCATTCACCGTCCGGCAGAAGGCGCCCCGCCTGCTGTATCTCGAACGGCTCGAGCTGCCGCCGATATTCGCCGCCCGGCTCGCGGCGCTCGACCGCGAAACGCTCCGGCGCGAGCTGGGCCCGTGGCTGCATCGTCGCCAGATCGACGCCCTGCTCAAACGCCGTGACGCGCTACTGCGCGAATACGGCACCGGTGCCGGCGCCGAGGCCGTCGGCGCCCGCTAGCCGCGCGGCTTCCTGCTGGCGCCGCGCATATTCGCGCCCGACGAGCCAGGCCACCAGCATCATGGTCAGGCTGAGGACAACGATGAGCCAGACGAACCGGTAGCGCGCATCGGCGAAAAGCTGCGTTCCGGCGAAAATAGAGCCGCTCGCCAGCAGGTCGCCGGCGCGGAAGAAAAACGTGTCGATGGCGGTCTTGGCCTGGTATTTCGCGTCGCGGCCCATCGGCAGGAGCAGTGCGTTGCGCGTCGTGTTGAGCAGCGAATAGTCGAAGCTCCTTTGCACGACCAGCACCGACTGCAGCAGCAGAAAGGCCGGCACGATCCCGACCAGCAGGTATCCCGCGACGAAGAGCGCGGGCGTCAGCAGCAGGGCGCGCGCCAGTCCCGCGAACTGGATGATCCGCGACACGAGGAGGAGCTGGATCAGGAATCCGGCCAGCGTGATCGTCGCGCAGTAGTCACCCATGAAGTGGCCGATGTAGTCGGCCTGCGCCATGGGCGCCTCGCGGCGCGCGATGTCCGTCAGCCAGCTCGTGAGCACGAAGTCCCCGGCGGAGGTGATCCAGTTGAGCAGCACGACGAGCACCGCGATGCCCGCGAGGTAGCGGCTGCGGGCGACGACCGCGAATCCGCCGAGCCAGTGGCCGCTGCCCGCAGGCGGGCCGGACGCGCGGCTGCCGCTGCCCTGCGCGGACTCGGGCACCGCCGCCCGGGCCCGCAGCCCGAGAACGATGGCAGCGCAAATCGCGGCCGCGGAGCCTGCCATGAGTCCTCGCGGGCCGACCGCGTCGAACAGCATGGAGGCCGCCTGGGCGCCGGCCCAGGCACCGCCTGACACACCGACTGCGACGAGCCCGAACATGCGCTCGCCGGCTTTCACATTGAACAGATCGGTGGCAAACGCCCAGAACTGGGTCACGGCCATCACACTGAACAGGCTGCCCCAGACGAAGAACACGAATCCGAATCGCCGGCCGGTCTGTCCGGCCAGCGCGAATAGCAGCAGGTTGCTGACGAAGAAGCCGTTGACCAGGACATGGATGCGCCGCGAATCCAGCCGCCGCACCCAGGCGCTGTACGCCGGAACGATCGCGATCAGGAGCGCCGCCTGCACCGCAACGGCGTAGCTGCGGAATTCCGCGCCGCCCTCGGTGAGTATCAGCGCCTCGCGCACCGGGCGAATCAGGTAGTAGGCGAACATGAGCGAGAATGCCTGCAGGCACAGGAAGGACAGGCAGCGACCTTCGCCGGACCGGATGGGTGCCAGCACGGCAATGCAGCGTTCGAAACGATTCGGGCTCGCGCGATTCACGGAATTCCCCGCGCCGCATCGGCGCCCGGCCGGTTCCGGCCGGGCGCCGGCTGCGCACATGTCTCAGGCCTGGCCGGGGCCGGCGGCTTCCGCGCGGCGATCGATGGAGACGCTCGGGCCGCTCGCGGTGGCGTCATTGAACCGGAGCAGTTGCGCCGGTTCGAACGACTCCACCAGCGTGGCCATGAGCACGGTCGTGACGATTGCCGCGGCCAGGGCGGCGGCAACGGAGTGGCTGCGGTACGGGTTGGTCTTCATGGTGTTCCTCCTCGGATCGATGTTTGATCCGGGAGCGATGTTGGGCCGCAGCGGGATCCCGCTCTGTCAGCCAGGCGACACATGCCGCCAGAAAGTCCGCATTCCCGAAAGGCCCTATGATGTCGGCCATTCCGGACGCGGATGGCTGCCATGACATGCAAGACGATCGATACGCCGAAAGCGCCGAAAGCCATCGGCCCCTATTCGCAGGCGGTCGCCGCCAACGGCATCGTGTTTTTCTCGGGACAGATCGGACTCGACCCCGCGACCGGCGAGCTGGTCGCTGGCGGCCTCGAGGCCGAGGCGCGGCGAGCGTTCTCGAACCTCGAGGCGGTTGCCGCGGCCGCGGGCTCGAGTCTCGCCGCCGTCGTGCGGGTGACGATCTATCTCGCCGACCTCGGCCAGTTCGCCGTCGCGAATCGCGTCATGCAGGAATATTTCAGCGAGCCCTATCCGGCACGCGTCACCATCGGTGCGGCGGCGCTGCCGCGCGGCGCCGCGATCGAGGTCGACTGCATCCTGGTGCCGTGATCCGCAGGTGTCCGTGAGCATCGAGCGCCGCCCTGTCACCGGGCTCAAGGGCGTGGGACCGGCGCTCGCGCGGCGCCTTGCAAAGCTCGGCATCGAGACGGTCGCGGACCTTCTTTTCTGGCTGCCGACGCGTTACGAGGATCGCACGCACATCCAGGCGATCGGGTCGTTGCGCCCCGGCGGGCGCGCCGCGGTGGAGGGAACGATCGAGCTGGCCGAGGTGGTGTTTCGCGGCAGGCGTTCGCTGCTCGTGCGCCTCTCGGACGGCACCGGATTCCTGACGCTGCGGTTCTTCCACTTCAGCAGCGCGCAACAGGCGCAGCTCGTGCGCGGATCGCGCCTTCGTTGCTTCGGCGAGGTGCGCCGCGGCAAGCACGGGCCCGAAATCGTGCATCCCGAATACCGGAATGCGGACGCACCCGACACGCAGGCGGTCAGGGACGCCCTCACGCCGATCTATCCGGTCACCGAAGGCGTCCAGCAGGGCCGGCTGCGCAACCTGACCGCCCAGGCGCTCGCCGCCGCCGGCGAGGGCGAACTGCCGGACTGGCTTCCCCCGGAGATCCAGACGGGACTGAAGCTGCCCGGTCTTCGCGAAGCGCTGAAGTACCTGCACCGTCCTCCGCCCGACGCCACGCTCCGCGAGCTCGACGAGGGCCGGCATCCCGCGCAGCGGCGGCTCGCCTTCGAAGAGCTGCTCGCCCATCAACTGTCACTGCGGCAGCTGCGCAACGACATCCGGCGCGACCCGGCATGGCCCGTCGCCGCGCCCGGAAAGCTCGCGGAGCGGCTGCTCGCCGCCACGGGCTTCGCGCTCACCGGGGCCCAGCGGCGGGTGATCGGCGAGATCCGCGGCGATCTGGCCATCACCCACCCGATGCTGCGGCTCGTGCAGGGCGACGTCGGCTCCGGCAAGACCATCGTTGCCGCGCTGGCGGCCGCCGATGTTGTCGAAGCGGGCCTGCAGGCCGCCCTCATGGCGCCGACCGAGCTGCTCGCCGAACAGCATGCGCAGAATTTTTCGCGCTGGCTCGCCCCGCTCGGTCTCAAGCCGTTGCTCCTGACCGGCAGGCTGGCAGCGCGGGCGCGCCGCGAAACGCAGGCCGCCATTGCCGATGGCAGCCAGGGCATCGCAATCGGCACGCACGCGCTGTTCCAGGAAGACGTGAACTTCAGGAAGCTCGCGCTCGTGATCATCGACGAGCAGCACCGATTCGGCGTGCACCAGCGCATGCGCCTGCGCGAGAAGGGTTCGGGAGGCCGTTACCCGCACCAGCTCATCATGACGGCGACGCCGATTCCCCGGACGCTCGCGATGACGGCCTATGCGGACCTCGACGTGTCGATGATCGACGAGCTGCCACCCGGCCGCACGCCGGTGCTCACGGTCGCGATGCCCGACTCGCGCCGCGACGAGGTCGTGCGCCGGATCCGCAGCGCCTGCCTCGAGGGCCGCCAGGCCTACTGGGTCTGTCCGCTGATCGAGGAATCCGCATTGCTGGAGGCCCAGGCGGCGGAAGATACGGCGGCGGCGCTCGCCGCGGCGCTGCCGGATGTCTCGGTCGGCATCGTCCATGGGCGCATGCCGCCACCCGCGCGCGAGAAGACCATGGCGAAGTTCAAGGCCGGCGAAATCGGGCTCCTGGTCGCGACCACCGTGATCGAGGTCGGGGTCGACGTGCCGAATGCCAGCCTGATGGTGATCGAGAATGCCGAGCGCATGGGGCTCGCCCAGCTGCACCAGCTTCGCGGCCGGGTCGGGCGCGGCCGCGAAGCTTCGTCCTGCCTCCTGCTCTGGCATGCGCCGCTCGGCGCGCTCGCGAAGGAACGGCTCGCGGTGCTGCGGAGCACGAACGACGGCTTCGCCGTCGCGCGCCGCGACCTGGAATTGCGCGGTCCCGGCGAGCTGCTCGGCACTCGCCAGACCGGGCTGATGCAGCTCAAGGTCGCCGATCTCATGCGGGACGCCGACCTGCTGCCGCGGGTGCAGGCGGCAGCCGATGTGATGATGCGTTCTCATGCGGATAACATTGCCCCGCTGAAGCGCCGCTGGATCGGCGCCGGAACCCGTTACGGCAAGGTATGAAAGGACAAACCGCCACAAGACCGGACGCGCCGCAGGCGCCCCGCTGGACCGAACGCCTCGATGAATGGCTGCCCTCCGCTCCGGCGGCGGCATCCGCCTGGCTGTGCGAACCCGGGCTTCTGACCGAGCGGCTGCGTGCCTGCTGCGGCGGCGAGCCGGGACTCTCGGTGATTCTGGAAGCGGAAGCGCCGCTCTTCGCGCATGATGCCGCCGTGCTGAAGGCCGCGGGCAATGCCGCCTTCGTTCGCGAAATCGAACTGACCTGCGACGGCCGGCCCTGGGTGTTTGCCCAGACCTGGATCCCGCAGGCGACGCTGGCGCGCCAGCGCTGGCTGGCCACGCTCGGCCGCGACGCCCTCGGCGAGCGGCTCGCCGCCGTGCCCGGTCTCGAGCGCGGGCCGCTCGAGTTCACGCGGCTGGTGCCCGGCGACCGGCTCTTTCATCGCGCGCTGCGCCAGCGCCATGATCCGCCGGCCGCCCTCTGGGCGCGGCGCTCCTGGTTCGCGATCGGGGGCGATCGCCTGCTGGTGCAGGAAGTGTTCCTGCCCGAAGCGCACCCGTGAGCCGGACGGACCCCGACTACAAGCCGGAATGGGAGCCGCATCCCGCGCGCGACGCGGCGCGCGCGCTTCGCCGGACGCTGCGCGAATACGCGCGCCTGATGCGCCTCGACAAGCCGATCGGCATCTGGCTGCTCCTGTGGCCCGCGCTCTGGGGCCTGTGGTTCGCGGGCGCAGGCCGGCCTGACCCGCGGCTGCTGGTCATCTTCGTCGCGGGCACCGTCGTGACACGCTCGGCGGGCTGCGTCATCAACGATTACGCCGACCGCGATTTCGATCCCAGGGTCGCGCGTACCAGGAACCGGCCGCTTGCCGCGGGGCGTGTCGCGCCGGCGGAGGCGCTGTTCCTGTTCGTCGCCCTCGGGCTCATCGCCGTCTGGCTGGCATTGCAGCTCGATCCGTATGCACAGCTCTTCGCGGTCGCGGGCGCGCTGCTCGCCGTGACTTATCCCTGGCTCAAGCGCGTCGTGCACGTCCCGCAGTTCTATCTGGGCGTCGCCTTCGGCTGGTCGATCCCGATGGCTTTCGCGGCCCTGACCGGCGGGGTGCCGAAGATCGGCTGGCTGCTGCTTATCGCGGTCGTGCTGTGGGCCGCGGTCTACGACACGATGTACGCGATGGTGGACCGCGAGGACGACGAGCGCATCGGCGTGAAGTCGACCGCGATCCTCTTCGGCGAGGCGGACCGGACGATCATCGCAGCGATGATGGCCATGACGCTGTTCGCGCTCTGGCTGGCGGGCAACGAGGCCGGGCGCGGCGCCTGGTATCGCGCGGGGCTCGGCGTGGCCGCGATCTTCTTCCTCTACGAGCTCTGGCTGATCCGCTGCCGCAAGCCCGAGTCATGCTTCCGTGCCTTCAACAACAATCATTACGTCGGGATGGTCGTCTTCATCGGTCTCGCGCTCGATTACCTGTATCACTGACCGGTCGCGCGCGCGACCGCCCAGACTTCGATCCGCCGGCAACCCGCGCGCTTCAATGCCTGCGCAAGCGCATCCGCCGTCGCGCCCGTCGTCAGCACGTCATCGACGATGGCGAGGGCGTTCGGCACGGCACCGGCACGGACCGCGAAGGCGCCGCTCACGTTGACGCGGCGCACGATCGCCGGCAGCGCCGCCTGCTCCTCGGTTGCGCGCAGGCGGAACGCGACCCGGTCCGCGACCGGCAAACCGAGCAGCTCGCCGGCGAAGCGAGCGATTTCGCCGGCCTGGTTGTAGCCGCGTCGCGCCTCTCGCGAGGGATGCAGCGGCACGGGCACGAGCGCATCGACTGCCGGCGGGCCGCGCTCGGCAAGCCGGTGCGCAAGAACGGTGCCGAGCATCCGCGCGATCGCCAGTTGATTGCCGTACTTCAGGCGGTGAATCAGCTCGACGAGCGGAAATTCGTACCGGTAGGGCACGAAGGCGCGATCGAACGCGGGGTGATTCTTCGCGCAGCCGTCGCAGGGCAGGCCCGCATTCGCGACCGGCGTGGCGCAGACCGTGCAGGCCGGTGCGTTGCGGGGCAGGTCGTCCTCGCAGCCCCGGCAAAGGTCCAGCGACGGCGGCTGGCCGGGGTCCAGGCAGAGCCGGCAGGTCGCCGGAAAAAGCTTGTGCAACAGCGTCTTGGACGCACCGTAAACCTGCCTGAACAGGCTCGGTTGACAGGCATTGAGGGCGTTCGAATACTGCGCCACGGCGAGACAGTGCGCCGCCGGCAAGCCCGGGATGCGGCGGTTTTCGGTTTCGAATGGGGAGCAATGCAATGGACGGCAACGGCGGCGCGACCGGCGAGGCCCGCAGCGACTGGACGCTCGAAGAAGTGCGCGCGCTGCACGCCCTTCCCTTCGCCGATCTGCTCCACGCGGCGCAGACGACGCACCGCCGTCACTTCGACCCGAACGCGGTCCAGGTCTCGACGCTGCTTTCGATCAAGACCGGCGCCTGTCCCGAGGATTGCGCCTACTGCCCGCAGAGCATCCGCCACGACACGGGCCTCGAGCGCGAGGCCCTGATGGGGGCGGCGGACGTCGTCGCGCAGGCAAGGGCGGCGCGCGACGCCGGCGCGACGCGCTTCTGCATGGGCGCGGCCTGGAGGAGCCCGAAGGATCGTGACCTCGACAAGGTCATCGAGATGGTCGAAGGCGTCGCGGCGCTCGGCCTCGAGACCTGCGCGACGCTCGGCATGCTGACGCCGGCGCAGGCCAGGCGCCTCAAGGACGCCGGCCTCGATTACTACAACCACAACCTCGACACCTCCGAGTCTTTCTACGGTGAAGTGATCACGACCCGGACCTACCAGGACCGCCTCGACACGCTCGCGGCGGTGCGTGACGCGGGTATCCACGTCTGCTGCGGCGGCATCCTCGGCATGGGGGAAACGGGGGAGGATCGCGTCGCCTTCCTGCACACCCTGGCGACGCTGGACCCGCATCCCGAAAGCGTGCCCATCAACAACCTCGTGCGGGTCGAAGGCACGCCGCTGGCGGGTACGCCCGCGCTCGACCCGATCGAGTTCGTGCGGGTCGTCGCGCTCGCCCGCGTCCTGATGCCGCGCTCGCACGTGCGTCTGTCCGCGGGCCGGGCGCAGATGAGCGACGAGCTGCAGTCGCTCTGTTTCCTTGCCGGCGCGAACTCGATCTTCTACGGCGAGAAGCTCCTCACGACCGGCAACCCCGACACTGAAAGCGACCGCGCGCTCTTCGGACGGCTCGGCATCCGGCCGGAGCCCGCCGCCGCGGGGGGCTGAGCCCGTGTCCGTCGCGCCGATGGCCTTTGAATCCGTGCTCGCGGATCTCGAGGGATGCGGCCTGCGCCGCCGGCGCCGCAGCGTGCGCCGCCTTTCGCACGACACCCAGGACATCGAACTCGACGGCCGGTCCTGCGTCGATTTCTGCAGCAACGACTATCTCGGGATTTCCGCCCATCCGCGCGTGACGGAAGCCTTCGTCGGGGCTGCACGTGTCCACGGCGTCGGCGCCCGCGCCTCCCACCTGATCACGGGTCACCAGGGCGAGCACGCCGCGCTGGAAGATGAACTCGCGGCATTCACCGGCCGCGAGCGTGCGCTGCTGTTCTCGACCGGGTACATGGCGAACCTCGGGCTCGCGACCGCCCTCGTCCGGAAAGACGGCGCCGTGATCGGCGACCGCCTCAACCATGCCTCGCTGATCGACGCCGGACGGATCGCCCGGGCCGCGATCGGCCATTATCCGCATGGCGATGCCGCGGCCCTCGAACGGCAGCTCGCCGGGCGCGCGGCGGGACCGGCGCTCGTCCTGACCGACGGCGTGTTCAGCATGGACGGCGATCTCGCGCCGCTGCCCGCGCTGGCGACGGCCTGCTCGCGCCATGGCGCCCTGCTCGCCGTCGACGACGCGCACGGACTCGGCGTGATCGGCGACGGCGGCCGCGGCTCGCTCGAGTATTTCGGCCTCTCGGCACGCGAGGTGCCCGTGCTCGTCGGCACGCTCGGCAAGGCTTTCGGCAGCTTCGGCGCGTTCGTCGCAGGCGACGCGGACCTCGTCGAGACGCTCATCCAGCGCGCGCGGACCTACATCTATACGACGGCGCTGCCGGCCGCGGTCGCGGCCGCGGCACGCGCTGCGCTCGCGGTCTCGGCCGAGGAGCCCTGGCGCCGCGCGCGGGTGCTTTCGCTCACGCGCAGATTCCGCGAGCTCGCCGGCGCGGCGGGGCTGCCGCTCGCGGACTCGCCGTCGCCGATCCAGCCGATTCTCCTCGGTTCCGCGGATGCGGCCCTCCGGGCGAGCGCGAGACTCCTCGAGCGCGGACTCTTCGTCGCCGCCATACGCCCGCCGACCGTGCCCGCCGGCACCTCGCGCCTGCGCGTGACGCTCTCGGCCGCGCATCGGGATGCCGACGTGGAGAGTCTGGTGTGCTCACTCGCCGAAATCCTTTCCCCCGAATGAACGGCGCGCAGCGTTCGTTCCGTTCGGGACCGCCCATCCTGGATCGCGCTGCCATTCGCAGGCATTTTGGAAAGGCGAGCGCGAGCTACGACAAATCCGCCGTCCTCGCCGCGCAACTGCGCCGGCAGATGATCGAGCGCCTCGACCTGATCGCATTCACCCCGCAAACGGTCCTCGACCTCGGCTGCGGCACGGGCCACGGTGCCGCGGCACTTGCGGCACGCTGGCCGAAGGCCCGGGTGATTGCGCTCGATGCATCGCCCGCGATGCTGCGGGAAGCCGGCAGGCCCGACGAAGCGCCGCGTGTCGGGAAGTTCTGCGCGCAGGCGGAATCGCTGCCGCTGCCGGACAAGAGCATCGACCTCGTTTTCAGCAACCTGATGCTGCCCTGGTGCGAGGACATCGATGCGGTCTTCGCGGAGGTCGCGCGCGTACTGCGGCCGCGCGGCTATTTCAGCTTCACGACTTTCGGGCCGGACACGCTCTTGGAGCTTCGCGCCGCCTGGCGCGAGGCCGATGATGAAGCCCACGTGCACCCGTTCACCGATATGCACGACCTCGGCGACGGCCTGGTGCGCGCGGGCCTCGCGGAGCCTGTCCTCGACGTGACCCGCTATACGCTGACCTACCCGGACGTCGAAACGCTGATGCGTGACCTGAAGGCCATCGGTTCGCAAAACGCGTCGACGGCGCGCCCGCGCGGCCTCACGGGCCGGAGGCGCCTGCGCGCCGTGGCGGATGCCTACGAGCGATTCCGCAGCCGGGGCGTGCTGCCTGCCAGCCACGAGGTCGTCTTCGGGCAGGCCTGGGGCGCGCTCGAGTCGCGTGGCCGCGACGGTGAGATTGCGATTCCGGCCAGCCGGATCGGCCGCCGCTGAAAGCGCGGCGCAGTCCCTGACGGCCATCGACTTACGTTGTTAACATGTGCCGCCATTCTGGCGGCCGGGGTCTCACACATGCAATCCGGGACGCGACCGAAACCGACCGTCAAGGACGGCGTCGTGACTTTGGCATATCTCGCGGCGCTTGCATTCGTCCTATACCGGCTTATGGATCGGGATGCGGGCGTGCCTCTGCTTCCGCTGGAGAACGCAATCGATGCCCGCCCTTGGGTCAAGATTGCGGGCGTCCTCATCATGGGTCTGCTGATCACGTTGTTTGCCGGTTTCGCGATCACCTACTACAAGGTTCGAACCGGTCGCTGGACGGCAATGCACGTCACGGCTGGATTGCTGGTCATGTCATTCACCGGCCTGCTTTTCTACCTGCCGCTGTCGTATTTCTACGAGAAGTCGCTGACGCCAACGCAGCCATTCCACGCGCACCTCCAGCTGTTCCCGCCCGACATCCCGGAGCCGAATCGCAGCGACGATACCCTGGTCATCGCATTCCTCGGCGGCTCCACGACCGCCTATATGAACTGGACAGCCGAAGTGGGCCGGATGCTGCAAACACAGTTTCCCGACCGCAAGGTAATCACGTTCAATCAGGGGGTGCCGTGGTACACCATTTTGCACTCCTTGATCAATTACGAAACCAATGTGCGTTTTGCGAAGCCGGACTACGTGGTTGTCATGCACGCCATCAACGATCTGGGCGTCAGCGCCGATCACAGCTACTACGTCAGTGGCCGTTTTCGCCGGGATTACGGTCATCACCTGGGCCCGATGACGCGGTTGAGCCGGACGAGGCCGCTTCTCGACTTCACCTCCGATGTTGCGCATCACATGTTCTTTTGGCAGCGACGTGAAATCATCGAGACCGACGTGTTCCAGGGCCTGCCGGTTTTTGCGGGCTATTATCGACGCCTGGTCCAGCTGATCCGGCTCGACGGCTCCCGGCCGGTTGTGATGGCCCAACCGTATCTGTACAAGCCGCAGATGTCCGAGGCCGAGAAGAAACACATCTACATGGATAACCAGAACGGCGCTGGCCCTGACAAGGTGTGGAGTATTGCTACCGCACGCCGGGGTATGGAGCAATACGTAGGGGCGGTACGTGAGCTTGCGAAATCGGAAGATGTGCCGCTGATCGATCTGGAAGCGGCCATGCCGAAGGATTTGAAGTATCTCAGGGACGACTGCCATTACACGGAAGCGGGCGCCGCACTCGTCGCCGAGCGCGTCAGCGCTTCCCTGGCGCAGCTGATACGCGAATCGCCTTGAGACGTCGCGGCTTGCGGTCGTGACGCGATCCTTCTTCGTCACGGGCACCGATACCGGCGTCGGCAAGACGCTCGTGACGGCGGCGCTGCTGAGGCGCCTGCGCGAGGCGGGGCATGCGGTCGCCGGCATGAAGCCGATCGCCGCGGGCGTCATGGCGGGGCCGGAGGGGCCGGCGAACGGGGACGCCCTCCTCCTGCAGGCTGAATCGAGCGTCCGGCATCCCTATGCGATCGTGAATCCCTGGCTGTTCGGACCGGCGATCGCACCGCACATCGCCGCCGCGGAAGCCGGACAGAAGATCGACCCGGCGCGCATCGTCGCCGCGTACGAGCGTCTCTGCGCCGCGGCCGAGTTCGTGCTCGCCGAGGGTGCCGGCGGCTTTCTCGTGCCGCTCGATGCGGGGCGGAGTTGCGCCGACCTGCCGGCGCTTCTCGGAATGGACGTCATCCTGGTGGTCGGCCTGCGGCTTGGCTGCCTCAACCACGCGCTGCTCACGGCAGACGCGATCGCCGCGCGTGGCCTCGAGCTTGCGGGCTGGATCGGCAATCGCATCGATCCGTACTTCGCGCGGCCGGAAGCCAACCTGGCGACGCTGGAATCGCGCATTCCCGCGCCTTGCCTCGGCGTCGTTCCCTGGATGGCGAAGCCGGACGTCGCAAGCGCTGCCGCGAACCTTTCCGGAGCCTCCCGTCTCTGGCGCATCCCACTGGAATGAAAGGGGAAAATCGGGTTGCGGGCCTTGCAGCCAACCCTTACGATGCGCGGGCCGTGAGCCCGCGTTCCCCGGGCCACTTCCTGGGAGCTTCATTGGGCGTTGCCAAGCGAATCCTGATTCGGCCGGTCGCCGCCGGCGTGCTGGCGATGCTCGCCGCCCTGCCGGCGCGCGCGGACTGGAGCCTCGTCAACATGCCGGAAGGCGTGAGCGAGCTGTCGCGGGGAACCTACGAACTGCACATGCTGATGTTCTGGATCTGCCTGGCCATCGCGACGGTGACGTTCAGCGCAATGATCGTCGCGATGATCCGCTTCCGGAAGTCGAAGGGCGCGGTCGCCGACCAGAAGATGCTCCACAACGCGCGCCTCGAGGCGGCCTGGACCGTCGTGCCGGTGATGATACTGGTCGCGATGGCGATTCCCTCCGTCGAGAAACTGATCAGGATCGAGGATACGTCGGGCTCCGGGCTCACGATCAAGGTGACGGGTCATCAGTGGTACTGGCAATACGAGTACCTGGACAGCGGCGTCTCCTTCTACAGCCGGCTCGCGCGCGCAAGCGACGTGGCCCGCCAGAAGGGATCGGGCATCGACCCCGCGACGGTCGAGCACTACCTGCTCGACGTCGACAAGCCGCTCGTGATCCCGACCGGCGTCAAGATCCGCGTGCTGCTCACGGCCGACGACGTGATCCACGCCTGGTGGGTCCCGGAATTCGGCATGAAGCGCGACGCGATCCCCGGCTTCATCAACGAGATGTGGATTTCGGTCGACGCCGACAAGCCCGGCACCTACCGCGGCCAGTGCGCCGAACTCTGCGGCGCCGACCACGGCTTCATGCCGATCGTCGTGGTGGCGAAACCGAAGGCCGGATTCGACGCCTGGCTGCTGAACCGGAAAAAAGAGGCGGCCGCGGCGCTCGCCGCCACGGAGTGAACGAGATGGCGCACGCGAGCCACGACAGTCACGCTCACGGCCCCCCTCGGGGCATCGTCCGCTGGCTCACGACCACGAACCACAAGGACATCGGCACGATGTACCTCGTGTTCTCGCTCGCGATGTTCCTCGTGGGCGGCCTGTTCGCACTCGTGATCCGCAGCGAGCTGTTCCAGCCCGGGCTCCAGCTCGTCAATCCCGCGGTCTTCAACCAGATGACGACCATGCACGCCCTGGTGATGGTGTTCGGCGCCGTGATGCCGGCGACGGTCGGGCTCGCGAACTGGATGATCCCGATGCAGATCGGCGCCGCCGACATGGCGCTGCCACGCATGAACCTGTTCAGCTTCTGGCTCCTGGCTTTCGCCTTCCTGTTGCTGCTGTCGACGTTCCTGGTGCCGGGCGGCGCGCCGGCGTCCGGCTGGACGCTCTATCCGCCGCTGGTGCTGCAGACCGGCGAAGCCTTCCCGATGGCGGTATTCGCGATCCACCTGATGGGCGCCTCGTCGATCATGGGCGCGATCAACGTCATCGTGACGATCGTGAACATGCGCGCGCCCGGCATGACGCTGCTCAAGATGCCGCTGTTCTGCTGGGCCTGGCTGATCACGGCCTACCTCCTGATCGCGGTCATGCCGGTGTTCGCGGGCGGAGTCACGATGCTGCTCACGGACTATTTCTTCAAGACGAGCTTCTTCAACGCGGCGGGCGGCGGCGACCCGGTGCTGTATCAGCACGTGTTCTGGTTCTTCGGGCATCCCGAGGTCTACATCATGATCCTTCCGGCGTTCGGGATCGTGTCGGAGGTCATCCCGACTTTCTCCCGCAAGCCGATCTTCGGCTACGAGGCGATGGTGTACGCGATCGCCTCGATCGCTTTCCTGTCGTTCATCGTCTGGGCGCACCACATGTTCACGGTCGGCATGCCGCTCGCCGGGCAGCTCTTCTTCACGCTGTCCACCATGCTGATCGCGGTGCCGACCGGCGTGAAGATCTTCAACTGGACCGCCACGATGTGGCGGGGCTCGCTCAGCTTCGAACCCCCGATGCTGTTCGCGCTCGCTTTCCTGTTCCTGTTCACGATCGGCGGCTTCTCCGGCCTGATGCTCGCCATCGTCCCGGCCGATCTGCAGTACCACGACACCTATTTCGTCGTCGCGCACTTCCACTACGTGCTGGTGCCGGGCTCGGTCTTCGCGCTGATGGCGGGAGTCTATTACTGGCTGCCCAAATGGACCGGCCACATGTACGACATGCGCCTCGCGAAGTGGCATTTCTGGCTGTCCGCGATCTTCGTGAACGTGCTCTTCTTCCCGCAGCATTTCCTCGGGCTCGCCGGCATGCCGCGGCGCATTCCCGACTATGCCTCCCAGTTCGCCGACTGGAACATGGTCTCCTCGATCGGCGCCTTCGGCTTCGGGCTGTCGCAGCTCCTGTTCGTCTGGCTGATCGTCAGTTGCGTGAAGGGCGGCGAGCGCGCGACGGCGGGCGTGTGGGACTGGCCGCACGGCCTCGAGTGGACCGTGCCGTCCCCGGCGCCGTATCACACCTTCGAGAAAGCTCCGGAGGTCCGATGACCCTGCCTTCGAAGAACCTGAGGCTCGCCCTCGCGCTCGGCGCCGTGGCGGTCGCGGTCTGGGTGGCCTATGTGCTGCTCCAGCTGGTGGCGCGCGCTCCATGAACGCCCCGGTGAAACGGCAAAACCGCGGCCTGGTCGCGCGGCTCCTGCTGATGGTCGCCGGAAGCTTTGCTTTCGGCTTCGCGCTCGTGCCGCTCTACGACGTGTTCTGCGAGGTCACGGGAATCGGCACGCGCGAGCGGCTCATGCAGGCGGGCACGGCCGAAGGGCAGTCGCCGGTCACGGACCGCAAGGTCGTGATCGAATTCACGGCGTCGGTGCCGGCGGGCGGCTGGGAGTTCGAGCCGGTCGCCGCGAGCATGGAGGTTCAGCCCGGACGGCTCTACGAGGCGTACTACCGCGCCCGGAACCTGTCGGATCACGCGACCACCGGCCAGGCCGTGCCGAGCATCGCGCCGTTGCGCGCGGCGCGCTATTTCGTGAAGACCGAGTGCTTCTGCTTCACGCCGCAGCCGTTCACCGGCAACGAGGTGCGCGAGTTGAAGGTGCGCTTCCTGGTCGACCGCGAGCTTCCGGAGGGCATCGACCGCATGACGCTTTCCTATGCGTTCTACGACGTCGGACGCGCATCAGGCCGGAGCTAGGGAGAAGGCGATGGCACAGGCCGCCCGGGCGACCGATTCGAAAGGATACTACTTCCCGCACGGCAGCCGCCTGCCGTTCTTCGGGTCCGCATCGCTGTTCACGCTCATGGCAGGCGCCGCGGCGACGCTGAACGGCACCCATGTCGGACCGTGGGTGCTCGCCGCAGGCTTCGTCCTCCTGTTCACGCTCTTCTTCCTCTGGTTCGGCGAGGTGATCCGCGAAAACCAGGCGGGTCTCTACAACGAGCAGGTCGACCGCTCCTTCCGCATGGGCATGATGTGGTTCATCTTCTCGGAGGTCATGTTCTTCGCGGCTTTCTTCGGCGCGCTGTTCTACGCGCGGCAACTCTCCGTGCCCTGGCTCGGCGGCGAAGGGGCGAAAGCGGTGACGAGCATCCTGTGGCCGGATTTCAATGCGGGCTGGCCGAGCAATGGCCCGGGCGCCCTGGGTCCGCGGGACAACGGCAGCTACGAGACCATACCCGCCTTCGGCCTGCCGGCGCTCAATACCGCACTGCTGCTCACCTCGGGCCTCACGGTCACGGTGGCCCATCATGCGATGAAGAGCGCCCATCGCGGGCTCCTGAAGCTGTTCCTCGCGCTGACTTTCCTGCTCGGCTTCACCTTCCTCGGCGTGCAGATCGAGGAATACGGCCATGCCTGGCGCGAGCTCGGGCTGCAGCTCGGCACGGGCATCTACGGGTCGACCTTCTTCATGCTGACCGGATTTCACGGCCTGCACGTGCTCATCGGCGCGATCATGCTCGTCGTGATCTGGCTGCGCTGCCTCGCCGGCCATTTCACGCCGCGCCAGCACTTTGCCTTCGAAGCCGTCGCCTGGTACTGGCACTTCGTCGACGTCGTGTGGCTGGGGCTGTTCATCTTCGTCTACTGGCTCTGACGGCTGGCATCATGGCCGGCAAGCGCTTCATTGCGATCGCCGGCAACATCGGTGCCGGCAAGACCGAGTTGACGCGCTTCCTGTGCCGGCGCTACGACATCAAGCCGTTCTTCGAGCCGAACGACCAGAACCCCTATCTCGCCGATTTCTACCGGGACATGAAGACCTGGGCCTACCGCTCCCAGCTTTTCTTCCTGGCCCACAAGTTCCACCTCCAGCTCGAACTCCAGGATGAGCCCGGCACGGTTGTGCAGGACCGCACGATCTACGAAGACGCCGAGATCTTCGCGAAAAACCTGCATCGCCAGCGTTTCATCGACGCGCGCGACTACAGGACATACACGCAACTCTACCGGTCGATCACCCGGACACTGCGGCCGCCGGACCTCATGATCCAGCTCTCCTGCCCGGTCCGCACGCTGCGCGAGCGGATTCTCCTCAGGGGCCGCTCCATGGAGCGGGAAATACCGGTCGCCTACCTGCGGCGCCTCAACCGCCTGTACGAGGACTGGTTCAGGCGCTACGACCTCTCGCCCGTGCTGAGGCTGCAAACCGACCGGCTCGACTGGCTGACGGACCTGGTCGACCGTGTCGACTTGTTCCGCAGGATCGAGCGCTATCTCGACTGATTCCGGCGGCGCAGACCCTTATCATGGTCGTCATGCTGTCCACCCCGGCAAGGAACACCTGATGGCTCGAAAGTACCGCCCGGTCGGCCGGCCACGGCTGACGATCATCGGCTCCAATGGCCGCATGCGATCCGCCCCCATGCCGCGCCGGGGATCGCCGACGACGATCGACGGCCTGCCGACGCGAGTCTATTTCTCGCGCGGCAGCTCGACCCCGACCAGCGGCAGCCTCACGGTGCTGCGCAAGTACGCGCGATGGCTCACCCGCAACCGTGCCCGGAGGCTCTTCGTGCTGGGCCATGCCAACCGGCGGTCCTGGAACAAGGCCTCGCTTGCGCTTGCGGATGCCCGGGTGCGCGCCGTCCGCGACCTCCTGGTGTGGCTCGGCGCAGGGCGCAAGCAGGTTCGCCGCGTGTCGCCCTCGCGCTTGCACGAGATCCGCCCCGGGTCCGCGAGCGCAGACCGCGCCACGCATCGTTCCGTCGAACTGATCGTGGGCCCGACGGGTCAATTGAACGTGCAGTCTCCGGTTTCCCGCCGGCGGATGACCACGCGCAGGAGCGCGGCCTGACGCAGGTACGGATTCCAGGCAACGTCGCCGAACGGAGACGCGCCGCGGGCGGCCAGGCTCGCCCCGGATGACAGCATGAAACCCGGGACAGCCTGCCGGTCCAATGGCATATTTGGACGACGAGAAGAAATGATCGACCCGACCCAGACACAACCCCTGTCCTGGCGCATGCACCAGGGGCAAGCCATGCCGTGGGAGGATGTCCCCATGGAACCGTCGAATCGCCAGGCGCCGAGTATCGATACGTCGCCGCCGGAGCGGCTCGCCGACCGCGGCTACCGTCTGCGCGCGCGCATCGGCGGCGGACGGCTCGGCGCCGTCTACGAGGCGCAGGATGACCTCAGCCGGAGCTCCGGCAGCCAGCACTTCGTCGCGATCCTGCTGATTGACGAGAACATCGCCGCGCGGCCGGGCTTCGCCGCCGACTTCGAGCGCGGCGCGGCCGAGCTGAAATCGATCGCGCACCCGAACATCGCGAAGCTGCTCGAGTACGGATGCGACCGCAACCGCTACTACCTGGTGAACGAACTCCTCGAGAGCGCCTCGCTGCGATTCGTCCTCGACGACGCCGGGACGCTGCCACCCGCAGAAACGACGGCCGTACTGCGAGCCGTCGGCGACGCGCTCCAGTACCTGCATGCCAAGTCGATGGCGCATGGCAACCTTCGGCCGGATAACGTGCTCGTGACCTTTGGATACGAGGTCAAGCTGCTCGACGTCGTGCCGGCCGGCTGGCTGGTGGGTCCGGCCGACGCGCTCGGAGTACCGGCACGCCAGCCGGACAAACGCGACGACGTGTTCGGCCTCGCCTGCCTCGCCTACGAAATGCTCTCGGGCCGCCATCCCTTCAATGGAAACACCGCGCGGGAGGCCTATCGGGCCGGACTCGAGGCGGCTCCGATCGAGGGGCTGTCCGACCGGCAGTGGCGCGCCCTCGCGAATGCGCTGTCGGTGCACCGCGACGACCGCACGCCCAACGTGGCCCAGTTCCTCGACGACTTTGGCGTGGCCGGCGTGCCGAAGCTGCGGACGGTCGTGACCACGGCGAATGAACCGCGCAGGGCCCCTGCGGCGCCGGCGCCGGAAACTGCGCCCGCAGCGCCGTTGCCGCGGCCGGTCGTCGCCGAGCGGGCGATGCCCGTCGGACCGGAGCGCCGCGGAATCCTCGCCAGCCTGATCTTCCTGTTCGCCGTGATCGGTCTGGGCGCCGCGGCCTGGTACTACCAGGATCCGGTCCGTGACTTCGCGACCGACCTGATGGCGGAAGTCGATGCACAGATCAATCGCGGCGCAGCCACGGCCGATCGCGCGGCCGAATCTCGCCGAGCGGACGAGCCGTTGACCCAGGCTGCGGCCGTTACGGATCCGGCGCCTGCCCAGGTGCTGGCGCCCGGCGCGGCGCCGCTGGCGGCAACGGAGTCTGCGCAGGATGCGCCCGCGGCAACGACTCCCGAGCAGGCCGGGCCGCAACCCGTCGCGGCACCCGAGGCATCGCCGCCTGCCACGGATCGGGCGCCCGCGTCAGCAAAGCCGGCCGCGGTGGCGCCATCCGCAACGCCGGGCGTGACTGGCTTTGCCTTCCCGCAGGCGGTCCTGACCGTGCGCGAGAACGACGTGGCGGCGCGCATCGTCATTCACCGCTCCGGCGATTTGTCGGGCCCGGCATCCGTGACCTGGTGGACGGCGGATGGCACGGCCCGTGGCGACATCGACTACGCTGATCTCGGCGCGCGCGTCGAACGCTTCGCCCCGGGCGAAGCGAACCGGACGGTCTACGTGCCGCTCATCAACGACGCCGTAGCGGAACCGACCCGGAGTTTCAGCGTCCGCCTCGGGCACGGCGATAGCCCCGGCGGATCCGCCGGCCAGATGCGCGTCGACATCGTCAACGACGACTGAACTGAAGGGGACGCACCCCTTCATATTCGTGAAGGGGTGCGTCCCCTTCAGTTCTCCCCTTTAATTCTCAGCTGCGCGGCGCGGCCGACGCGGCTGCAGACCGGGTACCGGCGCCCGCGGCGATCTTCACCGGCTGTCCCGCCCGCAGGCGCTCGCCACCCCTCACGACGACCCGGTCGCCTGCCGCGAGCGCGCCGGTGACCTCGACTTGCTCCGCATCGCCATGGCCCACGCGCACGGCCACGCGTTCGGCGACGTCGCCCTTGCCCACGCGGAACACGTGCGCGCCGTCCGCGCGTACGATGACGGCGTCGCGCGGCACCATCAGACCCGCGTCCTGCCGTGCGGCCGGCAAGTCCACCCGCACGGCGGAGCCGATGGGCCAGCCGGTTCCGTTCATCGCCACCCGCACCTCGATCATGCGCGAGCGCTCGTCGCCCACGGGCACAATCGCGCGGATACGGCTCTCCTCTTGCCGGGAAGCCCCGCGCACCGTGACAGGCTGACCGGCCGCGAGGTGCCCCGCGTCGGCGACCGGAGCACGGGCCACGACTTCGACATTCTCGGTGTCGGTGAGCCGCAGCACCTCCGTGCCGGCGCCGACGAATTCGCCGAGCTGGTGGATGCGTTCAGCCACGTAGCCGGGGAACGGCGCACGGATCACGGCCCGCGAAATCAGGTGCTGCGTGCTGTCCCGCGTCGCGCGTGCCTGCTCAAGCTCGTGACGCGCCATCGCGAGGCGCGCGGCGGCTTCGTCGATCTGGCTTTTGGAGGCGATTCCCTCCGGCAGCGCATTGAGCCGCGCGAGCTGCGTGTCGAGCAGCGCCGCGTTCGCGGCGAGGCGTGAGGTCTGCGCATCGTTTTCACGCAGCTGCAGCTCAAGCGCCCGGGCATCGACGCGCGCGAGCGGCGCGCCTTTCGCGGCTTTCGCGCCCGGCTCGGCGACCCAGTCAAGGCGACCGGTCACTTCCGCCGCCAGGCGGGCATCGTTGCGGCTTACGACGGTTCCTGTGGCCGTGACGGTCGAGGCGACGCTGCCCTTGACTACGGGCGCGACGGTAACCGGGGCCGGGGGCGGCGCCTGGTCCTGCGCCAGGGCCGCGCTGGCCGTCAGGGAGGATGCGGCCAGCGCGGCCGTCGCCGCGCGCCATGCCATGGAACGGGCCATGGAGATCATCCCGCGCCTTCCTGTATCGGTCGCGATGCCGCAGCGCCCTGCGCAACGGACTCGCCGAGGCGCAGCATCGCGGGCAGCAATACGAGCATGAACACGGTGTTGACGATCATCCCGCCGGCGATGACCGTCGCGAGGCCCCGGTAGAGCGCCGCACCGGGACCCGGCACGATGACGAGCGGCAGCAGGCCGAAGAGTGTCGTCAGGGACGTCGCGAGGATCGGGCGTGTGCGCTCCGCGAGCGCCGCACGCACGGCGGAGCGCCGATCGAGGCCCTCGCGCTCGCCGCCGCGCGTGCGGTCGACGAGCAGGATCGCGTTGTTCACGACAATGCCCATCAGGATGATGAAACCGACCATCGTCAGCAGGTCGAGCGTCTGCGGTGTGAACAGGTTGAGCAGCCGGATCGCCATCACGCCGCCGAAACTGGCGAGCGGGACCGTCAGCATCACGAGCGCACTGTCCCCGACGGAGCGGAACAGCGCCGCCATCAGCAGGAACAGCACGAGCAGGGCGAGGCCGATGTTGCCTCGCATGTCGGAAAGTGCGGTCTCGAGGCTGCCGGCGTCCCCGGCGTATCGAATGCCGCCGTCCGGGGGCAGGAGCGGCTGGATCGCGGGCCCCACGTCACGCTCGATCAGGTCCATGGTCTGTTGCAGCGACATGCCGGGGGGCGCGATGACGTTCAGGCCGATTGTGCGGCGCCCGTCGACGCGCCGCAGGCCGGTCGTCCCGACCGTCGGCTCGACCGTGACCAGCTCGCCGAGCCGGACGACGCCGCCGGTGGGCGTCGCGACGGGGATGGCCGCGAGCGCGTCGGTGCTTTCCCAGCCCTTGGCGCGCAGGATCATGTCGAGCCGGCGCTCGCCGTCGAAATGCTCGCCGACCCAGATGCCGTCGCCGAGCGAGCGCACGACGGACGCGACATTCGCGCGCGTCCAGCCCGACTCGCTGATGCGCCGGTCATTCGGCACCAGGCGCAATTCCGGCTCGGAAAGTTCCAGGTCCTGGAATGACCTCACCTGCGCGCCCGGGAGCTTCTGCGTAATCACGTCCTGGGCGGAGCGTGCCGCCTGCAGCAGGCCATTGAAGTCGGCGGACTGCAGGCGCACCTCGATGTTGCGGCCGTCGCCGAAGCCGCCGAACAGGTTGCCCTGCTGGGAGAACACCTCGAGATCCGGGAATCCCGCGGTGATTTCCTCCCTGACCAGGCGGTCGAGCTCCCCGATCCTCGAGTTGTCGAGCGGCCGAACCCCGATCGTGCCGCCGCCCGGGAAGATCAGGATGTAGTAGTTCTTGAGCGCCGGCTCTGCCTCGCCCGCCATGTAGGGCTCTAGACGGCGCACCATCGGCTGCACGACCTCGTGATCGATGGCGTCGACGTTCATGCCCGGCGGAAACTGGAAGAATCCGTCGATCGCGTCGCGCTTGACCGGCGGCAGGTAATCGATCGGCGGGAGCAACAGCCAGGTCAGCAGCACGGGCAGCCCCAGCAACGCGCCGATCAGGGCCCACCGCATCCGGGGCGAGTCCGTCATCGCGACGACGCGGTCCCCGATCCGCGTCCGCCAGGCCCCGCCCTCGATTGCGCGCCCAGCCGGCCCGAGCCAGCGCGAAGCTGCCACCGGCAGCACCGTCATGGCCATGACGAGCGACACGCCGACCGCAACCGCGATTGTCAGCGCGAGGTCGGCGAACAGCTGGCCCTCGGTGTTCTTCATGAAGATGACCGGCAGGAACACGATGACCGTGGTCGCGGTCGAGGCGACCAGCGCCGGCCACACGTGCCGCGCGCCCTCGAGCGCAGCCCGCCCCGGCGAAAGCCCCTGCTCCCGGCGCGAGACGATGCTCTCCAGCACCACGATGGATGCGTCAAGCGTCATGCCGACCGCGAACGCGATACCTGCGATCGAAATGACATTGAGCGAATGCCCGGTGAGGAAAAGCACGACGACCGTGGTCAGCAGGCAGACGGGGATTGCGAGGCCCACGAGCAGAGTCGCCCGGAACTGCCGCAGGAACAGCCACAGCACGGCGACGGCCAACAGCACGCCGGCCAGCAGGTTGCCGGTGACCATGCCGATCGCGCGGTTGATGAAGACGGACGGGTCGAAGGACTGCTCGATTGCGAGCCCCATGTCCGCAAGCGGCCCCTCGCGCAGCCGGGCGACCTCCGCCTTGACCGCATTCAGCGTCGCCAGCACATCGGCGCCCGACTCCTTGATGATCTGGATCGCGATCGCGGCGTTGTTGTTCTGCACGGCGAGCGAGTTGCGGTCCCCACGCTCCACCGAAATGGTCGCGACGTCCGCAAGCCGGACCGGGCGGCCATCGCGCCAGTCGAGCACCAGCTCGCCCAGATCCGCCGGGCTGTAACGGCCGGCGAAGCGCAGCGTGTATTGCCGGCGGCCCAGCTCGGCGAAGCCGCCGGAAACGTCGTTCGCGCTGCCGGCCACCGCGACGATGTCGGGGATGGGTATGCCGAGTTCCGCCGCACGGTATGGATCGAACTCGATGCGAAGCTCGTCCGGCGCACCGGCATTCACGTTGACGGTGCCGACACCGGGTATCGATTCGATGCGCGCGCGCAGCAGATCCTCCACTTCGCGGCGGTAATTCTCGACCGGTCCCGGCGTCCCGGGCTTCAACTGCACGAAGAACCAGGACAGTGTCTCGTTCGGGCCATTGCCGCCGTCCTGGCCGAGCGATATCCGCGGGGCATCGGCATCGCGAGGCGGCGGCGGCAGCTGGTTCATGCGCGCGATGACGTCGATGAGCGTACGGCCCATGTCGGTGCCGATCGCGAACTCGAGATTGATGAATGCACCGCCCGCGCCCGCGAAGGACTGGATCTGCTTGAGACCCGCCAGCCCCCGCAGCGCCTGTTCCTGCGGTTCCAGCAGTTCGGATTCGACCTCGGCCGGCGCCGCGGCGCGCCAGCCCGTGAAGATCGTGACGACCGGCTCTTCGATGTCGGGAAAGAGCTGGACCGGGAGGCGGACGAGCGCCACGATTCCGAGGACGACGATGAGTCCGACGCCGACGGCGACGCCGATCGGGCTCTTCAGCGATCTTTCGGTCAGGTTCACGCGGGCCTCCCTGCACCGGAATAGATGCGGCGACGGCGGATAGGGTTGCGGCGCCCTTTCCAGGCTCATTCTAGGAACGGTGCATGGCCACCGGGTTGCCGCCGGCCACGCCCCGGCGCGACCCTCGTCCGCTTCGTCGCACGATGCAGCATTCGTGAAGGGGTGCGTCCCCTTCGCGAATATGAAGGGGTGCGTCCCCTTCGACGGAAAACACGTAGGATTCGCCCATGACCCGGAATGTCCCGCGTTCGGACGAGATCGTCTCCGCCGGTGAGGTGCAGGCGGCGGATTTTACCGGCTTTCGGGTGCCGGACCGTTTCGTATTCGGTTTCGAAATGGACGTCGGTGGAAGCTGGCGCAACTTGCCGTCGATCCGCGCGCGCGCGGAGACCTCGGGCTGACCTGCGCGATCAGCTGCCGACGCCGTGCGGCTCGATCCAGCCCATCTTCCAGGTCCACCACAGCACGACAAAGAGGAGGATCGAGAGGCCAATGCGGATCGAGAGCGCGCGAACCATCCGCCGCGATTCGCCCTTGTAGTCGTGCACCAGGTGCAGCATGGCCGAGGCCAGGCTCAGCACGATAGCGAAAAAGATGAGTAGTACCAGCCACTTCACGCCAGACATTGGTCGGTCCCGTCGATTCGGATGGGCGAGTATATCCCGGTGCTGAAGCGCGTCCGATCGTCGCGTTTTTCCCCCCGCTGGCTGCCGTCCCTGGCGACTGCGGCGGCGGTGCTCCTGTTCGTCGCGCTCGGCGTCTGGCAGCTCGGGCGCGCCGAAGAAAAGCGCGTGCTGGCCGCCGGCATGACGGCATCCGGGCCGCCGCTCGAGTGGCGGTTGCTGCCGCCCGGTGCGCCCCGTTATCAGCGCGTGAGCCTGCGCGGGCACTACGACCCGGAGCATCAGTTCCTGCTCGACAACCGCAGCCACGAAAGCGTTGCCGGCGTGGAAGTGCTGACGCCTTTCATCCTCGACAATGGCAGCGTCGTGATCGTCAACCGCGGCTGGCTGCCATTCGGCGCCACACGCCAGGACCTGCCCGAAATCGCCGTCGACGGCGACAGGCGCACGGTTGTCGGTCGCATCGACGAACTCCCGCGACCGGGTATCTGGCTGAAAGCGCCGCCCGCCAGCGGCTGGCCGCGGCTCGTCCAATACCCGCGCATGGAGGAATTGTCGGCCGCGCTCGATCGCGAGCTGGCCCCGCGCCAGGTGCTGCTCGATCCGGCGGTGCCGGATGGCTATGTCCGTGCCTGGACGGTGACCGGCACGCCGGCCGACCGTCATCTCGGCTATGCCGTGCAGTGGTTCGCATTCGCAACCCTCGCGGGGGCGATCTGGTTCGTGCTCAGCTTCAGGAATCCGGGCGAATCCTCGTGACCGCTGCCGACGACGCGCGACGCCTGGGCCGGCGCCAGCTGCTGGTCGTTGCCGCCCTCTTCATCGTCCCGGTCGCGATGGCGTTTATTCTGTATTTCTGGACCAGCTGGCGGCCCGCCGCCGAAGCCCACGGGGAACTGATGGACCCGCCGCGGCCGCTCGCGCCGGCCGGCCTCGCGCTGCCTGACGGCCGGCCCGCGCCCGTGGATGTTTTCCGCGGCCACTGGTCCCTCGTCCACCCTGCCGGACCGGCCTGCGACGAACGGACCCGAGCGACTCTCGAGGAACTCTTGCGCGTCCGTCTCGCGCTCGCCAAGGACGCGCCGCGGGTGCAGCGCGTGCTGCTGCACGCGGGCCAGTGCGCGTCCATCGAGTTCGCGTCCCGTGACGCGGATCTCCTGGTGCTCGCCGCGAGCGGCCCTGCCGGTGACGCGATTCGCGCGCAGTTTCCGCCGGCCGCGGGCGGCGGCCTGGGCATTTATATCGTGGACCCGCATGGCAACCTGATGATGAGTTACCCTGCGTCGGGCTCGGCGCACGGACTGCTCGCGGACCTGGAACGATTGCTTCGATTGTCGAACATCGGGTAGGCATGCAGCCGGCCTGATCGCGGGCCGCTGGACATGCGCGGTGCCGAGAGCTGGCGCCGGAACGCGCGGGAGATCGCATGCCGGAAACACGCAACATGATGTGGTTTCGCCGCGCGGCGCTCGCCGCGACGCTGCTTTGCGCGGTCGTCGTCGTGGTCGGCGCCTGGGTTCGCCTGACCGATGCCGGTCTCGGCTGCCCGGACTGGCCTGGATGCTACGGCCACATCCATCCGGCCCAGGCGGCCGAGCGCATCGACGAGATCAATGCCGTGAATCCGGCGCGTCCTTTCGACTACCAGAAAGCCATCAACGAGATGGTCCATCGCTACATCGTCGGGCTGCTCGGGCTCCTCGTGCTGGGGCTCGCCATGTTTTCCGTCGTGAACCGGCGCGACCCGGCCCAGCCCCGCGTCCTGCCCTGGGCAATCGTTGGCCTGCTCGTCATGCAGGCCCTGCTCGGCATGTGGACGGTCACGTTGCTGCTGAAGCCGCTGGTCGTCACGCTGCATCTCCTGGGCGGGCTGACGACGCTGGCTCTGCTCTGGTGGCTCGCCCTGCCTGTGCATCGAAGGGAGCTGAAAGCTGCGGAACGACCGGTGCGCCGCCTCGCGTTCGTCGGGCTGGCGGTGCTCATCGTGCAGATTTCGCTCGGCGGCTGGACCAGCACGAACTACGCCGCGGCCGCCTGCCCCGATTTCCCGACCTGCCAGGGCTCATTCTGGCCGTCTATGGACTTCCGAAACGCATTTATCCTCTGGCGCGGCCTGGGAATTGACTATGAGGGCGGTGTGCTCGATGCGCCAGCGCGCGTCGCCATTCATTATTCGCATCGTCTCGGAGCCTATGTCACGGCCATCGTGCTCGCGTTCGTCGTGGCCGGCGCGCTGCGACGTGCCCAGAGCGGCGAGGCACGCGCCGCTGCGATCACGGTGGCGTTCGCCGTCGTGCTGCAAATCGTCATCGGGATGAACCTGGTCTGGAAGGGCTGGCCGCTGTGGCTCGGCACGGCCCATAACGCCGGTGCGGCAATTCTCGTGCTCGCGACGGTCGCTCTGTTGCGAGCGCTCAGTCCGCGCTCGGAAGTCGGCCGTTATCGGCCGACATTCCGGTAGGCCTTCAAAGGTACTGGAACAGGACCGGCAGGCCGGCGATCACGAGCGCCAGGCAAACCGAAAGGCTGGAACGACTGAAGAGGAACATCGCGGCTCTCCTGCTGAGTGCGAGAGAGAAGGTACCCCACAGTATTGTTCCTATAAACCACTCAATATTGACTTAATTATTCAATAATATGATCTAATCTGGCCTTGGAAGATTTCCAGGCCATGCGCGCTTTCAGCCGGGTCGCCGAACTTGGCTCCTTTACGCGTGCAGCCGACGAACTCGGCATTTCGCGGGCGATGGTCACGACGCATGTGCAGCGCCTCGAGCGGCGCTTTGGCCTCCGGCTCCTCAACCGCACCACACGCAAAGTGGCCGTGACGCCGGCCGGGGCCGACTATCTCGATCATTGCCGGCGGGTCTTTGCCGAACTCGCGGCCGCGGAAGAAACGCTGAAGCGGAGCAAAGAGCAACCGACAGGCCGACTCTGCGTGGACGTACCCGGCTCATTCGGCCGGCATATCCTGCTGCCGGCGCTGCCCGACTTTCTGGCCCGTTATCCGGGAATCGAACTCGAGCTTCGATTCAACGAGCGTGCGGCCGATTTGGCGCGGGAAGGCGTCGACCTCGCCGTGCGCGCCGGCACCGTCACCGATCCCAACCTGGTGGCACTCAGGATCTCCGGGTCCCGCTGGATCACCTGCGCATCGCCCGTCTATCTCGAGCGCTACGGACGCCCGCAGACGATCGATGAGCTTGCCGATCACGTGCTGATCGGATCGATTCCGCCCGGCGGCACGCATCCGCGGCAGTGGCTCTTCAAGCAGGATCCCGTGCCGCCTTTCAAGCCGCAATTTCGCGTGACGGTCAACGAGGCCGAGGCGGTCATGCTCGCCGCCGCGAACGGCGTCGGCATCACCCAGACCATGGACCTGCTTGCGGCGCGCGAGCTCGTGGACGGTCGCCTGACGACTGTCCTCGCGGAACACATTCGGCTGGGGCCGCCGTTTTCGATTGTCCATACGCAGGCCGCCCAGCGTCTCGCCCGCGTGCGGGTTTTCTCCGGCTTCCTGCGCGGGCTTTGTGAATACGTCGTGCAACGCGCGGCGGCCCATACCGGTCTCCGGCCCGTCCCGTGAAGGGGCGCGTCCCCTTCGCGAATATGAAGGGGTGCGTCCCCTTCAGAGGTCGCGTGATAGCATTTCCGGCCTCATGACGGTCAGGGACATTCAAGCCGCCGCGGCCGAAGGGAGGGCCTGCTCCCGGGCGCGCGATTATTTTGCGCTGACCAAGCCGAAGGTCGTTTCACTCATCATGTTCACCGCGATCGTGGGCATGTTCCTGGCCGTGCCCGGATTCCCGCCGGCGGCCGCCCTGGTCTGGGGAACGATCGGCATCGCGCTCGCGGCATCCTCCGCCGCCGCCATCAACCACGTCCTGGACGCGCGCATCGACGCCGAGATGGCGCGGACCCGTATGCGGCCGCTGCCGCGCGGCACGGTGTCGGAGGCCTATGCGCTTTCATTCGCCTTCGTGCTGGGAGCGGGCTCCATGCTGATCCTCGCGCTGCTCGTCAATGCGCTGACCGCCGTGCTGACATTCCTTTCGATCATCGGTTACGCCATCGTCTACACCGTATGGCTCAAGCGCGCGACGCCGCAGAACATCGTGATCGGTGGCGCGGCGGGGGCGGCTCCGCCCGTGCTCGGCTGGACCGCCGTGACCGGCAGCGCCAGCCCGGACGCCCTGCTGCTCTTCCTCGTCATCTTCGCGTGGACGCCGCCGCATTTCTGGGCGCTGGCCATCGCGCGGCGCGAGGAATACGCCCGGGTCGGCATCCCGATGCTGCCCGTCACGCACGGCGTCGCCTACACCAAGCAGTTCATCTGGTATTACACGGTGCTGCTCGCCGTCATTACCGTGCTGCCGTTCGTGACAGGCATGGCGGGCTGGCCCTATCTCGTCGCCGCGCTGGTCCTCGACGGGATTTTCCTGCGCCAGGCCTGGCAGCTCAGGCAATCGGACCGCGCCGACCTGCCGATGCGCGTATTCCGCTTCTCGATCAACTATCTCGCGCTGCTGTTCGCGGCACTGCTGGCCGATCACTACCTGCCGCGTGGATTCGGCTGAGCCGGGGCTGGCCGTTCGCGGGGGACCGGTCACTCGAGGATTCGCCTCGCGGGCAGCGTCGCGGTATGGTGCCCTTGAGCGTTGAGTGCAATTCCGATGATTGAGAGGCACGACCCCACTGCCGGCCTGTTTGCGCCGACGCTCGCGCGGCTGCAGCAGTTGGACTACTGGTGGCAACTGGGCGTCATCCTGGTCGCCGCCGTGCTTGCCTGGCTGCTCGCCCGTGCCCTCACCCGGATGTTCGACGCCGGCAAGGCCGCTTCGCTGCCCACCGTCAGGGCAGCCACGTCGCTTGCGCCGCGGATCGCGTTCCTGACGCTGTTCGGGCTGATTTGCACGATGGCCGCGGCGATCCTGCAGAGACTCGGCCTGCCGCATGGGATCGCCTGGAATGCGGCGCTGCTCGCGCTGGCGCTGTCGGCCATCCGACTCCTGATCGGGATCCTGAAGCGCGTGCTCAACCCGGGACCGCTGCTCGCCGCATCGGTTCAACTGGTCGCCTGGACGGCCTGGCTCCTCGTCGCGATGTACCTGCTCGGATGGATCGAGCCGGTCGCGGTCGCGCTCGACTCCATCGCGCTGCCGCTCGGCAGCAAGGGTTTCTCCCTGCTCGACGCGCTGCGCACGACCGTGACGTTGGCGGTCTTCCTGCTGGCGGGTGCCTGGCTGGGGACGATTGCCACCCGCACCCTGATGGCATCGGCGGGCCTGTCGATCGGCCTCAGGGTCGGCATCGCCAAGTTCGTGCGCCTGTTCCTGCTCCTCATGGCGGGCCTGCTCGGGCTGAACGCCGTCGGCATCGACCTCGCCGGCCTCACGGTATTCGGCGGCGCGCTGGGCATCGGGCTGGGTTTCGGCCTGCAGCGCATCGCCGCCAACTTCGTCAGCGGCTTCATCCTGGTCGGCGACCGTTCGATACGCCAGGGCGATGTCATCACGATCGGCACGCGCTTCGGCGTCGTCAAGGAACTGCGCGCGCGATACATGGTCGTGCGCGACCGCGACGGGGTGGACACGCTGATACCGAACGAGAACGTCATCAGCGCGGAAGTCGTGAACTGGAGTTACAGCGACCGCGCGGTGCGGCTCAAGCTGCCGGTGCAGATCAGCTACCGGGACAACCCGCGCGAGGCGCTCAGCCTGCTGTTGAAGGCGGCGACCGGCCATCCGCGCGTGCTGAAGGACCCGGCGCCTGCCAGCCGCGTCATGAGCTTCGCCGACAACGGGATCACGCTCGAGCTGCGCTTCTGGATCCGCGATCCGGAAGGCGGGATCAACAACGTGCGCTCGGACCTGCATCTCGCCATCTGGGACCTTTTCAGCGAGGCCGGCATCACCATCCCGTATCCGCAGCGCGACGTGCACATGAAGTAGACTGGATCCGATGGATCTCGGGTTCATCGAGCTGATCGACTGGCACGCGGGCGCGGTGCTTGCCATCACGTTCGGCACCTTCTACCTGTTCGCAAAGGAGCAGCTGCCGGTGCAGAGCACCGCGCTGCTCGCGCTGCTCGCGCTGATGCTCCTGTTCGGCATCTTCCCGTATGACCGGAGCGAGCTGCCGCTCGGGCCCGAGCAGTTCCTCGCCGGATTCGGCAACACAGCGCTCGTGACGATCTGCTTCCTGATGGTGCTCGGGCGCGGCCTGGTTGCCACCGGGGCCCTCGAGCCGATCGTGCGCCGCCTTGCGCGCGTCTGGACGTTTGCGCCCTCGCTTGCATTCCTGCTGATGCTGATTTTCTGCATGCTGGCGAGCGGCGTCATGAACGACACGCCGATCGTCGTTCTGATGATGCCGGTGCTGGTTGCCGTCGCCTCGCGCACCGGCACGAGCGCGACCCGCACGCTGCTGCCCATGAATTACGCGGTGCTGATCGGGGGCATGGCGACGACGATCGGCACCTCGACCAACCTCCTGGTCGTCGGCATCGCCGAAAAGAACGGCGTGCCGGCGTTTGGCCTGTTCGATTTCGCGCCGATCGTGGCGATCGCCGCGGCCGTCGCCCTGCCGTACCTGTGGTTCGTCGTGCCGCGCCTGCTGCCCCACGATACCGGCGGCGAGCCGCGCGGCGAGCCGCTGGTCTTCAGCGCAGCGCTGGTATTGCGCGAGCCCGGGTTCGCGGCGGGCCGCGAGCTGCGCGAAGCGCTCGGCAAGCTGCCGGGACTGAAGCCCCGCGCCATCCTGCGCGACGGGATCGAAATGACGCGGCTGCCGACGCTGGACCTGAAGGCCGGCGACCGCCTGCTCGCCGACGGCTCTCCGGAGGACTTGCGCGAGTACGCCGCGGTCCTCGGGGCCTCGCTCGATCCGGACGAAGACCCGGGCATTCCCACGCCCTCGGGCCAGACCCTGGCGCAGGCCCTGATTGCCTCCGACTCCGATCTCGGCGGAACCACGCATGCCGCAGGCCGTTTCGGGGAAGAACACGGCCTCGTGGTGATCGGGCTTCACCGTCCGGGCAATGTGCTTGCGCTGGATCCGGGAAGCGCCCTGCTGCGCCCGGGCGACGTCTTGCTGCTGCGCGGCCCCAAGGAGGGCATCGCACGCCTGCGCGCCGTACCCGGCGTGCTGATCCTCGATGCCACGATGGAATTGCCGCACACGCGGCGTGCGCCGCTCGCGCTTGCGATCCTTGGGGGCGTCATCGCGATGGCGGCGCTCAAGCTGCTGCCCATGGTGCTGGCTTCGGCCGTCGGCGTCGCGGCAATGCTGCTGACCGGCTGCCTGCGCTGGCAGGAAGCGACCGACGCGCTGTCGTCCAAGGTCGTCATGATCGTGGTCGCCAGCCTTGCGCTCGGCGAGGCGCTGACGGCGACCGGCCTGATTGCCGGCGCCGGCTACGGCCTCGCGGCCCTGGGGGAGGTCATCCCGCCGGCCGCCATGATTACCGCGCTGATGCTGCTGATGGCGATAGTCACTAACTTCGTTTCAAATAACGCGGCCGCGATCATCGGCACGCCGGTGGCGATCGCCATGGCCACTGCGCTCGGCTCGGACCCAAGACCATTCGTGCTCGCTGTACTATTCGGCTGCAACATCAGTTATGCGACCCCGATGGGATACCAGACCAATCTTCTCGTCATGTCTGCCGGCGGGTATCACTTCAGGGATTTCGTGCGGGCCGGCCTGCCGCTTGCGATCCTGATGTGGATCACGCTCACCTGGCTGCTCGCCAGGGAATACGCGCTGATATAGCCGAAGGGGACACCATCATGCGTTGGCAGGGGCGCAGGCAGAGCGAGAACATCGAAGACCGGCGCGGCTTGCGCATCAGCCGCGGAGGCCTCGTCGGCGGCGGCATCGGCACGGTCGCCGTCGTGCTCGTCATCATGCTCCTGGGTGGCGACCCGACGGCGATCCTCCAGGGCGTCGGCAACGCGCCGGTCGAGACGACGGACGAGCCCTATGCGGAATCGCCGAACGAGGCCGAATGGCGGCAGCAGACGGCCGTCGTGCTGGCCGAGACCGAGGACACCTGGAACGCGATCTTCAGCGACCTCGGTGGGGAATACCGCGAGCCGTCTCTCGTCCTGTTCAACGGCGCGGTGGAATCCGGTTGCGGCCTCGCGCAGTCCGCGGTCGGCCCCTTCTACTGTCCGGCCGACGAGAAGCTTTACATCGACCTCGGCTTCTTCGACCAGCTGCAGACCCAGCTCGGTGCCCGCGGCGACTTTGCGCGTGCGTACGTCATCGCTCACGAGGTGGGCCACCACGTGCAGAAACTGACTGGCGTCTCCGACCGAATCAGCGAGCTGCGGCAGCGCGTGGACGGGATCGAGGCAAACCAGCTCTCGGTGCGGCTCGAGCTGCAGGCAGACTGCTATGCCGGCATCTGGGCGCAGCACGCGGACAAGTACGCGGGCATCCTGGAGACGGGCGACGCGGAAGAGGCCCTGGGCGCCGCCAGTGCCGTCGGCGACGACAAGCTGCAGCGCAGCGCCGGTCGCGCAGTCGTGCCGGACTCGTTCACGCACGGCAGCTCCGGGCAACGCATGCGCTGGTTCACCGCGGGCTTCAGGACGGGTTCCATCGACGCCTGCGACACGTTCAGGGCGGCCGACCTGTGATCGTCCACAAGCATCCGGTGCCCGGCGACTTCGCGGCGCGCGCGGTCGTCAAGGACGCGGACTACCGGGCGATGTACGAGGCGTCGGTCCGCGACCCCGAAGGGTTCTGGGCCGGGATCGCGAAGCGCATCGACTGGATGCGCCCGCCCACGCGCATCAAGAGCGTTTCCTATGAACCGGCGGATTTCCGGATCCGCTGGTACGAGGACGGCGAGCTCAACGTCACCGTCAACTGCCTCGACCGGCAGCTCGCGAAGCGCGCCGGCAAGACAGCCCTCCTGTTCGAGGGCGACGATCCTTCCGTCTCGCGACGCGTCACCTACCGTGAGCTCCACGACGAGGTGTGTCGCTTCGGCAATGCGCTGCGGCGGCTGGGCGTGAAGAAAGGCGACCGCGTCACCATCTACATGCCCATGATTCCGGAGGCTGCGGTCGCGATGCTCGCCTGCGCGCGCGTCGGCGCGATCCATTCGGTCGTGTTCGGCGGATTTTCTCCCGAGTCACTCGCCGGGCGAATCGAGGACTGCGCCTCCACGGTCGTGATCACGGCCGACGAGGGCGTACGGGGCGGCAAGCGGATTCCTCTCAAGGCGAACGTAGACGTGGCGATCGCCTCGCACGGCCTGCCGGTCGAGAGCGTCGTCGTCGTGCGCCGCGCGGGCCAGGGCGGGGAATGGGTCGCCGGGCGCGACCACCGGTACGAAGAGCTGCTGGCCGCCGAGTCCCCCGTCTGCGAGCCCGAACGGATGAACGCCGAGGACCCGCTCTTCATCCTCTACACCTCGGGTTCGACCGGCAAGCCGAAGGGCGTGCTGCACAGCTGCGGCGGCTACCTTGTTTACGTCAACTTCACGTTCGCCTGCGTTTTCGACTACCGCGAGGATGACGTCTACTGGTGCACGGCGGATGTCGGCTGGGTCACCGGTCACAGCTACATTGTCTATGGCCCGCTCAGCAACGGCGCGACCAGCCTGATGTTCGAGGGCGTGCCCAATCATCCGGACAGCTCGCGCTTCTGGCGTGTCGTCGACAAGCACGGGGTCACGATCTTCTACACGGCCCCGACAGCGATCCGCGCGCTGATGCGCGACGGTGACGCACCGGTCAAGGCCACTTCGCGCGCGAGCCTGCGGCTGCTCGGCACGGTCGGCGAACCGATCAATCCGGAAGCCTGGGAATGGTATTACCGCGTCGTCGGCGACGGCCGCTGCCCGGTCGTCGACACCTGGTGGCAGACCGAGACCGGCGGCATCCTGATATCGCCGCTGCCCGGCGCGACGATGCTGAAGGCCGGCTCCGCCACCCTGCCGCTGCCCGGCGTGCGGCCTGCGCTCGTCGACAATGAAGGCCGACTCCTCGAGGGCGCGGCCGAGGGCAATCTCGTGCTGCTCGACAGCTGGCCCGGGCAGATGCGCACGGTCTACGGAGATCACGAGCGCTTCATCAGCACTTACTTCACGACTTACCGCGGCAAGTACTTCACCGGCGACGGCGCGCGTCGCGACGAGGACGGCTACTGGTGGATCACGGGCCGCGTGGACGACGTCATGAACGTATCCGGTCATCGCATCGGCACCGCCGAGGTCGAAAGCGCGCTGGTCGCCCACCCGAAGGTTGCCGAAGCCGCGGTCGTCGGCTGCCCTCACGAGGTCAAGGGCCAGGGGATCTATGCCTACGTGACCTTGAAGACAGGCGAGAGCCCGACAGAGCCATTGCGCGCCGAGCTCGCGCAGTGGGTGCGCAAGGAGATCGGACCGATCGCAACCCCGGATTTCATCCAGTGGGCGCCCGGCCTTCCGAAGACGCGCTCGGGAAAGATCATGCGCCGCATCCTGCGAAAGATTGCGGGAGACGAGCACGAACACCTGGGCGACACCTCGACCCTCGCCGATCCCGCGGTTGTCGCCGACCTGGTTGCCAATCGCCGCCAGCCCACGAAGTGATGCGGCTCATCGCCGCCTGCCTCGCCCTTTCGTTCGCCGCCGCGGCTCCGGCCGCCGGGCGGCTGACTCTCGCGACCTGGAATCTCGAATGGATGATGCTGCCATCCACCTTCGATGCGCTGGCGGCGTCGTGCGGCCGGCCCGGCCATCGCGCCCGGGGAGACGAGCGCTCCATCCCCTGTGACCTCGTACCGAAATCGCGCTGGGGCGAGGACGATCTGCGGCGGATCCGCGGCTTCGCCGATGGCCTGTCCGCGGACGTGATCGCGCTCCAGGAAATCGATGGCGAAGACGCCGCCCGGGCGATTTTCCCCGGCCGAGCGTTCTGCTTCACGAAGCGACGCCACGTGCAGAATGTCGGCTTTGCCATCCGGCGCGGCCTGGCGTTCCGGTGCAACCGCGATTTGCGGGCGCTGGGCCTGCCCGAAAACGACGTGCGCTGGGGCGCGGACCTTACGGTCGAGCCCGGCACGCCCGGCGAACTGCGGCTGCTCGCGGTGCACCTGAAATCCGCCTGCAACCGGGATCCCCTGACCGACGCGCGTCCCGATTGCCGGACGCTCCAGCGGCAGGTGCCGGTGCTCGAGGACTGGATCGATCGCCGGGCGCGGGCGGGAGAAGCCTTCGGCGTCGTGGGTGATTTCAATCGCCGTTTCGATCGCGAGGGCAGGTCCCCGCGGGACGTGAATGGCGCGATCGTGGCGATCTGGCCCGAAATCGACGACGGCGATCCGGCGGGCGCCGATCTCCTCGATCCCGGCGCCGGGCGGGGAGCCGTAGGCTGCGGCAACGGCCACGGCAAGCGCATGCCGATCGACTACCTTATTCTTGGCGGGCGGCTGGCGCAGCGGTACGTTCCGGGGTCCTACCGGGCCCGGGATTATCCGGCGGGCGGCCGCTGGCCGGATCACTGCGTGATCTCGATCGAACTGGAAAACTGAAATGGCTTACGACAAGGACAACATCTTCGCGCGCATCATCCGCGGCGAGATTTCCTGCCACAAGGTCTATGAGGACGCCGACACGATCGCGTTCATGGACATCATGCCGCAGGCCGAGGGCCACACCCTCGTCGTGCCGAAAGCGGCCGGCGAGGATGTCTTCACGACGCCGCCCGAATCGGTCGCGGCGGCGATCCGCACGGCGCAGAGGGTCGCGCGCGCGATCAAAAAGGCGTTCTCGCCGCCCGGCGTGATGATCGCGCAACTGAACGGGCCGGCGGCCGGCCAGAGCGTGTTTCACCTGCATTTCCACGTGATCCCGCGCTACACGGGCAAGGACCTCGGCATCCACGCCGCCGACCCGGTCGACTCCGCCGTGCTCGCGGCGCATGCCGCGCGGATCCGCGCGGCCCTGTGACCGCCTGATCATGGACGCCTCCGCCGAGAACATCGGATTCTACCAGCGCCTGCTCGGGGTCTCCTGCCTCGCGCTCGTCGCCTATCTCGTGTACCGGATCATCGATCCCTTCCTCGGCCCGATTGCCTGGGCGCTCTTCCTCGGCTTCCTGCTGCAGCCGGCGCAGGCGCGGCTTGCGCGGTGGTTGCGCGGGCGAGATTCGATCTCGGCCTTCATCCTGACGATGCTCGTCCTGGTCCTCTTCCTCGGCCCGCTGACGGCGCTCGCGCTCGCGTTTGCGAGGCAGGCGGCGGACCTCGCGGGACGGCTCCAGAACTGGGTCGGCCAGCAGCAGACGCACAGCTTCCAGGACCTGACCCAACTGCCCGTCGTCGGCGGCCTGATGGACTGGCTGGACCGGAATCTCGAGATCAGCGCGAGCCACGTGCAGGCCTGGCTCGTGGAGGGCAGCAGGCGCCTGTTCGAGCAGCTCGCCACTTTCGGTGGGGTCGCATTTCTCGGCGCGGTCGGAACAGTGCTCTCCTTCACGGTGATGCTGTTCGTGCTCTTTTTCATAATTCGCGACGGGATACCGATCGTCCGGCTCGGGGCCGCGCTTGTTCCGCTCGAGCCGCACAGGCGCGAGGAACTGGCCGAGCGGCTCTCGTCGGTGACGCGCGCGGTGGTGCGCGGCACGGTGCTCACTGCCATGATCCAGGGACTTCTGCTCGGCGTCGCTTTCGGCGTCGTCGGCCTGCCGGCGCCGGTCGTATTTGGCGTGCTCGGAGCAGTCCTGTCGGTCGTGCCTTTCGGCGGCACCGCGCTCGTCTGGGCGCCGGCCGTCGGCATGCTGATGTTCCAGGGCGCCTACGTGCAGGCCGGCATCCTGCTTGCCTTCGGAGTGGTCGTGAGCAGCGTCGACAACTTCCTGAAGCCGCTCTTGATCTCCGGCCGCACGGTGCTGCCGACACTCGCTGTCTTCATCGGCGTGCTGGGCGGCCTCGCGGCCTTCGGCCTGATCGGGCTGTTCCTCGGGCCCGTCGTCATTGCGCTCGTGCTCGCGCTCATCGAGTTCGCAAAAGCGGGCGAGGGCTGACCGAAGCGAATCGAAGGGGACGCACCCCTTCATATTCGCAAAGGGGTCCGTCCCCTTCACGAATATGAAGGGGTGCGTCCCCTTCGATTCCGTTTAGAATCCGCCCTCCCATGCCGACCCATGACCTGCTTCAGTCGCTGAACGAAGAACAGCGCGCCGCCGTGATGGCGCCCATCGGGCCAGTCCTCGTGCTGGCGGGCGCCGGCAGCGGCAAGACGCGCGTGCTGACGCACCGCGCCGCCTGGCTGATCCTCGAGCACGGCGTCTCGCCGCACGGCCTGATGGCGGTCACTTTCACCAACAAGGCCGCTTCCGAGATGCGCGGCCGCATCGAGTCGCTGCTCGGCATGCCGGCTGACGCGCTCTGGATCGGCACCTTTCACGGCCTTTCGCACCGCATGCTGCGGCGCCACTGGAAAGAGGCGCGCCTGCCGCAGTCCTTCCGGATCCTCGATGAGGACGACCAGCACCGCCTGGTGCGCAAGGTCATCCGCGAGCAGGAGCTCGACGAGCAGAGCTGGGTCCCGCGCGAAGTCCAGGGGTTCATCAACTCCAGCAAGGACGAGGGCCGCCGCTCGAAGAACCTCGCCGACCGCGGCGACCCGACCCGCAGGCAGCTCATTCGGCTCTTTGCGCTCTACGAGGCGCGCTGCGAACAGGCGGGCGTCGTCGACTTCGCCGAGCTGCTGCTGAGGAGTTTCGAGCTCCTGCGTGACGTTTCCAACCTCGGCGACTACTACCGGGACCGCTTCCGGCACATCCTCGTCGACGAGTTCCAGGACACCAACGGCATCCAGTACTACTGGCTGAAGCAGCTCGTGGGCAAGGGAGGCGCCCCCTTCGTCGTCGGCGACGACGACCAGTCGATCTACCGCTGGCGCGGCGCGCGGGTCGAGAACATGCAGCACTTCCGCCGTGAATACGGCGCTACGGTCTACCGCCTCCAGCAGAACTACCGGTCGACCGCGGTGATCCTGGGCGCCGCCAACGCCGTGATCGCAAAGAATACCGACCGCATGGGCAAGGAGCTCTGGACCGCGGCCAAGGGCGGCGAGCCCATCCGCGTCTACGCGGCCTTCAACGAGCGAGACGAGGCCGACTTCGTCATCGACCGCGTCCGCGAGCACGCGCGCCGCGGGCTACCACTCGCCGCCGCCGCCGTGCTGTACCGCTCGAACGCGCAGTCGCGCGCTTTCGAGGAAGCGCTCATGGCCGCGCGAATTCCCTACCGTGTGTACGGCGGCCTGCGGTTTTTCGAGCGTGCGGAAATCAAGGATGCGCTGTCGTACCTGCGGCTCACGCAGTCGCGCGACGACGACATCGCTTTCGAACGCATCGTCAACCTGCCCGCGCGCGGAATCGGCGGCACGACGCTCGATCTCCTGCGCAACGACGCGCGTGACCACGGCAGGAGCCTGTGGAAGGCGGGACAGGAACTGGCACCGGCCCTGCCCGCACGCGCCGCCGGCGCGCTGCGCGGGTTCTTTGCACTGGTTGACCGCCTCGCGGCCGCGATCGCCGAGCTGCCGCTGCACGAGCAGGTGCAGCACGTGATCCGGCATTCCGGGCTCCGCGACCACCACGCGCGCGAAAAGGACCACAAGGGGGAGGCGCGGACCGAGAACCTGGACGAGCTCGTCAACGCCGCCGAGGGCTTCGAGCCGGAGAACGACGACGGCCTCGCGCCGCTCGCCGCCTTCCTCGCGCACGCGACGCTCGAGTCGGGCGAGACCCAGGCCGCGACGGGGCTGGACTGCGTGCAGCTCATGACGCTGCATGCGGCCAAGGGGCTCGAGTTCCCGACCGTGTTCGTCGTCGGCCTCGAGGAGGGCCTGTTCCCGTCCGAGCATTCCGCATTCGACGCCGACCGTCTGCCCGAGGAGCGCCGCCTCTGCTATGTCGGTATCACGCGCGCGATGCAGCGCCTTTACCTCACGCACGCGGAGAGTCGGCGCATCTTCGGCCGCACTTCATACCGCGACCCCTCGCGGTTCCTGTCCGAGCTCCCGCCGGAGGCGCTCGAGGACGTGCGGCCGCGCATCTCGGTGAGCCGGCCGCTGTACGTCTCCGGGCGCATCGCGCTGGCCGCGCCGGCGCCCGGCGGGGTCGCGCGCCGCCGCTCGCGCGCAATGCCGACCGCAGGCGAGGACCTTCCGATGCGCCTCGGCGCGCGCGTTCGCCACCCGAAGTTCGGCGAAGGCACGATCCTCCGGTTCGAGGGCCAGGGCGAGAGCCGCCAGGTCCACGTCAACTTCGAGGAAGTCGGCCGGAAGATCCTCATGTACGAGCTGGCACGCCTCGAGCAAATCTCCTGACGCACCGCATCCAGCACATCGTGCCGGGCGCGCGGGATCCGGCGGGGTTCTCGCTCGCGAGACCCCGCCACCTCGCGCGCCCGGCGGGTTGCGGCTGCTCGTGGAAGGTCATGCGCTAGAATCCGCGACGCGATGAGGGAGGTCACTTGAAGATCATCATTCTGGGTGCGGGCCAGGTCGGGAGTACGGCGGCTCACCAGCTCGCGCGCGAGCAGGCAAACGAGGTGACCGTCGTCGACACGCGCGACGAAGTGCTGCGCGAGCTGCAGGACCGCCTCGACATCCGCACCGTCTCCGGCAACGCCGCGCAGCCGGCGACCCTGCTGGCCGCGGGCGGCCAGGGCGCCGACCTGCTCGTCGCGCTGACTTCGAGCGACGAGGTCAACATGGTTGCCTGCCAGATCGCCTGGTCCCTGTTCCGCACGCCGACGAAGATCGCCCGCATCCGCTCCGGCGACTACTACGGGCGGCCCGAGCTTTTCGGCGAGAACGCGATTCCCGTCGACCTCGCGATCAGCCCGGAACAGCTCGTCACCGAGTACGTCGAGCGGCTGATCCGGTACCCGGGCGCGCTGCAGGTGCTCGAATTCGCCGACGGTCGGGTCCGGCTCGTCGGCATGCGTGCGCTGAAGGGCGGCAAGCTCGTCGGCCACCAGCTGCAGGACCTGCGCGCACACATTCCGGATCGCGAAGTCCGAGTCGCCGCCATCTATCGCGACGGCCGCAACATCAAGCCCGAGGGTGGCACCACGATCGAGGAGCACGACGAGGTGTTCTTCGTCGCCGCGCGCGAGGACATGCGCCCGATGATGAAGGAGCTCAGCACGGAGGAGGCCACCGTCCGGCGCGTCGTGATTGCCGGCGCCGGCAACATCGGCTTCCGCCTCGCGCAGGCGCTGGAGGGCCGGGTCCAGGTCAAGCTGATCGAGCGCAACCCGGAGCGCGCGCGGCGCGCTGCGGAGCGGCTGCACAACACGCTCGTGCTCACCGGCAACGCGGCCGACGAGAACCTGCTGCTCGAGGAGAACATCGACGACGCTGACGTGTTCGTCGCCGTGACGAATGCCGAGGAAGCGAACATCCTCTCGGCGATGCTCGCGAAGCGCCTCGGCGCACGCCGCGTCATGGCACTCATCAACAAGCCCTCCTATGCGGAACTCATGGAGGGCGGCCCCATAGACATAGCGATATCGCCGCAGACCATCACCATTGGCGCCCTGCTCGAGCACGTGCGGCGCGGCGACGTGGTGCGCGTGCACTCGCTGCGCCGGGGCGCGGCGGAAGCCATCGAGGCAATCGTTCACGCGGACGGCCGCGAGTCTCCCGTCGCCGGCAAGCGCATTGAACAGGTCGACCTGCCGGAGGGGACGACGATCGGCGCCATCGTGCGCGGCCAGGAGGTGATCATGGCCCATCACGACACGGTCATCGAGCCCGAGGACCACGTCATCCTGTTCCTGAATGACCGCCGTCACGTGGAGAAAGTCGGTCGGCTGTTCCAGGCCGGCGCGCCCGCATGAACCTCCCGATGGTGCAGCGGATCCTCGGGCTGATGCTCATGCTGTTCAGCCTGACGCTGCTCGTGCCGCTCGCCGTCTCTCTCGCCTGGGCCGACGGCCACTGGCGGCCGTTTCTCGACGCTCTGCTCATCGTTGCCGCGGCCGGCATGCTCCTGTGGCTGCCCGTGCGCAAGGTCCGGCGCGACCTGCGACTGCGGGACGGGTTCCTGATCGCCGCCGTGTTCTGGATTTTCCTCGGTTTTGCCGGCGCGACGCCTTTCCTTCTCAGCGACGTGCCCACGCTCTCGTTCACGGAATCCGTATTCGAGGCGGTATCCGGCTTCACCACGTCCGGCGCGACCGTGATCACGGGCCTCGACGACCTGCCCAAGTCCATCCTCTACTACCGCCAGCAGATCCAGTGGCTCGGCGGCATGGGGATCATCGTGCTGGCGGTCGCGGTGCTGCCGATCCTCGGCATCGGGGGCATGTCGCTCTACAAGGCCGAGACGCCGGGGCCGATGAAGGACCAGAAGCTGACTCCGCGCATCACGCAGACCGCGAAGGCGCTGTGGACGATCTACGCGCTGCTGACTGCCGCCTGCGCGGTGAGCTTCTGGCTCGCCGGCATGGACGGCTTCGACGCGATCGCCCATGCCTTCAGCGCATTGTCCACCGGCGGGTTTTCGACGCACGATGCGAGCCTCGGGTATTTCGACAACCCCAGGATCGAGATCATCGCGACGATCTTCATGTTCATGGGCGGCGCGAATTTCGCGCTCCATTTCTCCGCCTTGCGCCGCCGCGAGCCCGCCGTCTACTGGCGGGATACCGAATTCCAGGCCTATTTCTGGATCGTGGCCAGCGTCATCGCGTTCACTTCCGTCTACCTGTGGCTCTACGGCGAATACCCGACTTATGCCGCGTCGCTTCGCAACGCGAGCCTGCAGGTCGTGTCGATGCAGACCAGCACGGGCCTGCTCACGACCGGGTTCGCCCACTGGCCCGGCGCATTGCCGGTGCTCCTGATGGCGCTGACCCTGGTGTGCGGCTGCGCCGGGTCCACGGCGGGCGGCATGAAGGTGATCCGCTGGCTGATCGTCTTCCGCCAGGGCGTCGCGGAGCTGAAGCAGCTCGTCCATCCGAGCGCCGAAATTCCCGTCAAGCTCGCGGGTCGGCCGGTGCCGCAGCGGGTCATCAACGGGATCGCCGGCTTCTTCGCGATCTATTTCCTGGTGTTCGCGGCGCTCATGTTCCTCCTGATGATGTTCGGCATGGACCAGGTGTCGGCCTGGACGGCGATCGCGACGACGATCAACAACACGGGTCCCGGGCTCGGCGACGTGGTTTCGCACTTCCGTGACATTCCGGATTCGGCAAAGTGGGTCTGCATCATCGCCATGCTGGCCGGCCGGCTCGAGATCTTCACCTTCGTGATCCTGCTGACGCCCGCATTCTGGGAACGCTGAGTTGGCGCTGCGCCGGAACCTCGAACTGATGCTCGAGCGCGGACAGGATTCCCCGCTGCTGCGCTTCGCGCTCGGCCAGGAATGCCTCAAGACCGGCGACCTGGTGACCGCGGTCGACCACCTGCGCCAGGCGCTGGACCAGAACCCGCGTTACTCCGCGGCCTGGAAGGCGCTCGGCGAGGCCCATGCGCGCGCGGGCTCTCCGGAGCGGGCGGCAGACGTTTATGAGCGTGGGATCGCCGCAGCGCGGGAAGCCGGCGACATCCAGGCGGCGAAGGAGATGGAGGTCTTCCTGAAGCGCCTGCGCAGGACGCGCTAAGCGATGCCGGTCACGCTGCGCCGCGCCGGCCCGGGCGATGCCCGGGAGCTCGCCACGCTCGCCGAGTGCAGCTTCCGGGACACCTTTGGCGCCCGCAATACGCCCGCGAACATGGACCGGCATTGTGCGAAGGCTTTCGGGCCGCGCGTCCAGGCCGGCGAGATTGCGGACCCGGGTCTCGTCACGACGCTCGCGGAATCGTCAGGCACGCTTGTCGGCTTTTCGCAGCTTCGCCTGGCGAGCACGCACGTGAGAGCCGCCGGACTGCGGCCCGCCGAGTTGAACCGCATTTATGTACTGAGCCAATGGCAGGGCCGCGGCGTCGCGCAGGCTCTGATGCGGGGTGCCCAGGACACGGCCCGGGCCGCCGGCTGCGATCTCCTCTGGCTCGGCGTTTGGGAGCACAATCCGAAAGCGATCGCCTTTTACCGCAAGTTCGGGTTCGAGTTCGCGGGAGAGCACCCCTTCATGCTGGGCGAGGAAAGTCAGCGCGACCTGATCATGGTGAGCCGGATCGGTTGACGCCATGTACGAGACCCGCAAGCAGCCGTTGCTGCCCCGCTCTGACTTCCTGCGCCGCCTGCTGGCCCACGTCGCCGTCGCCTGCGTGTTGCTGCTCGGCTCGGTCGCGCTCGGCATGGCCGGCTACATGCACTTCGAGCGGCTCACGGCGCTCGATGCCTTCCTCGACACGGCCATGCTGCTCGGCGGCATGGGACCGGTCCACATCCCCGCAACGGACGCCGGCAAGCTCTTCGCGGGATGCTTCGCGCTCTACGCCGGGCTCGTCTTCATCGCAACGGTCGCGCTCGTGCTCGGGCCCGTGGTCCATCGCGTCGTGCACCGCTTCCATCTGGACAAGGATTGAGGCGCGCAGCCGATGATCGGCCTGCTGCAGCGGGTGGAGAGCGCCGCGGTCGAGGTCGAGGGCCGCGAGATCGCGCGCATTGGCGCAGGCCTGCTGGTGCTGGTCGGCGTCGAGCGCGGGGATGACGAGGAGATCGCCGATCGCCTGCTCGATAGGGTCGTGAACTACCGGGTGTTTGCGGACCGGGAAGGCCGCATGAACCTTTCCGTCGGCGACGCCGGCGGCGCGCTGCTGCTGGTCCCGCAATTCACGCTCGCCGCCGACACGGTCAAGGGACTCCGGCCGGGATTCAGCCGGGCCGCGGCGCCCGCCGATGCCGCGCGCCTGTTCGGACATATGGCAAAGCGCGCCGAAAGACGCCTTCCGGGCGCCCAATCGGGACGATTCGGCGCCCATATGCGGGTGTCGCTCGTGAACGACGGGCCGGTGACGTTCTGGATCCGGGTGTTGCCTCACCAAGGTCCCGGGGAGATTGGCGTATCATGATCCGATACCGCCAGGTGCGCGGCCCGGAGTCATCGACATGGGAATTGGTTTTCGCGAACTGCTGGTCATCCTCGCGATCGCGCTCCTGATTTTCGGGGCGAAGAAGCTGCGCAATATCGGCTCGGATCTCGGCGCCGCGGTACGCGGCTTCAAGAAGTCCATGAACGAAGGCGACGACGAAGAATCCGACAAGAAGATATCGCAGGACGATCGCCCGGACGCGGACTTCAGTTCGGGCAAGGGCGAGCGCGACGGCGCCGATTCGTCGAAGAATTCCTGAAGCTCGATGTTCGAGGTCGGCTTCACCGAGATCATCGTGATCCTCGGCATCGCATTGCTGGTGCTGGGCCCCGAGAAACTCCCGAAGCTTGCGAACCAGGTCGGCCGCTGGGTCGGCCGCGCGCGGGCGATGGCGCGTCAGCTCCGGCAGCAGCTCGACGAAGAGGTCACGGTCATCGCCAAGGAAGACTTCGATGCGGGGCCGAGGCGCCCGCCGGGCACGCCTGCCGCCGGCACGCCGTCGCCGGCACCGCCTGAGCCGCAGGCCGGCAAGCCCGACGAGACGCAGCATCGGTCATGAGCGACTCGGACGAGCGCGAGGAACAGCTCGCCGAAAGCACGCTGCTCTCGCACCTGCTCGAACTGCGCGACCGGCTGCTGCGTGCACTCGTCGCGACACTCGTGATCGCGATGCCCTGTCTCTACTTTGCCAACGACATTTTCACGTGGCTTTCCGCGCCGCTCCGGGCCCAGCTGCCCGTGGGCTCACGCCTGATCGCGACCTCGGTCGTCGCTCCCTTCATGACGCCGTTCAAGCTCGCGTTGCTCGCGGCCATCTATCTCGCGATGCCGGTGATCCTCTACCAGGTCTGGGCCTTCGTCGCGCCCGGCCTCTATCGCCACGAGCGGCGCTTCGCGCTGCCCCTGTTCATGTCGAGCGTGCTGCTCTTCTACGCCGGCTCCGTCTTCTCGTATTTCGTCGTCTTTCCCGTCATTTTCCAGTTCTTCGTCATGACCACGCCGGAGGGCGTCGAGATGATGGCCGACATGACGCAGTACATGGACTTCGCAGTGCTGCTCTTCTTCGCCTTCGGGCTCGCGTTCGAGATCCCGGTCGCGACCGTGCTGCTCGTGCGCACTGGACTCGTGAAGCGGGAGACGCTCTCGAAGAACCGCGGCTACGTGCTGCTCGCCATCTTCATCATCGCGGCATTCCTGACGCCGCCGGATCCCGTGTCGCAGACTATGATGGCGCTGCCCATGTACGCGCTCTACGAAGCGGGAATCCTCATGTCGCGTCTGCTCGTGCGCGACAAGGCGCCCGATGCGGAGCACGACCCGGCTTGATGTTGCACCGCAAGATGTCGGAGACTCCCCCGACCTCGGAGTAGAGCCGCATGAGTCATGACCTCAACATTCCGCCCGGGAATCTTCTCGGCCATCCGAAGGGGCTGTTCCTCCTGTTCGTCACGGAGATGTGGGAGCGCTTCAGCTACTACGGGATGCGCGCGTTGCTCGTACTGTACGCAGCGGCAGCCACCCACGCAGCGAATCCGGGACTCGGCTGGGCGGAACCGCAGGCGCTCAAGCTCTATGCCTGGTACACGGGATTCGTCTACCTGACGCCCCTTTTTGGCGGCTGGCTCGCCGACAACTTCCTCGGCCAGCGCAAGTCCGTGATCATCGGCGGCCTCGTCATGGCCTCCGGACAATTTGCGCTCGCGGCACCGCTCGATGCCATGGGCACGACGGGCGCCTTCTCTCTCGGTGCGCTCGGCATCGCGTTTCCCGATACCCCGACGAGCTTCTACGTCGGGCTCCTGCTGCTGGTCATCGGCAATGGCTTTTTCAAGCCAAACATCTCGACGATGGTCGGCGATCTCTACCCGCAGGGCGACGCCCGCCGCGACGGCGCATTCACGATTTTCTACATGGGCATCAACAGCGGCGCCTTCCTCGCACCGCTCGTCTGCTCGACGCTCGGCGAAGACCCGGCCTACGGCTGGCGTGTCGGATTCATGGCCGCTGGCATCGGCATGATGCTGTCCGTGGTCATCCAGCTCGCATTCGCGCAGCGCTACATCGGCAATGTCGGGCGCGAGCCCGCCGCCCACCGCTCGCTCAGGCTGGCGGGCGGGAAGAAGGAGCCGCTCACCCAGGTCGAGCGCGACCGCCTGCGCGTGATCTTCGTGATCTTCACTTTTGTCGTCATCTTCTGGGCGACGTTCGAGCAGGCCGGCGGCCTCATGAACCTGTTCGCCGAGAAGTACACGGACCGGCAGGCGGGGTCTTTCCTGGTGCCGACCGGCTGGTTCCAGTCGCTGAATCCGCTGTTCATCGTGCTGCTCGGCATCCCGTTCTCCGTGCTGTGGAACCGGCTCGGGACGGGCGGCCGCAACCCCCCGACGCCCGTCAAGATGTACATCGGCCTCGCCCAGGTCGCGCTCGGATTCGTGTTCCTGGTGGTCGCCGTGTTCGAGATGCAGCACGCGGTCGACATGAAGGCCGGCATGATCTGGCTGGTGCTCGCCTATCTCTTCCATACCACGGGCGAGCTCTGCATCAGTCCGGTGGGCCTCTCGATGGTGACCAAGCTTGCGCCGCTGCGGCTCGCCTCATTGATGATGGGCGTCTGGTTCCTGGTCAACTTCGTCGGCAATACCCTCGCCGGCTACATCGGCGCGTTCACCGAGAACATGGGCCAGTACCCCTGGATGGTGAGCCTGGCCGCCGACCTCGGCGTGCGCACGGAGCACGCGGGCCTGCTCGGCGTCTTCGGCGGGCTCGCGATCGTACTGCTCACATTCAGCGGGGTCCTGTGGGCCATTTCCGGGCGCGTCGTTCGCTGGATGCACGGCGCGGAAAAGGTCACGAGTTGAGGGCGATCATGTATCGCATCGCAGTCCCTTTCTGCCTGGCCGGTGTCCTCGCCGCCTGCGGCGGCGCCGGGAAGCCCGGGGAAACCGCCGACGAATTTGTCGTCCGCGCCAACGAAGAACTCGGGAAAGTCGGCCACGAGAGCGCGATGGCCGGCTGGGTGCAGCTGACCTACATCACGCCGGATACCGAGGCGCTTGCGGCCGATGCCAGCACGCGCGAGCAGGAGGCCTATGCGCGCCTGATCAAGGAGTCGGATGTCTTCAGGGGCAAGGATGTCTCGCCGAATGCGGCGCGCACGATCGGGCTCCTGAAGCTGGGCCTCGACGCGCCGGCTCCCGACGATCCCGCAAAGCGCGCCGAACTCGCCGACATAGAAACCCGGATGATCTCGACCTACAGCAAGGGCAAATACTGTCCGCAGGGTCCCGAGAGCTGTCGCAATTTCGAGCAACTGGCGGAGATCCTCGCGAAGAACCGCGACCCGGACCAGCTGCTCGAAGCCTGGCGCGGCTGGCATGCGATCGCGCAGCCGATACGCAAGGACTACCGCCGCTTCGTCGAACTCGCCAATGAGGGGGCGGTGGGTCTTGGCTTCAAGGACGTCGGCGAGCTCTGGCGTTCCGGCTACGACATGAGTCCGGCGGAGTTCGAGACGGAGACCGAGCGGCTGTGGACGCAGGTAAAGCCGCTGTACGACGGCCTGCATTGCTATGCGCGCGACCGGCTCCAGCAGAAGTACGGCAAGGGACTCGTGCCGGACGGAAAGCCGGTGCCGGCGCACCTGTTCGGCAATATGTGGGCCCAGCAGTGGAACAACATCTACGACCTGCTCGAGCCCTATCCCGGCGTCTCCGACCTGAACGTGACGGCAGAGATCAAGAAGCAGGGCTATGACGCGACGCGCATGACGCGCTCGGCGGAATCATTCTACCGGTCGCTCGGATTCCCGGCGTTGCCGGAGACGTTCTGGGAACGCTCGATGCTGACACGGCCGAGAGACCGCGAAGTGGACTGCTATGCCAGCGCCTGGAACCTCGACTCGAATGGCGATGTGCGCATCAAGCTATGTACCCAGACGACCGAGGAAGACCTCTACACGCTGTACCACGAGCTCGGGCACGTCTACTACTACCTGAGCTACCTGAAGCAGCCGTACATTTACCAGTCGGGCGCGCATGACGGTTTTCACGAAGCGATCGGCGACACCATCAACCTGTCGATGACCGAGGACTACCTGGCCGGCATCGGGCTCCTGCCAAAGGGCGCGAAGTCGAGTCACGAAGCGTTGGTCAACCGCCAGATGAAGGTCGCGAGCGAGAAGATCGCCTTCCTGCCTTTCGGCAAGCTCGTCGACCAGTGGCGCTGGGGCGTGTTTTCGGGCGCGATCCCGCCGGAGAAGTACAACGAGGCCTGGTGGGACCTCAGGCGCAAGTACCAGGGCGTGGATTCGCCGGTGCCGCGCAGCGAATCGGATTTCGACCCGGGCGCGAAGTTCCACGTCCCCGCCAACACGCCGTACACGCGCTATTTCCTCTCTTTCGTCCTGCAGTTCCAGTTCCAGCGCGCGCTTTGCGAGAAGGCCGGCTTCAAGGGCCCGCTGCACGAATGCTCGATCTTCGGCAGCAAGGAAGCGGGCCGCGCCTACCAGGACATGCTCGCGCTCGGCCGCAGCCAGCCCTGGCAGGACGCACTCGAGAAGCTGACCGGCACGCGCCAGATGGACGCGAGCGCGATCGTGGAATACTTCCAGCCGCTGATGGAATGGCTCGAGGAACGGAATCGCCACCGCCAGTGCGGCTGGCAATAACCAGAACGGACTGCACGGGGGATTGCTCATGAATGCGAACGCCCACGACCCGGCGCAATTGACCGTACGCGCCATCGTCCTGTCCCTGATCCTCGCCGTGCTGCTGGCGGCGGCGAATGCCTACCTCGGCCTGTTCGCCGGCCTCACGGTGGCAACCGCCATTCCGGCGGCCGTAGTCTCGATGGGCGTGCTGCGCCTCATGGGCCGTTCGAGCATCCTCGAGAACAACATCGTGGCAACCGGCGCCTCCGCCGCCTCCTCGATTGCGGCCGGCACCATCTTCACGATTCCCGCGCTCGTGATCATGGGGCACTGGACGCGATTCGATTACTGGTGGGTGCTCGCGATCGCGGGCCTGGGGGGCCTGCTCGGAGTGCTGTTCTCCGTGCCGCTGCGGCGCACGCTGATCCTCGACCAGAAGCTGCAGTTCCCGGAGGGCGTCGCGACCGCCGAGGTGCTGAAGGTGGGCGCAGACCCGGGCCACGGCATCAAGGCGCTCTCGTTCGCGGCCGGCGCCGGCGCGATCTTCAAGCTCATGCTGGCCGGTTTCCGCTTCTCCCCGGAATCCTTCACGATCGCCCGCTATTTCGGCGAGCGCACCATCGGCTTTTTCGGCATCAACCTCTCGCCGGCGCTGCTCGGCGTCGGCTTCATCGTCGGATTCAACATCGGCACCCTGATGCTTTCGGGCGGCGCGCTGTCCTGGTGGGTTTTCATCCCTTTCTACAACAACTTCATGGTCGGCCAGAATCCGGATCTGGCCCAGCAACTCGTCGGTCTCTCCGCCGTCGATGCGGCAAACCTGATCTGGAGCAAGGAGATCCGCTACATCGGCGTCGGCGCGATGCTGATCGGCGGGCTGTGGTCGCTCTGGTCCCTGCGCAGGTCGCTGCTGTCCGGAATCCGTACCGGCGTGTCGATGCAGGGCGGCGCCACCGCCGGCGTGCCGCACACCGAGCGCGACCTGCCGATGAAAGCGATCATGACCGGCATTGCGCTGTTCGTGCTGCCGCTGTTCGCCCTCTACTACGCCGTCGTCGACAGCCTCGGCATCGCCTTCACGATGGCGGTCATCATGGTGGTCGCCGGATTCGTGTTCTCGTCGGTAAGCGGCTACATGGCCGGTCTCGTCGGCTCGTCCAACAATCCCGTGTCCGGCATCACGATCTCGACGATCCTGTTCGCCGCGCTGATCCTGCTCGCGATCATGGGCCCCGGCTCGACGGTCGGGCCGGTGGCCGCGATCATGATCGGCGCGGTCACCTGCTGCGCGGCCGCCGTCGCCGGCGACAACCTCCAGGACCTGAAGGCGGGCCAGCTCATCGGGGCGACGCCCTGGCGCCAGCAGGTGATGCTCGGCATCGGCGCCATCGCGTCCGCCGCCGTCATGGCCCCGGTGCTCAACCTGCTGCTCGAGGCCAATGGCATCGGCACGCCGGCCTTCCCGGGCGCGACGCCGCTCGCCGCGCCGCAGGCAACGCTCATGGCATCCGTCGCAAGCGGCATCTTCGGCGGCGGCCTTCCCTGGAACATGATCGCGATCGGCGCCGTGGTCGGTGCGCTCACGATCACGCTCGACGAGTGGCTGAAGGCGCGCGGCGCGAGCTGGCGCTCGCCGGTGCTCGCCGTGGCGGTCGGCATCTACCTGCCGCTCGAACTCTCCACGCCGATCTTCGTCGGCGGCCTGATCGCGGAGCTCGCGACGCGCTGGCACAGGCGCCGCAACCCGGGCGGCGATCCGGAACTCCTGAAGCAGATGGGGCTGCTCTTCTCCGCGGGCCTGATCGCGGGCGAGGCGCTGATCGGCGTCCTGATCGCGATCCCGATCGCGGCGACCCGGAATGCCGACGTGCTCGCGGTCCCGGCCGGCATGCAGCCCGGTCAGTGGGCCGGCCTTGCGGTCCTCGCCCTGATCGGATGGTGGATGTATACCGTGGCCACAAAGCAGGCGAAGCACTGATCGCGGGGATGTACCCGTAGCGGCCGGAGGTCTTCATGCGCGACGGACGACGGCCCGATCATGATCCTGCCAGGCGCAGGCTGCTTCGCCAGTCGCTGGGGCTCGCCGGCGCGGCGACATTCGGTGGCCGGCCCGGCCTGGCGGCGTCCGCCGCGACACCCGTCAACCCGGCGGCGACGCCGGTGTCCGACCCGCATCCCGCGCTCGGACGCACCCTGAGGCGCGTCGCCTTCGGGTCCTGTGCGGAAGTGTCCAAGCCCCAGCCCGTCTGGGGCCCGATACTCGCCCGTCACAATGACCTCTTCATCTTTCTCGGCGACAACATCTACGGCGATACGCGAGTCATGTCGGTGCTGCGGGAAAAATACCGGAAATTCGCCGGGATTCCCGGGGTAGCCCGCCTGCGCGCGACGACGCCGGTCGTCGCGATCTGGGATGACCACGATTTCGGGGAGAACGACGCGGGCGGCGAGTACCCGATGAAAGAGGAGTCCCGCCGGATTTTCCTCGATTTCTGGGATGAGCCTGCGGATTCCCCGCGCCGCGACCGCGATGGCGTTTACGCGTCCTATGTGTTCGGGCCGCCGGGCCAGCGCGTCCAGGTCATCCTGCCGGACCTGCGCTACAACCGCACCGCGCTCACGCCGCTCGAGCTCGGTGGCGCCGACTACGAGACCTGGTCGCGCGACAGAATCGCGGCCGGCCGGCTGCCGCTGCCGGGGCCCTACATGCGCAATCCCGACCCGAAGGCCACGATGCTCGGAGAGCGCCAGTGGCAATGGCTAGGGCGCCAGCTCGAAGTGCCGGCGGAGCTCCGGCTGTTTGGCTCGAGCGTGCAGGTGCTCGCCGATTTCACCGGATGGGAGTCCTGGTCCAATTTCGCGCACGATCGCGAACGCCTTTTCGACCTCATCCGCCGCAAGCGCGCGGACGGCGTCTTGTTCCTGAGCGGCGACATTCACTACGCGGAATTGTCGAAGCTGGAGGTCAACGTGCCCTATACGCTGTGGGACCTGACCTCCAGCGGCCTCACCGAGGAATGGCGCGTACCGACTCCGAACGCGAACCGTGCGAGCGAGGTCGTGGCCGACGCCAACTTCGGTTTCGTCGACATCGACTGGCAGGGGCCGGCGACCCGGCTCACGCTCGGCATCGTCGACGCCGGCGGCAAGACTCGAATGACCCGGGACATCGCCCTCGCGAGCCTCGCCGCGTGAGCGCGGCGAAGCCCGTGCAAGCAGTGCTGTTCGACCTCGACGGCACGCTGGTCGACAGCGAGACGCAGACGGATGAAGCCATCGCCGCCGTCGTCGCACGTCATGGCGTCGCCGGCTTCGCGCTGCCGCATGCCGAATCGCGCGGCCGCACCTGGGCGCATGCTGCACGGGCCATCCTGGACCGCACCGGCATCGATGTCGCGGTGTCGGATCTCGCGGCCGAATTGCTGGACTACTGGAATGACATTACTGCGGACGCGGCCCCGATTCCGGGCGCGCCCGATGCCCTGCGCGCGGCCGCGCACCGCATGTCGCTGGGCATTGTCTCTTCGAGCCCCCGCTCGGTAATCGACATATGCCTTGAAAGGCTCGGGGCCTCGGCCTGGGTCGAGCCGCACGCGAGGATCGGCGGCGATGCCGTCCGCCACGGTAAGCCCGATCCGGAGGGATTCCTGTTCGCTGTCAAGGCGCTCGGCGTAGAACCGGCCGCGGCACTGGTCTGCGAGGACAGCCGGGCGGGCCTGCTCGCGGCACGGGCAGCAGGCATGAGGTCGCTGTTCATCACCTGCCGGGCCGCGGACATCGCCGGGAACCTGCGGCTCGCGACGGCGAGTTGCGTGGACTACCAGGCCCTGCCGCCGGGATTCTGGGACGATCTCGCGGACGGCCGTCTCGACCTCACCGGCCGGTCCTATCCATGAATGCCTCGAACGCGGAACGGCTTCGCCGCTATCGCGCGCAGCTCTTCACCGCGACCTGGCTTTCCTATGCCGGCTTCTACTTCGCGCGCAAAGTCTACGCGGTCGTCAAGCATCCTCTGAAGGACCAGTTCGGTTTCGACGACGTTCAGGTCGCCTGGCCCTGGACCATCTATCTCATCACGTACATGCTGGGACAGTTCGTCGCCGTGTGGCTCGGCCGGCGCATGGAGAGCCGGCGCGTCCTTGCCTGGGGCATGTGCGGCGCCGCCGCCTGCAACATTTTCCTGGGATGGCTGGTCGATTCGCAGGCCGCGAGCGTGTTCCTGTGGATGTGCGTGACCATGGGCATCCACGGCCTCGCCCAGGCAACCGGCTGGCCGCACAACGTCGCCCTGTTCGCAAACTGGACGCGCCGTTCCGAGCGCGGAACGCTGTTTGGCATCTGGGGCAGCTGCTACCAGGTCGGTTCGATTGCCGGCAAGGCCCTGGCAGGATTTCTGCTCGGCTGGCTGGGAATGGCCTGGTCGTTCTTCGGTTCGAGCATCGTGCTGCTCGCATTCACCCTTTATTTCGTCCTGTACGCGCGCGAGCGGCCGCAGTCGGTTGGCCTCTCGCTGGAAGACGATGCGGAACCCGATGTGGCCCCGCCCGACCTGCGCGCGGCGGGCGCGGCCGGCGAGCAGCCGCTGCCGGCGGGATTCGTCGGATCGATCGTCGCGATGGGCCTGATCTACATCGGCTTGCGGTTCGTGCGTTATGCACTCGACAGCTGGTCCACGCTGATCCTCGGCGAGCAATTCAGCATGACGACGACGGTGGCCGCCTACTGGTCCACGGCTTTCGACTGGATCGGGTTCCTGGGTGTCGTCGTCGCCGGCTACTGGTCTGACCGTCTCCCCGGTTCGCGGCGAACGCCGGTGATCTTCTGGATGACGGCCGGCTGCCTCATATTCACCGGCGCCATGTGGCTGGTCGGCCTGTCCTCGCCGGTCCTGTTCGTTGCGCTGCTCGGACTGATCGGTTTCACGGCGATGGGACCGGATTCACTCCTGTCCGGGGCCTGCGCGATGGATGTCGGCAGCCGCCGGCAGGCTGCGCTCGCCGCCGGCGTGATCAACGGGTTCGGTTCGATCGGGCCGATACTGCAGGAGCCGGTGATCGGCTGGCTGAAGCAGACTCGCGGCGTGGATGCCGTGTTTCTGCTGCTGGCGGTCATCGTATTCGTGACGACTATCGCCACCGGGCTGCTCGCCCGATTCGAGCGGCGCCGGGGCGTCTAGGGCGCCTCAGTCAACCTGCCTCGTTGCGCTCTCGGACCGGTGCCCCAGCGTCAGCGCGATGAAGAACATCGTCAGCACACAGCAGGCGACCATGGTCGTGAAGACGCCGCTCCAGTCCCAGTGGTCTGCGATCCAGCCGACGCCGGTTCCCGCAATCGCCGAGCCGAACACGTAGCCGAAGAAACCGGTGAAACCCGCTGCGGTACCGGCCGCTTTCTTGGGCACGAGATCGAGCGAGTGCAGCCCAATCATCATGATCGGCCCGTAGATGAGGAATCCGATCGCGATCAACGCCGCGTAGTCGATCCAGAGCGGCCCATGCAGGTTGAACCAGTACACCACCACCGCGACGAGGGTCAGCGCCATGAACAGGATGGTCATGGGAGCGCGGCGGCCCTTGAACCAGCGGTCCGACAGCCAGCCGCAGGCAATCGTGCCCGGGATGGCCGCGTATTCGTACAGCGACCAGGCGATGCTCGACTCCTGGAAGGAGAATCCCTTTGCCGTCTCGAGATAGGTCGGGATCCAGTTCACCACGCCGTAGCGCACGAAATAGGCGAACGCGTTCGCAATCGCGATCGCCCACAGGTAGCGGTTCGGCAGCACATACTTTAAGAAAATCTCCCGGAAAGTGAGCGTGCGCTCGTCAGCCTCGCTGTATCCCGGCGGATAGTCATTCCGGTATTGTTCGACGGCCGGCAGGCCGCGCGATTGCGGCGTGTCCTCGATCAGGAAGTGAGCCGCGATCGCGATGGCCGCGGCGATGAGCGCATTGAAATAGAACTTCGCGCCCCAGTCATGAAAGAGGAGCACGCCGGCAAGCGCAAAGTTAGCGACCAGCGCGCCGCCGATGTTGTGCGCCGTATTCCAGACCGAGACGGTGAGCCCGCGCTCCTTGGTGCTGAACCAGTGGACCATGGTCTTGCCGCACGGCGGCCAGCCCATGCCCTGTACCCAGCCGTTGACCGCCATGAGCGCGATGATCGCGGCGAGCGAGGTATAAAGCGCGTCCACCAGCCCGAACGTCGCCATGATCGCACTCGACAGCAGCAGGCCGAGCGGCAGGAAATACCTCGGGTTGCTGCGATCGGAGACCGAGCCCATGAGGAATTTCGACAGGCCGTAAGCGACGGAGAGAGCCGTCAGCGCCGTGCCGAGTTCGGCCTTGCTGTACTCCGGGTGCTCCGCAAGCAGGTCCGGGATCGCGAGTGCGAGGTTGTTGCGGACAAGGTAGTAGCCCGCGTAGCCGATGAAGATGCCGACGAACACGCGCCGGCGCAACCGCCGGTATTCGGGGTCCACCCGTTCGGCGGGCAGGCCGGCCGCAAATGCCGCCGGCTTCAGGAATCCGATCATTTCACCGGCGTCGGCGCGGGCAACGCGATGCCCTTCGACTCGAGCAGCGAACGCAACCGGTCCGGGTAGTCCGTGATCAGTCCGTCCACGCCCGCGGCGAGCGCACGCTCCATGTCTTTCGGTTCGTTGACCGTCCAGGGAATGACGGAGAGTCCGAGCGCGTGAGCCTCGGCGACCGCGGCGGGCGCGAGATCGAGCGCGTGCGGCGACCAGACTTTCGCGCCGAGCCCCTGGACCAGCTGCGGCACCGAGCCCCCGTAGTCGTCCACGTCGAGCTCGCCGAGCCAGGGCGATGCACCCGGCTTGCCGGCCTCGATCGTGTCCTCGTCCGGCTGCTGGTCGGTCAGCGCGACCAGGTCGATCTCCGGTGCGAGCTCCCGGATGAGCCGGAGCGTGCGCCAGTCGAACGACTGGATCGTCGTGCGCGAAGCCATGCCGGCGCTCTCGATCACGGCGATCAGGGCGCGGGCGAAAGCGAGCGGGGACAACGTCTGCTCCGGGTGCGCGGGGTCGAGTTTCGTCTCGACGTTGAACCGCACCGTGCGATTGCCGCTTTTTTCCACCAGCGCGAATACGTCCGCAAGGCGCGGGATTCGCTCGCCGTCCACCGGTCGCTGCTCCGGCAGGCGCGCCGCGTAGTCGCTGCCGGGCCTGATGCGACCGACGTCATACTGGAGCAGTTCCTGGTAGGTCAGGTCGACGATTGCCGGCCCCGCCGACGCGAGGAAATTCCCGGCGGCATCGCGCGTATGCTCCGGATTCAGCACCCGGTCGTGGCTCACGACAACGACACCGTCTTTCGTCACGCCGCAATCCAGCTCGAGCGTCGTGACACCGAGCGCGAGCGCGTACGCAAAGCCCGCGAGCGTATTCTCGGGGCGCAGTCCCCGCGCTCCGCGGTGTCCCTGAAGGTCAAATGTCACGGCGGGCTTCGCCTCCGCGCCCGCCGCGGGCGCGGGCCCATGGAATGCGGCCAGCGCCAGGGCGCCGGCCGCGAGACTCGCGTGGATTCTACTCATGATGCCGATGCTCCCCGGTTGCGGGCCGCCAGTGCGGCGATAATCTCCGTCTCTCCGGCCACGCCCAGGACGCGCCCGCCCTCCGCCAGCAGCACCGGGTGGCCCGTCTTGCGGCGCAAATGAATCAGCGATTGCAACGAGATGGCCGCCGGCGCGATGACGACCGAGCGCTCGCCTTCCGCGCAACCTGCCTCGTCCTCGACCGCGTGCAGTTCGAGCGGTTGACCATCGACGCGCAGCTCGAGCGGCGCATGACCGGCATCGACGCGCAGCTGATAGCGCCGCGCCTCGTCCAGGAACAGGACGCCGCCGGCGCGGCCCATCGTGTCCCGCACACGCATGACCATTTGACCCGTCAGCACCTTCAGTGGATTCATGCGCCGCACGAACTCGGCGACATAATCGTCGGCGGGCCGCAGCACGATGTCCTGCGCAGATCCGGTCTGCACGATGCGGCCGTGGCGCATGATCGAGATGCGGTCCCCGAGGCGCAGCGCCTCGTCGAGGTCGTGGCTCACGAACAGGATCGTCTTCTTTACGCGCGCCTGCAGCGCCAACAGCTCGTCCTGCAGCTTGTCGCGGATCAGGGGATCGAGTGCGGAGAACGGCTCGTCCATCAGCAGGATGTCGGCGTTGGTCGCAAAAGCGCGGGCGAGCCCGACCCGCTGCTGCATGCCGCCCGAGAGCTCGCCGACGCTTCGGTCCGCCCATTGCGACAGTCCGACCAGCTCCAGCTGTTCGGCAACGATCCTCTGCCGCGCGGCGGGCCCCTCTCCGCGCAGCTCCAGGCCGAGCCCGACGTTCTCCGCCACCGTGCGCCAGGGCAAAAGGCCGAACTGCTGGAACACCATTGCGATGCGCTCGCGTCGGAGGCGCCGAAGGTGTTCCGCGCTGCAGCGACCGACGTCGATCGGCGCGCTGGCGTCGTTGATCAGCACCTGCCCGCGCGTCACGGCCGTCAGCCCGTTCGCCGCCCGCATGAGGGTTGACTTGCCCGATCCGGAGAGCCCCATCATCACGCAGATCTCGTCCGGCGCGATCGCGAGGCTCGCGCCGGCGACGCCCACGACGACGCCGCAGGCCGCGGCGATTTCCTCGCGGGTCTCGCCCCGATCGAGCCGCGCAAGCGCATCGGCGAGCGTCCGCGCACCTTTGCGCCCCGCTTCACGCGGAAACAGGATGTCGACACCCCGGAATTCGAGCGCCGCGTTCACTCGCGGGTCTCGCCCGGCTCCGGCCGGCTGATGCGATCCAGGATGATCGCCAGCAGGACGATGGCGATGCCCGCTTCGAAGCCGACGTCGATCTGCACGCTGTTGAGCGCGCGCACGACCGGCACGCCGAGCCCGCCGGCCCCGACCAGCGCCGCGATCACGACCATCGAGAGCGAAAGCATGATGCACTGGGTGACGCCGGCGAGGATCGTCGGCCGCGCGCTCGGCAACTCGATCTTCCACAGGCGTTGCATCGGCGTCGCGCCGAATGCGTCGCCTGCCTCGAGCAGCGTGCGTGGCACTGAGGAAATCCCGAGATGCGTCAGCCGGATCGGGGCCGGCACCGCGAAGATCACGGTCGAGATGAGTCCAGGCACCACGCCAAGCCCGAAAAGCACCAGCGTCGGGATCAGGTAGACGAAGGTCGGCAGGGTCTGCATGAGATCCAGCACGGGACGCAGCGCCTGATAGAGCCGCGGCCGGTGAGCCGCGGCGATGCCGATCGGCACGCCGATCAGCGTCGAGAACAAGGCGGAGACGAAGACCAGCGCCAGGGTTTCGAGCGTCGCCGCCCAGTAGCCCTGGTTCATGATGAACAGCAGCCCGGCGACGATGAAGATCACGAGCCCGATCGAGCGATGCAGTACCCAGGCGATCGCCGCCACGACGAGTATCAGCACAAGGCCCGGCGTCGCCGACAGCAGGCGGTTCACGGCATCGACGGAGCCCTGAATGACGGTCGAGACACCGGAGAAGAACGCCTTGCCGTTGGCCTTGATGAAGTCGATCGAGGACTCGACCGCGCGGCCGAGCGGGATCTTGTGGCTCGTCACCCAGGTCTCGAAGCCGCCTGCTCCGCCCGATTCCGGAGCCGCCGCGCCACCCCGCGGCGCGGGCTGGCCGTCGAACGTCAGCACTCCGTCGAACCAGCCCGCGAGCGCCTCGGGGTTGGCGTCCAACCATTCTGCGGCCGCGTCTTCCGGGGCGAGCTTGCGGTCCAGGATGCCCGCCATCATCTCGCTCTCGCCACGCAGCGTGAACTTCAGGTTTTTCAGGAGCCGGCCGACGTTCGGGCATTCGTCGAGGTAGCCCGCGCGAATATTGGTATAGACCGTCGCACCGCCGTAGTTGGGCCCGAAGCTCGTGTCGCCGCCCGTCAGGTAGCGCATGTCGAAACGCGTGTTCATCGGGTGAGGTTCCCAGCCAAAGAACACGATTGGCCGCTTCGCCGCGAAGGCGCGCTCCACCTGTGCCAGCATGCCCTGCTCGCTCGACTCCACGAGCTTGAAGTCGCCGAGGCCGAATTCGTTCTTCCTGATCAGTCCGAGCACCAGGCGATTGCCGTCGTTGCCGGGCTCGATGCCGTAGATCTCGTGCTTCAGCACGTCCGCAAAGCGCTGGATGTCGGCGAAATCGCGCAACCCCGCATCGTGCAGGTAGGCCGGCACGGCGAGCGTGTACTTGGCGCCGTTAAGATTCGCGCCCACCACCTCGACCGAACCGTCCGCAACGTATGGCCGGAGATCCGCAGCCATGGCCGGCATCCAGTTGCCGAGGAAGACGTCGATGTCCCGGTTCTTGAGCGAGGCATAGGTGACCGGCACCGAGAGCACGGTGACCCGCGGCTGATAGCCCAGCATGCGCATGAGGCGGCTCGCAAGGCCGGTCGTGGCCGTGACGTCGGTCCAGCCGATGTCGGAAAAGCGCACGACCCGGCAGGATTCAGGCTCGGGCCGCGCCTGCGCGTGCGCGGCCCCGGGGCAGACCAGGAGCGTCGTGACCAGTGCCAGGCCGATGATGAGGGCGGCGCGTGCCGCCCTTGACCTCACCGGCGGCCTATCGAATGATCGTTCAGCAGGGCGTTCGCTACGCACGTTCCTGTCCCCCCGAAACCCGCCGTAGTCTCGCAGAACTGGACATGGCTGACGAACATCTCGTGACCATCAATCCTGCGACCGGCGAGCGGCTCGCCGAGCTGCCGGTTGCGGGGCCCGCCGAAGTTGAAGCGGCGATCCATGCCGCGCGTGCCGCACAACCGGGCTGGGCCGCGCTCGCCGGGGCCGAGCGCGCCCGCGTCCTGCGCCGCGCGGCCGAGATCCTGCGCGTACGGAACGATGAACTGGCGGCGCTCGAGACCTGCGACACCGGCAAGCCGATTCAGGAGACCCGGGCCGTCGACGTGATCTCCGGCGCCGAATGCCTCGAATATTTCGCCGCGCTCGCCCAGAGCGCGGCCGGCGAGCACATCGACCTCGGCCCGCAGGCCTTCGGCTACACGCGCCGGGAGCCGCTGGGCGTCGTCGCCGGCATCGGTGCCTGGAACTACCCGTTGCAGATTGGCTGCTGGAAGTCGGCGCCGGCGCTCGCATTCGGCAACGCAATGATATTCAAGCCGGCCAGCCTGACGCCGCTCACCGCTGTCGAGCTCGAGCGAGCTTACCGCGAGGCCGGCCTGCCGCCCGGCATTTTCCAGGTCGTGCAGGGCCGGTCCGGGACCGGCCGTCTCCTCACGCGCCACCCGGCGATCCGCAAGGTCTCGCTGACCGGATCGGTCGGTACCGGCAAGGCGGTGATGAACGACGCCGCGAGCACGCTCAAGGCCGTGACGCTCGAGCTCGGCGGCAAGTCTCCGATCCTCGTGTTCGAGGACGCGAAGCTCGACCAGGCGGTTTCGGGTGCGCTGCTCGGCAACTTCTATTCCGCGGGCGAGGTGTGCTCCAACGGCACGCGCGTCTTCGTGCACCGGAGCGTCCGGCCCGAGTTCCTGCGGCGCCTGGTGGCGCGGGTTTCCGCCATGCGCATCGGCGATCCGATGGACCCCGCAACCCAGGTGGGTTCGCTCATCTCCGAGGAACACATGCAGGGCGTCCTCGGCTACATCGCCCGCGGCAAGGCGGAAGGCGCCCGCGTGCTGGCCGGCGGCAACCGCCGCACCGAGGGCGCCCTGGCGAAAGGCTTCTTCGTCGAGCCGACCGTGTTCGACGGCTGCCGCGACGACATGGGTATCGTGCGCGAGGAGATCTTCGGGCCGGTGATGTCGGTACTCGAATTTGCGGACGAGGAGGAGGTCATCGAGCGCGCCAACGCGACCGAGTTCGGCCTCTCCGCCGGCGTCTTCACCAACGATCTCAACCGCGCACACCGCGTGATCGCGCGGCTCGAGGCCGGAACCTGCTGGATCAACCATTACAACGTGACTCCGATCGAGCTGCCCTTCGGCGGCGTGAAGCTGTCCGGCATCGGGCGCGAGAACGGCCGCGCCGCGATGGAGTACTACACGCAGCTCAAGAGCGTGTATGTCGCCAAGGGCGACATCGATGCGCCCTACTGAGGAATTCGATTACATCATTGTCGGGGCGGGCTCCGCGGGCTGCGTGCTCGCGAGCCGGCTGACCGAGGACGGGCGTCACCGCGTCCTCGTGCTCGAATACGGAGGTTCCGACCGCTCGCTCTTCGTGCAGATGCCCTCGGCGCTCGCGATCCCGATGGGCATGGAAAAGTACGACTGGCGCTACTACACCGAGCCGGAGCCCGGCCTCGGCGGAAGGCGCCTGCACACGCCGCGCGGCAAGGTCCTCGGCGGCTCCTCGTCGATCAACGGCCTTGTGTATGTGCGCGGCAATGCCCAGGACTTCGACCGCTGGGAGACCGAGGGCGCTGCCGGCTGGAACTACGCGGCCGTGTTGCCGTACTTCCGGCGCGCCGAGACGCGTGCCGAGGGCGGAGATGTCTATCGCGGCGACTCGGGCCCCCTTCAGACACGCGATGGCACGCTGCAACATCCGCTGCATGCGGCCTGGCTCGCGGCGGGGCGCGAGGCGGGCTACCCGTCGACGCCCGACATCAACGGTTATCAGCAGGAGGGATTCGGCCGCCTCGACATGACGGTCGGCGGCGGGCGCCGTTGCAGCGCGGCGAATGCCTACCTGCGCCCGGCGATGAAGCGGGCGAATCTCGCCATGGTGACTCACGCGCTTGTGACCCGCATCCTGTTCGAGGGCCGGCGCGCGGTGGGCGTCGAGTACCGCCGGGGCGATGCGACTCGCGCGGTGCGTGCGCGTCGTGAAGTCATTGTCAGCGCCGGCTCCATCAATTCGCCCAAGCTCCTGAAACTCTCCGGCCTGGGATCTGCCGCCGAGCTCGGCGAGCATGGCATCGCGGTCGTACACGACCTGCCGGGCGTCGGAGAAAACCTGCAGGATCATCTCGAGTTTTATTTCCAGGTCGCCTGCACCCAGCCGGTCACGCTCTATTCATCCATGGGCCTCTTGCCGCGCGCGCTAATCGGCGCCCGCTGGCTGCTGTTCAAGGACGGGCTCGGCGCAACCAATCATTTCGAGACCGGTGGTTTCATCCGCAGCCGCGCGGGCGTGCCCTACCCCGATATCCAGTTTCACTTCCTGCCGCTGGCCGTGACTTACGACGGTTCCTCGCTGGCGAAGGAGCATGGCTTCCAGGCGCACGTGGGACCGATGCGCTCGAGGAGCCGCGGATGGGTACGGCTCGCCTCCGGCGACGCACGCGATAAGCCGCGCATCCGTTTCAATTACCTGAGCCACCCGGAAGATCTCGTCGAAATGCGTGCCTGCGTACGCCTCACGCGCGAGATCTTCGCGCAGAAAGCTTTCGATGCCTACCGCGGGCGCGAGATCCAGCCGGGAGCCGATGTCGTGACGGACGAGCGGATCGACGCTTTCGTACGCGACAAGGTCGAGAGTGCCTATCACCCATCCTGCACCTGCCGAATGGGCTTGCGGAATGATCCGATGGCAGTCGTGGATGCCGACGCGTGCGTGATCGGCATCGACGGACTGCGCGTGGTGGATTCTTCCATCATGCCGTCGATCACGACCGGCAACTTGAACGCGCCGACGATCATGCTCGCCGAGAAACTGGCGGATCACATCCGAGGCAGGCCGTTGCTGCCGCCGGCCGCGGCGCCATCCTACGTCGCACCCGATTGGCGGGCATTACAGCGCTAGCATCTCGTGCCTGGTCAATGGCTTACAACACCGGCAGATGCTTAACAGGCCCAAATGACGTAAAACATTACGTCATTCATGACGTTCAATTGTAGTTAGGCATCACACCAGGATCGATCGTTTCGCGAGTCTCAGTGGTTCGTCGTGATGCATGTGGGCTGATCTGCCGTTGCCTCGTCACGAGCCGACCACAATTGCACGCCAATGGTCAGACCTACGGGTGAAGCGGTCACAGTATCCGACCCGTATGCAACCAAGTCATCGCAAGTTAATACGAGCTGGCTGCGTCCAGGACACGGATATCCTTGGCACCGCATGCTCGCATAACGAGTGTGAACATGCAGAGTCAGTTCTCTTTTGTAGCTGGCCGATAGCCGCGTTCTGACGCTCCCGCAACTGGCGAATGCCGACGCGCGACGGGCCGTACAGTGCAGCGGAGAATTGCGCATGGTGGACTTATCTTGCGAATCGCATCTGTCGAGCGGTACACGTTGACGTGCCTAACTATGCGTTGGAGCGGACCGTGACAGGGTCGAGCGAGCGCGCCGCAGGCGCGCCGACCATTATCGCGCCTGCGGCGCGCTGGTACGCGCCTCGCGCGGCCCGCTCAACGCGGACGTTAGGTGGCAGAATCGTAGATTGTGATGCAGTGAACCCCAAGCATCATAATCATCAAGAGGTCTCTGGCTTGCATTCATTGAGGACGACTCCTTTTTGGCTTTTTTTCCATGGCAGCATCGACACCGTCGACTTGTCGCCATATCGGCGATGCTTGGTGCAGATTTGTTGGATCTACAGTCGAAGATTCAAGAGGCCATACTGGACCTTGACTCATTTGCAGCGGACGCAAGGACTAGTACCTGGAAATCTCATCCAATTGCGCACAGATGGCAGATTTTAGATGGCGAGGAGATACAGGTGATATCAGTCTCAGACTCGGAATGGGTAAGTTCGGCCGTTTAGATCTGTGAGTTTCGTCCTGCGCTACCGTAATCTCATCGCGGCATTTGACACATTTGTTATCGAAGCTCGCCAAATTGTTCTCATATCAAACGATGTGCCAGGATGTCCAGATTTGAGAATCCTGTCTGCGTATCGCTAGCATGCTGTTACCTAACTATGCGTTGGAGCGGTCCGTGAAGAGCTGCGAGCGAGCGCGCCGCAGGCGCGCGGAGAGATTTTGCGCCTGCGGCGCGCTGGAACGGCCTCGCGCGGCCCGCTCAACGCGGACGTTAGGTGGCAAGATCAATGATCGGACGTAAGTCGCGGAGAAGACGGGCCCTTTCCAGCTACGCACGAATGACGAAACTATCGAAGTAATCCGTGCTTAAATTTTCTCGGAACGCCGCTGTATGGGAACGCACATCAACGACCTTGAGGACTTGGAATGTGCGCCTTACGCAGGTTTCTCGGTTCGGCGGATAACATGCCGGTCGATGGCGATGCACGGCATTGGACGCAATGACCGAGGCGTCTTGTACCTAGCTTTCAATTGCCATTCCCTGGTATCGTGGAGCTCGAACGATCGGTGTCAAAGTGCATGACTGCTTGGCATCGTCGGTGTAATCATTCCTCGATGAACCCTTGTACGAGCCAATGCTTGAATGCACGTGGTTGTAATGGTCTATCGGCACAAGCTCGATAGCTAATTGCCACCTAACTAGGCGTTGGAGCGGGCCGTGAGAGGCTTGACGCGAGCGCGCCGCAGGCGCGCGGAAGATTATCGCGCCTGCGGCGCGCCGGCCGGGCTCGTGCCCGGCCGCTCAACGCGGACGTTAGACATGCGATGAAAGACGTTCGGTATTTTGCCAATTGCACACCGCTCCTCCTGATGACGGTCGTCTTCGTTACTGCCTGTACCGCAGCCAATCCGATGGGGATTTCCTTCGCGGATCTACCCTACTCTGAAGAAAAAGTGTCCCGTGGCGTTGTGAATGGTCTTTGGGAGTACGATCCCGCGAAGAACGAAGCTCGTCTGAAGGGAGCCTTTGCAAGAGCCGACGACAAACTGGCCAGGGAGCTCATCGATCGCCACTTGGTGCGTGTCGGAATCAATCGGAGTTTCTTTGTCGGCAGCTTTTTGGATGTCGTGGCGCTACCAGAAGGGTGGACATACAGTCTGGAGAAGGTAGTGGACGACGGGCACACGATCAATGTTGGCGACGTCGTGGACGTGCGCGGGCACATTGGCACAAACATGGAATCCGTCATCTCGATCGTGCGCAAATGCAACGCAATACCAGTGCCAGGCGAGAACAAGGACTGGAGCATCGGGTGCAAGCGCATAGAGGCGTTTGACGCCAGCGGTTATGGCGGCGACAAGCACTACCTGTCTGGTTTCTGATGTCTGCCCGAACGCATGTCTAACTATGCGTTGGAGCGGTCCGTGAAAGGCTTGAGCGGGCGCGCCGCAGGCGCGCGGACAATTATCGCGCCTGCGGCGCGCTGCCATGCGCCTCGCGCGGCCCGCTCAACGCGGACGTTAGGCGTCATGAGTGACTCGGTCGTTACGCGCCCACTCACAGATCTCGAACGCAGGCTTGCGCGTTGGATGCTTGAGAACGGCTCCGCCGAGGCGATCGATTATCTCGGTCAGCTCGACGCGGCAGAGGCGACCAATTGGCGATGTCCGTGCGGTTGCGCTAGCTTTAACTTCAAGGTTCGAGGCAAACCTGAGGCGCCACCCGGCACGCATATCCTTGGCGACTTTCTATTTGGCACCGATGCTGAACTTTGTGGCGCCTTCATCTACTCCAGCGCGGGGATACTTGGTGGTCTGGAGGTGTACGGACTCGCGATTGACGCGCCCGCCGTGCTTCCCGAGCCCGACACATTGCGCCCATTCAGCGCCACCAAGTCCACGCGAATCCATGTGCACAGTAGACATGACGCCTAACTATGCGTTGGAGCGGTCCGTGAAAAGTTGCGGGTGGCGCGCCGCAGGCGCGCGGAGTCATTTTACGCCTGCGGCGCGCTGGCTGCGCCTCGCGCGGCCCGCTCAACGCGGACGTTGGGCAGCATGGAAAGTTTGATGAAGCGACTACTGCGTGCCACGCTGCTTCCAGTGGTCCTCTTGGCCAGTGATGCCGATGCAATCGACTGCTCTCAGGCGATTACCACGCCAGACCTCAACGAGTGCGCGTCCATTGAGAAGGACAAGGTGGAGGCAAGGCTTAATGAGACCTACAAGCAAGTTCTTGCTTCATTGGACCAAAGTGATCCGCTCTTCAAGGACGATGCTGCAAGGGCCAAGGCGAAGCTGATCGAAGCTCAGCGCGCTTGGATAAGGTACCGGGAAGCCGATTGCGACGCTCGCTACAGTCTGAATGCGTCTGGCACCATTCGTACTGTGATCTGGTTCGGATGCATGAGGTCCGATGCAGAGCAGCGCATTAAGGAGTTAACCAGCTTCATGGATGGCGACTGATGCTGCCCAACTATGCGTTGGAGCGGTCCGTGACAGCGTTCAGCGAGCGCGCCGCAGGCGCGCGGACCATTATCGTACCTGCGGCGCGCCGGCCGGGCTCGTGCCCGGCCGCTCAACGCGGACGTTAGATCTCATGCTCCTCGCGCTATCACTAGCTGGTGCAGTTGCGCTTTCGACAGCTGATATTTGCGATAACCCTGTCAAAGAGCCAAGTCGACCCGAAGATTACGGCCAATGTCGCTTGTCAGCCCCGAGGCGCGTGGAAACGCCCTATTTCTCGATTGCATTGGACTCCGCGATTCTTGGTTACGCTAGATCAGGCTGGTCGTCGCATGGGTATCGGGTTCTTCGCAGCACCAGAATATGGCTGGTCTCTCAATTTTGGTTTTTCCAAACGAAAAGCTCCGAGCCCCGGAAATACAGCACGATGCATCCGCTCTTTGGCTCGTATACGAATGGCAATCTGCAAATGTGAATCTCGCATCCTCGGCGACACGAGTTGGTCCTGGTGTGTGCAAGACAATTGGAAAGAAGCAGTTTCTCCCTCAGTACTATTTTCTGAAGACAACTGCCAATGTTTACTGCGTGGAGCATTACACAAGTGGGGTAGGACGCGAGATGGATTCTGTGCTCGAAGAACTTCTTCAGATCCATGCACGGTTCAATGAGATCTAACTATGCGTTGGAGCGGTCCGTGAAAGGTTCGAGCGAGCGCGCCGCAGGCGCGCGGACCATTATCGCGCCTGCGGCGCGCCGGCCGCCTCGCGCGGCCCGCTCAACGCGGACGTTAGGCCGCAGAGAGGCCGGTTTCAACGCACTTGCGGTTGTGTATCCATTCGGATACACTCTATCGGTGTATCAGCTCCAGCGAACGGAGGCATTTAGCAAGTGGTTGGCTGGGCTGCGGGACGCGAAAGGCAAGGCCCGGATCCTGGCTCGGCTGGAATCAGTCCGACTCGGCAATCTGGGCGATAGCAAGAGCTTGGGCGGTGGACTCCACGAACTGCGGGTATTCGCTGGCCCCGGTTATCGCGTTTATTTCGCGCCGCACGGGACGATTGTGATTGTTCTGCTGTGTGGTGGCGACAAGTCGTCCCAGCAACGCGACATTGCCCGTGCCAGACGCCTGCTCGCTGAATTGGAGTGAGAATCATGGCCAAGCTGAAAGCATTTGATCCTAGCGCTTACCTCACCAACGATGAGGTGGTCGCGGAGTACCTCACCGCTGCACTTGAGGATCCCAATCCGGATGTTTTCCTTGCGGCGGTCGGTAATGTCGCGAAGGCACGTGGCATGAGCAGCATTGCTGAAGAGTCAGGTCTGGGTCGCGAGAGTCTCTACAAAGCATTGACTCCAGGAGCCAAGCCCCGTTACGACACGGTGCTCAAGGTGTTGCAGAGTTTGGGCGTCAAGCTCACGGTCTCTGCGGCCTAACTATGCGTTGGATCGGTCCGTGAAAGGCTTACGCGAGCGCGCCGCAGGCGCGCAGAGAGATTTTACGCCTGCGGCGCGCTGGTTCGGCCTCGCGCGGACCGCTCAACGCGGACGTTAGGCCGCTGATTCGTGACGCTTGACATACTATATATGGTCTAGGCACAATATGGCATGTGGCGCATTGAGGAGCATTCCCGGCTCGAGAAGCAGATTGGCTCCGCGCCCCTAGAGATCCAGCAGCGGTACGAAAAGTGGAAGGACATCGCGGTCATTTCCGGCCCGCCTGGCCTGAGAGCTATTCGGGGGTTTCGTGACGAGGCCCTTTCCGGTCAGTGGAAAGGCTACCGCTCCTCCAGACTGAGCTTGAAGTACCGGGTGATCTATCGCGTGGTGGCGTTACAGCTTCTGTTCCAGGTCGTAGAGATGACGCCACATGACTATCGGAGACGTTGATGAGTGAGTTTCGCCCCGCCAAACGCCGCGTGAAGGTTTCGGTTGCCGACTCGGTTCGCATCGTGCGCGAGCTGCAGGAGCTCAGCCAGAACCAACTCGCCAAGCTTACTGGCATCCCTCAGACGACCATTTCGGCGATTGAGAATGGCCGGGTGCGCCTCGGTGTCGAAAGGGCCAAGGTTCTCGCCCGGGCGCTTAAGTGCCACCCTGCCGTGCTCGTGTTCCCCGGCTGGGACTCTGAGGAGCAATCAGCGGCCTAACTATGCGATGCAGCGGTCGGCGCTTGTCGTCACGCCGCTTGCAGGGACTGCAAGCGGCCTCTCAAAGGTTCGATCAGCAAGCGGCGCGCCGACTGCGCGTCGCCGCTGATCGCGGACGTTAGGTGTCAATTAGGACATCTTCAATTCTTCTGACTCTATTGCGGTACTGGCTACCCTTGCATAGCCGTTGCCGAGGTAGTGCGTACTACGCCGCGCTCCCAGATCCTCGCGAACTCGTTGACGCCACATTAAGGCCCGATCTGTAGCGGCAGATCGTAAACTATTTGAAGAATGGAAGAATTTGGGCGCACTGTCTCAGCTACTCATACTGTCGCTTTCAGTGCGGTACACCAAACAGCGTGTTCAGCTCGAACGATCTCACTGACGGTACCTGGGTGTGCCCGGAGGGCCTTTGGCATTACGTTGAGGTTCACTCCGTTCAGCTGCCGCCTCAGTTCATGGAGCATCTAAAGCAGCGCTACTTTCGGCAGCTCTCTGACACGGAGTTTCTCTATGTTGGGGAGCTCGATTACGGTCGGCGGTGCCATACCGCCGCAGAGCTGTACGAGCTGCTCCGATTGGGTCGGTGACACTTAACTATGCGTTGGAGCGGGCCGTGTAGAGCTTGAGCTAACGCGCCGCAGGCGCGCGGACCATCGTCGCGCCTGCGGCGCGCTGGTTCGGCCTCGCGCGGCTCGCTCAACGCGGACGTTAGACGGCGCCAAACACACGTTGTTTGGGTCTCGGTGTCTCTTTGGTAGGTGCAACATGTAACTTCTTACTGCCGTGTTGCTTAGCATTCTTTTGCTCTCGATTGATGCGCTAGCAACTGAACCGTACTTCGAGATCGGTGGGTGCGCATATCACGTGGCATGTCTCTAGATCTGTCCGTTCGCAGCTTGCCGAACCTATCGCCTCCAGTGCCCAGAAGCGGAATCCGGCGCTGTAGTCGTATCTTGCACTATCTCATCTAACGACGTATCTCCAGGTCTTCTGTATATCCTGGTTCGGATGTACGCGTTCTCACTGCCTCCCTAGGCTTCGCCGTTCCTCCGGCTGCTTCGATGCCCTCTTACTTTGCACTAGCTCTTGCAACAGTTTACAGATGGGAAAGACACCTGCGTCGTCATCAGAGTTTCTGATGGTCTCTCGCCGCAATTTTCTATATCGTTGCTAGAAAGTATGTAGCCGTATTCCTGCATGAGCATGATCAACGCCAAGTTAGCCTTGTCGTGGGTTTGTGTCAAAACTCGACGCCGAGTATCCAACTGAGAGATTGTTAGCCCACGATTGATTCAGGCGTTCACAAGGGCGAGGCAAACAGCACGTCTACTGATGACTCGACTGCAAGTAAATCAATGGCGCCGCCTAACTATGCGATGCAGCGTTCGGCGCTTGTCGTCACGCCGCTTGCAGGATCTGCAAGCGGCTTCCACAAGTTTGGATCGGCGAGCGTCGCGCCGAGTGCGCGCCGCCGCTGATCGCGGACGTTAGGCGTCGCTGGACGAAATCCTCTTAGTCGACGCAGTATCGCTGTTAGGCGAAAGAGTCTTTGATCAGGGAGTGCTACTCATGAGATCGATCTTCTCGTTGATGGCAGGAATCATCGTTTCTGTATTTAGCTGTTGCACCATCATGGATGGCAACGCAATTGTTACAGGAACCACAAGAGATCCAATATCACCAGAACAAGTTCGGCTCTATCGAACTCCGCCCGAAGAGTTCGAAGAGATTGCGATCGTCAATGCAAGTGCAGGTCATGACTTTAGAAAGAATAGCGGCTTGGTTAATTCAGCAATTGAACGGTTGAAGCAAGAGGCCGCAAAAGTCGGCGCCAACGGTGTGCTCCTGTCAAACATTGACGAGCGAGACGCGCCGAGCGTATCTACAACGTACGGGTCGGCCACCGCGACAGGAGCTGGAGAGACGGTATACGCGTCCGGTAACAGCACCAGTGTAAATCGAGGAGACTCGTACACCCGACTTCGCGGCGTAGCAATCTACGTACCCTGATTGCCGCGACGCCTAACAATGCGATGCAGCGGTCGTCGCGCATCGGCACGCCGCTTGCAAGAACCGCGCGTGGCTCGGAAGGGTTTCGTTCAGCAAGCGGCGCGCCAACTGCGCGCCGCCGCTGATCGCGGACGTTAGATCGCCGAGTCAGCGCGGCGCGATGATTCTCGCAAGGTCTCGTCTCGAGGCGCCGAGTGCGATGAGTGACCGCATCAGCAAGTCGATGGAAACAGTCGGATCCCCCGACTCCATCTTGGCAACTCGCGACTGGCTGGATTGCACCGCTGCTGCCAGGTCATGCTGCGTCAGACGCTTGCGCTTGCGCCGGGCCTTGAGACCCTCGGCGAGTTTCAGGCGTAGCTCGATCAGCGCAGCCTCCTCCGGCGTGAGATCCAGGAACTCCTTGGTATCTCCTACCTTCCAGCCGCGACTCGTGAGCTTGGTCTTCTTACTTGCACGCATCGTCATACTCCCGAAAGCGCCTTCGACAGATCGCAATCACGTCCTTGGGTGTGGTTCGCGTCCTTTTGGCGAAGATCTCTCCAATCACGATCGCGTCAGGATCGGTCCGGTAAACGATTCGCCAGTTCGCCGTCCGGTCACGGACGCGCAATTCATGGCATCCTCGGCCAATTGCCGGCATGTGCCGCGAATGAGGCATTCCTAGAGACTCGCCACGTTGCAGCTTTCTCAGCAACATGCCGGCTTCGATCCTGGCTGCTGCGGCGAATGGTGCGCTCTTCATCTCCTCATACAGCCATACCAGCGGCTTGTCTGCCTCTGCCACGAAGGGCAGTCTATGTCAGTACTGACATACAGTCAATTGAGGTTCTGCGATCTAACTATGCGCTGGAGCGGTCCGTGAGAGGTTTCAGTGAGCGCGCCGCAGGCGCGCGGAGAGATTTTGCGCCTGCGGCGCGCCGGTACGGCCTCGCGCGGCCCGCTCAACGCGGACGTTAGGCCACAGCAGGAAAGGACTACGCAATGTTGGTCGAAGTTGACTGGGCGTTTTTGGACCCCACTTTCACCGATCAACGGTGGGCCGAAGACCTGTCTCTGTACGCCTACCTTCATCCTGCGCGCGATTGGGTCCTCTATATTGGGAAATGCGATTTCTCGAGCCCTCGCGAAAGGCTTTACAGTCGCCACAAGAATCGACTCTTCCGAGACTTGTGGAGCCAGTATGGTATTGCCCCAACGGAAATCCGCATGCTTCACGGCCGCTTGATCTTGCCTGGTGGGAAACGCCGTACTTCACAAGTGCTTTCTGATGTTGAAAGCTTGCTGATTCAGCGTTGGAAGCCCTTCGGAAACATCCAATCTCGCGCCACGCGTATCGCGCGATCCGGCATGTGGGTCCGATGCCGTGGCGAATGGCCGTTCCGTCGATGGCAGTTTCGTGACGCCGGCTAGGAATTTCCAAATGAGGCTGTGGCCTAACTATGCGTTGGAGCGGTCCGTGACAGCGTTCAGCGAGCGCGCCGCAGGCGCGCGGACCATTATCGTACCTGCGGCGCGCCGGCCGGGCTCGTGCCCGGCCGCTCAACGCGGACGTTAGGTGTCTTGTAACCCGTAACGTTATGGGTTACACTTTGTCCCGTGATCCGATCATTCCGTCACAAGGGCTTGGCCAAGTTCTTTGCGGCGGGTACCAAGGCCGGGATTCAGGCTGCCCAGGCCGAGCGTCTGGGCGTGATATTGGCGACCCTGAATGCAGCGACGGCTCCGAGCGACATGGGCCTTCCCGGCCTAAGGCTTCACCCGTTGAAGGGCGGTCGAAGCGGTACTTGGTCGGTAAGCGTCAGCGGCAACTGGCGCATCACCTTCAGGTTCGAAGGCAAGGATGCAGTAGACGTCAATTACGAGGATTATCACTGAGGTAAGCCCATGAGGATGCACAACCCTCCCCACCCTGGCGAGATCATCCGCAAGCTCTGTCTCGAGCCGCTGGATCTCTCGGTCACGGACGCTGCCGCCGCTCTGGGCATCAGTCGCAAAACGTTGTCGGCTTTGCTCAACGGTCGTGCCGGCATCAGCCCGGAGATGGCGGTGCGACTGTCGATCGCTTTTGGTACCAGCTCTGAGAGTTGGATGAACCAGCAGACGCAGTACGACCTGTGGCACGCGGAAAAGCGGCGCAAGGACTTGCGGGTCTCCCGCGTGGCTGCCTGACAAGACACCTAACTATGCGATGCAGCGGTCGTCGCGCGTCGTCACGCCGCTGATCGCGGACGTTAGGCGTATGGAGAACTCCACATGAAATCAGCATTTTTTATAACTGTCCTCGTCCTAGCAGTGGCGCCTACGGGCGTAGCGCAAAACGAGAGCGTCGAGGAGACCATCAGGAAACTGGATAACGAGCGCATCCAAGCACAGATTCATGCTGATGCGGTGGCCTTTGATCGGATCTACGCGGATGATTTTATCGGCGTAGGACCAAGCGGTACAGTGAGAACCAAGCCGCAGGTGATTTCAGACTTCACGTCGGGTGAGTTGAAATTTCAGTCTATCACCACCGACGAGGTTAAGGTGCGCGTCTACGAAAACGCCGCCGTGGAGACTGGCGTCTCAACGATGCTTGGTCAAGACAAAGACAAAGCTGTCCCGCGAGAGACTCGCTTCACGCGGGTATGGGTAAAGCAAAAAGGGCGCTGGCGGTTGGTTGCGAACCACTACTCGGTACGAATAACACAGCAATAACGTAGGCTGACGCGGCATGATCGTCGTTAAAACGCCTGACCATCAGCTGCAGCCGACGCCCAAATGTCCAGCGACGGCGCGCCCATTGCCAGGGGATTCTTATGCTGCCAACAGGGATCGAGCGATACGTATGGCGAGCGCTGCTTTTGGTGCCGCTCGCCGGCGCGCTAATTGCGGTAGAGGGACTCTTGACCGGAGCGCCGACAAACCCCGCACTGGTGGGCGTGTTAACAGGCGTCGACTGGCATGAGCTTCAGAGTCGGGAACCAGGCGTGGCGCAGCTGGTGAGTGTGCTAAAGCGACACGAATCGCTCGCACTTTTTGGTTGGGCCTTCTGGCTGGCTTGGACCAACATCCATGTCGATACTTCGTCAGCCCGGTGGGTTTGGTTCGGCTGGTGGACTGTGCCGCTGCTGTTAGTTGGCTTCATCCTCGCGGGCGCCGGGGTCGGAGGAACGCTGCGTGTATTGCTACTCGGTTTGGCCACCCTCACTGTTGTGGCGCTCTTGTTATGCCGGCGCTGGCTATTCAGTGAGAATGTCCGCTCGACATGAACCAGTTTGACCACTTGGCAGCTCGTTGCCGGCGCACAACACGCGCCGAGTGGGCTAACAACGTGCTTCACTCGGACGTCCAAGCGCTGCGCGCTGGCGTTCCCTCGGCCAATTCGCGGCATCGGCGCCGGTAAGCGCGGGCGTTAGCCGTCACCGATACCGGCCAATGACGCTCTATCTCTTCTTCTTGACGGTGGCCGCCCTCACGGTGCTCAGCCCCGGGCCTGGCGTTGTCATGACACTGGGCAATGCGTTGCGTTTTGGCATTCGCGGCACCATCGGCGGAATTTTCGGCATCGCGTTCGGCACGCTTGTCGTCGCAGCCGTCTCTGCCACAAGCCTGGCCGTGCTTCTTGCCACGTCGGCCATGGCATTTACCGTTGCCAAACTCATTGGCGCCGCCTATCTACTCTACTTGGGCATTCGCCTTTGGCGTGCACCCCCATTTCGCCTGAGTACCGACGTCACGCACGAGGCTCGCTTCAAGCGCCGCTTCCTGGAGGGTCTCGCCCTCCAATTGACCAACCCCAAGGCCGTTTTCTTCTTTCTCTCCGTCTTTCCCCAGTTCATCGACCCGAACGGGGGTTACGTTCCGCAATTCATCCGCCTCGTTCTTACCTACAGCACGCTAGTCGTCGTTATCCATAGCACGTATGCGCTTCTCGCCAAGCAGGCGGGCGCCTGGCTAATATCCGAGGGCGGCGCCCGCGTCGTGAACCGCGCCGCGGCATCGGCCTTTATCTGCTTCAGTGCCGTACTTGCCGCGGCCAGGAGATGACGGCTAACCATGCGTTGGAGCGGTCCGTGACAGCGTTGAGCGTGCGCAAGAACATAAATCAGGGGGGCGCCTGAAGTGAGCGACGACAAGGGGAATCGAGGTCGTTTTCAAAAGCGGCATGTCGGCCCAGCGGTCGGGTTAGGGATTGCTCTCGGTGCGGCCTTCGGCGCTGCATTTGGCAACGTTGGCGTAGGCATAGCGCTCGGCATAGTGGTCGGGGCTGCATTAGGCGCGGCTCTATCGGTTTGGACCGCAAAGAGGCGCGACGTCTGACTATGCGTTGGAGCGGACGTTAGATCGCTGCCACACGAGGCGGCGGTGCTATGAGGAAAGTACTAATTGTTGCCGCAATCGGCGTAGTGGCCTGGTTAGGCTACACCCGCGCGGTCGGCCCGCCCACCAATGGAACTCCGTTGCGGTCGACAGTGAACTTTGATGACGCTGCCAACATTCCCGCCACGTCGTCAGTTCCCCGGTTTAGTTGCGACGGTCGTACCTATTGCTCACAAATGACTTCTTGCGCTGAAGCCGAGTTCTTCCTGCAGAACTGTCCAGGCGTCAAAATGGACGGCAACAACGACGGCGAACCATGCGAGAGTCAATGGTGTGGTGATTCACGATGACAAGCTGCAATCTGACTATGCGTCGGAACGGTCCGTGACGAGTGCGTCGTGAAGGACGGCATACGGGAGGGACCACCATGGATGCGCCGCCTACCGGCTATCGAACGCCCATAGAAGCCGCGATGCCGTGGCTGCAAGCCCGCAGGGGCAAGACGTCGCTTGGCCATGGCGCCTGACCGTGCGGTGCCGCGCTCGTCAGACGGCAGGCCGTTTCATGGCATCCTGTACCGCGCGGCGGCCGACGGGGTGCTGTTGATCCACTTCCTGTTCGCGGCCTTCGCCGTATTTGGCGGCATACTGGTTTTCGTCAATACCTCCTGGGCGTGGATCCATCTTCCAACCGTCCTGTGGTCGTCGATTGTCAATCTCATGAGCTGGACCTGCCCGCTGACGCCCATCGAAAAGAATCTGCGTCTTCGCGCCGGCCAGACCGGTTACGCCGGAGGTTTCATACAGCACTATATCGGGCGCGCGGTTTATCCACGCGGCATGCCGCGTCACCTGGAACTTGTTGCCGGCATCTCGATCGTCGTCGGTAATTTCCTGATTTACGCGGCTGCACTCGCCTGGCATTTGCGATGAACGACCATCGTCCCGCCGTAGCCGTCGCGCACGTCGTTCTGGAAACAGACCGTATGACGGAATCGGCGCAGTTCATGCGGGCCATTGGCATGCGATCAGTTTTCGACGGCCCGCAAGTTTCCGTCTACGAGATGCGTGGTGGCACGCACCTGATCCTGATGCTGAAAGAGAAAGTCGGCGGGGGTGACGCGACTTTCGACCTGATGGTGGATGATATTCACGCGACCCACCGGCGATTCGCTTCGCTGGGACTGGCCCCTTCGCCTATCGAAGACCGACCGTCCGTGCACCATCAGATCTTCTCCGTCCGCGAGCCCGCGGGCCATGTCATCACGTTCTTTTCGAGTCACGCATCGGGCAAGCCCACGTGAACGGCGCCGGGTGCGCCACGTTTTCCGCGGACTCCCTCCGAAGGCGGCCTACGCCGACCCGGGTCCCGACCGGTTGATGCATTGGGACCCGATCCGCGCCCTGACGGCCGCAATCGTCGGCATCACCCGTTCGATCTCGGCCGCGTCCCGTTTCCATTTGTCCGGATGGGGCGCGGTCTTCGTATGGCGCGACAGTGGCAGCGGTTTTGTCAGGTATTCGGCGAGCCACGGATCCATCGAGAGCCCGGCGAATTCCAGCAACTTCGCAACCACCGGCCCGGGATCCCGGATCAAGTCCTCGTAGCGCACCGTGGTCCAGCGTTCGCGCGACACGTTGGCGAGATCGTCGAGGATGGTCTCGTTCGCCACCTGCCACTGGAACGCCACGATTTCTTCGAGTGGCCGGCCCCGGAAGCGCTCGTAACCGGGCGGCAGCAGCAGCGACCAGGGGCCCGGCCATCCCGGCAATTGGCGGTACGTGATCCAGCCCTTCGCGCGCCAGGCCTCCATCATGCTCCCGAGGTTGGCGCGCGGTTCACGGTGCAGGAAGATGAACTGCGCGTCGGGGAATACTTCCAGCAGGAATGGCACGCGCAGCGCATTCTTCGGGGTTTTTTCGAGCAGCCGTACGCTTGCGCCCGCCGCAGGCGGCTGCGCGCCGCGATCGAGAAGCCTTCCGGAAAACCGCCGCCGCAGTTCGGCGACGATCGCGATCGTCGCGTCTTTCCGGGTCAGCCGGTTGGAGGCCACCACGCCGCGACCCGGGCGCAGCGCGGCGATGCTCTCGATCAACTGGTGGCTCTCGCCGCCAATCGTGTAGATGCCCGCCGCCTGGGCGAGCGTCTCGAACAGCAGGGTGCTCCCGGCTCGCGGGGCGCTCAGGATGACGATCGGGCGCTCGACGACCGGCAGCTCGCCGGGCGCCACCGGACGAGCGGCAGCCCGCTCACTCGCCGTTTTGACAACGCGGCCACGCAAACCGGGAGTGGCATTGAATTCGGCGGCTTCGCGCTGCGCGCCGCCCGCGGTACCGAGCAAGTGAGCGAATAGCCGGGCGTGCAGTACCGCTTGTGCGCTGTAACCCGTGCTCGCCACCCGCACCGGCGGCAGCTCGCCGATCTTCGGGAGGGTTGTGCCGATGAGTTGCTCGTAGGGGCGTCTGCCCTCCGGCGCATCTCCGAACAACGACCACAGCGAGCGCCAGTCATGGCAGAAATCGATCATCAGGTTGACCATCTGGCCGACCGCCGCGGTCGATTCCGGCCGTTCGTCCGCCGGAGCGAGGTCGGCCAGCAGGTCAAACGCGAGCTGCTCGACCTCCGCGGGGGGCATCACCGGCGCGGCATTGAAGCGCTCGAACAGGAGATTCGGCTGCGCGTCGGGATCGAAGCCGATCAAGCGCGCATCGGCGGCCGGCTGCCCGAAGTTCTCCGACTGTCCCTGCAGGATCAGGCGCCAGAACGCCGACGTGCCCGCCGTATCGGCCACGAGGTGAATGCGCGCTTCGCTCGACGGATTGACGACCCGGTGCTCGCGCCAGTTATCGAAGACCCAGCACTCTCCCGCTGCCATATGCACGTGCTGGTCGGCGCAGAAAAAACGGACCTCGGGATGCGTGATCACCGGGATGTGCAGGCGCACGCGATGGAACCAATGGTAGTTCAGGTCGCTGTGCTGCGGCACTGAACCGCCGCCCGCGATTCGCATCAGGCGCGAGCGCGACCAGACCGTGCCGAAGGATGCGAGCACCTGCTGGATGTACGGGCAGGCGGCCAATGCCGGGGTCGGCTTCATCTCCCCGCTGACGGCGTCGTTGGGCCCGCCATCGACGGTGATGAGGCGCGCCGCCGTGTTGCCCTCGTGTTCCTGGGGATGGCGCGACCAGGCGCCGGCCGGAAGGGCTCCGACCTCGGACTGCAGCCGCTCGACGTCGAAGCGAACCGGTAGCCGGTAGAAAGGACGTGGAAGTTTCATGGGCGGGGTTCGCCGAGAAGTGCCCCGGACCCGGCCTCCCGCAACCAATCCAGAACATAGCGCGAAAAGGAACGCCCCACCTCGAGATGGTACTCGTCGGCTGTCCGCCGCCACAAAAGGATTTCGACCTTGCCGAGCAGCGTGCGCGTGCACATGCCCGGCGGGAATTGCGACAACTCGAGGTCGAGCGGACATCCGGTGTTGAGAATTTCGCTGGCGCCGGGTCTGTCGACCAATATCGCAACCTGACGATCGCTGACCTCGACCAGCGAGTGCGCGACGCCGGTGAGCGCCGCCGCAAGAGTCGCAGCGATCGCCGGGGCATCCGCAACGGGCGCCAGCAGCAGGTGCTCGTCAGGACCCAACCACAGTGCAATACGGGCTTCTATCGCATTGGCGCGGCAGGCGGTCTCGGGCAAGGTGACGCCGAAGGCCACGCCTGCGGCCGTCCGTGCGGCCGGTCCGCCCTGCAGGATGAAGCGCGCCGCGGGCGCGAGCATCCGCACTCCTTCCGTTGAATCAGGCATGGAGCCGGATTCCTTCCGGGTCGTAGAACACCGGACGCGTCACCGTGACCGCGACATCCCCGGCGGGCATGGGCACATACAGCGTCTGTCCCTCGCGCGTGCGGCCGTTCGCGACCATCGCAAGCGCAATGGAATGCCCGAGCGCCGCGCTGAAATAGGCGGAGGTCACGTGGCCGATGAGCTTCATCGGCGGTTTCTGGCCCGCCGTATCCACGACCTGGGCGCCTTCCTCGAGCACGGATGCGGGATCCCGCGTGCGAAGGCCCACCAGTTGCTTTCGGCCGGGCGACTTCATCGCCGGACGCTCGAGCGAGCGCTTGCCGACGAAGTCCGGTTTGCTGCGGCCGATGGCCCAGGCGAGGCCGGCGTCGTCCGGCGTCGCCGTGCCATCCGTATCCTGGCCGACGATGACGTAGCCCTTCTCCGCGCGCAGCACATGCATCGTCTCCGTGCCATAAGGGGTGATGCCCTGCGGGAGGCCGGCGTGGCACACGGCGTCCCATACCGCGCGACCCGAGCCGGCTGGCACGTTGATCTCGTAGCCCAGCTCGCCGGTGAAACTCACGCGGAAAACCAGAGCCGTCACGCCGCAGACTTTTCCCTGCACGACGCCCATGTGCGGCAGCGCGCCAGGCGACAGGTCGATGTCCTCGACGAGGGGCGCGAGGACTTGCCGCGCGTGGGGACCCTGCACGGCGATGACCGCCCATTGCTCGGTGACCGAGGTCAGCCAGACTTCGAGCTCCGGCCACTCTGTCTGGCGGTAGTCTTCCATCATGGCGAGTACGCGCACCGCGCCGCCAGTCGTCGTCGTCACGTGAAAACGGTCGGGCGCGATCCGCGCCACAACACCGTCGTCGTAGATGAAGCCGTCCTCGCGCAGCAGGATTCCGTAGCGCGCGCGGCCAGTCGCGAGGGCCGAGAATTCGTTGACGTAGAGGCGGTTCAGGAACTTGGCCGCGTCCGGCCCGACGACCGCGATCTTGCCGAGCGTCGAGGCATCGAGGATGCCGCAGGACTGGCGCACGGCGAGGCATTCGCGTGCGACCGCGATCTGCATGTCCTCTCCCGCGCGCGGGAAATAGCGCGCCCGTTTCCACTGGCCCACGTCCTCGAACACGGCGCCGCCTGTCGCGGCCGCCTCGTGCATCGGCGTCATGCGCACCGGCTCGAACAACTCGCCGCGCGCCATGCCCGCAAGGCTTCCGAAGGTAACGGGCGTGTACGGCATGCGAAACGTCGTGTGGCCCACATCGGGAACCGGCTTGCCGAGGCGCGCGGCGACGAGGCCGAGCGTATTGAGATTCGACGTCTTGCCCTGGTCTGTCGCCATGCCGGCGGTGGTGTAGCGCTTGACGTGTTCGATGGAGCGGAAGCCCTCCTGCGCGGCGAGTTCGAGATCGCGGGCCGTCACGTCGTTCTGGAAGTCCACGAATGCCTTGGGGGCCCGGCCTGGCGGTACCTGCATCAGTCCGGGCGGCGACCCGGAGTTCATCGCTGCGTCGTCCCCGGTCACGTCGAAGTGAAGCGGCCGGAGCGCGTGCCCGCAGGCCCGGGCCGCATTCGTGCCGGCCGCTGCGCCGTCGGCCAGCGCGGCCGCGAGGCCGAAGACGCCGCGGCAGGCACCCGCTGAATGGCTGCGCTCGGCCGCTGCGGCCGGCACGAATGCGCCTGCTTTGTCGCTCCACGCAAGCTTTCCGCGCGACTGGGAAAAGAGGTGCACGCAGGGCGCGTGACCGCCGGACATCAGCACGAGATCGCAGGACAGGGACCGGCCATCGACCTCGATGCCGCGGACCCGCCGGTTTCCGCGCGTGCCGGTTACCGTGGCGCCGACCCGCACCTCGATGCCGGCACGCCGCGCAGACTGCGCCAGGGCGCCTTCGGCCGGTGTGCGCAAATCCGCGATCGCCGCGATTTCGACACCCGCAGCCAGCATCTCGAGGGCCGCCCGGTAAGCGCCGTCCGCGGCCGTGACGACGACGACGCGGGAACCGGCGCGTACGCCATATCGGTTGAGATAGCTCCGCGCGGCGCCGGCCAGCATGATTCCCGGCCGGTCGTTGCCCGGAAATACGAGCGGCTGCTCGATCGCGCCGGTTGCGAGCACGACCTCCCGGGCGCGAACCTGCCAGAGTCGCTCGCGCGCCATGCCCGGCGGCAGAGTCGCGCAGTGGTCCGTGATTCTCTCGACCAGCGCGACATGGTTGTGCGGAAAGTAACCGAAGGCAGTCGTGCGCGCGAGCAGCCGCACGCGCGGGTGGCCGGCCAGCGCCGTGACCGTGTGTTCTAGCCAGGCGGGCGCCGGCTCGCCATCGATGGACGCGGCCGATCCGTCGAGCAGCGACCCGCCCGGTTCCGCCTGCTCATCGCAGAGGATCACCCGCGCGCCGCCCTCTGCTGCTGCCAGCGCAGCGGCGAGCCCGGCGGGGCCGCTGCCCACGACAAGCACGTCGCAATGCGCGAAGCATTGCGCATAACCATCGGGATCGGGCAGCGCGGGCGCGCGCCCGAGCCCCGCCGCGGCGCGGATCAGCGGCTCGTAGAGCGCGGCCCAGGCCGCCCGCGGCCACATGAAGGTCTTGTAGTAGAAGCCGGCGGGAAAGACCGGCGACAGGAAATCGTTCAGCCGTCCGAGATCGAATCCGAGGCTCGGCCAGCGGTTCTGGGAAAACGCGTCGAGGCCCTCGTACAGCTCAACCTGGGTTGCGCGCAGGTTCGGCGTTTCGCGCGCCGCGTCGCGACGCAGCGTCACGAGCGCGTTGGGTTCCTCCGCCCCTGCCGTCAGGATGCCGCGCGGCCGGTGGTACTTGAATGACCGGCCGACCCGGTGCACGCCGTTGGCCAGCAGCGCGGAGGCGAGCGTGTCGCCCTGCAGGCCCTCGAATGGCCTGCCATCGAACGTGAAACGCAGCCGACGTGACCGGTCGACACGCCCGCCGTCCCCCGTGCGAAACGCACTCACGGCGGGTCGTCCCCGATCCGGTAGGTGGCGGTGAACCGGTCGGTGGTCGTGTCGCGCAGCGCATTGAAGAAACGCCCACAGCCGCGCAGGTGACGCCAGCGCTCGGCATGCCGGCCCCGCGGGTTGTCGCGCGCGTAGAGGTAGACCGCCCATTGCTCGTCGGAAAGCTCGGCAGGATTCGAAGGCCGCGCGAGGTGCGCCTGTCCGCCGTAGCTGAATTCCAGCTCGGGCCGCTCGCCGCAGTACGGGCAGGCGATGAGCAGCATCGAGCGCTCAGTGGGCGACCGCGGCGGCGGCCGCCTCGTCGATCAGGTTCCCGTCGCGGAATCGCTCGAGTGCGAACGGCGCGGCGATCGGGTGCGGCTCGCCGCGGGCGATGGTCCAGGCGAATACCTGCGCGGACCCCGGCGTCGCCTTGAAACCGCCCGTGCCCCAGCCGCAGTTCACGAACAGGCCTGCCACCGGCGTCCTGCCGATGATCGGCGAGCGGTCCGGCGTCACGTCCACGATGCCGCCCCAGTTGCGCAGCATCCGCAGGCGCCGGAAGCTCGGAAACAGCTCGCAGATCGCCTCGAGCGTGTGCAGGTTCACATGCAGGGCCCCGCGCTGCGTATAAGAAGTGTAGGCATCCGTGCCCGCGCCGATCACGAGCTCGCCCTTGTCCGACTGGCTGATGTAGGCGTGGATGCTGTTCGACATCACGACACAGGGAAACACCGGCTTGACCGGTTCCGACACGAGCGCCTGCAGCGGGTAGCTCTCGAGCGGCAGGCCGACGCCGGCCATCCGCATCACCACGCTGGAATGGCCGGCTGCCGCGACGCCGACCCTGGGCGTGCGGATCAGCCCGCGCGTGGTGTCGACGGCCTCGACCGCGCCGCCGGCGCCGCGCCGGATGCCGGTGACTTCGCAGTTTTCGATGACGTCGACGCCCAGCGCGTCGGCGGCTCGCGCATAGCCCCAGGCGACGGCATCATGCCGGGCCGTACCGCCCCGCCGCTGCAATGCGGCGCCCATCACCGGATAGCGGATGTCGGGGCCGACATTCAGCGGGGGGCAGAATGACTTCGCCTGTGCCGGCGTCAGCCACTCGTTGTCCACGCCATTGCAGCGGTTCGCGTGCACGTGACGCTTCAGCACCTGCACGTCGTGGACCGTATGCGCAAGCATCATCACGCCGCGCGGCGAGAACATGACGTTGTAGTTCAGCGACTGCGAGAGGCCCTCCCACAGCTTCAACGCGTGGTCGTAGAGCGCGATGCTCTCGTCGAAAAGATAGTTGGAACGGATGATCGTGGTATTGCGGCCGGTGTTGCCGCCGCCGATCCAGCCTTTCTCGAGCACCGCGACGTTCGTGAGCCCGTGCTCCGCGGCCAGGTAATACGCGGTCCCGAGGCCATGGCCCCCGCCGCCGACGATGACGACGTCGTACGCATCCCTGGGTTCCGCTTTCCGCCACTGCTCGCGCCAGCCGCGATGGCGAGACAGGCTGTTCCACAGCAGCGACAGCCCCGACCAGGATTGACGCTTCATGCGGGGCCGGGCCCTCAGGCCTTCAGGTCCGCATTTTCGGGGTCGTATGGCGAGTCCACCAGCACCGTCGCTTTCCTGCGTTCGCCCAGCACCTCGATCCCGAGTTCCGTTCCGACGGCGGCGAACTCCGGCTTCACGTAACCGATCGCGAGGCTCTTCCTGAGCACGTGCCCGTAGCAACCGGATGTCGCCCGGCCGACCATCACGCCGCCGGCATCGAACAGCGGCTCGTTGCCGAGCGCATCGGCGTCGGTGACCCCATGCACATCGAGCGTGACGAAACGGTTCGGCACGCCCTCGGCGAGTTGCCGCTCGAGCGCGTCCTTGCCGGTGAATTCGCCTTTCTTCATGCGCACGAAACGGTCGAGCCCTGCCTCGAAGGGCGTGTTCTCGCGCGTCAGGTCGCTGCCCCACATGCGGTAGGACTTCTCGATGCGCAGCGATTCCATCGCGCGCATGCCGGCCATCCCGATCCCGAACTCCTCCCCCGCCGCGAAGATCGTGTCGAACAGGTGATGCGCGTACTCGATCGGGAAGTGCAGCTCCCACCCGAGCGCGCCGACGAAGTTGACGCGCAGCAGGTAGACGTCAGGCGCCAGCCCGATTTCTGCGGCCTGGCCCGTGAGCCAGGGGAAGGATTCATTGTCGAGCCTCGTGTCCGTGAGCTTTGCGAGCACTTCCCGAGAGCGGGGCCCTGCGACGACGAAGCAGCCGCGGCTCGTGGTGACGTTCCGGAGCTCGACCGAACCGTCGGCCGGCAGGCGCTTCGCCAGGAAATCGGCATCGTAACGCTCGGCCGCGCCCGCACTCACGAGGTAGTAAGTCCCTTCGGCGAGCCGGGTGATCGTGAATTCCGAACGGATGCCGCCGCGCTTCGTCAGCGCGTGGGAGAGCGCCATGCGGCCCGGCTTCACGGGCACTTTGTTCGCGACCAGCCCGTCCAGCCAGGCCTCGGCGCCCGCACCGCACACGACGTGCTTCGTGAAAGGCGAGAGGTCGATGACGCCCACCCCTTCCCGGACCCGCCTGCACTCCGCACCGACGTGGTCGAACCAGTTCGTGCGCCGGAAACTCCACGCATCCCGCGGCTCGACGTTCGCGGGTGCGAACCAGTTGGCGCGTTCCCAGCCATAGCGCTGGCCGAACACAGCGCCCATGCGCTTCAGCCGGTCGTAGACGGGGCTCGTCTTCGACGGCCTGGCATCCGGGCGCTCCTCGTCCGGGAAATGGATCGTGAAGACGTTGCGGTAGGTCTCCTCGTTCTTCCGCACCACGTAGCGCTTGCCGGTGTAGGGCCCGAAGCGGCGCGGATCGACCGCCAGCAGGTCAATGCCCGGCTCGCCCTCGACGATCCACTCGGCGAGCTGCCAGCCCGCGCCGCCGGCTGCCGTGATGCCGAAGCTGTGGCCCTCGTTGAGCCAGACATTCGGCAGGTCCCAGGCGGGACCGACCAGCGGGCTGCCGTCCGGCGTGTAGGAGATCGGTCCGTTGACGATATCCTTGATGCCGCAATTCGCGAGCGCCGGCACGCGCCGCTGCGCGGCCTCGACGTGTGGCAGCAGACGCTCGATGTCGCCTGCGAACAGGCTCTTGCCGAACCATTCCGGGACTCCGTCCGCAAACCGCGCCGGTGCGCCGGCTTCATAGGGGCCGAGGATCCAGCCCATGCGCTCCTCGCGCAGGTAGTACGACTGGTCGGATTCGCGCAGCACCGCGAGCTCGCGGCCCCCGCCCTGGCGATAGGCCTTCAGTTCGGGTGATTCCTCATAGACGATGTACTGATGCTCCACCGGGATGGCCGGCACGGAGAGACCGAACATCCGCCCGGTCTGGCGGGCGTAGTTGCCGGTGGCGCAGACGACGTGTTCGGCGACGATCTCGCCCTTCGTGGTCTTCAGTTGCCATTCGCCGGAACGGGTCCGCGTGACCGCCGTGACTTCCGTCCGCTCGTGAATCTCGGCGCCTTTCGCGCGTGCGCCCTTGCGCAGCGCCATCGTCAGGTCCGCCGGCGCGATGTGGCCGTCGTGAGGATGGAACAGCGCGCCGATGATCGCGGCCGTGTCCACGCTGCCCCCCAGCTCGACCAGCGGCCACAGTTCCTTCACGCGCTGCGGACCGATGACCTCGAAGGGCACGCCGATCGTGTTCGCCGTGCCGCAGTACTTGTAGTACTCGTCCATGCGCTCGCGGCAGGTCGCAAGGCGCAGGTTCCCCGTCACGTGGAAGCTCACGTCCTGGCCGGTTTCGGCCGGAAGGCGCTTGTAGAGGTCGACTGAATACTTGTGGAGCTGGCCGACCGTGTAACTCATGTTGAAGAGCGGCAGGAGGCCCGCCGCGTGCCAGGTCGAGCCGGCCGTCAGTTCCGCGCGCTCCAGGAGCGCGACGTCGGACCAGCCCTTGTGCGCCAGGTGGTAAAGGGTGCTGACGCCGACGGCCCCGCCGCCGATGACGACCACCCGAGCGTGAGTTTTCATGGCCGGCAGTGTAGCCGTTGGCCAGTCCGCGTCGGCCCCAAAAGCGACGGTCTTATGTCGGAAACAGACACCCCGGCCGGCACGGGTGGCATACTGCGGCCGCGTATGCTGAACCCTGGTGGCAGCCTGAAACCGGTCGTCGCCCTGCCCAAAAGCCGGTACGCCTTCCTGACCCTGCCGAATTATTCCTTGATCGCGGTCTCGAACGCGGTCGAACCCCTGCGCATGGCCAACCGGGTTGCCGGCCAGGAAATTTACGAATGGTCGATCGTGAGCCTGGACGGTCGCCCCGTGCTCGCGAGCAGCGGCCTCGACCTCGCGCCGACGGTCACGCTCGACCGGACAGGCAAGCCCGACATCCTGTTCGTCTGCGGCGGCATCAATGTCCGTGACGCGGTTTCACCGCCCCTCCTGACGGCGCTCCGGCGCCTGGCCGAACGCCGCATCGCGCTCGGCGCGCTCTGCACCGGCGGCTATGCGCTCGCGCGGGCGGGCCTGCTCGACAACTACCGTGCCACCATCCACTGGGAAAACCTGCCCGCGTTGCGCGAGGAATTCCCGCGGGTGCAGATCAACGACCAGGTGTTCAGCATCGACCGCGACCGCTACACGGCCTCGGGCGGCACGGCGCCGCTGGACCTGATGCTGAACCTGATCCAGTCCAGGCATGGGCTGCGGATCTCGCAGCGGGTATCCGAGCAGTTCGTGATCGAGCGCGTGCGCAGCGACCGGGACCGCCAGTACGTGCCCTTGCGCGCGCAGCTCGGCAACTCTCACCGCAACATGATCCAGGTGGCCGAGCTCATGGAGGGGAACATCGAAAAGCCGCTGTCGCTCGAGGAGATCGCGCGAACCACCGGCCTGTCGCGACGGCAGATCGAGCGGCTCTTCCGGCGCCACCTCGATTGCGTCCCGAAGCGCTACTACCTCGAGATGCGGCTGCGCCGCGCGCGCGAACTCCTGCTGCAGACCGCCATGCCGATCATGGACGTCACGACCACTTGCGGATTCAAGTCCCCGCCCCATTTCTCCCGCTGTTACCGCAGCCAGTTCGGCCACCCGCCGAGTGCGGAGCGTCGCATTCGCAAGTAGTCCTGTCGTTTCCGGGCAAGCCCCGGTCGCGAAGCGGCCAGTGACCCGGGCAGTCCCGTGCCTAAGATCCGCTCCAACTGACGGACCCCGAGGGGCCCATGCCTGAAGCCGAGGGTGAGTTCGACCTGCGGTCGCTGGACGACGCCGAGCTCGCCGAACAGGTCCATGACGACATGTACAACGGCCTGAAGGCCGAAGTCGAGCAAGCCACGCACATCTTCCTCGAACGCGGCTGGGCGCCGGAGCGCGTGCTGAACGAGGCCCTGGTCGAGGGCATGCGCATCGTCGGCATCGACTTTCGCGACGGCATCCTGTTCGTGCCAGAAGTCCTCCTGGCGGCGAACGCGATGAAGGGCGGAATGGAAATCCTCCGGCCGCTCCTTGCTGAGACCGGCGTCGAGCCGATCGGCAAGATCGTGATCGGCACGGTCAAGGGGGACATCCACGACATCGGAAAGAACCTGGTATCGATGATGCTGGAGGGCGCGGGCTTCGAGGTGATCGACATCGGCATCAACAACCCGGTCGAGAAATACCTCGCCGCGCTCGAGGAACACCAGCCCGACTTCCTCGGCATGTCGGCATTGCTGACCACGACGATGCCCTACATGAAGGTCGTGATCGACACGCTGAAGGACAAGAACCTGCGCGACCGTTACATCGTGCTGGTCGGCGGGGCGCCGCTCAACGAGGAGTTCGGCAAGGCCGTCGGCGCCGATGCCTATTGCCGCGACGCGGCGATCGCCGTGGAGACCGCCAGACGGCTGCTCGCCGAGCGCCGCGCGGCCGTCCATGCAGCCTAGGTTCCTCGTCATCGCCTGCGGCGCGCTCGCGCGCGAAATCTCGGCCTTGCGCCGCGCCAATGGCTGGACCACGCTCGACGTCGTCTGCCTTCCGGCCGAACTGCACAACCGGCCGGAACGCATCGCCGGCGCCGTGCGGGACAGGATCCGTGCGAATCGGGCCGACTACCGGCAGATCTTCGTCGCCTACGGCGAATGCGGCACGCGCGGGGCGCTCGACGACGTGCTGCGCGAAGAGGACGTCGAGCGAATCCCGGGCGCGCACTGCTACGAATTCTTCGCGACCCCGGCAGCGTTTGCACAGCTCGCGCAGGCGGAGCCGGGCAGCTTCTACCTGACGGACTTTCTGCTGCGGCATTTCGAGCGCCTCGTGATCCGTGCGCTCGGCATCGATCGCCACCCGGAGTTGCTGGAAGCCTACTTCGGCAATTACCGCCGCCTCGTTTATCTCGCGCAGGCGCCGGGGGCGGATTCCGAGGCGCAGGCCCGGTCAATCGCGGCGCGACTCGGTCTGGAATTCGAGATACGGGTCACCGGCTACGGCGGACTGGGCGCGAGCCTTGCCGCGTTCGCCGGCCGCCCCTGGGCGCCGACGTGGCCAGCCTGACGCTGATTCTCTGGCGCGACATCCCCGCGCAGGTCGTTGCCAGGCGTGGGCGCGACACCGCCAAGGTCAAACTGTCGCCGCGTTTCCAGGAAGCCGTCGACCGCGCCGCGATGCGCGCCGGCAAGGGCAGTTCCGACCTCTACCTCGCCGAGTGGCGGCGTTCTGCGGCAATGCCCTGCAGCGACGACATCGAGCGCGAAGCCGCCGCGGAAGCCGGCCGGATCGAGGCTCGCTACACGGACGAGGACCTCGAGCGGCTCGTGGGCGCGCAGGGCATCGAGGAAGACAAGGCCGCTTCATGACCGAAACCGTCGTCAGCTCCGCCACCCGCGAGGTCGTCATCGGCTTCAACCGTCCCTTCGTCATCATCGGCGAGCGCATCAATCCGACCGGGCGCAAGCGGCTCGCCGCGGAAATGGCGGCGGGCGATTTCAGCCGCGTCGAGGCGGATGCGCGGGCGCAGGTCGTGGCCGGCGCCCACATGCTGGACGTCAATGCCGGCATCCCGCTCGCCGACGAGCCGGCCATCCTGGCGAAAGCCGTACAGCTCGTGCAGTCGATCACCGACCTGCCGCTGTCGATCGACTCCTCCATCGTCGCGGCGCTCGAGGCGGGGCTTTCGGTATACCAGGGGAAGGCGCTGGTCAACTCGGTCACGGGCGAGGAGGAGCGGCTCGAGGCGGTGCTCCCCCTCATCCGGAAATACGGCGCGGCCGTCGTCGCGATCTCGAATGACGAGACGGGCATCTCGGAGGACCCGGACGTGCGCTTCGCGGTCGCGAAGCGGATCGTCGAGCGCGCCGCCGACTACGGCATTCCGAGAAGCGACATCGTGGTCGATCCGCTCGTGATGCCCATCGGCGCCATCAACCAGGGCGGCGTGCAGGTGATGCGGCTCGTCAGGCGCCTGCGCGACGAGCTCGGGGTGAATACGACCTGCGGCGCCTCCAACGTCAGCTTCGGCCTGCCGAATCGCGACGGCATCAATGGCGCCTTCCTGACCATGGCGATCGCCTCGGGCCTGACGTCGGCGATCACCAATCCGCTGCACGTCGAGACCGTGCGCGCCTGCATGGGCGCGGACGTCATGATGGGACACGACCCGGACTGCGCGCGCTGGATCGGCCGCTTTCGCGAACCGCCGCCGCCGGGCGCGGACGGCGAGGCCTCCCGCGGCCGGCGCGAGCGGGGCCGCAGGCCCCGCGCGTAGCAGGATCCGCGTCAGAGCGCTCATCCATGACCGGAAAGGACCCGCTCGTCGTCTTCATGCCTTCCGGCAAGCGCGGGCATTTCGCGGCCGGCACGCCGCTCCTCTCGGCGGCCCGCACGCTCGGCGTCGACGTCGATTCCGTCTGCGGCGGGCGCGGGATCTGCGGCCGTTGCCAGGTGATGATTGCCGAAGGCGAGTTTGCGAAGCACGGCATGCGCTCGGGGCCGGCCAGCGTGTCGGCCATCGGTGAAGTCGAGCTGCGCTACGCGAGCCGCCGCGGCCTGGCGGCCGCGCATCGGCTCTCCTGCTCGACCCTTGTCCTGGGCGACGTCGTCGTGGACGTGCCGCCGGCCAGCCAGGTCCATCGCCAGGTCGTGCGCAAGGATGCCGATGCGCGCGAGATCGAGCTCAATCCGGTCGTCCGCCTGCACTACGTCGAGGTGCGAGAGCCCGACATGCGCGATCCGTCCGGTGACCTGCGCCGGCTGCTAGACGCACTCGAGCGCGAATGGAAGCTCACGGGGCTCGGCTGCGACTTCGACGTGCTGCGCGGGCTGCAGTCGACCCTGCGCAGGGGCGCATGGAAAGCGACCGTGGCGGTGCACGACGGGTCGCAGATCATCGCGGCGTGGCCGGGCTTTCATGACAAGGCCTTCGGCATGGCCGTGGACGTCGGCTCGACGACGGTGGCCGCTCACCTCTGCGATCTCGAAAGCGGAGAGCTGGTCGCGGCCGCCGGCGTGATGAACCCGCAGATCCGCTTCGGCGAAGACCTGATGAGCCGCGTGTCCTACGCGATGATGAATCCCGGGGGCGCCGCCCTGATGACGGAGGCCATCCGCGGCGCCCTGGGTGCGCTGGCCGCGGATCTTGCGCGCGAGGCGGGAATCGCGACCACGGACATCCTCGAGCTGACGCTCGTCGGCAACCCGATCATGCATCACCTCGTGCTCGGCCTCGATCCGGTGGAGCTGGGCGGCGCCCCGTTCGCGCTCGCCGTGGACGGCTCGCTGACGCTCCCCGCATCCAGTCTCGGGCTCGCCGTCAATCCGCGTGCGCGTGTCTATGCGCTGCCGTGCATCGCCGGCCACGTCGGCGCCGACGCGGCCGGCATGATCCTGGCCGAGCGCCCGGACCGGGGCGCCGAGATCACGCTCCTGGTGGACGTCGGCACCAACGCGGAGATCGTGCTCGGCAACCGCGAGCGGCTGCTGGCCTGTTCGAGCCCGACCGGGCCCGCTTTCGAAGGCGCTCAGATCAGCTGCGGCCAGCGCGCCGCGCCGGGCGCGATCGAGCGCGTGCGCATCGATCCCGCGACGCTGGAGCCGCGCTTCAAGGTGATCGGCAGCGACCTGTGGTCGGACGACGCGGCCTTCGACTCGGCCACGGCAGGGACCGGCGTCACGGGCGTCTGCGGCTCGGGCATCATCGAGGCGATCGCAGGGATGTTCCTCGCGGGCATCATCAACCAGGACGGCGTCATCGACGGCGCGCTCGCCGCGCGCAGCGACCGCGTCATCGCCGAAGGCCGGACTTTCTCCTATGTCCTGCACCGCGGCCCCGTGTCGATGAAGATCACGCAGAACGACGTGCGCGCAATCCAGCTCGCCAAGGCGGCGCTGCACGCGGGTATCCGCCTGCTGATGGACAGGCTGGCGGTCGAGCGGGTCGACCGCATCCGGCTGGCCGGCGCATTCGGCAGTCACATCGACCCGAAATACGCGATGATCCTCGGCATGATTCCCGACTGCGAGCTCGGCGCCGTCGCTTCGGTCGGCAACGCCGCCGGCGCCGGCGCGCGCATCGCGCTCCTTGATTCGACCGCGCGCGCGACGATCGAGGGACTCGTGCGGCGCGTCGAGAAAATCGAGACCGCCATCGAGCCGCGCTTCCAGGTCCACTTCGTCGAGGCCATGGCGATCCCGCACAAGACCGCAGCCTATACTGAGCTCCGCAAGACCGTGACGCTGCCTGCCGCCCGGGAGTCCGCGTCGGCTGGCGCAACGCGCGGCCGGCGGAGAATTCTGCATGAGCGGACTTGATTACGGCCTCCTGACGGTCTATCTCGCGCTGTTGATCGGCCTCGGCTTCTGGGCGAAGCACCGCCAGAAGGACGTCGAGGACTATTACGTGGCGGGCCGCCGGCTCGGCCCGATCACCATCGCCTGCCTGTGGATCGCCGCCTGGATCGGCGGCGCGGCGGTCGTCGGCACCTCGACGCGGGTCTACGAGTACGGGGTGACCGGCATCTGGTACGTGCTGGCGCAGTCGATCGGTTGCCTGCTGTTCGGCCTCTTCGTCGCCGCACGCATCAAGCGGCTGGGCGACCTTCACCGGCACCTGACCTACCCCGACTTCATCGAACAGCACTACGACAGCCGCACGCGGATGGTGGCGACCGCCACGACGATCCTCGCCTTCACGGCGTACTCGGCCGGCCAGCTCGCAGCCTCCGCGTCGATCCTGCAGGTCTTGCTCGGCTGGGATTACGAGATCTCGCTGATGGTCGCAGGCCTGATCGTCATCCTTTACACGGCGGTCGGCGGCTATCTGGCCGTGACCTACACCGACTGGATCCAGGTCGCGTTGCTGCTGTTCGGCGTGGTCGTGATCGGCATCCCGGTCGCAGTGGCGGCGGCCGGCAGCTGGGGCGACATGCGGGCCGCGCTGCCCGCTTCCTACTACGACCTCGGCGCCCAGGGATGGGGCCAGATCGCGGCGCTGGTGGTCTCCATGGTACTCAGCTTTTTCGTGGGCATGGACAGCTTTTCGCGCTGCTTTGCCGCGCGCGATGCGGCGGCCGCGCGCAAGGGCACGCTGCTCGCGATCGTCATGATCGTCCCGCTTGCGGTCGCGTCGACCTGGCTCGGTCTCGCGGCCGCCGTGCTGTACCCGGACCATGCCGCCGCGGGTTCCAGCGTCCTCGCCACCTTCGTGCTCGACGCCTTTCCCGCCGGCCTGAAAGGCCTGATGCTGATCGCCATACTCTCCGCGATCATGTCGACCGCGGACATCTGCATCCTGACTGCATCGGCGAATTACACGCGCGACATTCACCAGCGCTACCTGCGGCCGGACCTGCCGCCGCGCGAGATGCTGCGACTCGGGACGCTTGCGTCGGCAGCCGTCGGCCTGCTGTCGATGCTGCTCGCCTGGAAAATGCGCGACATCATCGCCATCCTCCAGCTCGGGTTCACGATCAATGCCGCCGGCCTCTTCCTGCCGACGATCGCGGCGCTGTACGGGGACCGTGTACCGGCCAGCGCGGCCTTCTGGAGCATCGGCTTCTCGCTCGTCACGGTCATCGCGTGGCGCATCGCCGCCGATACGGGAGCCGGCGGCGTGTTCGCCATCGACCCGCTGTGGCCGGGCCTTTCCGTGTCCGCCATCCTGATGTTCGCCCTGACCGCTTTCGGCCGCCGGCGGGCCGCGGAGTCGGCCGCCTGAACGCGCCGGTCGCGACCGTCGTCTTTGCGGAGATGCCGGAGGCGGAAGGCCGCGACCTGTCGATCGAGCGGCAGCAGCTGCCGCCCGGCACGCGCGTCGAAACGTTCACGTATCGCGGCGATGCGCGACCGCTCGCCTCCGCCTGCCGCGAGGCGGACGCGATCCTGACGGACTATGTTCCCTTCGACCGCGCGGTGCTCGCCAAGCTGAAGCGATGCCGCATCATCTCGGTCGCCGCAACCGGCTGGGATTGCATCGACGTGCGGGCTGCGGCGGAGTGCGGTATCCGCGTGAGTTCGGTCGGGGAATACTGCACCGACGAAGTCGCGGACCATACGCTCGCGCTCCTGCTGGCGCTCAACCGCCGCCTGTTCGATTACCACCGCCAGGTACAGGTCGACCGCAGCTGGCATTGGAACCGGGTCCGGGGCCTGCGGCGGCTCGCCGGCCAGGCGCTCGGGCTCGTGGGTTTCGGGCGCATCGGGCAGGCGGTGTGCCGCCGCGCGCTCGGCTTCGGCCTCTCAGTCCTCGCCTGCGATCCGCGCATCGACGCCGCGACCGCGGCCAGGCACGGCGCCCGGGCGGTCGACTTCGCAGAAATCCTGGCGCGCGCGGACATCATCAGCCTGCACAGCAACCTTGAGACCGGGAGCCGGGGGCTCCTCGACCGCCAGGCTTTCGAAAAGATGGGCCGCAAGCCGCTGCTCATCAACGTCGCGCGGGGCGCGCTCGTCGTCGAGGCAGACCTCGCGGATGCGCTGGATCGCGGACTCGTCTCCGGCGCGGCGCTCGACGTACTGGCTGAGGATTCGCCGGACCTCGGGCATCATCCGCTCATGGGGCGTCCGCACGTCCTGCTGACGCCGCATGTCGCGTTCTATTCGGAGTCGTCCCTGGAAGACCTGCGCCGCATCTCGGCCTCGAACATCCGCCAATTCCTGGAGGGCCGGCCGGAAAAAGTGTTCAGGCTCGTGGAGCCCGCGGCATGAGCGGCCGGGTCACCTTCGACGGAGCGCCGGAACACGGCACGATCAATTTCAGCGTCGGGCAGCCCTCGGCGGACCTGCTGCCGCTTGCGCTCCTCGGCACGGCCGGCGCGCGCTTCTTCGCCGGCGCCGAGCCGCTCGAACTGAACTACGGCCAACGCCAGGGCGATGCGCGCTTCCGCGCGGCACTTGCGGCTTTCCTCGGAGATTCGTCCGGCGTTTCCGTGGATGCGGACTCGCTGATGCTGACCGGCGGGATCTCGCAGGCGCTCGACTTCGCCTGCGGCCGCTTCACGCGGCCCGGCGATACCGTGTTCATCGAGGAACCGAGCTACCCGTACTCGTTCCAGATTTTCCGCGATCACGGCCTCGAGATCGTGGGCATCCCGGTCGACGGCGCCGGCATGGACGTCGCCTGGCTCGAACGCGAGATCGCGAAGCGCCGCCCGAAACTCGTGTACACCATACCCGCATACCACAACCCGACCGGCCAGGTGCTCGACCGCGCGCGCCGCGAGCGGCTCATCGCGCTTTCCCGCGAGCACGGCTTCGTGATCCTCGCCGACGAGGTGTACCAGCTGCTGTACCACGGCGCGCCCCCGCCGGCCTCGTTCGGGTCGCTATCCGCGGGCGGCAACGTGCTGTCGCTCGGGTCGTTTTCGAAGATCCTCGCACCGGGCCTGCGCCTCGGCTGGATCCAGGCGCCGCCCATGCTCATGCAGACGCTGCTGGGGAGCGGCGTGCTCGTCAGCGGCGGCAACTTCAACCATTTCACGTCGCACGTCGTCCGACAGCTCCTCGAGAACGGCGAGCTCGCGGCCCTGGTCACGCGGCTGCGCAGGAGCTATGCCGAGCGCGCGCAGGCGATGGATGCGGCGCTCGGCAAGCACCTCGGCGGCATCGCACGCTGGCAAAAGCCGGGCGGCGGCTATTTCTTCTGGCTCGAACTGCCCGAGGGCGCCGATGCCGGCGCGCTCGAGGCGGCGGCGCGCTCTGCCGGCACCGGTTTCCTGCCCGGGGCCGCGTGCTCCACGGCCGGGGGACTCGCAAACTGCCTGCGCCTGTCCTTCGCGCACTACGCCGTGCCCGAGATTCACGAGGGCATTGCGCGCCTCAGGCGAGCCTTCACGCAATGATTACACCTGCCGGACCGTTCGGGACGCTCGACACCGCGATCCAGCGCGCCGCGCAGCTGCTCGCGGTCGAACCTGCGCTCGCAGTCGAGCAGGCACTAGAGATCCTGAAGGTCGTGCCGGACCACCCGCCGGCCGTGCTGCTGCTGGCGGCGGCGCGCCGCCGCTCGGGCGACACGCTGGCCGCGCTCGAGGCACTCGGGCCGCTTCTCGGGGCGCATCCCGCCTGGGCGGCCGCGCACTTCGAACACGGGCTTGCGCTCGCCGACGCGCGGCGTGGCGACGAGGCCATCGCTGCCTTGCGCCGAACAGTAGAGCTGATGCCAGGGCATCCCGAGGCCTGGAGGCTGCTCGCCGATCACCTGCACGCTACCGGCGATACCGAAGGCGCTGATGCGGCCTACGCACGGCACATTCAGTGCTCGACGCGCAATCCCCGGCTGCGGCAGGCTGCGCTCGAGATGCTTCGGAACGACATTCCGCAAGCCGAGGTGCTGCTCAAGTCGCACCTGGCCGAGGCCCCCACCGATGTACCCGCGATCCGCATGCTGGCCGAGGTCGCGGTACGCTGCGCCCGGGAAGACGACGCCCTGAAGCTGCTCGAGCGCTGCATCGAGCTTGCGCCAACGTTTTCGCCGGCACGTTACAATTACGCCGTACTGCTGCACCGGCACAACGACCCGGCCCGGGCGCTTGCCGAGGTCGAGCGCCTGCTCGCCACCGAGCCCGGCAACCCGGCCTATCGCAACCTCTGCGCCGTGATCCTGAGCCGCGTCGGCGAGTACCAGCGCTCGAGCCGAATGTACGCGGAATTGCTGGAGCAGTACCCGGGAAATGCGAAGGTCTGGCTGAGCTACGGCCATGTCCTGAAGACCGAGGGCCACCAGGACGCGTGCATCGACGCCTACCGCAAGAGCATCGCTAGCGATTCCGCGTTCGGCGAACCCTACTGGAGCCTTGCGAACCTTAAGACCTTCCGTTTCAGTGATGCTGACCTTGCGGCCATGCATGCGCGGCTGGCCGATCCCACCCTCGACGATGTGAATCGCGTGCACCTGCATTTCGCGCTTGGCAAGGTGTACGAGGACGCGAGCGACTACCCGCGGTCTTTCGAGCACTATGCCGCGGGCAACGCCCTGCATAACGCGCGGGGCCGCTATGACGCCGATCTCAACACTGCGCGAACCCGGCACTTCAAGTCGGTCTTCACCCGCGAGTTCTTTGCCGCGCGCGAGGGTACGGGCTGCGAAGCGCACGATCCCGTGTTCATCGTCAGCTTGCCGCGCTCGGGCTCGACCCTGGTCGAGCAGATCCTTTCGAGTCATTCGGCCGTGGAAGGCACGACCGAGCTGCCCGAGATCATCACAATGGCCAAGGAACTCCGCGGGCAGTCAGAGACGGACGAGATCGGGACCTACAGCAATGTGCTCGCCGCCATGAGCCCGGCAGCACTCCGCGAGCTTGGCGAGCGGTATCTGGAGCGTACCCGCATTCACCGTAAGACGGGCTGCCGTTTTTTCGTCGACAAGATGCCGAACAATTTCCTGCACCTGGCGATGATCCACCTGGTGCTGCCGAACGCCAAGATCATCGACGTGCGACGGCATCCGCTCGCCTGCTGCTTCTCGAATTTCAAACAGCATTACGCGCGCGGCCAGCGTTTCAGTTACGACCTGACCGACCTGGGTCGCTTCTACCGGGATTATGTGGACCTGATGGCGCATTTCGATGCGGTCCTGCCGGGGCGCGTCCATCGCGTCTTTTACGAGCGCATCGTCGAGGACACCGAGGGGGAGGTGCGCCGCCTGCTCGATCACTGCGGGCTGCCGTTCGAGCCGGGCTGCCTGCGCTTCTTCGAGAACGAGCGCCCGGTGCGGACCGCGAGCTCCGAGCAAGTCAGACAGCCGATCTACCGCGACGGGATCGAGCAATGGCGCCACTATGAAAGCTGGCTCGATCCCCTAAAAGCAGCGCTCGGTGCCGTGCTCGATGCTTATCCCGGTGTTCCCCGGACTTAGGCGCCCGGGCTACTGCAGCGCAACAGCGCGTTCTAGGGGCTTTACGACGAATCAGCTACAGGCGTAGTCTGCCCTAATACCAACAAGGGGAGCTCTTCAATGCGGATCCTGCAACCAATGCTTCAGCCGTGCGGCCTGTCGCGAACTCCGGTGGCGACAGCCGTACTGCTGGCGCTCGCCAGTCCCATGGTCCTGGCACAGGAGCAAACGGCACTTGGCGAGGTCGTCGTGACCGCGCAAAAGCGCACGGAAAACTTGCAAGATGTCCCGATCAGCCTCCAGGCGCTGAACAATGAGACCCTGGAACAGCTGCACGTGCAGAATTTCGAGGACTACGTAAAGATGCTGCCGAGCGTCGCCTCGTCTCCTGGCATCCAGGGCGGTGCCGGTTTCGCGCAGGTTTACATGCGCGGCATCGCGACCGGCGGCGATGGCCAGGCGACCACCTCGCAGCCGAGCGTCGGCATGTACCTGGATGAACAGCCGATCACGACGATCCAGGGCAACCTCGATATCCACATGTATGACATCGCGCGCGTAGAGGCGCTCGCTGGTCCGCAGGGCACGCTGTACGGCGCCAGCTCCCAGGCCGGCACGATCCGAATTATCACCAACAAGCCGGATCCCTCGGGATTCGCGGCCGGCTATTCGCTGGAAGGCAATATCGTCGACGGCGGCGACACCGGATATGTGGCGGAAGGGTTCGTCAATCTGCCGATCAATGACAAAACGGCCATTCGGCTCGTGGGCTGGGCACTCCACGACGCGGGCTGGATCGACAACATAGCCGCTACCCGCACCTACCCGGGTGACCAGAGCACCGCCGCTGATGACTTCACGGTCAACAACACGAGTCTCGCCAAGAAGAATTACAACACCATTGACACGGTCGGCGCCCGCGCTGCGCTTCGCGTGGAACTGAACGACAACTGGACGATAACGCCCAACGTCCAGACGCAAAAGCAGGAGCAGAAAGGATCCTGGGCCGACGATATTGACAACGCCGTCGTGGGCGGCAAGTACGACGTCGCCCATTTCCGGCAGGAATTCGACAACGACAAGTGGTACCAGGCCGGGCTGACGATCGAGGGGAAGATCGGAAATCTCGATGTGGTGTACTCGGGCAATTATCTGGATCGCGATGTCGATGGTTCATTCGACTACTCGGACTATTCCTACTGGTATGACAACCTCTACACGTCGGGCTATTTCACGGGTTTGTTCTTTGACAACAACGGCAACCACGTGAATCCGGACGCCAGCTTCACGAACAACGACCACTATACGAAAGAGAGTCACGAATTGCGGATCAGCACACCGCAGGACAAGCGTGTGCGCGGCTTGCTTGGATTCTTCTGGCAGCACCAGTACCACGACTTCTACCAGCAATTCGGGAATATCGCGGGCCTGGCGGATGTGATGGTGATGAACTCGACGGTGGACGTGGTGAATGGGTATGCGGGGGACACCAACCAGTTCCCCGGGGTCGTGTACCTGAACAGCATGGACCGGCACGACCGGGACAAGGCCGTGTTCGGTGAGATTTCCTTCGACCTGACCAACAAGCTGGAGTTGACGCTGGGAGCGCGCTTCTTCGAACCGGAATCGACAGTCAAGGGATTCTTCGGCTTCGGGCTGGGCTTCCAGCGGGATCATGTGCCCGGATACGGAAATGACAACATCCCAGGAACGCCGGACGATGCCAATGAAGTCAACGAACCCGGTGATCCGCGTAGCGGCGGCGATGGCGCCTACTCGTCATCCGGTCAAGGCTGGGGGTCGAATGGCGAGTGGCGTTGTGCCAGCCAGGTGTCCGATAAGGCTGATCGCCCCTGCAAGAACGTCGACGCCGGCATCTCCGAAAGCGACAACATCGGCCGCGTGAACTTGTCCTGGAAGTTTACCGACGATGCCATGATGTACGCGACCTGGTCGGAAGGTTATCGTCCCGGCGGCATCAACCGGAATCCGTTTGTCCCTAACTATGATTCGGATTTCCTGACCAACTGGGAAATCGGCTGGAAGTCCGAGTGGCTGGACAGGCGCCTGCAGTTCAACGGCGCCGTCTTCCTTGAGCAATGGGACAAGGTCCAGGTGGCGTTCCAGGGCGCAAACGGCATTACGCAGGTATTCAACGGTCCTGAGGCCGAAGTCAGGGGAACGGAATTGCAGCTGCAGTGGCTGGCGACGGACAAACTGCTGTTGTCGGCGGCAGCGGCTTACTATGATTCAAAGTTGCTGGACGATTACGACGGTGGCAGTAGCGGAACAGCGCCGAAAGGAACCTCACTACCGATCACACCGGACTTCAAGGGCAACCTGATTGGTCGCTACTCGTTCAATCTTGGCAGTTTCGACGCGCATGTGCAGGGCGCCTATGCCTACCAAGGCAAGTCCTCGTCCCTGCTGACGCTGGAGTACAACGCGGCGTATGGCGATATATCGGCAAGTTCAACGCTTGATCTCAGCGCGGGCATCCAGAAAGACAAGTATGCGGTGGAGCTGTACATCCAGAATGTCACGAACGAAGACAGTCCCGTGTCCGTCACCTCCGAATGCGCCCCAAATGTCTGCGGCGTGCAGAGAAATGGCATTCGCCCACGGCCGATGACGATCGGGATCCAGTTCAAGCAGAACTTCTGAGCACAGCGGGGCGTCCGGAAGACGCCCTCTTTTCTCAGACGTTCGAGTCCGGAAAGGACGCCTTGCGCCGGTTGATATAGTCGAGCAGCGCCTCGTCCACCGCGGGATCGAGCGGCGGCGCGACGTACTCCTCGAGCATCTTCTTCCAGCGCTCGTTCGCCCGCGTCGCCATGTCCTTGCGCCCCTCCGCGTCCCACTGCTCGAAGCTGTTGTTGTCGGCAAGCGGCGAGCGGTAGAACGCCGTCTCGAAGTTCGCGAGCGTGTGCGCGCAGCCGAGGAAATGCTTGCCCGGCCCGACTTCCCGGATCGCGTCCAGCGCCTGGCCGTTGTCGGAGAGATCGACGCCCTCGAGCAGCGTGTGCATCATCCCGGCCTGGTCGGCGTCCATCACGAACTTCTCGTAACCCATGGCGAGCCCGCCCTCCAGCCAGCCCGCAGTGTGCAGCACGAAGTTGACGCCCGCGAGGCAGGTGGGCAGCAGCGTCTGCGCCGACTCGAAGGCGGCCTGGGCATCCGGGACCTTCGACGCGCACAGGCTCCCGCCGGAACGGAACGGCACGCCGAGCCGCCGCGCCAGCGCCGCCATGACGTAGAGCACGAGGGCCGGCTCGGGCGTCCCGAATGTCGGCGCGCCGGATTGCATCGAGAGCGACGAGGCGAAACTGCCGAAGACCATCGGCGCGCCGGGGTTCAGGAGCTGGATGAACGCCATGCCGGCGAGCGCCTCGGCGAGCGTCTGCGTGGCGGTACCCGTGACCGTGACCGGCGACATCGCGCCCGCCAGGATGAAGGGCGTGACGATACAGGCCTGGTTTGCGCGCGCGTACACCTTGAGCGCGCCCAGCATCGTCATGTCGTACGTCATCGGCGAATTGACGTTGATCAGGCTCAGGATCGCGGTCTTCGGCCGGCCGCTGGCGGCGTCGAGGCCGTCGCCGCCGAAGAGGATCTTCGCCATCTCCACGGTGTCGTTCGCGCGCTCCGGATGGGTCACCGAGCCCATGAAGGCCTTGTCGCTGTACTTCATGTGGCTGTAGACCATGTCGAAATGGCGCTTGTTGACCGGCAGGTCCACGGGCTCGCAGATGGTGCCGCCGGAGTGGTGCAGCGACGTCGACTGGTAGGCCAGCTTCACGAAGTTGCGGAAATCCTCGATGCGCGCGTAGCGCCGCCCTTCATCCTGGTTGTAGATGAAGGGGGAGCCGTAGGCCGGTGCAAACACGGTATGTGGCCCGCCGACCTGCACGTTGCGGGCGGGATTCCTGGCGTGCTGCGTGAATTCGCGCGGCGCCGAGGCTCGGATCAGCTGCCGGCACATCCCGCGGGGCATGCGCACGCGCTCGCCCCGCACGTCCGCGCCCGCGGCCTTCCATATCGACAGCGCTTCCGCATCCTCGCGGAACTCGATGCCGATCTCCTCGAGGATCGTGTCGGCATTGCGCTCGATGAGCGCGAGGCCTTCCTCGCCGAGCACTTCGTAGCAGGGAATCTTGCGCGTGATGTACGGGATCGAATGGCCCGCCTGCGCGGCACGCGCGACTCGCTTCGCATCGCGCGCGCTCGGCCGCCGGCCGCGCGCGGGCTGTACCTGCTGTTCGTCCAAGGCCGGTCTCCTGACGTCGCCAGGAACGGAGTATGCTTCGAATCTGTCGAATATGGCGCTCCGGAACTTGAAAACGACGTCCAAGGCCATGAACGTCCGGGCACCCAACCGTGTCACGCATACCTACAAGCAGCGCCTCAACGGCGCCGTTTCCAGGGTGTTTCCGCTGCTGTGCCCGGTGCGCGAGGCCGAATGGATCGACGGCTGGAACCCGGTCCTCGTGCTGACGCAGTCGGGCGTCGCCGAGCAGGACTGCGTATTCGTCACCGACGCGAAGGTGCACGATTCCATCTGGTTCATCACGCGCCACGACCCGGCGCGCGGATTCGTCGAGATGATCAAGATCACGCCGGGCGTCACGGCCTGCAAGCTGACGATCCGGGTCCGTCCCGCCAAGCCCGGTTGCGAGGCGGAGGTAACCTACAGTCATACGAGCCTCGGACCGGAGGGCGACGTCTACATCGCCTCGTTCACCGCCGAGTATTACGTGCAGTTCATGCGCGAATGGGAATCGCGGCTGAATCATTACCTGAAGCACGGCGCCGCGCTGCGCAATACCAGCTGAGGAACGGATTTACCTGCGCCGCGGACCGGCGCGAAGCGCGGTGATGGCGACTGACCGGACCTACTTTCTTGGGACGCACGACGAGGAGCTCGAGCGCCTCGGCCTGCAGCATCGTGTCTGGCGTCCGACCGTGCTCGCCTGCTGGCGACGTGCCGGCATCGCCCCCGGCTCGAAGGTTCTCGACGTCGGCGCCGGCCCCGGTTTTGCAGCGGCAGACCTGGCCGATATCGTGGGGCCGACGGGACTTGTCGTCGCCGTCGAGCGCTCGGCGCGCTTCGTCGAGGCGGGCCGCGCCATGCTCGCAAGCCATGGCATCGCCAACGCGCGCTATCACGAGCTCGACCTGATGGCGGATCCCCTCCCGGCCGGCGACGTGGACGCAAGCTGGTGCCGTTGGGTCGCCTGCTTCGTGTCGTCCCCCGCGGTCCTGCTGGACAAGATCGCCGCGGCGGTCCGCCCCGGCGGCGTCGCGATCTTCCACGAGTACATCCAGTACGACAGCCTGCGCATCACCACGGCCGGCCCGCGAATGAGGGAGTTCGTCCGCCGGGTGGAACAGGGCTGGCGTGACACGGGCGGCGAGCCGAACATTGCGCCCGTCGTCGTCCGTCTCCTGCAGGAGCGCGGCTTCTCCGTCCGCGACGCCATACCACGCGTCTTCTGCGTCCGGCCAGGGGATGCGATGTGGCAATGGCCGTCGACCTTCATCGACATCAACCTGCGGCACCAGCTCGAGCAGGGCCGCATCGAGCCGTCCTGGGCCGACGCGGTGCGCGCGGAACTCGCCGCCGCGGAGCGGCAGGCGGCAACGCTGCTCATCACGCCGATGGTGCTGGAGATCGTGGCGGAGAAACGTCGCTGACGGGGTCGTGCCGGTACCTGAAGAGGAAGGGGAACACGATCCCGAGCGCGAGCGCGTAGCCTGCGAACGTGAACCAGATGCTCGGCCAGTGCTTCACGCCGTCCACGGTGAAGTGATCCACCACGAACCCGGCCGCCATGCTGCCAAGAAACGCGCCCAGGCCGTTGGTCATCACCATGAACAGGCCCTGGGCGCTCGCGCGGATGCCCGGTTCCGCCTCGCGATCCACGAACAGCGACCCCGAAATATTGAAGAAATCGAAGGCCATGCCATAGACGATCATGGACAGCACGAGCATCCAGAGCCCCCCGCCCGGGTCGCCCACCGCGAACAGCCCGAACCGGAATACCCAGGCCAGGATGCTGATCAGCATCACGATCCTGATGCCGAAGCGTTGCAGGAAGAACGGGATCGTCAGGATGAACAGCGTCTCCGATATCTGCGAAATGGAGATCAGGATGTTCGGATGCAGCACGCCGAATGAATCCGGGTACATCGTGGCGAAGTCCGCGAGGAACGCGCCGCCGAAGGCGTTCGTGATCTGCAGCGCCGCGCCCAGCATCATCGCGAAGATGAAGAACACCAGCATCTGGGTGCGCCGGAACAGGACGAACGCGTCGAGGCCCAGCGCCGCGGCCAGGCTTCTCTTCGCCAGGTCGCGGGCGGGAGGACAGGCAGGCATCGTGAAGCCGTAGAGGCCGAGGAAAAGGGCGGCGCCCGCGCTGATGTACAGCTGGAGCTCGCTCTTGGTCCAGCCTGCGAGGTCCACCATCCACATCGAGACGATGAATCCGACGGTCCCCCACACGCGGATCGGCGGAAAGGTCCGGATGACGTTGAGGCCTCGCTGCTCCAGGACCCTGTAGGAAATCGCGTTGTTGAGCGCGATCGTCGGCATGTAGACCATCGCGTTCAGCAGCATGATCACGTATAGGGTATCGAAGTCGCGGACGGTCGAGGCCCACATCAGGAGTCCGGCGCCGGTCAGGTGGAGGATCCCGTAGAGCCGCTCCGCATTGAGCCAGCGGTCCGCCACGATGCCCATGAGGCCCGGCATGAAAAGCGCCGCGACGCCCATGGTGGCGTAGATGCTGCCGACCTGGCCTCCCCTGAAGCCCAGGGTCACGATCATGTACGCGCCGAACGAGATGAGCCACGCGCCCCAGACGAAGAACTGCATGAAGTTCATCACCGTGAGGCGGAACCGGATGTTCATGAAACCCGGGTTTTTATCGGACTAGTCTTTCTTGAAGAGCGCGGCCCCGATCCAGCTCACGGCACTCACGACGAGGGCGGCGAGAAACGCGGACCAGAAGCCGGCGATCCCCATGCCGGGCAGGAACGCAGCCACGAGGCCGAGCATCGCGGCATTGATGACGAGCAGGAACAAGCCGAGCGTCACGATTGTCGCCGGCAGCGTCAGGATCACGACAATGGGCTTCACGATCGCGTTGACCACGCCGAGCAGCAGGGCCGCGAGAATCAGGGTGCCGGGACTCGAAACGTTGATGCCGGGTACCCACTCCGTGGCGAGCCAGAGCCCGAGCGCGGCGATCATCACGCGCAGGATGAAGAAGGCCATGGCCTCAGCGTACGCGACGACCCCGCTTGATGACAATATCCACGGATTGAAGCAGCCCCGGATCGCGAAGTACGTCGCCCCGCACGGCAATGATGTCCGCGACCTTGCCGGGCGAGATGGCGCCCGATTCGTGCCCCACGCCCATCGCGGTCGCGGCATCGTGGGTCGCCGCGCGGATCGCGCGCACGACCGGCAGTCCGCACTGATGCACCCAGAAGTCGATCTCCTGCCAAGTCGCCCGCGAATGCAGGTGGCCGGGTTCGCCGGCGCCGGAACCGAGCAGCAAAAGCACCTTCGCATCGTCAAGCTGGCGCAGCTTGTCGCAGAGCGTCGGCACCTTCGCCGCCGGCATCTCCGTCGCCGACACCCGATCGAGGTTCGCGAGCGAGCCCTTGATGTCGGCGGCGACGAGCTCCGGCAACTGTTCCATGACCCGCGGATCGTCGAGGGGCTCGTCGTTCACCTTGAGCGATTCGAGATTGAGCAGCGCGGAAATTGCGGGTGTCCAGGCCAGCGGGCGCGCGCCCGCCTGGGTAAGCCGCCCCGTGATGGCCTGCATCACCTCCGGCGGGAATGCCGTCGTGCCCATATTCGTGCCGAGGAAACCGTCGAATTGCGCGGCGGCCCCCCGGATGACGTCTGCCGGGCGCTCGGCATAGGCGTGCACCGGCAGTCCGCGCAGCCTCGCCTCGGAGACGGCCGCCTCCAGTTCCTCGGCCGTCCACAGCTCGACATCGGCCAGCAGCAGGTAGTCGACGCCGGAATTTGCGAGGCGCTGCACCTTGGCGCGCACGTCCGGCGCGCCGTTCACTTCCCATTGCCAGGCCTCCGTGCCGGCGGGCGCGAGCTTGCGCAGCGCCGGCCCCGAGACGTAGAGCGTCGGGCCGTCGATCAAGCGCTCGCGCACACGGCCGCGCACGTGGATCGCGGCCTCGAGCGGCGAGGCCGTGTCGCGCGCGCTCGTCACGCCCGCCTGCAGGAGCTGGCGCGCGGCGATCGGCATGACGACGCGCTCGGCGAGGGGGCCATAGGTCTTGTTCCAGCGCGATGAATCGCCGTGCCCGAGCCGCATCAGCTCGACCTGCATGTCCCAGAGACCCGGCAGGACGGTCATGCCCTCGGTCGAGACGATCTCGGCGCCCTCGGGTACCGCGACCTGCCCGGCGCCGCCGACCGCCAGGATGCGATCACCCTCGATGACGATGATGCCGTCCGGAATCGGCGCATCGCCGTAGCCGTCAATGACCGTGCCGCCCGCCAGCACGAGCGCCGCGCCGGCCACGATCGACGCAATCGTCACGGCGCCGCCTCCCCAATCGTGCCCTCGCGAAGCCGCAATTGCAGCTGCGCGAATGCCAGCGCCCAGCCGGTCCGCAGCCGCACGAGGGTCTTGGCCCATTCCTCCTCCGGCGGAATGCCCGAGCCCATCACGCGCACCATCCGCCGTCCCTTGCGTTCATCGATGATGAAATCCTCGACCAGCGCGCTGTTGGGCAACGGCGGCCAGTCGGCGTTCGGCTCGTAGAGAAGCTGGAGCCGCGCGCCGGAATCGAGGCGTTCGATATGCGCGTCGCGCCGCCCGAACAGTCGCGATACCGTAGCGTAGCGCCCGCCCACGCGCGGCTCGACGATCGCCTCGGAGGCCAGCCAGGCGCGCAGCACGCCGGGTTCGATGAGCGCGCGCCACAGCGTCGCCGCACTCGCGGAAGTCTCGAATCCCTGCATGTAGCCGCGGCCCTGGCGCCTCATTCGACCTGCTCGCCCGCCTGCTGCCGCAGCTCGCGGTCCCGACGTGTGCGCACCACGGCGGCGGACACAACGTCCTCCGGCTGCGAGCCGTCGCGCGGATAGCTTGCGGTCCCGACACTGACGGTCATGCGCTGGAGCCGCTCGCCGACCGGGAACAGGCTTCGATACACGTGATTGCGGACGCGTTGCGCGACCGTCTCCGCAACCTCGGGCGTCGCCTCCGGCAGGAAGATCACGAATTCGTCGCCGCCAAAGCGCGCAGCCATGTCGGTGTTGCGGATGGCGCGCTGGATGGCGGCCGCGACCGCACCGATCGCGCGGTTGCCGGTCTGGTGCCCGTGTTCGTCGTTCAGCGCCTTGAGGTCGTCCATGTCGACCAGCAGGATCGCGTAGCCGCCCCGGCCGCCTCGTGCGCGCAGCCCGTGCTCGCGGCCGAGCATCGCCTTGAAGGTGCGCAGGTTCAGCATGCCCGTCAGGCTGTCGCGCTCGGCCATTTCCTCGATGCGTCGCCGGGCCGTCAGGATCGTGCCCGCAAGCGCCTGGGTCAGGTAGGCGACGAGGGCGTACGGACCGAGCTCGCCGAAAAGGCGCGTCAGCAGCTCGCCCGCCGGCGGCGCCGGCCCCCCGCCCGCCACCAGCGAAAGCCAGGCGAGTGCGACCGCCGCGAAGATGACGAACGCACCGCGCCGTCCGAGCGTCATGGCGACCACCACGATCGGCAGCAGGTAGAGGTTCACCATCGGGCTCTCCGGCCCGCCGGTCTGGGTCGCGACGACCGTGATGAAGGCGATCATCGCGGCGGCGCCAAGCGCGATGCGCGCGCCCGTCTCCCGCACCGGGAACCCGCGCCAGCGGAATGCGACGACGAACAGCGCATAGGCGGCAACCGCCGCGTACAGGATCCGCGAAGATTGCTGCGGCGCGCGCAGCGCCAGCGCATAGAGCGCCACGACGAACAGGGCGAGCCAGTCGATGCGCGCAAGGCTCTGCACGATGCTCGCGTGCTCGTCCGCCCGCACGATCTCCGGGCGCGTCTTTTCGACCGCTGCCGTCACCCCGACGCCGTCCCTTCGCGTTCGAGGCGAGATTCGACCGACCGCCGCACGGCAGGCCCGGAAAGCTCCTCCACGAGCGTCAGCGCGAAATCGAGGGCCGTGCCGGGGCCGCGCGAGGTGATGACGCCGCAGTCGATGACCACCGCGTCGCCGACGACGGTCGTCTTTCCGGCGTCCTCCAGGAAACCGGGGAAACTCGTGGCGCGCCGGCCATCGAGCACGCCCGCGGCTGCGAGCACCATGGGCGCCGCGCAGATTGCCGCAACCGGGCGGCCTTTTCCGTGCAGGCGGCGAATGATCTCCGCGACGCGCGAATCCTTCTTCAGGTGCTCTGCGCCCGGCATGCCGCCGGGCAGCGCGACCATGTCGAAATCCTGTTCCGACAGCGCACCGAGCGGCGTGTCGGCGGAGACCCGGATGCCGTGCGAACCCGTCACCGGGTTCGTGCCGAGCGACGCCACCACGACTTCCAGCCCGGCGCGGCGCAGGACGTCGATGATGGTGACCGCTTCGAGTTCCTCGAAGCCCTCGGCGAGCGGGACGAGCACGCGCTTCATTGCGCCGACACGAGCTGCGTCTTGTCGCTCTTGAGCCAGTCGACTGCCGCCCGGATTTCCGGGTCGTGCTCACCGGTCGGCTCCGCGCCGAGTGCCGTAACGGCAGGCATGGGCAACGGCAGGTCCGGCTCGAGGCCGCGCTTGTGGATCGAGACGCCGGACGGCGTGAAGTAGAGCGAGGTCGTCAGTTTCAGCGCCTGCCCATCCTCGAGCGGCATGACCGTCTGGACCGAGCCCTTGCCGAAGGTCTTCTGACCGAGCAGCTTCGCGCGGCCGTTGTCGCGCAGTGCGCCGGCGACGATTTCCGCCGCCGAGGCCGAGCCCTCGTTCACCAGCACCGCGACCGGCGCGCCGCGGACGAGGTCGCCGCTCATCGCCTCCATGCGGAAGCGGGATTCCTTCGATCGGCCTTCGGCCGACACGATCGTGCCCTTGTCGAGGAAGGCGTCCGATACCTCCACGGCGGCGTCGAGGACGCCGCCCGGGTTGTTGCGCAGGTCGAGCACGAGGCCGCGGAGCCGTCCACCGGCCCGCTGCTCGAGCGCGCGGATCGCGGCCTTCGTATCCGTCCCGGTCGTCTCGCTGAACTGCGAGATGCGAAGGTAGCCGTAGCCGGGCTCCAGCATCTCGAAGCGCACCGAATGCACGGACACCAGCGCGCGCTCGATCGCGAATTCCAGCGGGTGCGGCAGGGGCTCGCGCCCGATGCCGAGCTTCACGACCGTGCCCGGCTCGCCGCGGATGCTCGCGATCGCCACGGCGAGCGGTTCTTTCGTGAGCAGGCGCCCGTCGATCGAAAGGATTGCGTCGCCCGCGCGGATGCCCGCGCGCGCGGCGGGCGAGCCGTCGAGCGGCGCGATGACCGTCAGCACGTCGTTCTCGATCGTCACTTCGACGCCGATGCCGGTGTAGTTCCCCTCGGTCGCGATGCGCAGGTCCTCGAACTCGTCCGCATCCATGAAGGCGGAGTGGGGGTCGAGCTCGCCGACCATCCCGCGGATCGCGCCTGACATCAGCTTGTGACTGTCTGTCTTGTCCACGTAATCGTCGTGGATCAGGCCGATCACCTCGGCCAGCAGCCGCTCGTCCCGCGCCGGGATGCCGGGCTGTTCATGGCCATGCCGTGTCAGCCAGAAAGTCGCGGCCGCGATCCCGACGCCCGCCAGGCAACCCAGCAGGGCGGCGAGCACGGTGCGTCTGGGCTGGCTCATGCGGTAATGGTACCCGCGCGCCGCACGGCGCGGCATCCCGGGCCCCCTCAGTCGGCCGCGGATTCCTGCTGGGCCATCGCCTCGTAGAGGGCGAGGTCCCCGAGCACCTGGTCGATCGGCACAGGGCGGCCGATCGCGAAACCCTGGCCGTAGTCCACGCCAAGGGCCGTCATGCGCGTGCGCAGGTCATCCGTTTCGACATATTCGGCGACGGTTTCCATGCCCATCGTGTGGGCGAGCTGCGCGATTGCCCGTACCATCGATTCCGTGCGCGGATTGTTCCCGCTGTCGCGGACGAAGGCGCCGTCGATCTTGAGCACCGAGACGGGCAGCGACTTCAGGTAGACCAGCGACGAGAGCCCGGTGCCGAAGTCGTCGAGCGCAAAGGTGCAACCGAGCGTACGAAGCCGCTGCATCAGTGCGTCGGCGCGCGTCAGGTTGGAAACGGCGGATGTTTCCGTCAGCTCGAAACAGAGCGTGTCGGGCGGAACGCCGGAGTCCCGGATCGACCCTTCGAGGAACTCGAGAAATTCCTCCGAGGCGATCGAGGCCCCGGAAATGTTCATCGAGAATCGCATCCCGCGGCCGCGCAGCGTGTTCGAGTGCCCGGCGAGCGCCGCCAGCGCATTCTTGATCACCCAGCGGTCGATGGCCGGCAGCAGCTGGTAGCGCTCGGCCGCCGAGAGGAACTTCTCCGGTGGCAGCAGTTCGCTGTTCTCGTTGACCATGCGCAGCAGGAACTCAAAGTGCGGCTCGGAGCGTTCCCCGTTGAGCGGCAGGATCGGCTGTGCGAACAGGGCAAAGCGGTCGGCGGCAAGGGCCTCGTGGAGGGCCTGAACGACGAGCACGTCGGTGCTGCGGCGGATGATGCTCTGGTCGGCGTCCTGGAAGATCTCGACGCGGTCTCGGCCGCGGTCCTTGGCCGCCTTGCAGGCGATTTCGGCATTGGCGAGCCCGTGGGCCAGGCGGTGCTGCGACTCCTCGGGAAGCTCCGCAGCGCCGACGCTGACTGACACCTGCACCGTGCCGTCGCCGCGCGCATAGGTGAGCTCCGCACACTGGCGCCGCAGCATTTCCCCGATCTGTTGTGCGAATTCCAGCGTGCAGTCCGGCAGGAATACGGCGAACCGGTCGCCCGCGATACGCGCCGAGAGCGCGCCCGGCCGCGCCTTCTTGCGCAGCACCTCGGCCACCTTGCCGATCAGCTCGTCTCCGACATGCATGCCGAAGTTGTCGTTGACGACATGCAAACGGTCGAGATCGAGGTACAGCACGCATTCAGGGACCGGCCGTTTCCGCGAGGCGAGCAGGGCGCGCACCTGGGTCTCGAAGGCGGGGCGGGTCAGCAGCGCCGTCAGCGCGTCGAAGTTGTTCTGGAGCGTGGTCGTCGTCTTGCGCGCCAGCAGCTCGACCAGCCGCTCCGTTCGCGGCTCGAAATTCTGGGCGTTCTCCTCGCGGAACATCGCCAGGAAACCGACGACCCGGCCGGATGCGTGGCGCACGGGCGTGCAGAGGATCTTGTAGGGCGGCAGCTCGATCGGGCGCACCTTGATCTTGTTGATCACGAGGTTGCGCCGCTGCAGCTGCGCCCAGTTGAGCAGATGGCGGTGGATCTTGGTGAGGATCTCGACCTGCGGCCGCTCGCCTCTCGGCCCCTTGCAGATCGCGACATTGCGCTCGGGCACGACCAGTGCGCCGAGCAGGCAGCCGAGGTGATCCACGCAGGTCTGGACGAGCACGCCGAGTTCGTCGCCCTGCATCGGGTCATCCGGGTCGTCCGGCGCCATCTTGAGGAGAAGCTCCAGGTCGTCGTCGCGTGAGCGCAGGTCGCGCGTGAGGTAATCGAGGCTGGCCCTCGCCTCGAGCTCGCGCTGCAGGCACTCGAGCGCCGGCTGCACCATCGACTGCACGAAAGAGTAGGGGCGGTTCTCCCCGTCGCGAGTCAGGAGTATCGCGACCGCGATGACGTCGCCCTCATTGTTGCGGAGCCTGAAGATGTAGGCGGGCGCGCCCTGGTGGTCCCGGCTGAAGCCGTCGATGCGGCCGGTGGTGGCGGGCGGCACGCGCGCGAGCGCTTCCATCACCAGCGGCGTCGGGTCGGGGCCGTCATAGCCGTCCGCGACCCAGAACGGATTGCCCTTGGTGTCGTAGAAGCCGATTCCGAGGGCGCGCGGCATCAGCATCCGCAGGAGTTGCCCGTACGGATCGAGGTTGGGCTTCGCGCTGGCCAGGTGCATCGGAAGCTCGACAGGGGCAGTCGAAACCATGTCGCAGCCTCCCCCAACGGCCCCGGGGCGTCTTTGACGTAATCCGCAGTTTGCAGGGCCGGAAGCCCCGCCCTAGGGGGACGGGCGGCGGAACCAGGGGACGGGGTCGATGGCCTTGGCCCCGCGACGAATTTCGAGGTAGAGCCCGGGCTGGCTGCGCCCACCGGTATCCCCTACCGTGGCGATCGATTCACCGCCCTCGACCCGGTCTCCCACGGACTTGTAGATCTGTTCATTGTGGGCATAGAGGCTCATGTAACCGCCGTGGTCCACGATGACCAGGAGTCCCATGCCCGGCAGCCAGTCCGCATAGGCGACGCGCCCGTCGTAGAGCGCATGCACCGCTGCCCCGCGCGCGGCCTCAATCATCACCCCGTTCCATTTCAGCCCGCCTCCGCGCGCCTGGCCGAATCGCGCCGTGATCTTTCCCGAAACGGGCCAGGCAAGCCGGCCGCGGACTTTCTCGAACGCCTGGCCGCCGGTCGGCGGCAGGTCGCTCATGGCCCTGCGCAGGTCCGCGACCAGCTTCTCGAGGGAGGCCGCCTCGCGCTTCAGCTTCGCGATGGAATCGTTGCGCGTGCGGATCTGGGCGTTCATGGCCTTGAGCGCCCGGCCGCGCTGATCGCGTGCGGCACCCACGGATGAGAGTTCCTGCCGGCTTTGCGCCTCGAGCGAGGCAAGGCGCTCGCGCTCCGCGCTCTCTGCCTGGGCGTCCGCTTCCAGCTTTGCGACGAGGGCCTGGATCTCGGCGATCTTCGCCGAGCGTGCACGGCCGAAGTACGAGTAATAAACGAGCATGCGCCCGAGGGCCGCGGGATCTTCCTGGGAGAGCAGCAGCTTGAACTGCTCCTGGCGCCCGCCGACATAGGCCGTGCGCAGTTCCGCCGCCAGCACGTCCCTCTGCTCACGGAGCGCGCTTTCACTCTCCTCACGATCGGCGGCCAGCGCCTTGAGGCGCGCGTCGCTTTCCGCCAGGCGCTTGCGAACGTCGCCCAGGCGGTCGCGCGCCGAGCGCACATTTTCCTCCGCATTACGAAGCTGCCCGGAGAGCGCATCACGGCGGTCGGTATCGCGACGCATCGAGCGCTGGAGCTCCGCGATTCGATCGCGCACCTCGCGCAATTCCTTCTCGGCATCGGTCTCGCCCGTCGCGGCAAGCGCCGCCGAGGCGACGACCAGGCTTGCGGTGACGATCGCAGCAAGGCGGCGCGCAGGATCAAGTATCTGATTTATCGGGGAATACCCCACTGATATATAATGCGCGGCCCCATGAACCGACTGCTGGATTATTCCATCAATCATCCGCTGCTTGCCGGCGGACTCCTGCTCATGGCCTTTGTGGTCCTGGGTTACGAGATCCGCCAGCGTGGCGCGATGGCTTTCGCGGTCGCGCCCAGCGAGGCGATCCGGCTGATGAATTCGGGCGCGGCGCTCGTGGACCTGCGCCCAGCCAATCAGTTCAAGGACGGGCACATTGCGGGTGCACGCAACCTGCCGGGCGACCAGATCGGGGCCGATCCGAAATCGCTCGAAAAGCTCGCCGCCAGGACGGTCGTGCTCTATTGCGACGACGGCGCGACCACCGGCGCCGCGCAACGGACGCTCACGCGGGCGGGCGCCAGGAACGTCTTCAGCCTGCGCGGCGGCCTGTCCGCCTGGAAGCAGGAAAATCTGCCCGTCGTCAAGGGATAGACAAGGGTTGCCGGCAAGTAGCGGACGGCGCAGGCTGCCGCAGGTGTACGAGTCCTATTCAAGCGAGGAATGACGATGGCTGACCAAGATACGACGCCGGCTGGCGCGGGGGACCCCGCAACCAACGGCCAGGGCCCGGCGGTCGCACTGCAGACCGTGTACATCAAGGACCTCTCCTTCGAGGCGCCGAAAGGGCCATTCCTGCCTGCCCAGGTGCAGGACCCGAAGATCTCCCTGAACCTCAGCACGATGTCGAACAACGTGGGCCAGGACGCCCACGAAGTCGTCCTGACCGTGACCCTGGAAGCGAAAAACGGCGATGTCGCCGTCTATCTCGCTGAGGTCAAGCAGGCGGGCGTCTTCCTCGTGCGCGGCTTCGGCGCCGACGAGACGCGCCGCATCCTGGGGTCTTTCGCGCCGAACATCCTGTTCCCGTACATCCGCCAGACCGTGTCGGACGTCGTCATCAAGGGCGGCTTTCCGCCCTTCCTGCTGCCGCACGTGAACTTCGACGCCCTGTTCGAACGCTCTATGCAGGAACAAGCCGCCCGCCAGGGACAGCCGGCACCCGAACAGGCCAACTGAGCACGCGGATGCGGCCGATCGTCGTGCTCGGCGCCGGGTCCTGGGGCACGGCACTCGCGATCCAGTTCGCGCGCGAAGGTGGCCCGACGATCCTCTGGGGCCGGGCGGAGGACAGGCCCGAAGAGCTCGCGCGCGACCGCGAGAACATTCACTACCTGCCCGGCGCGAAATTCCCGCCCGCGCTCGCCATCGAGCCGGACCTGAAGATGGCGATCGCGAGCGGCGACGATGTCGTGCTGGTCGTGCCATCCAGCGTGCTCCGAATCATGCTCCAGCAGGTCAAGCCCATGCTGGGACCGCATGCGCGCGTCGCCTGGGCCAGCAAGGGCTTTGAACTCGAGACCGGCAAGCTTCCGCACCAGGTGGCACGTGAAGTGCTGGGCCCCGCCGTCCCGATCGCGGTGCTTTCCGGCCCGACATTCGCAAAGGAAGTCGGCCAGGGCCTGCCGACCGCCATCGCGGTCGCCTCCCCCGACGAGGACTTCGCGCTCGCGCTCGCGGAGCGGATTTCCTCGGGCGCTTTCCGCGCCTACACCCAGCCCGACATCGTGGGCGTCGAAATCGGCGGCGCGGTCAAGAACGTGCTCGCGATTGCGACCGGCTGCTCTGACGGCCTCGGTTTCGGGTCTAACAGCCGCGTTTTCCTGATTACGCGCGGGCTGGTCGAACTCATGCGGCTCGGCGTCGCGCTCGGCGCGAAGCGCGAGACGTTGATGGGCCTCGCCGGCCTCGGAGACCTCGTGCTCACCTGCACGGACGACCAGTCGCGCAACCGCCGCTTCGGCCGCGCGCTGGCGGCCGGCAAGTCGGTGGACGCGGCAATTGCGGAAATCGGCCAGGTGGTGGAGGGATACCACGCGGCGAAGGCGGTGCACCGGGTCGCGGAGAAGCACGGCGTCGACATGCCCATCTGCCGGCACGTCTACGAGGTGCTGCACCAGGGCGTACCGCTCGAGCAGGTCGTCAAGACCATGCTCGTGCGCGAGGTCACGCCGGAGAATTAGCCTCGCTCCGGGTCACCTGTTTCCGAGATGCGTTTCCGTGGAATCGGCTATCGGCCGCCCGCAAAGCCAAGCTGCCGCCACGCCTCGAAGACAACGACCGCCACCGAGTTCGAGAGATTCAGGCTGCGGTTGCCGGGGACCATCGGCAGGCGGATGAGCTGCTCCCGCGGCCAGTCCCGCAGGGCGGCGACGGGAAGCCCGGTGGTTTCACGCCCGAACAGAAACGCATCGCTTTCCCGGTAACGTCTCTCATCATGCCGCAGGCCGCCGGTCGTCTCGACGGCAAACACGCGGCTGCCGCGGAGCGCTTCGAGACAGGCCTCGAGGCTGTCGTGCTCCCTGACGCGCGCCATCTCGTGATAGTCCAGCCCGGCCCTCTTCACGCGCGCGTCATCCAGGCTGAACCCCAGCGGCCGCACGAGGTGCAGCGTCGACCCAGTGTTGGCGCAGAGCCGGATGACGTTGCCCGCGTTCGGCGGGATTTCGGGTTCGAAGAGGACGACATGGAACATGCCCCTATAATTATGCCGTGCTCGCCATCGACTTCTGCGGCCTGCAGTTCGCCTCACCCATCGTGCTCCTGTCCGGCTGCGTCGGTTTCGGCGAGGAGTACACGCGCGTCGCGGGCTTCTCGAACCGCGATGCCGGCGCCATCGTCCTCAAGGGAACGACCCAAAAGCCGCGTCTCGGCAACCCGCCGCACCGCGTGACCGAGACGCCCGACGGCATGATCAACGCCATCGGCCTGCAGAATCCGGGCGTGGACCATGTCGTGAAAAACATCCTGCCGACGCTGGATTTCACCGAGACGCGCTTCATCGCGAACGTCTGCGGCTCGACCATCGAGGAATACGCCGAGGTCACGCGGCGCTTCGACGATTCGCCCATCGATGCGATGGAGATCAACATCTCCTGCCCGAACGTCAGGGAGGGCGGCGTGCAGTTCGGCAACTACCCGGAAATGAGCGCACGCGTCGTGGCGGCCTGCCGCCGGGCCACGAAGAAGCCGCTCATCACCAAACTCTCTCCGAACCAGACCGACATCCGGGAGAGCGCGCGTCTGTGCATCGAGGCGGGCAGCGACGGGCTCGCCGTCATCAACACGATCGCGGGCATGGCGATCGATCCCGCGACGCGCCGGCCCGTGATCGGCAATGTGCAGGGCGGGGTGTCGGGGCCGGCGATCAAGCCGATCGCCCTGTTGAACGTCCGGCAGGTGTACGAAGTCGCGGGGCCGAAGCGCATTCCGATCGTCGGCCAGGGCGGCATCGCGAACGCGACCGACGCCGTCGAGTTCCTGATCGCGGGAGCCAGCGCCGTCGGCCTGGGCACCGCCCTCTTCTACGATCCGCTGCTCTGTCCCAAAGTCAACGACGGCATCGCGGAGTATCTGCGGGGCGCCGGCATGGCCTCGGTCGCAGAGCTCACCGGCTCGCTCGTCGCGGGCCCGGCCGAAGACTGCGGCTAGTCACCCGGATTTCACCGGCGGCGACAGCATCACCGAGTACTGCTTGTTCGTCGGGTAGGCGAACTCGATGCCGACACGCGCAAATTCCTCGACCAAGCGCAGGTTGATGCCCTGCTGGACGTCCATGTAGGTGTTGTATCCCGGGTCCAGCACGAAATAGACCGCTTCGTAGACGAGCGCGAAATCGCCGAAGCTCGCGAAATGGGCGCGGTCGAAGCGCGTCTTCGGCTGGGCGCGGATCGCTTCCTCGATGATCTCCGGCACCCGCGGCAGCAGTTCCCGCGGCGATTCGTAGACGATCCCGATCGTGAAGACGGCCCGGCGCTCGTACAACAGTCCGTAGTTGCGCACGCGGCTTTGCAGCAGGTCACCGTTCGACATCACGATCTGTTCGCCCGACAGCGAGCGCAGGCGCGTGCTCTTGATGCCGATCCGCTCGACCGTGCCCTTCTCGTCGCCCATCACCAGGAAATCGCCGACCTTGAACGGCTTGTCGAGGGCGATCGAGAGCGAGGCGAACAGGTCCCCGAGCACGTTTTGCACGGCGAGGGCGATCGCGACGCCGCCGACGCCGAGGCCGGCGACCAGCGGCATGATCTTCACGCCCAGGTTCGCGAGCAGCATCAGGAACGCGACCGTCCAGACGACCAGCATGCTCACGAAACGCAGGATATTGAGGCTCGCAGCGCCTTCGGAGCTCGCGAGCTCGTGGCCACGCCTGACTTCGATCAGGTGGCGGACAGTGGCCGTCGCCCACAGCGCGACCTGATACCACGTGACGACCAGGATCGCCGTGCCGACGATGCGCTCGAGCCGCTCGGAGACCACGAGCCAGCGCATGGCCAGGTACACCGCGGCGGCCAGCATGAAAAGCCGGGTCGTCGCATTGACCAGGGCCCGGAACAGCAGTAGCGGCGCGACCGGGTGATCGACCGTGCGTTTTTTGAGGCGGCGCGCGATGAATGCGCGGGCCAGCGGCAGCACCGTGAGCCACACGGCGAACTGAACGAGCGCCCTGACCCACGAGATCAGCTCATTGCCGTAATACGAGGTGTGCGCGAGGTCTTTGATGGATTCCAGGTTCATCCGGGCATTTTATTCGAGTCCGAGCTCGCGCAGCTTGCGCGTCAGCGTGTTCCGGCCCCAGCCGATCAATTTTGCGGCTTCCTGGCGACGGCCCTGCACGCGCTCGAGCGCTGCCACGGCCAGCGCGCGTTCGAAGCGCTCCGTCGCGACGTCGAGCAGCGGCGGCCCGCCGCCGGCAAGATGCCGCGCCGCCCAGGCCTCGAGTTCACGGCACCAGCCATCCACCGCCGGCAGCGCGGCGCCCTCGCCGCCGAGGTCGGGCGGGATGTCCTCGTCGCGTATTTCGCGGCCCGGCGCAGAAACGGTCAGCCGGCGCGTGGCGTTGACGAGCTGGCGGACGTTGCCGGGCCAGGCGAAGGCAATGAGGCGGCTGCGCGCCTCGGGCGTCAGTGTCTTCGGCTCGACGCCGAGCTCGCGCGCGGCGCTGGCCAGGTAGTGCGTGAGCAGCTCGGGAATGTCGGCCGGCCGCTCGCGGAGGTTGGGCACCCGGACCTGGATCACGTTGAGCCGGTGCAGCAGGTCCTCGCGGAAAAGGCCCTGCGCCACGAGCGTATCGAGGTCCTGGTGCGTCGCCGCGATCACGCGTACGTCGACACGGACCGGCGTGCTGCCGCCGACCCGGTAGAACTCGCCCTCGGCCAGCACGCGCAACAGCCTCACCTGCAGCGCGACGCTCATGTCGCCGATCTCGTCGAGGAACAGCGTTCCGCCGTCCGCCTGCTCGAAGCGTCCGCGGCGCATCGTGTCCGCGCCGGTGAATGCCCCCTTCTCGTGGCCGAAGAGCTCGGATTCCAGCAGCTCGGAAGCGATGGCGGAGGTATTGAGCGCGATGAATGGCGCGTTGGCGCGCGGACTGTGACGATGCAGCGCGCGCGCGACCAGTTCCTTGCCCGTGCCGGATTCGCCCGTCACCAGCACCGACAGGCTCGAGCGCGACAGGCGCCCGATCGCGCGAAAAACGTCCTGCATGGCGGGCGCCTGTCCAAGGATGCCCGGGATCGGCGCATCCCCGCCCCGCGCGTCGCGTGCCGCGCCCGGGGCCGACGCGCGCCGCACGAGTGCGACCGCCTCGTCGATGTCGAAGGGCTTGGGCAGGTACTCGAAAGCGCCCCCCCGGTAGGCCGCGACCGCGTGGTCGAGGTCCGCGTGCGCCGTCATCACGATGACGGGCATCCCCGGATGGTCGCGCCGGGCGATCTCGAGCAGCCGCAGTCCTTCCGTGCCCGGCATGCGCACGTCGGTCAGGAGCACGTCCGGCTGCCGCGTCGCCAGCGCCGCGAGCACCGCGTCGGCGCGGTCAAACGTGCGCGGCTCCGTGCCGCCCCGGCGCAGCGCACGCTCCAGCACCCAGCGGATCGACGCATCGTCGTCCACGACCCAGACTTCAAGCGGTTTCGTCATGCCCGTTCTCCATCGGCAAGAGCAGCGAAAACACGGTATGCCCGGGCCGGCTGTCGAATTCGACAATGCCGCCGTGGCGGGTGGCGATGTCCTGGGCGACGGCGAGCCCCAGCCCGGTGCCGCCCGCGCGCGCGGTCACGAGGGGATAGAAAATCGTCTCGCCAAGCTCCGGCGGCACGCCCGGGCCGTCATCCTCGAACTGCAGCGAGGCCACGACGCGATGCCGTTCGGTCCCGATCGTCGCATTCGTGAGCGCGCGGCTCCTGAGCGTCAGCCGGCCGCGGCCGCCGAGGGCCTGCACGGCGTTGCGCGCGAGGTTCAGCATCGCCTGCACCAGCAGGTCCCGGTCGAGGGCGAGCAGGGGCAGGCCCGGGTCGTAGTCGCGCTCGATCGCGACGCCCTCGGGCGCCTCGGCCCGCGCGAGCCGGTACACGCGATCGATCAGCTCGTGCACGTTGGCCGGCTCGCGCCGGATCGGCCGGGCGGGACCGAGCAGGCTGTCGACGAGTGCGCACAGGCGGTCAGCCTCGCCGATGATCACGCGCGTGTATTCCCTGAGCTCTTCCGTGGGCAACTCGCGCTCCAGCAGCTGCGCCGCGCCGCGCAGGCCGCCGAGCGGATTCTTGATCTCATGGGCGAGCTGGCGGGCCATCACGCGGCTGCCGCCCTGCTGGACGAGGAGCGCGCTGTCGCGCGTCATGCGCGCGGGCTGCGTCGTGTCTGCGATCTCGACCAGCACGCAGCCGGCCGGCGCGTTCGAAAGCGAAGTCAGCGACACGTCGACCTGGTAATGCGCATCGCCGCGCGCGGCCGGTGTCAGGCCGAACGCGCGGAGTGCAAGCGGCTCCTGGCTGGCGCGGCAACGGGCGAGGAGCGCCTCGATCGCTCCGCTGTCCACGACGAGCGACGCGAGCGGGCGACCGCGTGCCGCTGCGGGGCTCACGGCGAACAGGTCCGCCGCCGCGTGATTGAGGGAGATGAGCGCCGAGCGCGCGTCGACGACGAGGACGGCCGTCGTCAAAAGGTCGAGGATGGCGGAAGGATCGGGCGCCGAGCTGACCTCGGAGTCATGCCGCATGGCGAGACGCCGGCGCGGGCATGAAGATCAGCCGTGAGGAGGCGTGGGCGGGCCCTTCTGTTTCAGGGGATTTTGCGGGGACAGGATCGAAGGCTGGCGCACGTGAAACGTCGTCTGCTGGCTCGTGATCACCGGCTGGCCGTTCTGGTCGAGGATGCTGGCGCGCAGGAAATACGTGCCGCGCGCGAGGCCGCTGAGCTCCATCGAAAGCCCCGACGCCGGACGCCGGTTGCCATTCAGGAAGAAGACCACGGTGTGTTCGGGCTGGAGCGTTCCCTGGAGATCGGCCGCCACCGTCACCACCGCATCCGCGCCGAAGAACACCTGGTCCGGCGTCGGCTGCACGATCGAAAGCGAGCTGTAGGGCGAAACCGCCGGCTCCGAGTCCGCCCCGCCGGAGTCCCCGGAACCGTAGGTACCCGAATCCGGTGTCGCCGCTGCGCCCTCGTAGGCATTCGGCTCGATCACGTTGATGAGCTCGGCGTTCGAGGCGCCGGGCTGGTCCGCATAGTGGACGATGCCGTCCTTGTCCACCCACCGGTAGATCTCCTGGGAAGCGGCAGCCAGGGACAGCGTCATTCCGGCGAGGACGAGGACGATGCGCATGACGACAGCATATCCCCTGTCCGGCCGCGCTGACAAAGTGTGAACTGCGTCTCAGAGGCTGTAGTACATGTCGAGCTCCACCGGATGCGTCGACATCCGGAAGCGCGTCATTTCGCCTTCCTTCAGGCCGATGTAAGCGTTGATCAGGTCGTCGCTGAATACGCCGCCGCGCTTCAGAAACTCGCGGTCGCGATCCAGGTGCTCGAGCGCCATGTCGAGCGAGTGACAGACTTCCGGGATGTTCTTCGCCTCCTCGGGCGGCAGGTCGTACAAGTCCTTGTCCGAGGCATCGCCCGGATGGATCTTGTTCTGGATGCCGTCCAGGCCCGCCATCAGCATCGACGAGAATGCGAAGTACGGGTTCGCGAGCGAATCCGGGAAGCGCACCTCGATGCGCCGGCCTTTCGGGTTCGAGACCCAGGGAATACGGATCGAAGCGGAGCGGTTACGCGCGCTGTACGCGAGCATGACCGGCGCCTCGAATCCCGGCACGAGGCGCTTGTAGCTGTTCGTGCCCGGATTCGTGAAGGCGTTCAGCGCCCTCGCGTGCTTGATGATGCCGCCGATGTAGTACAGCGCGATGTCGGAAAGGCCCGCGTAGCGCTCGCCGGCAAAGATGTTCTTGCCGTCCTTCTGCAGCGACTGGTGCACGTGCATGCCGTTGCCGTTGTCGCCCACGAGCGGCTTCGGCATGAACGTGAGCGTCTTGCCGTAGCCGTGCGCGACGTTCCAGAGCGCGTACTTCAGCAGCAGCACCTCGTCGCCCTTCTTCGTCAGCGTGTTCGCGCTGACGTTGATCTCGCCCTGGCCGCCGGTCGCGACCTCGTGGTGGTGCACCTCCACCTTGAGGCCGAGTTCCTCGCAGGCCTGGCACATCGCCGTGCGCAGGTCCTGGAAGCGATCGACGGGCGGCACCGGGAAATAGCCGCCCTTCACGCCGGGCCGGTGGCCCATGTTTCCGCCGTCGTAGCTCGTGCCCGAGTTCCAGGCGCCCTGCACCGAGTCGATGTGGTAGCTGCAGCCGTGCAGCTCGTTGGTCCAGCGCACGCTGTCGAAGATGAAGAACTCGTTCTCGGGGCCGAAGAGGCAGGCGTCGGCGATGCCGGTGGACTTGAGGTGGGCCTCGGCGCGCTTGGCGAGTGACCGGGGGTCGCGATTGTAGCCTTGCATCGTCGTCGGCTCGACCACGTCGCAGCGCAACAGCAGCGTCGTTTCCTCGTAGAACGGATCGATCATCGCGGTCGTCGGATCCGGCATCAGGATCATGTCGGACTCGTTGATGCCCTTCCATCCGGAGATGGACGATCCGTCGAACATCTTGCCGTCGACGAAAAAGTCCTCGTCGACCATGCGCGACGGGATCGTGACGTGCTGTTCCTTGCCTCGCGTGTCCGTGAAGCGCAGGTCGCAGTACGTGGCTTCCTTCTCTTGGATCAGTTTCACGACTTCGGCCGGGGTCATGTTCCTCTCCCTGTTCCTGCTCAGTCGATTGCGATCCCTGTCATGGTGCAAGGACCGTGCCATCCGTCATCATCAATAAATAGCTTGTTAATCAACGAGCTGAGCTCATTGACAGGTCCGATGTCAACGCGGTGGCACCGTCATGGTGCGTTGACTATATCGAATGCACCGATGCGGTGCGACGACTTTCCGGCCTTGTCTCGGCACAATCGCGGCCCGATGCGGCTCAACAAGCACATCAGCGAAAGCGGGGTCTGTTCGCGCCGCGAGGCGGACGCCTGGATTGCCGCCGGCCGCGTCACGGTCAACGGCGCGCCCGGTGTTCTGGGCACGCAGGTGCGTGCAGGCGATGACGTGCGTGTCGACGGCAAGGGGCTGCCCGCGCGCCGCCGTGCCGTCTACATCGCGCTCAACAAGCCGCGTGGCGTCACCTGCACGACGGAGCGGGAGCTCGCGGGGAACATCGTGGACTTCGTGGGCCATCCCGGGCGGATCTTTCCGATCGGACGCCTCGACAAGGAATCCGAGGGGCTGATCCTGCTCACTAACGACGGCGACATCGTCAACGAAATCCTGCGCGTCGAGCACGGTCATGAGAAGGAATACCTCGTGACCGTCGACCGCCCGGTCACCGACAGCTTTATTTCGATGATGGCTGCGGGCGTGCGCATCGGCGGCGAAAAGACCCGGCCCTGCGCCGTCACGCGGGCCGGCCGCGACCGGTTTCGCATCGTGCTCACGCAGGGCCTCAATCGCCAGATCCGCCGCATGTGTTCGGCGCTCGGCTGGCGCGTGAAGCGTCTCCTGCGCCTGCGCGTCATGCACATCCGCCTCGGCACGCTCGCAAGCGGCCGCTGGCGCGACCTGACCGAGGCGGAAATCCGCCCGCTCCTGGCCGCCGTAGTACAGCGTCCGAAACCTCGGGAATAGCGGCCGGCCGCTATACTTGACGGCCTTTTCCCGCACCCGTCGCGCATGACGAAAATCATGAAAATCCAGCCGCGCTCGTTCCAGGACCTGATCCTGGCGCTGCAGCGCTACTGGGCGGAGCTGGGCTGCGTGCTGCTCCAGCCCTACGACATGGAAGTGGGCGCCGGCACGTTCCATCCGGCGACCTTCCTGCGTTCCCTCGGCCCGGAACCCTGGAACGCGGCCTATGTGCAGCCGAGCCGCCGACCCAGCGACGGCCGTTACGGCGACAACCCGTTCCGGCTTCAGCACTACTACCAGTTCCAGGTCGTGATGAAACCCTCGCCGGACGACTTCATCGAGCGCTATCTCGGCTCGCTCGCGGTGCTCGGTATCGATCCGCTCGTGCACGACATCCGCCTGGTCGAGGACAACTGGGAGTCGCCGACGCTGGGCGCCTGGGGCCTCGGCTGGGAAATCTGGCTGAATGGCATGGAGATCACGCAGTTCACCTATTTCCAGCAGGCCGGCGGCCTCGACTGCCGGCCCGTCATGGGCGAGATCACCTATGGACTCGAGCGTCTTGCGATGTACCTGCAGGGCGTCGAGAGCGTCTACGACCTGCTGTGGACCGAGGGCGCTTCCGGGCGCGTCACTTACGGTGACGTCTTCCGCCAGAACGAGGTCGAGCAGTCCGCTTTCAACTTCGAGCAGGCGGACACCGCCTCGCTGTTCGCCGAGTTCGACCAGCGCGAGAAGAACTGCAAGGCCCTGCTGGATGCGACGCTCCCGCTGCCCGCCTACGAACAGACCCTGAAGGCATCGCACGTCTTCAACCTGCTCGACGCCCGCAGGGCGATTTCCGTCACCGAGCGGCAGCGTTACATCCTGCGCGTGCGCGCGCTGGCCCGGGCCGTGGCGGGCGCTTATTACGCCAGTCGCGAAGCACAGGGATTCCCGTTGCTGCCGGAGGGGTCCGGCCCCTTCGCCTCGACGGTCCGGATGAACCGCAAGGGCGGCGCGACCGCGAAAGGGCCGGACCCCGAATGACACGCCACGACTTTCTGGTCGAGATCGGCGTGGAGGAAATGCCGCCGAAAAGCCTCACGGATCTGGGCGTGGCGTTCCGCGACGGCATCGTCGCCGGACTCGATGCCGCCGGACTGTCCCACGGCTCGGCGCTCGCTTTTTTCACGCCGCGGCGCCTCGCGGTGCAGGTGAAAAAGCTCATCGAGCGACAGCCGGAACAGCGCATCGAGCGTCGCGGGCCACCGGTTACGGCCGCCTTCGATGCCGCCGGCCAGCCGACGCGTGCCGCGACCGCCTTCGCCGAATCCTGCGGCGTCAAGACGGGCGAGTTGACGCGCATCAAGGACAACAAGGGCGAATTCCTGTTCTGTCGGGCGACCCGGGCGGGCGCGACGGCCGCGCAACTGCTGCCGAACATCGTGCAGGCCGCGCTCGACGGGCTGCCGGTCGCGCGGCGCATGCGCTGGGGCAATGGAACCGTGCAGTTCGTCAGGCCGGTCCACTGGGTCGTCATGCTCCACGGCGACCAGGTCGTGCCGGCCGAAATCCTCGGTTTGCAGGCCGGGCGCATGACACGGGGCCACCGTTTCCACGCCCGCAAGCCCATCGCGCTGCGCTCGCCCGGCGTCTATCTCGCGGCGCTGGAAAAAGGCCATGTCCGGGCGGATTTCGAGGCGCGGCGGGAGCGCATTCGCGCCGGCGCCGTCGCGGCGGCCGCGGCGGAGGGCGGCACCGCGGTCATCGATCCGGCGGTGCTCGACGAGGTGACGTCGCTGACGGAGTGGCCAGTCCCGCTGCTCGGCGGCTTCGAGCCGCGTTTCCTGGAACTGCCGCCGGAGGTGTTGGTCGCGACCCTCCAGGACCACCAGCGCTATTTCCCGGTGCGCGCCGGGGACGGCCGGCTCAAGCCGCGGTTCATCGCTGTCGCCAACATCGAGAGCCGCGATCCCGCACAGGTTCGTGCCGGCAATGAACGCGTCGTCCGCCCGCGGCTCGCGGACGCGGCGTTCTTCTACGCGGCCGATCGCAAGACGACACTCGCCTCGCGCCGGGAAGCCCTCGCGAGCGTCACCTTCCAGGCCCAGCTCGGTTCCCTCGCCGACAAGAGCGTGCGCGTTACGGCGCTTGCCGGCCAGATCGCACAGGTCGCCGGCCAGGACCCGGCGACGGCGCAGCGATCCGCCGAGCTCGCCAAATGCGACCTGCTGACTGACATGGTCGGGGAGTTCCCGGAGTTGCAAGGCATCATGGGCCGTTATTACGCCCTGAACGACGGCGAATCCGCCGAAGTCGCCGCCGCCATCGCCGAACAGTACCTGCCGCGGTTTGCCGGCGATGCCCTGCCCGCGACCGGAGCCGGCCTCTCGCTCGCCATCGCCGACAAGCTCGATACCCTGGTCGGCATCTTCGCGATCGGCCAGAAACCGACCGGCACGAAGGACCCGTATGGCCTGCGCCGCGCCGCCCTCGGCGTCCTGCGCGTCCTGATTGAAACCGGCATCGGCCTCGACCTGCGCGAACTCATCCGGTCGGCCCTGGAATCGGTGCGCGCCGACGTTGCCCGCCTGACCCAGGGCGCCGCCCCCGCGGAAACCCTCGCTGACGAGATCTACGACTACATGATGGAGCGCCTGCGCGCCTGGTACCTCGAAGGATCGGGCGGCGTCACGACGGAGATGTTCGACGCGGTGCTCGACACCCGGCCGGCCTCGCCGCTTGATTTCGACGACCGGCTTCGCGCCCTCGCCGGCTTCCTCAAGATGCCGGAAGCGGCCGGCCTGACGGCGGCGAACAAGCGCATCGCCAACATCCTGCGCAAGGCCGGAGAGCAGCCGAGCCCGCGCGTCGATCCGGGGCTGCTGACCGATACCGAAGAGCGCCAGCTCGCGGCCGAGGTCGAAGCGCTGCGCCAGGACGTCGAACGGCTCGTCACCGCGCGCCGCTATGCGGATGCGCTCACGCGCCTCGCGTCGCTGCGCGGCCCGGTCGATGCGTTCTTCGATCACGTGCTCGTGATGGCGGAGGACGTTCGGGTGCGGGCGAACCGGCTTGCGCTGCTCGCGGCACTCCAGCGTCTTTTTCTCCACATGGCCAACCTGTCCCGCCTGCCGGGCTGACGAGCTGCCTTTTACGGATGTCTTCAAGCATCCCGATATGGCGCAAGTCCGCCCTGCTGCAGTGGTTCTGCTCCCTGCTCTATACGGCGGCCCTGTTCGTCGACTCGCTCGCTTTCGGATTCGCCATCGTGCTCTTCGGATGGCTGCCATTCCGGGCGCTTTACGGATTTGCGCGGGCCTGGGCGCACACGAATCTCTGGCTCCTGAAAATGCTCTGCGGCCTCGACTGGCGTGTCGAGGGGCGCGAGCACATTCCGCGCGAGGGCGCGCATGTCACGATGTGGAAGCACACGTCGACCTGGGAAACGATGGCGCAGATGATCGTGTTCCCGCCGCAGGCCTGGGTGCTGAAACGCGAGATCCTCTGGATCCCGCTGGTCGGCTGGGCGTCGTGGCTTCTGAAGTGCATCGCCATCGACCGCGGCGCGGGACACCGTGCGGTCAACCAGGTACTCGACCTCGGGCGTGAGCGGCTTGCCGCCGGCATCTGGGTGCTCATCTTTCCGGAAGGCACGCGCATGGCGCCGGGCGAGACGCGCAAGTACGGCATGTCGGGCGCGCTGCTCGCCTCGCAGGCGGGCGTCAAGCTCGTGCCCGTCGCGCACAATGCGGGCGACTTCTGGCCGCGGCGCGGGCTCGTCAAGAAACCGGGAACCGTGCGTGCCGTGATCGGGCCGCCGATCGAGGCGGCCGGGCGGGATCCGCGTCAGCTCAATGCCGAGGTCCAGGGCTGGATAGAACCTTGCATGCGGGAACTCGAGAATCGCGGCAGACGCGCCTGATCGGGATGCCTGTACACATCCGATCGTCGGCCTGGGCTCTGAAGCGAATGACTAGACGTCGAGATTCGAGACGTACAGCGCATTCTTCTCGATGAACTCGCGCCGCGGCTCGACGGCATCGCCCATCAGCGTGGTGAAAATGTCGTCCGCCGCGACTGCGTCTTCGATGCGCACCTGCAGGAGCCGCCGCGCCTCGGGATTGATGGTCGTATCCCAGAGCTGCTCCGGGTTCATCTCGCCGAGGCCTTTGTAACGCTGGATCGACTGCCCCTGCCGCGCCTGGTCGAGCAGCCAGCCGATTGCCTCGGGAAAGTTCGTGATGTCCCGGCGTTCGCCGTCCCGCGTGACGTGGGCGCCGGCGCCGATGAAATCGGTCAGCGTCGTGCCGAGCTCCGCGATGCGGCCATATTCCGCCGACTCGAAAAATTCAGGCTGCAGGTGCTTTTCGGTCGTGGCCCCGTGCTCGGTGCGGGCGACATCCACCCGGTCGGGCTCGCCCGCCTCGTCGCGGCGCACGATGAGCTTATAGCTGTGCACCAGGCTGCCGTCGGCATTGAGCCGGGCTTCGAGCTCCTTCGCCCAGCCCTCGAGCCAGGCGACGTCGGAAAACTGCTGCTCGCCCACCGGACGCATGGCGAGGAGCTGTTCCAGCAGCCGGCGGTCATAGCGGCGCGACCAGCGCCCGATGATCGCCTTTACTTCCATGTACTGCCGCGCCAGCATTTCGAGCGCCGAGCCGGAAAGCGGCGGAGCCTCCGGATTCACGTGGAGCGCCGCGTTGTCGAGCGCGCTCGTGAGCAGCAGCTGGTCCAGCTCCGCCTCGTCCTTCACGTACATCTCCTGCTTGCCGCGCTTGATCTTGAACAGCGGCGGCTGCGCAATGTAGATGTGCCCGCGTTCGATCAGCTCGGGCATCTGGCGATAGAAGAAGGTGAGAAGAAGCGTCCGGATGTGGCTGCCATCGACGTCCGCGTCGCACAGCAGCACGATGCGGTGATAGCGCAGTTTAGAAACATCGAAGTCGTCGCGGCCGATGCCCGTACCGAGCGCGCTGATCAGCGTCACGACTTCCTGGGACGACAGCATCTTGTCGAAGCGCGCTTTCTCGACGTTCAGGATCTTGCCCTTCAGGGGAAGCACGGCCTGGGTGCGGCGATCGCGGCCCTGCTTGGTCGAGCCGCCGGCAGACTCGCCCTCGACCAGGAAGATCTCCGACTTGGCCGGGTCCTTTTCCTGGCAGTCCGCCAGCTTGCCCGGCAGCCCCGATGAATCGAGCGCGCCCTTGCGGCGCGTCATCTCGCGGGCCTTGCGCGCCGCCTCGCGCGCGCGGGCTGCATCGATGATCTTCATGCAGATCGCCCGGGCGTCGGCCGGGCGTTCGAGCAGGAATTCCCCGAGCTTCTGTGCGACCGCGGATTCCACCGCGCCCTTGACTTCGGACGAGACCAGCTTGTCCTTGGTCTGCGAGGAAAACTTTGGGTCCGGCATCTTGATCGAGAGGATGGCCGTCATGCCCTCGCGCGCGTCGTCGCCCGTCAGCGAGACGTTCTCGCGCCTGGCGAGGCCCTCTTTCTCGATGAATTCGTTGATTTTCCGGGTCAGCGCCGCACGGAACCCGGCCAGGTGGGTGCCGCCGTCTTTCTGCGGAATGTTGTTGGTGTAGCAGTACATCGACTCCTGATAGGAGTCGTTCCACTGCGCGGCGACCTCCACCGAGACCAGGCCTTCCTGGCTCTGGAAATAGAAGATGTTCGGGTGAATCGCCGTGCGGCTGCGGTTCAGGTAGTGCACGAACGCGGACACGCCCCCCTGGTGCTCGAATACGTCGCTCTTGTCCTCGCGCTCGTCGATCAACTCGATGCGCACCCCCGAATTCAGGAACGACAGCTCCCGCAGGCGCTTGGCCAGCCAATCGTAGGAAAAGGTCGTGTTGGTGAAGATCGTGTTGCTGGGCTTGAAGCGGATGGTCGTGCCCCGTTCCGTCGTCGTGCCGACGACCGCGAGCGGCCCGAGCGGCTCACCCAGCTTGTACTGCTGTCGGTGCAGCTTGCCGTCTCGCGCGATCGTGAGGGTCAGTGCGCCGGAGAGCGCGTTGACGACGGACACGCCGACGCCGTGCAGACCGCCGGCGACTTTGTAAGAGTTGTCGTCGAATTTCCCGCCGGCGTGCAGCACGGTCATGATGACTTCGGCCGCGGAGCGGTTTTCTTCCGCATGGATGTCGGTCGGGATGCCGCGGCCGTTGTCGGTCACCGTCACGGATTCGTCCGCATGGATGGTCACGACGATTCGGTCGCAATGGCCGCCCAGTGCTTCGTCGATCGAGTTGTCGACCACCTCGAAAACCATGTGGTGCAGGCCGGTCCCGTCATCGGTATCGCCGATGTACATGCCGGGCCGTTTGCGCACCGCCTCGAGGCCCTTCAACACCTTGATATTAGTGGAGTCGTAGGTGTCGTTCGGGGGGGCCCCAGGACCGTCTTGCATAAGCCGGAAATTCTACCAGAAAAGTCCGGCTTTTTGCTTGTTTTTCAGTTGCTTGCCGTCTGTCCGCAGCGCTTGCGAAAAGGCCGGTTTTCACCGCAAATTCGAGCCTCGGAATGCTTGTCGCGCGGGTGATTTTGCGCGATTGATGACGTCGACGGCCCGGTCGGTCGCCATCATGGCAACGATCATGCCGATAAAATCGCTTATCATGTAGCTATTGTCGTCGATATTGCTAATAAAATGCAGGAATGATCAGTCCGCCATCACGCCGCCTTGTTTCACGTGGAACAGCCGGCCTTCGGGCATCAGCGTGCCAATCTCGGGTCGCAAGGCAGTCACCCAGAGCTGTGCTGGCAGGCGTTGAACAACCCCCATGAGCCGAGTGAGATTGTCACCATCCAGTTCGGCGGCGGGATCATCGATGAACAAAGCCGAACGGCCGGGCCTTTCCTGCTCCTGGATCTCGATCTGCGCCAGTATCAAAGCTGCCGCGACCAGTTTTTGCTGGCCGCGGGAAATGCGGTCTTTAGCCGCTTGTCCCCCGACCAGAACAACGACGTCGCCCCGATGGGGTCCTGACTGAGTCGCTTTGTAACGGCGATCACGGGATCGATCACCGCCGAGGGCTTCCAGGAGCGGCCGATCGGTTTTCCAGCCGGGAACGTGTTGAAGGGCAATCGCCTCGTCAAGCAAAAGGTCGCCAATCCTGCCGAGCGGCGGTGCCAGTCGTGCAAGGTATGCGTTTCTTTGGGCGACGAGCAATTCTCCGCTGCCTGCCAATTCCTGCTCCCAGGCCCCCAGATCGTCGTCGCTGGCGTCCTGTTTCAGCGCCGCATTGCGTTGACGAAGCGCCTGGTGATAGCGACGCCAGTTCGGCAGGAAGGCGGGTTCCACGTGGAACACGCCCCAGTCCAGAAACCGGCGGCGACGGCCAGGACCCTCCTCCAGGAGTTTGTGGACCTCGGGGTCAATGACCTGCGCTGGGAATTGCTCGGCCAGTTCCGCGATACTCGCAGCGACCACGCCGCCCGCGTGCCATTCGGTTTCACTGCGGGTTGCCCGCACGCCCAGCGGAATGCTCCCCGTGGGGCTCAGGGCGTGGCCCGCCAGAAGGAAAGAATTCTCGCCATGGGCGATCAGCAGTTCGCGCCGGCGACAGCGGAACGAGCGCCCGCGGCTCAGGAAAAATGCGGCCTCGAGCAGGCTGGTCTTGCCCGAGGCGTTTGGGCCGACAAAAAGATTGGCGCCGGAATCAAGCTCCAGCTCGACCGAACTCAGACAGCGGAACCGCTCGGCGCGGAATCTGCCGAGTGGCATTGGCGTCCTAGAGGCGCATTGGCATCACGACGTAGCGCGCGCCCGTTGCGCCTGGCGCACGCACCAGACAACTCGAGTTCCCGTCCGTCACGCCGATTTCCACTTCGTTGCCCTCGACCGCCGCCAGCGCGTCGAGCAGATAACCCACGTTGAAGCCGACCTCCAGTTCGTCGCCTTTGTAATTCACCTCAACCTGTTCTTCGGCTTCTTCCTGCTCCGGATTGTGTGCTTGAAGGGTCATGGAGTTCTTCTTCAGCGCCAGGCGAATCCCGCGGTATTTCTCGTTCGCCAGAATCGCGGTTCGTTGCAAAGCAGCCCGCAGCATTTCACGGTCTGCCACCACCGCCTTGGGCGGCGCGGCCGGAATGACCCGGCTATATTCCGGAAATCTTCCGTCAATTAGCTTAGATGTGAAGCGAACGTCGCCGATCTGAGCACGAATGTGGTTGCTTCCGATTGTGATCTCAACATCGCCCTCCGTCCCCAGCAGGCGCTGCAATTCCAGGACGCCCTTGCGTGGAATAATGACCTGCTGACCGGTCATTGGGCTCGGCAGATCCATTTCGCACAATGCCAGACGATGGCCGTCAGTCGCGACCGTTCGTAGTGTTTTCCCGTCCGTTTCCAGCAACATGCCGTTCAAGTAATACCGGACGTCCTGTTGGGCCATCGAAAAGTGCGTTTTCTCCAGAAGTCGGCGCAAATCGGATTGCGGCAGCTTCAGGGTTTGCTGTCGTGCCAGTTCATCGATGACGGGGAAATCCGTTGCCGGAAGAGTGGCAAGGACGAACCGGCTTTTTCCCGCTTTGATGGTGAGTTTTTCGCCTTCCTGCGTCAGGGAAAGAACCGCGCCTTCCGCGAGCGAACGACAGATATCCAGCATCTTGCGGCCCGGTACTGTGCTGCGGCCGTCCTGGCCGGACTTGATTTCGGCGCTTGCCACGAGTTCGACCTCCAGATCGGTGGCAGTGACCGACACTTTCCCGGCCTCCGCCGACAACAGGAGATTCGCGAGGATCGGCATGGTCTGCCGGCGTTCAACGACACCAATGACCGACTGGACGGCCGCGAGCAGGCTTTCGCGTTCGGCACTGAATTTCATCTGTGCACCTGAAGTGACTGGCTGTTGTTGAGATCTTGCAGGAATCATGTTTTGTTATGACTGTAGTAGCTGCAGGGCAGCGCATTCTCCGTGGAAAAGCACGGAAAAGCGACAGCGAAGAACGGCTTGCGCGAAGCACAACCCGGTGTACCGACCGCTGCGTTCCTATGCTACCCCTGTGGACGCGCTGTGGAGCGAAAAACGCCCCGAGGCAGCGCACACATTATCCACATCAGCCGGTCAGAATTCGCAACAGGTTGAGGTAGTCCTCGCTGGCCCGACGATCGATCTGGCGTAAATCCTTGATGCGGTCGCAGGCGTGCATCACGGTCGTGTGATCACGGCCGCCGAACGCATCGCCGATTTCCGGGAGGCTGTGATTGGTCAGTTCACGCGCCAGAGCCATTGCCACCTGGCGCGGCCGGGCAATCGAGCGGCTGCGGCGCTTTGAAAGCAGCTCGGCCATCCGGATCTTGTAATACTCGGCCACCGTTTTCTGGATATTGTCGATCGTGACGAGGCGGTCCTGGGCAGCCAGGAGGTCCTTGAGCGCTTCGCGCGCGAGTTCCGGTGTGACCGGACGGCCCGTGAAGCGGGAGGTCGCGAGCACGCGGCGCAACGCGCCTTCGAGTTCTCGAACGTTGGAGCGGATCCGTTTTGCGATGAAAAAGGCCACTTCCTCCGGCAAATCGCCGCCCGCGGCCTGGGCTTTCGCCATCAGGATGGCGACGCAGGTTTCAAGCTCCGGCGGCTCGATCGCGACGGTCAGACCCCAGCCGAAACGCGACTTCAACCGTTCCTCGAGGCCGGCCACCTCCTTCGGATAGCGGTCGCAGGACAGGATGATCTGCTGCTGTCCCTCGAGCAGGGTGTTGAACGTGTGAAAGAACTCTTCCTGGGACCGGTCTTTGCCGGCGAAGAACTGGATGTCGTCGATGAGCAGGGCGTCGAGTGTCCGATAGGTCTGCTTGAATTCCGCAATCGTGTTGTGTTGTAGCGCCCGCACCATCTCGCTCACGAAACGCTCGCTGTGTACATAGGCGATTCGCGCCGAGGGGTTGCGTTCGCGCATCAGGTTGCCGACGGCGTGCATCAGGTGGGTCTTGCCAAGACCGACGCCGCCGTAGATGAAGAGTGGATTGTAGGCGCGGCCGGGGTTTTCGCCGACTTGCACCGCCGCGGCGCGCGCGAGCTGGTTGCTCTTGCCCTCGACGAAACTCGAAAACGTGAACTCGGGGTTGAAACGGCCGCCGATTTGACGCGGTTCGCGGGGTTTTGCCGCGGAAACGCCGGTGGGGGCCGCGTCGGGCACCGGCGGGCCGTCGAGTCGCGATCCGACGCCGATTCGAACCCGCGGGCTGCCGCCATTGCCCGCCACGGCGACGAGCTCCTCGATGCGGCCGAAGAGATTCTTTTCGATCCAGGAAACGACGAAACGGTTGGGTGCGAGCAGTTGCAGTTCGCCGTCGCGTTCGACCGCCTGCAGGGGACGGACCCAGGTATTGAACTGCTGTTCGGGCACTTCGCTCTCGAGATGCAGCAGACAGCGATGCCAAAGCGAGTCCCGCACGAGCCCTCTCGCGAAAGTCAAAACCCCGGAGTGGACAAGGAGTCTAAGGCGCGTTCGGCGACCGCGCCAGAGTTATCCACAAGCTCGTGCGGTTGACAGGACCGGGCCGGCTCCGTAACCTTGCCGCCCTTCACAACGTCTATTGTCCCTTTAATTTCAAAGGTTTGGGATCATGGCCACGAAGCGCACTTACCAGCCGAGCAAGTTGAAGCGCAAGCGGACGCATGGTTTTCGCGCCCGTATGGCCACGAAGACAGGCCGCCAGATTCTGAAGCGCCGCCGGGCGAAGGGCAGGAAGCGCCTCGCCGTGACTGAACGCCGCTGACGAGTGATCTACGTCCCGGCGCCACGGACTGCGGGCTGGCCAGAAACTCCACAGCGCCGCCGAGTTCGAGCGTGCGCGAAAGGGGCGCGAACGTCATGTGGATGCCTTGTTCGTCGTTCAATGTTCCGGAAATGAAGTCCAGGAAGCGCGTCTCGGCATGGCGGTGGGTTTGCGCGTGGCGGGCAGCGCGGTCAACCGCAACCGCCTTCGGCGCCTGATTCGTGAATCCTTCCGGATGCACCGGCACGAAATGCGCTCGGTGGATGTGCTCGTGACCGCCCGCGCGGCGGCCGCGAAAGCCGGAAACCGCGAGGTGTTCGACAGCCTGTCGCGGCTCTGGCGGGCGATCGGGGCGATGACATGATGTTGCGGCTCGCGCGTCTGCCGATCCAGCTTTATCGGTGGTTCCTGAGCCCCTTTCTCGGCCGTCACTGCCGCTTTCATCCGACCTGCTCGGCCTATGCGCTCGAGGCGGTCGACAGACACGGGCCGCGCCGGGGCTACGCGCTGGCGCTCAGGCGGGTCCTCCGCTGCCACCCCTGGGGTGGGGCGGGGCACGACCCGGTGCCGGAGGCGCGCCGGGTATGAACCAGCCGCGCATCCTGCTGTGGGCCGGGTTGCTGCTGCTTGCCTGGCTCAACGTCAATGCCTGGATGAAGGACTACGGCTCGGTCACGCGGGAAACACCCGCCGCGGCATCGCAGCCGGCCGCGGGGACCGCAAATTCCGCCGACGGCCTGTCTGCCGAATTGCCGTTGGTGTCGGGCGAGGCCGCGCCCGCAGCGGCTCCCGTCCCCGCCGCGCCGGAAACGATGTCCGAGGCGGTCGACCAGTCCGGCACGCTGCACGTTGTCACGGATGTTCTCGACATCGACCTCAGCCTCGCCGGCGGCGAGCTGATTCGCGCGGACCTCCTTCGCTATCCGCTGCACAAGGACGATCCCTCCACGCCGGTCCGGCTCTTCAACACCGACTCGCCGAACACGCTGTTCCTGTTTCAGTCCGGCCTGACGAGCGGGGAGACGGGCCGCGACGAGCCGAATCACAAGGCCCCGTTCAGGAGCGCCGCGACCGAATACCGGCTGGCCGCTGGCGCGGACACGCTCGAAGTGCCCCTGACCTGGTCGGATGGCGCCGGGCTTTCGGTGACGAAGAGCTTCGTGTTCCACCGCGGATCCTACCGGGTGGAATTGCGCTATCACGTCGAGAATGCCGGCGGGGCGTCCGTCAAGCTCGCTTCCTACACGCAGCTGCTGCGCCACTCGCTCGGCAACAAGCGCTCGATGTGGGACCCGGAGACCTATGCTTTCCGCGGTCCGGCCTATTACGACGGCGAGAAGTACCAGAAGCTCAATATCGGTGATTCGGACGACCAGGCGCTGTCGAAGAGCGTGACGAACGGCTGGATCGCCGCGATGCAGCACCATTTCGTCGCGGCAGTCGTGCCGGCCGCGGGCCAGCCTTACCAGGTCGAGCTTCGCGTCAAGGACATGGACTTCCTGCTGCGTGCCGTCGGTCCCGCGCACGCCATTCCGGCGGGCGGCACGCTCGACCTGTCGGAAACTCTCTTTGTCGGGCCGAAGCTGCAGGACCAGCTGAAGGCAACGGGCCCCCAGCTCGAGCGGACGGCGGATTACGGGAAGCTCACGATCCTCGCCCAGCCGCTGTTCTGGATCCTGTCGAAGATCTACGAATTCGTCGGCAACTGGGGCGTCACGATCATCCTGACGACGCTGCTCATCAAGCTCGTGTTCTACAAGCTCGCGGAGACCAGCGGTCGCTCGATGGCAAAGATGAAGACGGTCGCGCCGCGGCTCAAGGCTGCGCAGGAGCGCTACAAGGACAATCGCGAAGAGCAGGCGCGCGCGATGATGGAGCTGTACAAGCGCGAGAAGATCAACCCGGTCGCGGGCTGCCTGCCGGTGCTCGTGCAGATCCCGTTCTTCCTGGCTTTCTACTGGGTGCTGCTGGAGAGCGTGGAGATGCGCCAGGCGCCGTTCTTCGGCTGGATCCAGGACCTGTCTTCCCGCGATCCCTATTTCATCCTGCCGATCCTGATGGGCGGCGCCATGTTCCTGCAGTACCGGCTGAACCCGACGCCACCGGATCCGGTCCAAGCGAAGGTTTTCGCATTCATGCCGGTGGTGATGACTTTCATGTTCATGTGGTTCCCCGCGGGCCTGGTGCTCTACTGGCTCACGAACACGCTGCTGTCGATCGCCCAGCAATGGAGGATCAACCGCGTGGTCGAGGCCGAGGCGAAGAAACAGCGGACGGGCTGATTGCCCGCAGCATGGAAACGATCCGCGCCGAGGCGCTGACACGCCACTATTCGATGGGCCAGGCGACGATCCGAGCCCTGCGCGGCGTCGACCTCGTCGTCGACCGGGGCGAATACGTCGCAATCATGGGTCCGTCCGGCTGCGGCAAGTCCACCCTGATGAACCTGCTGGGTTGCCTCGACACGCCGGATTCCGGGCGATACTGGCTCAGCGGCCGGCTGGTCTCCGAGCTTTCCGACGAGGCGCTCGCTCGCGTACGCAACCGCGAGATCGGCTTCGTCTTCCAGACCTTCGCCCTGCTGCCGCGGCAGACCGCGCTCGCAAACGTCGAGATGCCGCTCGTGTACGCCGGGGAACGGGCTTTGCAGCGCAGGCGCCTCGCGCTCGAGGCGCTCGAGCGGGTGGGTCTTTCGGATCGCGCGGACCACCGGCCGGCGGAGCTGTCCGGCGGACAGCGCCAGCGCGTTGCGATTGCCCGCGCGCTGGTCATGAATCCCGCGCTCCTGCTCGCGGACGAGCCGACCGGCAACCTCGACAGCGCGACGGGCGCAGAGATCCTCGCGCTCTTCGACGCGCTGCACCATTCGGGCAACACGATCGTCCTCGTGACCCACGAACCCGCGGTTGCGGATCGCGCTGGGCGAACGATCCAGTTGCGGGACGGTCTGGTCGTCAGTGATACGCGGGATTCCGGGGGAACCGATGCGGCGGCCTAGGATCGCCCTGACGAAGGGCGCCCCCGCGGCAATCGCGACTCTTCTGTTCGGCTGCGGCGGAGGCGGCGTGCCTGCGCCGCATTTCGACGTCGCGACGGTGAGCCGGGGAGACCTGTCCGTCACGGTCGAGGCCTCGGGCACGATCGAACCGGTCTCGACCGTGGAGGTCAAGTCAAAGGCTTCCGGCGAGATCCTCGAGCTCGGCGCCGACACCGGCGACCGCGTCAAGGTCGGACAGCTCCTGGTCCGCATCGATCCGCGCACGCCGCAAAACCGCGTCGACCAGGCGCAGGCGGAGGTGAATGCGGCGGCCCAGCGCCAGACGACGGCCGAGACCCAGCTGGCCAGGGGCGAGAAACTGCGTACCAACGCCTGGATCACCCAGTCGGAACTGGAGGCGCTGGAGCTCGAGGTGGCCAACACGCGAGCCCAATCGGTCGCCGCCCGCGTCGAGCTCGAGAATGCGCGCATTGCGCTCGAGGACACGGAGGTCCGCGCACGCTCGCCGGGCACGATCCTGACCCGGCTGGTCGAGCGGGGGCAGGTGATCTCTTCGCCGACCCAGGATGTCGGTGGGGGCACGCTGCTCCTCACCCTGGCGGACCTCACGCGGGTTCGCGCGCATGTCCGCGTGGACGAGACCGACATTGGCAAGCTCTCTGCGGGTGTGCCGGCGCGCATCCACGTCGCCGCGTTCCCCGGGCGCGAATTTCGCGGCGCGGTCGAGAAGATCGAGCCGCAGGCCATCGTCGACCAGAACGTCACGTTGTTCGCCGTTCTGATCGACATCGGGAACCAGGAAGGGCTCCTGCGTCCGGGAATGAACGTTGACGCGGTGTTCGACGTCGCCGACCGCAAGGCGGTATTGCTGCTGCCGGTGATGGCGCTCCGGGCGGCGCGCGACATCGACGCGACGGCCGGAATCCTTGGCCTCGATCCCGCGCAGTTGCGCGCCGAAGTGTCTGCGCCGGGGGCCGCGGGCGCGCATGGACGCCCGCGGGGCGCGAGTGATCCGCAAGGCGCGCTGGATGTCGGCCGCGGACTGTGGGTGGTTCAGCTGGAGGGGGGCCGCGAAACGCCGAAGCGTGTGGAAACGGGCATTACGGATCTCGATCGCGTCGAGATCAGGGGGGGCCTTGCCGAGGGCGACCAGGTCCTGCTGCTGCCGACGGCCAGCCTGGTCGAGATCCAGCAGCAGATCCAGCAGGTCACGAGCCGCCGCGGCGGCATTCCCGGCCTCACGCCGAAACCAGCGGCCACGGGCACGACGCGGGGCGCGCCCGCCCGGGAGCGGTGATGCCGTTTCTCGAGACGTTGCGTCTCGCGCTCGACTCCATGCGCGGCAATGCCTTTCGTTCCGCGCTCACGATGCTCGGCGTCGTGATCGGCGTCGCCGCGGTGATTGCGATGCTTGCGCTCGGCCGTGGAGCGAAGGCGGCGGTCGACGAACAGCTCGCGACCCTCGGTTCCGACGTCCTGACCGTGACGACCGGCATGCGCTGGCTCCAGGGCGTCGCGCGGGACCAGCAGACGCTCACGATCGATGACGCGGCGGCGCTCGCAAGCGATGCGCGCCACATCGTGGCGGTCGTGCCCGAGCAGAGCGGCCGGCAGCAGGTGCGCCTCGGTGCGCGGAACCTCAATCTGCAGGTGGTCGGCACGGTGCCGGAGCATGGGCGTGTGAACGGCTACCAGGTGGAATTTGGCCGGATGTTCAGCGCCTCGGACGATGCGTCGCGCCGCCGCGTCGCGGTGCTGGGCGGCGAGCTGCCCGAGCTCCTGCAGGTGCCGGCCGCGAGCCTGATCGGCGCCACGGTGATCGTGAAGAACATGCCGTTCGAGGTCGTGGGCATCTATCACCGAAAAGGGGCGGTCGGCTACGGCAACCCTGACGACGACGTCTATATTCCGCTCGGCACTTCGCGCTATCGCGTCACGGGCGAGGACCAAGTGCAGACGATCTCGGCGCAGGTCGCCCCGGGCGCGGACCTTGGTTCGGCGATGGTCGAGATCGAGCGCGTCCTGCGCCGTGAGCACGGCCTGCTGCCCGGTCGCGACAACGATTTCGCCCTGCTGGACCGGCGGCAGTTCCTGGCGACCCAGCAGGAGACCACGCAGATCCTCGGGTTCCTGCTGGCCGGCATCGCGGGCGTCAGCCTCGTGGTCGGCGGCATCGGGATCATGAACATCATGCTGGTCACGGTCACCGAGCGGACGCGCGAGATCGGCATCCGCAAGTCGATCGGCGCGACGCGCGGCAATATCCTGCGGCAGTTCCTGGTGGAGTCGGTGATCCTCTGCCTGCTGGGCGGCGCGGCGGGGGTTATTCTGGGCATTGCGGTGGCCACCGCGCTCTCGCGCTTCGCGGGCTGGCAGACGGCGGTGACGGCGGATTCGCTCGCGCTCGCCTTCGGATTCAGCGCCGGCGTCGGCCTCCTGTTCGGCCTGTGGCCCGCGCGCCGCGCATCGCGTCTCGATCCGATCGAGGCGCTGCGCCACGAATGAAGCGCGACGAAGCGTCGGCCGGCGTGGTCCCGAGCGAGCGAACAAGGATCGGCTGAGCGAGCGAGGGAACCGGGCGGCCGGGACTTCGCCTCGGGTTACAATGACGGCATGGCGGATAGCGGCTCGGATGCCCGGCCGCCGTTGTTGCGAGCCAACGCCGCGCTGTACCTCGATTTCGACGGGACGCTCGCGGTCCACGCTCCGCATCCGGACGGCGTAACGGTCGATGATTCCCTGCCCGCGCTGCTCGCAGGCCTGCGAGAGCGCCTGTCCGGCGCGGTCGCGCTCGTAACCGGGCGCCCGCTCGCCACACTCGACGCGATCGTGGGCCCGCCGCGCTACGCTGCGGCCGGGCTTCACGGCCACGAATGGCGCCTGGAGTCCGGCGAGACGACGTCGTCCGGGAAGCCGGCCGGCAGCGGTCGCATCTTGCGCGTTCTGCAGGAGCGCTTCGGGGCGGACCCGCGCATCGTGATCGAGGACAAGGGAGCCGCGGTCGCGCTTCATTACCGGCGGGCGCCGGAACGGGCGGCGGAGTGCATCGCCGCCCTGGAGGAAATCGCGGCGTCCCCGGACTTCGAGATCCTGCGCGGCCACGCGGTGGTCGAGGCCCGCCCACGAGGGGCCGACAAGGGCGCCGCGCTCCGCGCCCTGGCATCGCACGAGCCATTTGCCGGGCGGATGCCGGTCTTCGTCGGCGACGACGTGACGGATGAAGACGGCTTTCGCGCGGCATTGGAGTTCGGAGGGTATGGTGTGAAGGTCGGGGCGGGGCCCACGGCGGCGCGCTACCGCGTCGCGGCGGTCGACGCCGTGCACGGCTGGCTGGCCGCGAGCCTCGCGGCGCTGGAGAAGGAAGCGGCGACATGAGCGGGCCCGCCACGCTGGACCTCGGCGTTACCGGCAATTGCATCATCTCGGCGCTCGTGGACCGCGAGGCGCGCGTCGTGTGGAGCTGCCTGCCACGACTCGACGGCGACCCGGTCTTTCATGCACTGATCGACGATTCGAGCGCCGCCGACGCGCGCGGATTCTGGTCCATCGAGCTCGCCGGCTTCGAGCGCAGCGAGCAGGAATATCTTGGCAACACGGCGGTGCTTGCCACGCGGCTGTTCAGCTCGAACGGTTCGGCGGTCGAAGTGGTCGACTTCTGCCCGCGCTTCGAACGGCATGGGCGAATGTTCCGGCCACAGACACTGGTGCGCAGCGTGCGCACGCTCGCGGGCACGCCGCGCATCTGCGTCAGGCTCCGTCCATCCTTCGGCTACGGCGCCCAGCGTCCGGAAGTCACGCACGGCAGCAACCACATCCGGTATGTGAGCCCGGACCGGGCGCTCCGCCTGACGACCGATGCGCCGGTGAGCTACGTGCTCGCGGAAACTCCGTTCCTGCTCGATACGTCCGTCAATTTCATGCTTGGCGCCGACGAGACGGTCAGCGAGAGCGTCAAGTCGACGGCGCGCACATTCCGGGAAGAGACCGAATCGTACTGGCGCCGGTGGACCCGCCGGCTCGCGATCCCTCCCGAATGGCAGGAACCGGTGATGCGGGCGGCCATCACGCTGAAGCTCTGCACCTTCGAAGAGACCGGCGCCATCGTCGCGGCGATGACGACGAGCATTCCGGAAGCCGCGGACAGCGGGCGCAACTGGGACTACCGGTACTGCTGGCTGCGCGATGCATTCTTCGTCGTGCGCGCGCTGAATTCGCTTGCCGAAGTCGACACCATGGAGCACTACCTGCGCTACCTGACGAACATCGTCGGCCAGGCGACCGACGGCCACCTGCAGCCGGTCTACGGCATCGCGCTCGAGCGCCGGTTGGCGGAAACCGAGATCACGACGCTTGCCGGTTACCGCGGCATGAAGCCGGTGCGGATCGGCAACCAGGCATTCGAGCACCTGCAGCATGACGTCTACGGAAACGTCGTGCTCGCGACGACGCAGTCCTTTTTCGACCGCCGTCTGCTGAAGCCGGCCACGACACAGGACTTCGTGCGCCTCGAGCGCGTGGGCGAGCAGGCGTTCAAGGTGTACGCGACGCCGGATGCGAGCATGTGGGAACTCAGGACGCGCGAACGCGTGCACACGTCGTCGGCGCTCATGTGCTGGGCGGCCTGCGACCGGCTCGCGCGCATCGCCGCGCACCGCGGGCTGCCGGAACGGGCGCGCCTGTGGCAGGACCGCGCCGCCGGGATCCGGCGGGTGATCGAGGAGCGTGCCTTCGATCCGGCGCGCGGCAGTTTCATGGAAAGTTTCGGCGGGACGGACGTGGAGGCCGGGCTCCTGCTGATGGCGGAGGTGGGTTTCCTGCCGGCCGATGATCCGCGCTTCGCGGGCACGGTCGCCCAGATCGAGAAGCGGCTGCGCCGCGGGCGCCATCTGTTCCGTTACGCCGCGGCCGACGATTTCGGGCTGCCGACGACTGCCTTCAACATCTGCACGTTCTGGTACATCGACGTCCTCGCGCGGCTCGGGCGCGTGGACGAGGCCCGGGAGCTCTTCGCCTACATGCTCGCCGGCCGCAACCACGTCGGGCTGCTCTCGGAAGACATCCGGCCGGAGGACGGGGAGCACTGGGGCAACTACCCGCAGACGTATTCGCTCGTCGGCATCATCAATGCCGCGACGCGGCTCTCGCATGGCTGGGAGGAAACGGTGTGAGACGCCAGCGCCGCCTGGTCGCGGTTTCGAATCGTGTCGGTCCCGTCAAGGGTGCGGCCGCGGCGGGCGGCCTCGCAGTCGGCCTGGTGGAAGCGCTGCGCGAGCGTGGCGGGCTCTGGTTCGGCTGGAGCGGACGTACGGTCGCCCCCGGGAAAGCGCGCCTGCGCAGGGAAAAGATCGAGGGCATGACCCTCGCGACCACGGACCTGACGCAGGGCGAGCTCGACGGCTACTACAACGGGTTCTGCAACAATTGCCTGTGGCCGCTCCTGCATTTCCGCATCGACCTGACCAAATTCGAGCGCGGCCAGCTCGCCGTCTATCGTCGCGTCAACTGGCGTTTCGCGCAGGCGCTGGCAAAACTCCTTCGACCCGATGACCTCGTCTGGGCGCATGACTTTCACCTGTTTCCGCTGGCCGAGGAACTGCGCCGCCGCGGCGTCCGGCACCGGATCGGCTTCTTCCTGCACACGTCGTTCCCGCCGACCGAAATATTGAGCACCCTGCCGGCCCACGAAGAGCTCATGCGGCTGCTGTTCGCCTATGACCTGCTCGGTTTCCAGACCAGCGAGGACCTGAAGCGCTTCAAGGATCACGTGCGCCGGGCCTACGGCGGAAAGGCCCAGGGCAACGCCGTTTCCGCCTTCGGACGCAGGCTGCAGGTGGGCGCGTTCCCGATCGGGATCGACGTCGAACAGTTTCACCGCTACGCGTTCACCTCCCCCGGCAAGCGCGACTTCATGCGGATGCGAGAAAGCCTTCACGGCCGCGACCAGTTCATCGGCGTCGACCGGCTCGACTACAGCAAGGGGCTGCTGCGGCGCATGGATGCATTTGGGCGGTATCTCGAGAAGCATCCCGGCGTGCACGGCGACGTGATCCTGCTGCAAATCGCGCCGGTCAGCCGCGGACAGCTCGCGTCCTACCGTGATTTCAGGCTGGAACTCGACCAGGGGGCGGCCCGCGTCAACGGCCGCTTCTCGCAGTTCGACTGGACGCCGGTTCACTACCTCAACCGGGCGGTGCCAAGACGGACGCTCGCCGGCCTCTACCGGGCGAGCCGGATCGGCGTCGTCACGCCGATGCGCGACGGCATGAACCTGGTGGCCAAGGAATACGTGGCGGCCCAGGACCCCGCCGATCCCGGCGTGCTCATCCTGTCACGCTTTGCGGGCGCAGCACTTCAGATGCATGCGGCGCTTCACGTGAATCCCTACGATGGGGAGGAAATATCCGATGCCATGCACGTGGCCCGAGAGATGGGCCTGCAGGAACGCAGGCGCCGCCATCAATCGCTGATGAAGGGCCTCGGCGCCTATGACGTCGCGCGCTGGCGCTCGGATTTCGTCACGACGCTGGCGGATGCGCCCGCCTGGCGCCCGCCGAGACTGGCGACATGATCCTGGTGGGCGATATCGGCGGCACGCGCACGCGGCTCGCGATCGCGGAGAAAGGCCCGGACAGCTGGCGCCTGATGGACATCGAGGAGCGGCCGACCGGCATCGACATACTCAAGGTGATCGGACGCTACCTCGCGGACCGGGGCGCGAAGCCGATCGAGGCTGCCGCATTCTGCGGCGCGGGACCGGTTTCCCTGGACGGCAGCATCCGGCTGACCAACACCAACGTGCTGCTGGAGCCCGCGGCGCTCGCGCGCGCGGCGCGCCTGCCGCGGGCGATCCTGATCAACGATTTCGCGGCCATCGCGGAAGCGATTCCGCACGTGCCGGCGTCGTCCCTGGTGCAGTGCGGCGGCGGCTCGCCGGTTTCCGCCGCACCGGTGATCGTGATGGGGCCCGGCACCGGGCTCGGCGTCGCGATCGCGACCCCTTCCGCGGGCGGCTGGATCGCGATCACCGGCGATGGCGGCCACGCGGATCTCGCGCCGGTCGATGACGAGGAACTCGAGATCTGGCAGAAGCTGCGGGCCATGCTGCCGCGCGTCTCGGCCGAGTCGGTGCTCTGCGGACCCGGACTCGAGCGGCTGTACGGGCTGCTCGCGGACGGTGAGCGCCGGGCGGCGGCGGAAATCGCGGAGGCGGCCGCGCGCGGCGAGCCGCCGGCAGTTCGCACGCTCGCCGTGTTCACGCGCTGGCTCGGCAGCGTCGCCGGCAACCTCGCGTTGATCGCGGGGGCGAACGGCGGCGTCTACCTGGCGGGCGGAATCCTCCCGCGGCTGGGGCCGCTGTTCGACAAGGCGCTGTTTCGCGCGGCGTTCGAGGACAAGTCTCCCCACGGGCGCTGGTTGCGCGAGATTCCCACCTACATCGTCATGTATCCGCAGCCGGGCCTGCTCGGGCTCGCGGTCCTCGCCGCTGCGACGACGTGAGCGCAACGGCAGAGACGATCGTCGCGAATGCGACGCCTCCGGGCCGCGGCGGCATCGGCATCGTGCGGATCTCCGGCCCCGCCACACGCGCGATCGCGACCGCGATGCTGGGTGGACTGCCGGAGCCGCGGCACGCAACCGTTGCGGCGTTCGCGGGCGCTGACGGAGGGACGATCGACGCGGGGCTCGCCCTGTATTTCCCTGCGCCGAACTCCTTCACCGGCGAGGACGTGCTGGAGCTGCACGGCCATGGCGGGCCGGTCGTCATGGACCTGCTCGTCGCGCGCGCCATCGAACTCGGCGCGCGCCCGGCGCGCCCCGGGGAATTCTCCGAACGCGCCTTCCATAACGACAAGCTGGACCTGGTGCAGGCCGAGGCGATTGCCGACCTGATCGCGGCGGGTTCGTCGGAAGCGGCCCGCGCGGCTCTGCGCTCGCTTGCGGGCGATTTCTCGAGGGAGATCGATGACCTCGCGTCGCGCGTCATGGAGTTGCGGGCCTGTGTCGAGGGGGCAATCGATTTTCCGGACGAAGACGCGGAGTTCCTCGCGTCGGCCGGAGTCCAGGCGCAGCTCACGGATATTGGCGCGCGCTTTGCGGCCGTCGGGGAAACGGTCCGGCAGGGGCGCGCCCTGCGGGACGGCCTGCACGTGGTCATCGCGGGCCGGCCCAATGCCGGCAAGTCGAGCCTGCTGAACGCCCTTGCGGGGTTTGACGCGGCGATCGTCACCGAGATCCCGGGCACGACGCGCGACCTCCTGCGCGAGCGCATCCACGTGGACGGCCTGCCGATCCACGTCGTGGACACGGCGGGTCTTCGCGACACGGATGACGCGATCGAGATCGAAGGCTTGCGTCGCGCGCGCGTGGAGATGAGCCGCGCGGACCTCGTGCTCTACGTCGTGGACGCGACGCTGGGTTTTGCGGCGGGCGAGGAGACGGCGCTGCCGGCGGGCGCGGCGACGCTCGTCGTCTGGAACAAGACCGACCTGCCGGAATCGCAGCCCGTGCCTGCATTCGGGAGCCGGCCCGCGCTCGCGGTCTCAGCGCTGACGGGAGCGGGCCTGCCGGCGCTGAGGGAGCAGCTGAAAGCGGCCGCCGGCTACCAGTCGGACAGCGGCGCCTGGTCGGCGCGGCGACGGCATCTCGATGCACTCGGCCGGGCGCAGAGCCTGTTTGAACTCGCCGAAGCCAGGCTCGGCGAGCGCGCCTCTTTCGAGCTGGTGGCGGAGGAACTTCGCCAGGCGCACCAGGCGCTCGGGGAAATCACGGGAGAAGTCACGAGCGACGCGCTGCTCGGCGCGGTCTTTGCGACCTTCTGCATCGGAAAATAACGGTTCCGGCGGCAATTCAAACCGATTCGTCACTCGACGCCGACTGACGCGGTAACCGCCCGCTCCTAGCATGGCCTCCAGGCCATGCAATCGGGGCCGGGAGGTCCGTGACGCATATGGGCAACCGCAGAAAGCCGCGCGCCGCGATCATCGCGACGCTTGCGGCCTTGCCGCTCGCCGCGGGAGCAGACAGTTCCAGCGATGAACTGCTGCAGCGCATCGAGCAGCAAGGGCAGAGGCTCCGGGAGCTCAAGCGCGAGCTCGAGGTCCTGGACGAGACGGCGGACACCACGACGGCACCGACACCCGTCGTGGAAGCGGGCCGGGACGGCTTCAGCCTGAAGTCGGCAGACGGCAGGAACCAGCTGCGCCTGCGCGGCACGCTGCACATCGATGGCCAGTACCTCGAGGGGGCCGACCCGGGGGCTCCGGCCGACGGCTGGCAGGCGACGCGGGTGCGGCCGATCATCGAGGGCACGCTCGGCGAGATTTACGACTTCAAGGTGATGCCGGACTTCGGCCGGGGACGCACGGTACTGCAGGATGCCTACGTCACCGCGCGGTTCACGCCGGCTTTCCAGCTGATGGCCGGAAAGTTCAAGTCGCCCGTCGGGCTCGAGCGCCTGCAGTCGGCGAACGACAACCGCTTCGTCGCGCGCGGGCTCCCCACCGGTCTCGTGCCGAACCGCGACATCGGACTGCAGGTCGGGGGCAGCGTGCTCGGCGGGAGGCTCGGCTACGCCGCAGCCTGGCTGAACGGGGCGAACGACGGTAGCAGCAGCGAGACCTTCGGCGACGCGGACATGAACGACGAGAAGGAATTCGCGTTTCGTCTTTTCGCGCAGCCTTTCGTCGAAAACGGCAGCCGCGGGCTGCGCGGACTTGGCATCGGCATCGCGGGCACGTGGACCGACCAGACCGGTGACGCCATGCAGCCGTTGCTGTCCACGATACGTTCGACCGGCCAGGCAACGATCTTCCACTACCGGACGGGCCCGACCGCGACGATCGCGAACGGCGAGCGCACGCGTCTCGCGCCGCAGTTCCATTACTACGCCGGCAGCCTCGGCCTCATCGGCGAGTACACGGCAGTGTCGCAGGACGTTTCGCGGGTCGTGCCGCGCGGCGTCCGGTCGGGAACCGTCGATATGAGCGCATGGCAGCTTGCGGCTTCCTGGTTCCTGACGGGCGAGGATGAAGCGTTCCGGGGATTCACGCCGAAGGCCCGGTTTTCGGTCTCCGGGGGCACTTGGGGGGCATTCGAGGTCGTCGCCCGCGCTCAGGCACTGAATGTGGGCGGCAGCGCATTCGCGGCGGGCGACGATTCGTTCGCGGACCCGCTCACGTCCGTGCGCGGGGCGAATGCATACGGCGTGGGACTAAACTGGTACCTGAACGAGAACTTCAAGTGGATGCTCGACTTCGAGCACACGGGCTTTGAGGGTGGCGCCCCCGACGGCGATCGGCGCGACGAAGACGCATGGCAGTTGCGCTTCGCACTCGGTTTCTGAACGGAAGGAGAGACTCATGAAGCACCGGAATCCATGGAACCGGATCCTCGGCGTCGCCGCGGGCGCCATGGCGTTCGTGGCGGGCGCCGGCGCGGCCGAGACCGTGCTGTTGAACGTGTCCTATGATCCGACGCGCGAGCTGTACACGGAATACAACGCGGCCTTCGCCGCGCACTGGAAGAAGGAGACCGGGCAGAACGTCTCGATCCGCCAGTCGCACGGCGGCTCCGGCAAGCAGGCGCGGACCGTGATCGACGGCCTGCAGGCCGATGTCGTGACGCTTGCGCTTGCCTGGGACATCGACGCGCTCGTAAAACAGGGCAAGCTGCTGCCGCCGAACTGGCAGTCGCGGCTGCCGGACAACAGCGCGCCCTACACGTCGACGATCGTGTTCCTGGTGCGCAAGGGCAATCCGAGGAAGATCAGGGACTGGGGCGACCTCGCGAAACCGGGCGTCTCGGTCATCACGCCGAACCCCAAGACTTCGGGGGGTGCGCGCTGGAACCACATGGCGGCCTGGGCGTGGGCGCTGCGCCAGCCGGGCGGCAGCGAGAAATCCGCCGAGGAGTTCCTCGGGAAGCTCTACAGGAACGTACCGGTGCTGGACACGGGCGCCCGCGGATCGCTCACGACGTTTGCCCAGCGCGGCATCGGCGACGTCATGATTGCCTGGGAAAACGAGGCGCACGTCGCGCTGAGGCAGCTCGGCCCGGACAAGTTCCAGATCGTCATCCCTTCGCTCAGCATCCTCGCGGAGCCGCCTGTCGCGGTCGTCGACCGCGTGGCCCTCAGACACAAGACGACGGAGGTCGCGCGCGCCTACCTCGAGTACCTGTATTCGCCCGAGGCACAGGAGATCATCGCGAAAAATCATTACCGGCCGCGGGACGAGGCGGTCCTGAAGAAGCATGCCGCGGACTTTCCCGACGTGAAGATGGTGACGATCGCGGATCTCGGCGGGTGGAACAAGGCCCAGGAAAAGCAATTCGCCGACGGCGGCCTTTTCGACCGCATCTACGCAAAGAAGTAACGGCTCAGGCCTTCAGGCGGTAGCCGACGCCCGGCTCGGTGTGCAGCAGGCCGGCGCCGCCGGGGTCGCGCTCGAGCTTCTGCCGAAGCCGGTGTACGAGCTGCTTCAGCAGCTGCCGGTCGCCGCTGCCACGATGGCCCCAGACGTGGGCCAGCAGGCGCTCGGCTGAAACCACATGGCCGGCCTGGGCGACCAGGATCTGCAGGAGGCGCGTCTCGAGCCGCGTGAGGCGCATTGCCGTGCCACCGGCGATCGCGATCGTGTGGGCCTCGAGATCGAGCGCAACGCGGCCGGCCTCGAGTGCATCCCCCGCCTCGATACCTGCGCGGCGCAGCAGGGCCTTCACGCGCGCGAGCAGCGTGCGCGGGCTGAAAGGTTTGGTGAGGTAGTCGTCGGCGCCGAGCTCCAGCGCGCGCACGAGATCCTCTTCTTCGCCGCGCGCCGTCAGCATCATGATCGGCACGTCGGAGCGTTGGCGAATGCTCCTGCAGACGTCGAAACCGCTGCCGGAGGGGAGGTTGATGTCGAGAAGCACGAGGTTCGGCATTTCGCCGTCGAACAGCCTCAGCGCGTCGTGAGTGTCAGCCGCCTTGACCACGGCATAGCCGGCGTTCGTCAGCGCAAAGGCGACGAGGGCGAGAAGGTCCGCATCGTCGTCGACGACCAGGAGTTTCATGCGGCTTCCGCGGCCAGCGGCAGCGTCACGGTGAAGCGCGTGCGACCCGCGGGGGTGCGCTCGGCCCGTACGGTCCCGCCGTGGCGCTCGGCGATGGACTTGACGATCCAGAGTCCAAGGCCGAGCCCGCGCGGTTCCGGTTCCTGGTCGGCGGCGCGGTAGAAACGCTCGAAGATCGAGGAACCCTCGAGTTCCGGCGCGCCGGGCCCGGAGTCCTCGACGTGGAGTTCGACAGACCCGCCCTGCCGCGATGCCCCCACCGTGATTTCGCTGTCCTCCGGGCCGAACTTGCTCGCGTTGGCGAGCAGGTTGGTGACGACTTGCGTGAGGCGCTGGGCGTCGCCGGTGACCACCGGCAGGTCTTCCGCCAGCTCGAGGCGAAGCAGCTGGCGGCGCTGCATGAGGAGCCCCGCCATCAGGTCCTCGGCGTCCTCGACGACCTGTGCGAGGACGACCGGCTGGCGGCGGATTCCGAGCTGGCCGGATTCAATGCGCACGCTTTCGAGCAGGTTGTCAATGAGGCGCGTGAGCCGCAGTGTCCCTCGCTGGAGCGATTCGAGCAATTCGCCGAGCCGTTCGCGCGGCATGGATTCGAGCCCGTCGAGCATCAGCTCGACCGACGCGAGCTGAGCCGAGAGCGGCGTACGGAACTCGTGCGAGATGTTCGCCAGCACGGAATCTCGCGCGCGGCGCACGGCCTCGAGCTCGGTTTCGTCGCGCATCACCTGCACCTGAAGGCCGGCAATCGCCGCGGCGCTCGTGATCACGACTGTGCGGGCAGCGCCGGCGGCCTCGAGGTATTCGGTTGACTGGGCCTTGCCGTCGTCGCGCGCCGTGTAGATCGGGCAATGGGTGTCGCAGGGACGCCGGCCGTCGACTTCGCGGGGCTTCAGCACATCGCCGCAGAAGCGGCCGATCAGCTGGTCGGCGGGCGCGCCCAGCATGCGCGCGGCCTGCGGATTGAGATAGCGGATGCGGCGTTCGCCGTCTACGGCATAGACGCCCTCGACCACGCCCTGCAGCACGGCCCGCGCTTCGGCTTCACGGTGCCGCAGCGTCGTCGTGAGATCGAGGAGGTTTCGCCGCATGTCTTCCATGGTGCGTGCGAGCGCCTCGACTTCCTGTGTGCCCTGGACCGGGATGGACGAGGAGAAGTCGCCGTGGCCGAGGCGCTCGGCGGAACCCGCTAGCGCCTGCAATGGCGCGCCGATCCGCCGTGCGAGCAAAAGCGAGGCCGCGAGCGCCACCGCCGCGAGCAGGACAGCGACGAGAACGAGACGGCGGACGAAGCTCGAGACCGCACCCGCGACCTGCTCGGATGGCAGCCGCGCCTCGATGAGGACGACTGCCTCGCCGGTGGAGGCGAAAACCGGCAGGCTCGCGGCGAACTGGCGGCGCGCGGGTATCCGCGCGACGGCGATGCCGCCGGTTGCGAGTGCTTCAGAATGCATCTGGCGGTAAGCCGGGTCCACCGCCTCGAGCCAGGCGGTGACGGGCAGGAGGCGGATCTCGACGCCGGCCTGTCTCGCGAGGTCCGCGGCCAGTCTTTCGTCCAGCTTCCGGGTCGCCATGATCCGCCCGCCCGGGACGCCGGGAATGTCGACGAGCGCGCCAATCGGGCCCCGCTCGCGGCCGGCGATCATGAAGCCCTCGCCTTGCTCGTGCGCGGCTTCGAGCGCCTGCGGCCATGCAACGGTGGCGCCGGCCGCGGCAAGCAGATGCGCGTCCCGGAAGACGGCGCAGGAATCGAGCCCTGCCGTCGTGCAGAATCGGCGCAGGAAGAGCTGCAACTGGAGGAAGTCCGGTTCCTGCAGCAGCCGCGCGAGGGTCGGCCGGCCGGCCAGAAGCCGCGCGGAGGCCACGGTGTCCGAGCCGGCGCGCAGAATCTCGTATCGGGTCGCGTGCGCGGCCGCGCGCACGCGCGCCAACGCCTGTGCCGCCGCCTGGTCTTCCAGAATCCCGAATGAGGCAAACGCGATCGCGACGATTGCGAGCAGGACGACCCCGGAAATCGTGAACAGCAGGAGACGCTCGAGCGAGCGCGGCCGCGCGGCGAGGCGGCGGAAGCCCGATCTCCACTGCTCCTCGAGCCGCGGCAGGGCGGCTTTCCACTTCACGAACAGCGGGTGCAAGTTCAGTGACTCCCGGCGCCGGAGCGCCATTCCACCAGAGTCTTGGCCACGAGGGTGAGGATCGCAAGCATCGCGAGGAGCGAGGCGACCGCGAAGGCGGCGACGAAGTTGAACTCGTTGTAGAGGATCTCGACCTGGAGCGGCATCGTGTCCGTCTGTCCCCGGATGTGGCCCGAGACCACGGAGACGGCGCCGAACTCGCCCATCACGCGGGCATTGCAGAGGATGACGCCGTACAGCAGTCCCCAGCGGATCTTGGGCAGCGTGATCCGGATGAACGTGAGCCACGGGCCGGCGCCGAGCGAGAGCGCCGCGACCTCCTCCTCGCTGCCCTGCTGCTGCATGAGTGGGATCAGCTCGCGCGCGACATAGGGAAAGGAGATGAAAATGGTGGCGATCACGATGCCCGGCACCGCGAAGATGACCGGGATGCCGTGGTCGAGCAGCCATTGCCCGATCCAGCCGTTCACGCCGAACAGGAACACCAGCACCAGGCCCGCGATGACCGGGGATACGGCAAACGGCAAGTCGATGAGCGTCAGAAGCAGGCTCTTGCCCCGGAACTCGAATCGGGCGATCGCCCAGGCGGCCGAGATGCCGAAGAGCGTGTTGACGGGGACGACGATCGCGGCCGTCAGCAGCGTCAGCCGGATCGAAGCAACCGTGTCCGGGTCCGCGAAAGCGCCCAGCCAGGCGCCGAGACCCCCGGCCAGCGCCTGCGTGAGCACCGCGCCGAGCGGCGCGAGCAGCAACAGCCCCAGGAAACCGAAGGAGATCACCAGCAGCACGGCGCGCGCTAACCGCTGGCCCCGGGTCATGCGCCGCTCTTCCGCGGTCGGTTCGGCGCCCGCCATCAGTGGTCTCCACCGAGCCCGAGCCGCCGCTGGCCCCAGCTCTGCACGAGGTTGATCGCGAGCAGCATCACGAAGGACATCGCCAGCATGAAAAATCCGAGGGCGGCCGCGCCGTCGTAGTCGTACTGCTCGAGCTTGATCACGATGAGGAGCGGCGTGATCTCGGTCTTGAACGGCAGGTTGCCCGAGATGAACACGACCGAGCCGTACTCGCCGATGCCGCGAGCGAAGGCAAGCGTGAATCCGGTCGCGAGCGCCGGCAACACCGTCGGCAGGATGATCCGGCGGAACACGTGGAACCCGCCGGCGCCAAGCGATTCCGCGGCGTCCTCGAGGTCCTTGCGCGCCTCGATCAAAGCGGGCTGTATCGACCGCACGACGAAAGGCAGGCCGATGAGTACGAGCGCGACCACGACGCCCTGCCAGGTATAGGCCACCTGCACGCCCGCGAGCGCAAGCTTCTGCCCAAGCCAGCCGGCGGGCGAGAACACGGTCGCGAGCGCGATGCCTGAGACGGCCGTCGGCAGCGCGAACGGCAGGTCGATCATCGTATCGAGCAGGCGGCGTCCCGGGAAGTCGTAGCGCACGAGCGACCAGGCGACGATGAAGCCGAAGACCGCGTTGATCGCCGCCGCGAGCGCCGCGGCGCCGAAGGAAAGGCGGTAGGACGCGACGGCGCGTTCGTCGAGCAGCAGCCCGATGAGCCCGGACGGCGGAATGCCGAGCGCGCGGATTACGAGCGCGGCCAGCGGCAGCAGGATCACGGCGCTCAGGAAGAACGTGGTGAAGCCGAACGTCAGCCCGAAACCGGGAAGCGGGCTTGCGGACTTGACGCGACCGCTCGCCATGCTCAATCGGCCGCGGCCGCCGCGCGCACGATCAGGACCGGCCGCGGCTGCGGTCCTTCGAGGAGCGATTTCAGCCGGGCCCGGTCGCGGTCCGCGACGGCGTCGAGTTCGAGCACGAGCATAGAGTTCAGGTCGACCGCGAGCTCGCGCTCGAGCTCGACGTCGATGTCGCCGAAACGCAGCTCGGTCCTGAGGTCGAGCCCATGATCGGCCCGCGCAGCCGACCGGGCGTCGAGCAGGAGCCTGAGTCGCGAGGCCCGCTCCCGTTCCGGCGTGCTTGCGTCATGGATCGCGAGCAGGATTGACTCCGCCGGGAGGTGGCGCAACAGGCTCGCCGCGACGCCGAGCAGACCCGAGCCCGCCTCGCCGGCGGAGAGGACCACGACGCGGGAAGGCAGGGTCGCACCGACCGGGAGCACGAACACCTGGTTTGCCCCGTGCGACAGGTTCCACAGCGCGGTCGTCGCGCTGCCGGGGCCGGCGGCCAGCACGGGCATGCCCGGCGGGGCGCTGCCGGCGCGGGCGACCTGCGTCGTGATGCGGGTCTGCATCCGCGTCGCGAGCGTCGCAAGCAGCGGCGAATCCCGCAGCGTTGCGGCCACCGCGGGTTCGCGTGCCGTGACCGTAAAGCTCGTGATCGGCGTAGGCAGCGAATGAATGCGCCGCGCGCCCACGGTCACGCGCTGCCCGACTGCGAGCGGGTTCGCACGCTGTTCCGGGAAGCTCCGCGAGGCATCGAGCAGCCAGCCGCCGCCGTCCGCTCCCTCGCGGTCCGGCGTCGCGGGAATCGGGCCGTCGAACGGCATACGTACACGCAGGCGCTCGGTAGCGCCCGCGAAATGGAGTTCGTGCACGAAGCCGCTGCCGACATGGGTGAGCCCCGCCGCGATGTCTGTCGTCGTGAGGCAGATCTCCTCCGGGCGGATGACGGCGACGATCTCGCGCGGTGTCGTGGCCTGCGTGCCGGGCCGCTCGAAGCGGAGGCGGTTCCCCTTGCGGTAGCCGAGCAGCAGGTTCGCCGCGCCGAGGAATGTCGCGACGAAGCGGGTGCGCGGCCGCGAATAGAGCTCGTCGGGGCTTCCGACCTCGAGCAGACGGCCCTGGTGCATGACGCCGATGCGGTCCGCCATCGCGAACGCCTCGTCCTGGTCGTGCGTGACGAGGATGGTGGTGACGCCCAGCTCCTGCTGGATCTCGCGGATCGTCCGGCGGAGCTCCTCGCGGATCTTTGCGTCGAGCGCGCCAAAGGGCTCGTCGAGCAGCAACACCTCGGGCCGGTGCGCGAGCGCGCGTGCGACGGCGACACGCTGCTGCTGGCCGCCGGACAGCTGGGCCGGCAGGCGGTCGTCCAGACCTTCGAGCGCAACCAGCTTCAGCAGTTCCGCCCGGCGCGCCCGCCGCTCGGCGCGCCGCATCCGCCGGACCCTGAGCGCGAACTCGACATTGTCGGCGACGCTCATGTGGCGAAACAGCGCGTAGTGCTGGAAGACGAAGCCGACGCCGCGGTCACGGGCCGCAACCCCGGTGACATCGCGGCCGTGCAGCGAGACGCGGCCGTGGTCGATCTGGACGAGGCCGGCGATGGCGCGCAGGAGCGTGCTCTTGCCGCTGCCGGATGGGCCGAGCAGCACGAGGAATTCACCCTGCGGAATCTCGATCGAGACGTCGTTGACGACCGGCTGCGACTGATACTGCTTGGTGACCTGGTCAAGTGCGATGGACATGAGGCGAATCGTGGAGTTAGCGCGGTATCGAGGTCAGTCGCGGGCCGGTGACAAGTCGGTGACGTCCGCCGCCACTGGAACCGGAATCACGGCCGGGACGGCGCCCCGGCGAGATTCGGTATGATCGCCGACGAAATGCTCGACTTTCCCCGCGGGTGACATTTGACGCCCTGGATCACTCGTTTCCTTGCCATCGCCTGTCCGGCATTCACCGTTGCTCCTGCCTTCGCGGACGAAGCGCTGGCCGCGGCCGATGCGCATGTCGCCGCCAGCGAACAGGCCATCGTCGGCGAGCTGCGCCAGCTGCTCGCGCTGCCGAATGTCGCGACCCGCGATGCGGACATCCGGGCGAATGCGGCGCTCCTCGTGACGATGCTCGGCAAGCGCGGCATCGAGGCCGGGTTGCTCGAGGTCCCGGGGGCGCCGGTCTCCGTGGTCGGGGAGCGCAAGACACCCGGAGCGAGGCGGACGCTCCTTTTCTACGCGCATTTCGACGGGCAGCCGGTCGGGCCGGAAACGGACTGGAAAACGCCGCCCTTCGAACCGGTGCTGCGCACCGGGCGGGTGGAGGACGCGGCCCCGGTCGTGCCCTGGGCCGAAGCCCGCTACCCGCTCGGCGACGAGGCGCGCATCTATGCGCGCTCCTCGAGTGACGACAAGGGGCCGATCGTCGCGATGCTGGCGGCGCTCGACGCGCTCGACGCGGCGAAGATCCCGGTGTCGGCGAACCTCAAGTTCTTCTTCGAGGGCGAGGAGGAGGCCGGCTCACCGCATCTCGCGCAAACGCTCGAGGCGCATCGCGAACGGCTGCGCGCCGATCTATGGCTCTTCTGCGACGGCCCGATCGACCCGCGCGGCCTGCCACGCCTCGCGCTCGGCGCGCGAGGCGTCATGGGATTTCGTCTGACGGTCTATGGCGCGGCCACCGGCCTCCATTCCGGCCATTACGGCAACGTCGCCCCGAACCCGGGCGCAAGGCTCGCGGCGCTCATCGCCTCGATGCGCGCGCCGGACGGACGCATCACGATCGCGGGCCTGGCGGCGCCTCCACCCGCGCCGGCGGCGCTCGCGCTGGCGGAGGAGGCTTTCGATACACGCGGCATGCTGACGGCCGCGGGTATCGGCGTGACGGAGAGTGGGCTCGATTACGGCGAGTCGATCCTGCGGCCGGCGCTCAATGTGACTCAGCTCCTGTATGGCGGATCGGGCGGGCAGCGCAACGCCATCGATCCGGAGGCCACCGCCGGGTTTGACTTGCGGCTCGTGCCCGGCATGACGGTGGACGGTGCGCGCGCGGCGATCGGGGCGCACGTACGCGCGCAGGGCTACGTGTTGCTCGATGCGCCGCCCACCGCGGCGGACCGGCTTGCACACCCGCGGCTCGCCCGGCTCGACTGGGGCGGCGACGGCTACCCGGCGGCGATGTCGACGCCCGGTCTGCCGGGCGTCGCCCGCGTCATCGCGGTCGCGCGCTCGGCGACAAACGGCGAGGTGCGCGTCGTACCGCTCCTCGGTGGAAGCCTGCCGATCGCGCCGATCGGCGAGGTGCTCGGCGCGCCCTTCGTCATCGTCCCGATCGTGAATGCCGACAACAATCAGCACGCCCCCAACGAGAACCTGCGCATGCGTGAGTTCAGGCGTGGAATCGGCTTTTACGCGGCGCTGCTCGCGGAGGCGGGCAAGGGCTGGTAACGGCTAAGGCGACGCCGCCGGCTCGGGCGCCTTGAAGCGGATGGCGAGGCCGCCGCCGGCCGCGAGCCGGATCGACCAGGCGTCTCCCTTGCGGGCCTGCCGCTTTTCGATCGCGATCGACTGCGGATTCCCGCTCCAGTCGGCATCGTCGCCGTCGCGATAGATTTCGGCGGTATAGGTCTTGCCCGCGTCGAGGAAATCGAGCGGAATGCGGATGGCGCGCGCGTTCTCGTCCGTGACGGCCCCGAGAAACCAGTCCTCGCTGTTCCGGTCCTTGCGAGCGATCGTGACGAAATCGCCGACTTCGCCGGCCAGGGCCCGGGTATCGGCCCAGTCCGTGGGCACGTCCTTGATGAACTGGAACGGCCCCGGGTACTTCGCGTAGTTCTCCGGCAGGTCCGCGGCCATCTGGATCGGGCTGTAGACCACGACGTAGAGCGCGAGCTGCTTTGCGATCGTGGACTGGATCTTCTGCCCGCCGCGCCCGGCCAGCGACAGCACGCCGGGCGTGAAGTCCATCGGGCCCGCCAGCATGCGCGTGAAGACGAGGTTGGCCTCGTGTTCCGGCGGATTCGGGGGGTCGCCCCAGGCGTTGTATTCCATGCCGCGCGCGCCCTCGCGCGAGACCCAGTTGGGGTAGGTGCGCCGAAGTCCCGTGTCCTTGATCGGCTCGTGGGGATCGACGGCGATGTGTCGCCTGGCCGCCTCCGTCACGACCCTCAGGTGATGCCGCGACATGAGCTGCCCGTCGTGCCACTCGTAGTGAATGCGGCCGTCCTCACCCCGGGCGCGGATGCCGCCCGCGTCCGCGACGTAGCCGGTCTTGACGCCGTCAATACCAAGCCGCGCATAGAGATCGAGCGCGGCCCCGAGTTGTTCTTCATAACGGGCCACGTTGCCGGCGGTTTCGTGATGGCCGATCAGGTGCACGCCGCGCGTGCGCGCGTAGGCGGCAACTGCCTCGAGGTCGAAGTCGGGGCAGGGCTCCGTGAAGCTGAACTCGCTGCCGTCGCCGAACCAGTCGCCGTCCCAGCCGCGGTTCCAGCCCTCGATGAGCAGGCCGCGAAAACCGTTGGCTGCCGCGAAGTCGATGTAGCGTTTTGCGTTTTCCGTCGTCGCGCCATGCCGCGGGCCCGAAGCCCAGGTCTCGATATCGAGGTGCAGCGACCACCAGATCCCGACATACTTGAAGGGCCTGAACCAGGAGACGTCGCCGAGCCGGTTCGGCTCGTTGAGGTTGAGGATCAGGTTGGACATGACGAGGCCCGCCGCGTCAGTCGCGATCTGGAGCGTGCGCCACGGCGTCGAGAATGGCGCCCGGCGGCGCACCCGCGGGCCTTCCGCGGACGGCGCCAGCGTCGCCTTGAGGCGCTGCCCGTCCACGCGCCGCAGCCACATCGCCGCGTAGTCCACGAGCGCGGCCTCGTGGAAGGCGATGTGAAGGCCGCTGGCGGTCCGGATTGTCAACGGCGTGTGGGCCTGGCCGACTTCGGCCAGCGGCGTCTTCCGGTACAGGTACTCGTAACGGTTCCACTCGCCCGCCGGTATCCACCAGGCCGTCGCGGGTTCCGCGACGGCGAACTCGGTCAGCTCGTCGGCGATTGCGACCTCTTCGAGCGCGGCCTGTTCCGGAAATTCGTATCGGAATCCGACGCCGTCGTCATGGACGCGGAAAACGACGTCGAGCCGGCGGCGGTCGCGGTATTTCTCGACGAGCCGGACCCGTAACTCGTTGTAGCGGTCGCGGACGAAGCGCCGCTCGCCCCAGGGCTGCTCCCAGGTCGAATCCGCGCTGCGTCGTTCCGCGCCCGCCAGGCGGAAGCCGCGCTCGAGTTTCGGCGCGTCTGCAAGCAGGAAGCCGAGTCGCGAATTGGCGATTACGGGCGCACCCTGGCGGGCGATCGCGTAGCCGGGCCGACCGTCGGGATCGAGCGTGACAGTGACTGCGAGCTTGCCGTCGGGCGAGTCGACGGTCGCGACGGCTTCGGCCCGGCCGGCGCCCGGCGCCAGGAGCAGGACGAGGCCTGCGAATAATGCGTGTCTCATGCCGGCCCTCCCGGCTGCGGGGTTGCGCGCCGCTGGAGGCTAGCAGGTACCCGCAAAGCCGCCTCCGTCTGCAAACGTTTTCATGCCTTGCAATCGTATGCATTCATTGCGGGTGGCGGCGGGCGCCCTCTAGGATCATCGAGTCGATCGGGGTCGGCGACTTGGGTTCATTGGGGGGGACGATAATCATGGAAATCAAGGGACTTTCTCGAATCCTTCTGCGGATGGCAATCGCCGCCGCGCTGCCCGCGGCAGCGGCCCTGCCCGCGGCGGCGCAGGAACAGCCGGCGGAGCTCGGGGACGTCTACGTCACCGGCATTCGCGTCGGCATCCAGAACGCGATCGAGACCAAGCGCGAATCGACGAGCATCGTCGAAGCGGTCTCCGCAGAAGACATCGGCAAGCTCCCCGATACCAGCATTGCCGAATCGATCTCGCGTCTTCCGGGCCTGACCTCGCAACGCGCAGAGGGGCGCGCCTCCGCCATCAGTCTGCGCGGCACCGATCCCGGATTCACGACCGCCCTGCTGAACGGGCGCGAGCAGGTGAGCACCGGCGACAACCGCAGCGTGGAGTTCGACCAGTATCCCTCCGAGCTGCTGAGTTCGGTGCTCGTCTACAAGACGCCGGACTCGCAGCTCGCGGCCCAGGGCCTCGCGGGCACGATCGACCTGCGCACGATCCGGCCGCTGGCCTATGGACAGAGCGCCGTCGCGCTGAACCTGCGCGGCGAGCAGAACTCGAACGGCAACCTCGGCGCCAACTCGGATGACCAGGGTTATCGCGCAAGCTTTTCCTTCATCGACCAGTTCATGGACGGGCGGTTCGGCGTGGCGTTCGGCTATGCGCACCTCGACACGCCGCTGGCGACGCGCGGCTACGGCACTTACGAGCCCTGGAACCCGTCGGGCGGCGGCGGCGCGATCGACTGCCCGGGCGGCACGGCGGGCGGCTGCTTCAATAATCCGGGCGTGGCGCCCGGCGACTTCACGACCGGCGGCATCAAGGTCCGCGCGGACATGGGCTCGACGGTGCGCGACGGCTTCATGGCGACCTTCGAGTTCGCGCCGAACGATGGCTACTCGTCGATCCTCGACGTGTATTACTCGACAATGGACGAGACGGACAACGCGCGAAGCCTCGAGGTCAATCTCACCGGCTATCCGGCGCCCTGCTGCGTCGGCGGACCATTTCCGGACGGTACGATCTTCGGCTATTCCGACACCACGATCGAGAACGACACGGTGGTCGCCGGGACGCTGAACAATGTCGTACCGCTGGCGCGGAATTTCCTGTTCACGACCAAGGACGAGATCCTGGCGGGCGGATGGCGCAACGAGTTCCGGCTGAGCGATGTCTGGTCGCTGATGGCCGACGCCAGCTATTCGAAGGCGACACGCAACCAGCTGCAGCCGGAAATCAATTCTGAGATCGGTCCGAACCTCGTGTTTGACACGGGCACGTTCCGGCTGCGCGGCAACCACAGCATGCCGTCGCTCTCGTTCGATCTCGATTACATGGACCCGACCCAGGTCCTCGTCGGGCCCACGATCTACGGGTCCGGCTACACGAAAAGGCCGCACATCCAGGACGAACTGACCTCCTTCCGCATCGACGCGATGCGGGACGCCGAGATCGGCTGGTTTGCGGGCACTGCCTTTGGCGTCAACTACAGTGACCGTGGCAAGGACAAGACCTCGCCGGAATCTGGCCTCAATACCATCGGCGGCGGCGCCTACCAGGTCGCCGACGAGCTGCTGCTGAACCCGACGAACCTGAACTATGCGGACGCGGGGCGCGCGCTCGCGCTCAACGTGTACGGCGTCCTGGCGCAGTATTTCGACCCGATCACCTACGGCGACCCGACGACGCTGAGCTATCTCGCGGGCAAGTTCTGGAACGTGGACGAGGAAGTGTGGACCGGCTACCTGCGCGGCGACCTCGACCATGAGCTCAGCGGCGGCACGGTCCTGAAGGGCAACGTGGGCGTGCAGGTCATCGAGACGGACCAGAGCTCGTCCGGTTTCTTCATCGCGAATGGCGCGGTTTTCCGCGATGGCGACGGCCAGTCGTACACGGATGTCCTGCCGCAGCTCAACTTCGCCTTCCTGCTGGATGACAACCAGGCGATCCGGGTGGGCCTTGCCGAGGAGCAGGCACGCCCGCGCATGGATCAGATGAAGGCGACCGAGGAGAGCGGCTACGACGGCGCGACCGGCATCCCGGGCGGCAGCGGCGGCAACCCGCGGCTCGATCCCTGGCGCGCCTGGGCCTTCGACCTGTCGTACGAGCGGTACTTCGCGGACCGCGGCGGCTATGTCTCGATCGCCGGGTTCTACAAGGATCTCGACACCTACATCTACACGCAGGTGGACCCGAACCACGACTACTCGGACCTGTTGGCGGTGACGCCGCCCGGCTATTTCGCGCCCGGCGTCGTGCCCCAGACGACCGGCAACTTTTCGCTGCCGGTGAATGGCAATGGCGGCTACCTGTGGGGACTCGAGGTCGCGACGTCGCTGCCCTTCGAGATGTTCTCGGACGCGCTCGAGGGCTTCGGCGCGATCTTGAGTTATTCGTACACCAACAGCGACATCGCGATCCCCGGCTCGATCAGCTCGGTCGCGAACGACCATATTCCGCTGCCGGGCCTGTCCGAGAACGTGTGGAACGCGACGCTGTACTACGAGAACTACGGCTTCGGCGCCCGCATCGCGACCCGCTATCGCTCCGAGTACATCGGCGAGGTGACGAACTTCGCGAACGAGCGCGGCCTGCGGTACGTGGATTCGGACATGATCACCGACGCACAGCTCAGCTACAACTTCGGCGACGGCATGCTCAAGGGCCTGCAGCTCCTGTTCCAGGTCAACAACCTGACCAACGAGCCGTACATCGCCTACTCGGTGGACAGGTCGCGCGTCCTGGATTACCAGGAGTACGGCACGCAGTACCTGGTGGGGGTGAACTACCGCTTCTGAGCGGCGGGCGGTCCGAGCAGGAAGGCGAGCGGCACGCCGGCGCGGGCGCGCCATGCGCGTTCGGAATGCTCGGCGCCCGGGTATTTCCGCGTCAGGAAATCGCGGCCCTCGCGCCAGCCGGCGGCGCGCAGCATCGTATCCGCGCGGCGCTGGTAGGGCTCGTAGGCGGCATCGAGCGTCTCGGTCCCGAAATCGAAGTAGACGCGATGGGTGTCGCGCGCCGGCAGGTGGCGGGCGAGGTAGTCGATCATGAGCCCGTCGCCGAGCGGCCAGTGGATCGAGACGCAGCCGGCGCCGCCGAAGACGCCGGGATACTCCGTCAGCGCGTACAGCGCAATGAGCGCGCCCATGCTGGAACCCATCGTGAAGGTGTCGCCCCGGCCGGGCAGCGTACGGTAGTTCGCGTCGACGAAGGGCTTCAGTTCCTCGACCAGGAAGCGCAGGTAGTCGTCCGAGACGATGTGCGCCTTGCGCATCCACGCCATGTCGGGCCAGTCGTCCGGCAGGCCTGACTCGCTGACCGCCCTGGCCGGCATGTATTCCTCGAAGCGTTTCGGCGTGTTCCAGATGCCGACGACGATGGCCTCGCGCAGCTTGCCGTCCGCGGCAAGCCGGGTCAGGGTCTCGTCGATTCCCCAGTCCACGCCGATGTAGGAGAGCGCGGGATCGAAGAGATTCTGTCCATCGTGCATGTAAAGCACGGGATAGCGGCGCGTGGGATCGCGACCGTAGGAGGGCGGCAGCCAGACATCGACGCGCCGCGGGTCCACGTAGCGCGACGTCATGCGCTCGCGGGTTTCGATCGTGCCGGTGACGCCGGGTGGAAGCGCCGGGGCCCCCGAGAGTTCGTACACCGTCGCGCTCCCGGGCGGCAGGTCAAGGCCGTCGGCGAGCAGGATGTCCTGCCCACCGAAGATCTCATGTGCGCGCAGGTTTCCGGCGATGGATTCAGCAAATCGCGCGGTATCGAGGTGGCGCGCGGCGTCGTTCTTGTTGAGCACGATCATGACCGTCTGGCGCGCGTCGCGCCTGAAGTACACATAGACGCCGTCCTGGGGCGCGTACTGTGTGAGCGCGCCGTCCCCGACGGCGGGCGCGGTCTTGCGCCAGTTCAGCAGCCGGCGAGTGAAGTCCTGCGCCTCGCGCTCATCGTCCGTCAATCCAAGGCCGGCAAAACCGTCCCGCGCATCGCCCGGCCACCCCCCGGGGAAATCCTGGCGTACGAGCCCGTCGGCCTTGGGGAGCGGATTCGTCATCAGGATTTCCGAGCCATAGGTGAATTGCGGGATGCCCCGGGTCGTCGCGACGAGGGTGATCGCCATCCGGTAGAGATCGAGCCGGCCGCCGAGCTGCGTGTAGATCCGGCTCATGTCGTGGTTGTCGGGGAAGACGACGAGACGGCCGGGTTCCGCATAGAGGAAATCATCGGCGAGCGCCTGGTAGATTCTCAGCAGGCCCGTCTCGCGGCCTTCGGGTTCGGTGAGCCCGCGCACGACGGCGCTTTGCACCGGAAAATCCATGAGGCCCGGCACGGGCACGCGTGTTCCCGCGCCGCCGGGCTGCTCGACTTCCGCCTGCCAGCGCGAGACGATCGCAGGGTCGAGGCTCCAGTCCTCGCCCACGATGGTGAGCGCGGGATATTCCTCCAGCACGCGCGTGTACCAGCGTCCCAGGAAATCGTGGTCCGCGTACGGCAGCGTGTCCACCCGCAAGCCGGAAAGACCCGCGTATTCGATCCACCAGATCGTGTTCTGGATGAGGTACGTTGAAAGCAGCGGATGCCGCTGGTTGAGGTCCGGCATGCCGGGGACGAACCAGCCGTCGGTGAACGCCTGCAGGTCGGCCCGCGCCGCGTGGGGGTCGCGCAGGGTCTCGCGGCGGTGCGTCGTGCCGATGAAGCGGCCGCCGTGATTGATCCAGTCGGGATCCGGCGGGTCCTTCATCCACCAGTGCCCGGAGCCGCAGTGGTTGAGGACGAGATCCATGACGACGCCGAGCCCCTTGCCGCGGGCTTCGGATACGAGCGATCGATAAAGGTCGTTGTTCCCAAGACGATCGTCGACCCGGTAGAAGTCGGTGATCGCGTAGCCGTGATAAGAACCTTGCGGCGAGTTGTTCTGCTGCACGGGATTGAGCCACAACTGCGTGAAACCCATGCCGGCGATGTAGTCGAGATGCGCGATGAGCCCCGTGAGGTCTCCGCCGTGGCGCCCGTCGGGGTCGCCGCGATCCGGCTGCTCGCGGTAGCCTGCGATCGCGTCGTTTCCCGGGTCGCCATTGGCGAAACGGTCCGGCGTCACGAGGTAGATCGCGTCGCCCTGGCCGAAGCCCTTTCGCTCCGCCGAGCCGGCCTCGCGTGCCCACAGCTCATAGCCGCGGTGCAGGACGACGCGGGCCCCGCGGCGGAACTCGATGTCGAAGGCGCCGGGACTCGCCGTGGGAGCGATCGTGAAATCGATGAACAGGTAGTTGGGGTTCGTGGTGCGGGTGACGCGCACGATGGCCAGGCGCGGATCTTGGACGGCCGGCTCGAGTTCGGCGATGCCCTCGCCATGGACGAGCAGCTGCAACCGGCTGTTCTTCATGCCCACCCACCAGGAGGCCGGCTCCACGCGCTCGATCCGGTATCCGGCGGCGACGGCGGCCGCCGAGCACAGGGCGAGCAGGACGGACAACAGCCAGCGAGACATCACCGGCCGGCTAGCAGCCGCCCCGGCTGCCGAGGCTCGCGAAGAACGCCCCGTGGGCCGGCACCGTCACGTGGCCGCGCCCGGGCGTGCTGGCGGGAAAGCCATGGCCCACAAGCGGTTCCAGCGTTCCGGGCGCCGGAATGCGGATCCTGGTCGCGGCCGCGCTGAAGTTGAAGCAGGCGACGACCGACTTGCCCGCGTGCTCGCGCAGGAAACACAGGGTGTCGCGCGGCGAATCGAAGAGCCGGATGCTGCCGTGCCGGAGCGCGGGCACGCCGCGCCGCCAGCGTACGAACGAGCGGAAGGCATTCAACGCGGATTCCGGGGAATCTTCCTGTCGGCTGACCGCGAGCGCGCGATGCTCCGGCGGTATCGGCAGCCACGGCCGACCGCCCGTGAAGCCGAACCCCGCTTCCCGGTCGTTCCAGGGCATCGGCGTGCGGCAGCCGTCACGTCCCTTGAACGAGGGCCAGAAGGCGAGGCCGTAAGGATCCTGGAGCATCGAATCGGGAAGCTCCGCCTGCGTGAGGCCGAGTTCCTCGCCCTGATAGCAGCAGGCACTGCCACGCAGCGACAGCAGCAGGGCATTGAAGAGCTTCGCCCTCGACGCGGACGACGCGCCGTCCGACCAGCGCGAGGCGACGCGCGCCACGTCGTGGTTGCCGATCGCCCAGCAGGGCCAGCAGTCCTCGCAGCGTGCCGCGAGCGTCTCGACCACTTCGCGGACATGGGCTGCCGAGAAATCGTCGACGAGCAGCTCGAAGTTGTAGGCCATGTGCAGGCGCTTGGCGCCCGCCGTGTACTGGACGATCGCTTCGACCGGGTCTTCCGCGGATACCTCACCGAGCGCGACGGACGGCGTGTATTTGTCCATCAGACGGCGCAGGGACTCGAGGAAGGCGTGGTTCTGCGGCTGCGTGTTGTCGTACTGGTGGACCTGGTAGGCATACGGGTTGTCGGTCCGGAAGCCGCGGCCCTTGCGCTCGGCTATGGGCTTCGGCGGGTTGTCGCGAAGGAGCGGATCGTGGAAACAGAAATTGATGGCGTCGAGCCGGAATCCGTCCACGCCGCGCGCGAGCCAGAACTCCGCTTCCTCCAGCATCTGCGCGACCACCGCGGGATTGTGGTAGTTGAGGTCCGGCTGGCTTACGAGGAAATTGTGCAGGTAATACTGGCCGCGCCGCGGCTCCCACTGCCAGGCGGAGCCGCCGAAAATCGAGAGCCAGTTGTTGGGCGGCGTGCCATCCGGCTTCGGGTCGGCCCATACGTACCAGTCGGACTTCTCGTTGCCGCGGTCGTGCCTGCTCGCCTGGAACCAGGCGTGCTGGTCGGACGTGTGGTTGAGCACCTGGTCGATGATGATGCGCAGCCCGCGCGCATGGGCCTCGGCCACCAGCCGGTCAAAATCCTCGAGCGTCCCGAAGATCGGATCCACCTGGCGGTAGGCGCTGACGTCGTAGCCGAAGTCCTTCATGGGCGACTTGAAGAAGGGCGAGAGCCAGATCGCGTCGACGCCGAGGCTCACGATGTAGTCGAGCTTCGTGATCACGCCGGGCAGGTCACCGATGCCGTCGCCGTTGGTGTCGGCGAAGCTGCGCGGATACACCTGGTAGATTACGGCGCCGCGCCACCAGTGGGCGTCGTCCGCGGGCTGGGGCGCCGCGGACATCTGCGGCCGATCGTCGGCCTGTTCCTGCGTGTGCAGCATGACCAATTCTTTTCGATTGGCCGTTGCCGCGGCGAGTGAATACGATTGCATCGCATTGTGCGGCCCGCCGCACGGCCCGAGACTCGAAAAGCGGGGGGAACATGCGGGAAAAGCCGGCGCTCGGTTTCTGGCAGGTCTGGAACATGTGTTTCGGATTTCTCGGAATCCAGTTCGGCTTCGCCCTGCAGAACGCGAACGTCAGCCGCATCTTCCAGTCGCTCGGTGCGACCATCGACGACCTGCCGGTCCTGTGGCTTGCGGCGCCCGTGACCGGACTCCTCGTGCAGCCCGTTATCGGCTACATGAGCGACCGGACCTGGGGGCGCCTCGGGCGGCGCCGGCCGTACTTCCTCTACGGCGCAGTTCTGTCGACGCTGATGCTGTTCGCGATGCCGAACAGCCCCTGGCTGTGGGTGGCCGCGGGAACGCTGTGGATCCTCGACGCGTCGATCAACATCACGATGGAACCGTTCCGCGCGCTGGTGGGGGACATGCTGCCGGACCGCCAGCGCGCTTTCGGCTTTGCGCTGCAGAGCCTGTTCATCGGCGTCGGCGCGGTCGTCGCGTCGGCCCTGCCCTGGATGCTCGCGAACTGGGGCGGCGTCAGCAACGTCGCCGCAAAGGGTGAGATTCCCGATTCGGTGAAATGGGCCTTCTACCTCGGAGCCGCCGTCTTCATCGCCGCGGTGGTCTGGACGGTCGTCCGCACCCGGGAGTATTCGCCCGGGGAACTCGCCGCGTTCGCAGAATCGAAGGCGGCAGAAGGTACGGAACAGCCCGTCGAAAGCCGCAGCGTCCGGCAGTACCGCGCGTCGGGCACCGCCTGGCTCCTCGGCGGAAGCTTCTTCAGTGTCGCGGTCGCGGTGTTCGACTGGGACCTTCAGCTGCACGTCCTCGGTGTCGGCGCCGCCGCCTTCGGCCTGCTGCAGCTCGTCGCAGCCTGGCTGCTGTCCTGGGGCCGGACTGCCGATGCGCTCTGTTGCATCATGAATGACCTGTTCCACATGCCGCGCACGATGCGCCAGCTCGCGCTGGTGCAATTCCTGTCCTGGTTCGGCCTGTTCGCAATGTGGATCTACACGACCTCGGCGGTGACGAGCCGTCATTTCCATGCGACCGAAGCCGCATCCGCGGCCTTCAACGAGGGCGCGAACTGGGTCGGCGTCCTGTTCGCGGCCTACAACGGCTTTGCAGCGCTGGCGGCGATGCTCATCCCGCTCGTCGTCGCGAAGATCGGGCGCCGGCGCGCCCACCTGCTCAACCTGGCGCTGGGCGGTGCCGGGCTGATCGCTTTCCTGGCGATCGATGACCCGCGCATGCTGCTGGTCTCGATGATCGGGGTGGGCATCGCCTGGGCTTCGATCCTCTCGCTTCCGTACGCGATGCTGTCGGGCGCGGTGCCGCCGTCGAAGATGGGCGTCTACATGGGCATCTTCAATTTCTTCATCGTCATCCCGCAGATCCTGGCGGCGAGCGTGCTCGGCGTGCTGGTGCGCGTGCTGTTCCACGGCGAGAGCATTTACGCGCTGGCGACGGGCGGCACGCTGATGATCCTCGCCGGCTTCGCGACCCTGCGCGTGGACGACCGGGAGGCGCCGCGGCAATGAACCTCGCCTGTCGTCGCGCGTGGGCGGCGCTGCCCGGCGGCCCGCGCGGCTGAGGATCCTCAGCGCGCGCCGCAGGAAGCGCGGACGACCAGTTCCGGCGCAATGAGGGTCGGTTCGACGGTTTGTCCGTCGATCAGGCGGATGAGGTTCTCGACCAGCAGTTCGCCGGCAAGGCGCGTGTCCTGGCGGACGGTCGTGAGCGGCGGATTGAAGTCGGCCGCGGAGGCGATGTCGTCGAAACCGACGACGGCGACGTCCCGCGGCACGGAAAGCCCGCGGTCCTGCAACGCATGGATGACGCCCATTGCGATCAGGTCGCTGGCGGCAAACACGGCGTCGAACGACGCGCCGGATTCGAGCAGCATCCGGCAGGAGCGATAGCCGTCGGCCTCCAGGCTCTGGGCTTCGGCATGCAGCCGCGGGTCCGGGCCGAGCCCGGCGCCGCCGAGCACCTCGGCAAAGCCCCGGTGTCGGAGCTGGAATTCGGGCGACCCGTCCGAGACTCCGCCGACAAAAGCGACGCGGCGCCGGCCCTGGTGGAGCAGATGTTCCGTCGCGAGCCGGGCTCCCCAGGCATTGTCACAGCAGAGGTAATGCCCGGGCAGTTTCTCGATCACGGGCCCCCAGATGACGAAGTGCGAGTCCGTTTCGGCGAGGTGGCGGAGGCGCTCCGCGTACTTGAGGTAGTCGCCGTAGCCGAGCAGGATCATTCCATCGGCACGGTTCGACAGTTCGTAATCCGTGTGCCAGTCGTCTGAAAGCTGCTGGAACGACATCAGGAGGTCGAAGCTGCGGCGCGCCGCCGCCCGCGCGATGTGGCCGAGCATGGACAGGAAGAACGGATTGATCTGCGCTTCGTCGGGGGACTCCTCGAACAGCAGCAGCGCCAGCGTGCGGCTGCGGCGCGTCCTCAGGCCCGCGGCGCTGCGATCCGTGCGGTAATGCAGCTCGCGCGCGATCTCCTGGATGCGGGCGCGCGTCTCGGGCTTGACGAGCGGGCTGTCGCGCAGCGCGCGCGAGACCGTCGCCTGCGAGACCCGGGCGAGTTGCGCGACTTCGAGCGACGTGAGCTTGGGAGTCTTCATGCGGCGCGCGTCAGTTCGAGGTGACTCCGGTCGCGGCGACCGGCGGCGACGGATGCCGCCAGCGCATCCAGAAATAGACCGGAATCCCGGCGGCCGCGAGCGCGAGCGCCCAGAGGAAGGCCTCCGTGCCGACGCCCATGAATGCGAACGCCGTGAACGCGAGGCCACCGAGGCCGGCGATCCACATCATCGGCGAATGCTGCGACGGGTCGCGGCGCCAGAGGTAGAAGAAAGCGATCACGCAACAGGCGTAGAGGGGCAGGTTCGCCGCCGTCACGACGATAGACAGGAAGGTGAAGCCCGCGACGAGCGAGGCGCTGTAGTTCATGAGGCCGACGAAAGTCGCGAGTGCGCCGGCAAGGAGCAGTCCCGCCCACGGCGCGCCAAACCGGTTGCTGTGCGCAAACACGTCCGGGAGCAGGCGGTGCATTGCGAGGGTACGTGTCAGCTCGCCGCTGAGGAGGGTCCAGCCGTTCAGGCAGCCGAGGCCGCTGACGACGACGAACAGCGCCAGCCAGCGCGAGTTGCCCTGGCCGAGCAGGCTGTCGAGGATCGTGACGAATGGCGCGTCGGAAGCGGCCAGTGTCGCCTGCGGGACGAGCAGCATGCCGATCGCGACGATCGCGACATAGACTACGCCGACGAACAGGGTGCCGATCAGCGTTGCGCGCGGGATCGTCCGCTGCGGGTCCTTGACCCGTCCCGCCGCGATCGCCGCGGACTCGAACCCGAGCATGGCGTAGAGCGCGATCGTCGCTGCGCCCATGGATGAATGCAGCTCGATCGGCGTGCCCGGCAGGTTGGGCGTGTAGGCTGACGGCGTCGTCAGGATCGCATAGCCGCCCATGACGATGACGAGCACGAGCGGGACCAGCTTCAGCAGCGACGTGATGACCTGTACGCGCCCGCCGCTCTTCACGCCGAGCAGGTTGACGCCGACGAACAGCCACATGAACGTCATCGCCAGCAGCGCGGGGGGGATGATCCTTGCGTCCGGAAAGACCGTGTCGAAATAGCCGACGACCGCAACGGCGAGCGCCGCATTGGTGACCCAGACGGAGACCCAGTAGCACCAGATCGCCGGGAAGGCAACCGGCTCGCCGAGCGTTGCGCGCACGTAGCCGAAAGGACCGTCCGCCTCCGGCAGGCGCCGGGCGAGCGCCGCGAACACGATGGCGAGGCAGCCGCAGCCGACGATCACGGCGAGCCAGCCGGTCAGCGCGTTGAGGCCGAAGGGCGCGAGCGCGGCCGGCTGCATGAAGATGCCCATGCCGATCATGTTGCCGACCACGAGCGCCGTGCACATCATGAGGCCGAGCTGGCGCGTGTTCATCGGTCATCCCCCAGGTGGATCAGCTCGCCCTGCTTGATGACGCCGGCGATGTGCCGCAGCCGTTCGACGTCCGCGAGCGGGTCGCCGTCGACGGCGATCAGGTCGGCGAACTTGCCCGGCGAGATGGAGCCGAGCTCCTGGGAGCGGCCGAGCGAGGCCGCCGCGTTGAGGGTCGCCGATCGGATCGCGTCAAGCGGGGTCATGCCGTATTTGACCATGTAGGCGAACTGCCGTGCATTGTCGCCGTGCGGATAGATGCCGGCGTCGGTCCCGAACCCGATGCGGACGCCCGCCTTGACCGCCCTGGCGAAATTCGCGCGCTGGATGTCCGTGGTCTCGCGGTTCTTGCGCAGGATTTCCTCCGGCCAGCCGTCGCGCGTGCCGACCTCCTCCGTGTAGTCGCCGTTGTAGACGTCCGCGACCAGCCAGGTGCCGTGCTCGAGCATCAGCCGGATGCCCTCGTCGTCGAGGTAGGAACCGTGCTCGACCGTGCGCACGCCGGCGCGGATCGCATTCTTGATGCCCTCGGCGCCGTGGGCGTGCGCGGCGACGAAAATGCCCGCCTTGGCCGCCTCGTCGACCGCGGCGCGGATCTCCTCTTCCGTGTATTCCGGCTTGGAGGGCGTGGTCCCCGCGGTGAACACGGCGCCGGTCGCGATGACCTTGATGAAATCGGCGCCCCCCGCGAGCAGCTCGCGCACGCGCTGGCGCACCTCGTTCGCGTTGTCCGCGACGCCGCGGCGCATCTCGTCCGGAACCACCGTGCCTTCCGGCAGGCCCGTGACCTCGCCGCCGCCGTTCGTGACCGTGACGTAGGCCCCCGCGACGAACATGCGAGGGCCCTCGACCTGGCCGGCGTTGATCGCGTTTCGCAGCGCGACGTCCACGAACGCGCGGTAGGTGCCGACGTCGCGCACCGTCGTAAAGCCCGCTTCGAGCGTCGCCCGCGCGTGCGCCGCGCCCATCAGCGCATCGCGCGCTGCGGAACTCGACAGCGGCGCGGCGACGTCGGCGGAGCTGATGTCGCCGACCAGATGTGTGTGCAGGTCGATCAGTCCGGGCAGCACGGCGTATGCGGACCAGTCGATCAGCCGCCCGCCGCCGCGCGAGGCCGGGGTCCACGGCGTGACGGAGGCCACGCGCCCGTCCTCGATGCGGATCGCGCGGTCCGGCAGGTACTTGCCGTGCTCGACGTCCAGCATGCGCCCGGCGCGCACGACCACGGTTTCGGCGAGTGCCGGCATTGCGATCGCGACGCAGACGCAGGACAGGAGGGCGGGAAACGCAGCGCGAACAGGTTTCATGCGGCGGGCTCCGTCGGGTTGCGGCCGACATCATAATTGCTGGTAGCATGTCGGCCGCAATAATCCATGCAGGCTGCGACGCCAGCGAGGTTTTTCAACTTGACGCCAGGTTTCTCGGCTTTCCGCATCATCCCCGCAATCATTATGGCACTTGCCGCCACGGTCGCCCTGGCCGGGCCCCGGGCGCGCGACCTGGGCGTGCCGTTCGACGGGACGCCGGGTCCCCTGAATGCGATCACGGACGTCGCGGGCGTGACGGTCGGCCAGACGACGCTGATCGAGGACCTCGCGAACGGCCACAAGGTGCGCACGGGGGTCACGGCGATCCTTCCACGCGGGCGCGCCGACGTGAAAACCCCGGCATTCGGCGGCTGGTTTTCGCTCAATGGCAACGGCGAGATGACCGGCACGACCTGGCTCGAGGAATCCGGCTTGCTCGACGGCCCGGTGATGCTGACCAACACGCACAGCGTCGGCATCGTCCGCGACGCCGTGATTGCATGGCGGATACGCGAGGACGGGCCGGACAAGGACGGGTACTGGTGGTCGCTGCCGGTGGTGGCCGAAACCTGGGACGGCCACCTGAACGACATCAACGGGTTTCACGTGACGGCCGCGGACGCCGCGGCGGCGCTCGATGCGGCGTCCGGCGGGCCGGTGGCCGAGGGCAATGTCGGCGGCGGCACCGGCATGATCTGCCACGAGTTCAAGTGCGGCATCGGCACCTCGTCGCGCCAGGTCTCGATCGACGGCCGCGGCCTGACGATCGGCGTGCTGGTGCAGGCGAATTACGGGCTGCGCGAGACGCTCCGGATTGCCGGTGTCCCGATCGGCCAGCACCTGCGCGAACATCGCGCCTACCAGGACGAGACCGGGGACACCGGCTCGATCATCATCGTGGTCGCGACGGACGCCCCGCTGCTGCCGCACCAGCTCAAGCGGCTCGCGCGCCGCGCCGGCATGGGGCTCGCGCGCATGGGCTCCTACTCGGGCGACGGGTCGGGTGACATCTTCATCGCGTTCTCGACGGCGAACGCGGCCGCGCTGTCCGGACGCGGCTTCGCGAGCGCGGAGTTCATCGAGAACGGGCGCCTGGATCCTGTCTTCGAGGCGACCGTGCAGGCGACCGAAGAAGCGATCGTCAATGCCATGGTCGCGGCGAAGGACATGACCGGCGAGAACGGGCACGACGCCATCGCGCTGCCGCACGCCCAGCTCGTGAAGCTGCTCGGGCGCTACGGCCGGCTCAACACCCCGAGGTAGAGCCCGTACCAGTCGAGCGACCGCTGCATCCGGTCGTGCAGGTAGCTCGGAATCGTCACCGGGTGGTACTCGCCGGGGTAGATCACGAGCCGCGTCGGCACCCCGAGCGACTTCAGCGCCTGGTACATCTGCATGCCGCCGAGGCAGGGCACGTTGGCGTCGAGCTCCTCGCAGAGGAACAGCGTTGCCGTCGTGATCCGGTCCACGTGGAAAAACGGGAAGCTCACGCGGTCCCAGACCGCGCGGTCGCGCCAGGGCAGGCCGAGCTCCTGCTCGTACTCGCGGATGTACATGTCGAAGCCGTACATGCCGTAGAAGTTCGCGGCGCCGGCGCTCGAGATCGCCGCCTTGAAACGGTCGTCGCGCGCAATGACCTGGTCGGTAAGGATGCCGCCGTAGCTGTGGCCGCCGACGCCGAGCCGGTCAGGATCCGCGATGCCCAGGTTCACGACGTGATCGACTGCCGCGAGCAGGTCGGCCGTGTCCTTGTTGCCCCAGTCCGCGTAGATCGCCTTGGCGAACTCGAAGCCGCGGCCGCTGCTGCCGCGCGGATTGGCCGCGACCACGGCATAGCCATTGGCCGCGTAGACCTGCCAGTCCTCCATGAATTCGTGGCTGAACTGGTAGACCGGGCCGCCGTGGATGCGCAGGATCGTCGGATAGCGCTTGCCGGGCTCGTAGTCCACGGGCTTCACGAGGAAGCCGTCGATCGACATGCCGTCGGCGCTGCGGAACGTAATCTCCTCGACCGGCGCGAGCAGCCGGTCCTTCAGCCACTCGTTGTGATCGGCGAGGACGCGAAGGCCGGCGGGCTCGACCGCCTCGATGCGGTACGGGTGCAGGTCGTCTCCGCCCAGCACCGCGATCCGCCCGTTGGCCGTTGCATCGAAGTCGAAGTCGAAGCGCGGGCCCGTGGTCAGCGCGGTCACCTGGCCCGAAGCGAGGTCGATGCGCGACAGGTGCGTCACGCGGCTTTCCTCGACCAGCGCAAGGACGGATTTCCCGTCCGGGCTGAAGACCGGCTTTGTGTGATCGAGCTCTACGCCCGCGGGGCGCACCACCTCGCCGCTCTCGACGTCGGCGATCGCGAGTGACCAGGGTTTATAGTAGATCCACCGGTCTTCACCGCTTTGAAGATAGGCGATGCGCCGGCCATCCGGGCTCCAGGCCGGGCGCGATTCCAGGTCCGGGTCGTTGTCGGCGCCGTCGAAGTGCGTGACTCGTCTTTCTTCGGCGCCCTCGCGGGCTTCGACGACGTAGATGTCCCAGTTGAGGTGGCGGTCCGGGTCGGGTCCACGCTTGGTCACGTAGGCGATGCGCTTCCCGTCGGGCGACCAGGCGGGCAGGTACTCGTCGTGCTGTCCTGAAGTCAGCGGCGTCGCCTTGCGGCCCGCGACGTCGAAGAGATAGAGGTGCTGCCGCTTGTCGGTGAGGAGGCCGGTGAAGTCCTGCTTGAAGTAATAGCGGTCGATCACGATCGGGGTTGGCTGCGGGGATTCCTTCTCGCCCGCCGGCCGCTCGGGATCGTTGGCGATGACGGCGAGCGTCCTGCCGTCCGGGGACCAGTCGAAGTCCACGACGCCGCCCGCAAAGTCCGTGAGCTGCTCGGACTCGCCTGCGTCAGCGGGCATCACCCAGACCTGGGTCTGGGCATTTTCTTCGCCTCGATCCGACAGGAAGGCGATGCGCTTGCCGTCCGGGCTGAAAGTCGGCTGCCATTCGTCGGCGTCCGGCGTGTGCGTGAGGGAGCGCCGGTCGCTGCCGTCCCAGCGCGCCCGCCAGACGTCATAGCGCGGTTCGTCGGCCTTGAAGTCGGGCTCGCCGACGCTGTAGACCACGTACTTGCCGTCAGGCGAGAGGTCGAGGTCGGCGAGGTTCGCGACGCGAACGAGATCGTCGATGCTGAAGCGGGCTTTTCCGGTGTCCGGCCCGTTCGCGGCGAAAGCTGCCGGCGCGCAGAGCAGCAGGCAGATCGACCCCGTCCATCGGTTCATGTCAGTGCGCCTCCTCGGCCGTCGTGAGCCGCCGGAATTTCTCGCGCGCGGCATCCAGGTAATCGAGCGTCTCGAGGCGCTCGCTGTCCTCGTTCCATCCGCCGCGCGACTCGGCCGCCTCGATCACGCGGTCCATCCAGGCGACGAAGTACGCGGCGTCCGCAGGCGCCGGCGGAGCGGGCGCGTCGATGTAGATCGGGCCCGTCGTCGCATAGGGATACAGGTCGAGCACCCAGGGGTGCGGCTGGTCGTTGAAGGCGCGCAGCACGATCCAACCGCCTTCGTGGACCGTGAGTTCGCCGCTCCAGTCGAAGCGAGTGCGCTCGCCCGTGAGCCTGAAGGCCTTGATCACCCGGCCATTCTGCACCAGCTCGAGGCGGTCCATTGCAACCGGCGAGCGCATCGCCACGCGGACGGGAAGGCGCCCCGTGGCCGCGATCGTGTCGCCCGGCCGCATGCCGCCGATGGTGAGGCCGAGGAGCGCGGAATTCGAGACGAAAGTGCGCCCGGACTTCAGTGCGTCGTGCAGCGCCTCCGGCGTGCGCTTGCCGGCAGTCTCCAGGAATACGCGCACGAGGCCGATGGGACCGCGCAGCGAAGCGTAGTTCGCCATCGCGTCGGTGCCGGCGCCCGCCGGGAGGCGGAATCCCAGGTTGAGCAGGCGATACCAGATGCCCGCCGTGATTTGATGGTCCGAGAAGCCCATGACCTCGAGGTAATCCACCTTGCCGTGCGCGACATCCGCGGGCAGTTCGTAGGAAAGCGATTTCTCGTTCGGCGGATCGATCGGCGCATCGAACGGATGAACGTATCCGACGAGCGCGCCCTGCGCATGCGCGAGGTCCGCGACCGCGCCGTTGTGCGGCCAGGGGCTCTCGAGGGCCGTGTGCCGGTAGGCCGTGTAACCCGGCAGTAGCAGGTGATCGGAGAGGTGCAGCAGACCGAGGTGCCCCCAGAAACTCGAGTGATATTCCTGGGCGTGCAGCAACAGCCGTTTCCCGCTCGCGGGATCGGGATCGGACCGGAAGTACGCGACGTCGGGGATCCGCTCCTCCTTGTTCACGATCAGGTTATGGACCACGTCGAGATCCTCGGCCTCGGCCTGCGCGAGCAGGGTTTCCGGCGTGCTGCGGTAATGCCCGCCGTAGTTCATATGCACGTGCAAGTCGGCGCTCACGAACTTTCCGAAGTCCGCGGGGAGATCGTTGTCCTCCAGGCGAACCGGCAAAGGGGACGCCTCTCCCGCCGGGAACTCGCGCTGGATCGTGACGGGCTTCCTGCGAAAGCCATTCTGCACGTGGATCTGCGCCTTGCCCGCAGGCAGTTCGACCTGGCAGCGCGAGTCGCAGTGGAAGTAATGAACTTCACTTGGGAATTGCGCGCGGTCGTAGAGCTCGTCGCCGTGCATCCACGCGTCCCGTGGCGCGTGCCACCGGCCATCGCTGCCGAGAATCGACACGCGCGCCGAGACCGGGCGGCCCGCTCCATCCACGATCGCGAGCGTGACGACGGCAGTCGGGCGCAGCCGCTTGGGGAAGTGCGTGACGAGTGCAGAGCGCGCGCCACCGAAGAAATCCCGCACATATAGCGCGGTGTTCCCCTTTTCGTTGCTGATATACGCGATTCGCTTGCCGTCCGGGGACCAGCGCGCGTTGCGCCTGTCAAATTGACCGTACGTGAGCGGCAGCGGCGCGGCGTCGTCCGTCGTGGTCAGCCAGAGCTGGTGCCACTGCCCCCCGTGGTAGCTCGAGAAGAGGATGCGCCTGCCGTCCGGCGCGACCTCGGGCCGCGCGGCCCATGACGTCTCGAGCTGGTGCCTGTCGAGGCACGCGATCGCACCGTCCGCGACGGCGACTGAGCAAATCCTGCCCGTGCCCCAGGGAATCTCGGCGTTCGAGACGAACCACACCCGCGCACCGTCCGGGGACCACGAGGGGTTGATCGCGTGGTCGTGCGAGGAATAGTAGTAGCGGTCGATCCGGCTCTCGCGTGGCGCGACGAGATAGCGCTCGTTCGAGAGGCCCGCCGGGGAGAAGTCGGCGATCCTGAGGTTGAAGTGGCCGGTGCCCGCGGTCGACACGAAAACGATCCTGCGCCCGTCCGGCGAGATGCGCGGCTCGAGGTTCACGCCGCCGCCCGTCGTCAGTGCCTGCTCGCGACGACTCGCGAGATCGAGCCGCCACAATTCGATCGCGCGACCGTCGTAGCGGCTGAACACCACGCTCCTGCCGTCCGGCGCGACGTCCGGCTGGTAATCATAGGCGGCATCGGCATGATTCAGCTCGACCGCGACGTCCGAGCGTAGGCCCTGGCGCCACAGGGAACCCTCCATGCTGTAGACGACTTCGTCGCCGGTCGGCATGAACGCCACGGCCGAGGGCCCCGTCGTCAGCTGCGGGATGTAGAGTTCGCGCCAGTAATAGTTGTGCGGCAGCTGGACCTGACTGAGCACCGGCTCGCGCGCCGCGTTCGCCGGCGCTGCGAGCAGGAGCGGGAGAAGCGCAAGCAGCGCGCGGGTCGCGCGCTTCACGCCGCGCCCGCCAGCGCCTCGTCCAGGCTCCGCCGCAGGTAGACCATCGCCTCGTCCACCTCGGCCTCGGACACGCACAGCGGCGGCATGAAGCGCAGCGTCGAGACGCCGCAGGACAGCAGCAGAAGCCCGTTGTGATAGGCGCGGTGCAGCAGCCGGTCCACCATCGCACGGGCGGGCGAGCCGTCCTTCTCGATCATCTCGACGCCGATCATGAGGCCGCGGCCGCGAATGTCGCCGATGCAGGGGTAGTCGGGGCGGAGCGCCTCGAGCCGCTTCATGAAATGCGCGCCGACCTTCGCGGCGTTCTGGACGTATTGCTCGCGCACGAGGTCGATCGTCGCGTTGGCCGCGGCGCAGCAGACGGGGTTGCCGCCGAAGGTGTTGCCGTGGGCGCCTTTCTTCCATTGCCTCATCACGCTCGCTTTCGCCACGACGGCGCCGATCGGCAGCCCGGACCCCAGGCCCTTGGCGAGCGTCATGATGTCGGGCGTCACGCCCGAGTGCTGGGCGCAGAACATCTTTCCCGTGCGCCCGATGCCGGACTGCACCTCGTCGAACACGAGCAGGATGCCGTGCTCGTCGCAGACCTTCCGCAGTCCGGCGAGGAAGCCCTCGGGCGGCACGAGATAGCCGCCCTCGCCCTGCAGCGGTTCGACGACGATCGCGGCCACCTCGCTTGGCGGGAGGTTCCGGTCGAACAGCATGCGGATGTAGTCGAGCACGGCCTGGCCCTGGTCGCCGCCCGCAAACAGCGGCCGGTACGGATTGGGATAGGGCACATGGGTGACGCCCGGCATGGTCGGGAAGAAGCCCGCCTGCTGCGTGTACTTGCTGGAGGTGAGCGACAGCGAGCCCATCGTGCGGCCATGAAAGCTGCCGAGGAAGGCGATGATTCGCTGGCGCTTCGTGACGTAGCGCGCGAGCTTCAGCGCGCCCTCGACCGACTCGGTGCCGGACTGGCAGAAGAAGCACATGCCGGGCTCGCCGAGCGGCACGATCGCCGCCAGGCGCTCCGCGAGCGCGGTCATTTCCTCGTGCCAGTAATCGCTCGAGATGTGCAGGAACTTCGCCGCCGCGTCCTGGACGGCCTTGACGACGCGCGGATGGGCATGGCCGGTTGCGCAGACCGCGATGCCCGCCGCAAAGTCGAGGAACCGGTTTCCGTCGACATCCCAGGCCTCCGTGCCCCTGCCGTGCGATATCACGAAGGGATAGTCGCGCGGGTAGGAGGGCGAGGCGACCTTTTCGTCGCGCTCGATCATGGCGCGCGACTTCGGGCCCGGCAGCTCCGTCTTGATGTGCGGATTCCTGAATGCGCCGGCGGCGCTTGGCGTTGCGTTCATAGGGGCAGCCTCACAGGTTTTCGATGGGCGGCCGCGGTCCGGGCCTCGAGTGCGCGCAGCGCACCGAGTTCGGCTGCGGAGGGCGCCGCACAGTTTTCCGGTTGCGGTACGGCGACGAGCGGCCATCCAATGGCGGCGCGCGCTTCACCCGACGGGATCCCGGGGTAGGTCACGGAAAGCGCGAATTCTCCGCTTTCAGGCAGCGGTTTCAAGATGCCGACGTCGGTCACGATCGCGGTCGGCCCCGCGCCGCTCGCCCCGCTCCGTGCGCGCCCGGCGAAATGGCCGCCGCTCGTCTGGAAATCGAGCTTCTGCACGAAACTGCGCGGCGTGGCCTTCATGACGATGAAGACCTGTTTCGCGTGCGCGGCGATCTCGGTCGCGCCGCCCGCGCCGGGCAGGCGCGTTTTCGGTTTCTCGTAGGAACCGATGACCGTGCTGTTCAGGTTGCCGAAGCGGTCGATCTGCGCCGCGCCCAGGAAGCCGACGTCGATGCGGCCGGCCTGGAGGTAGTCGCTGAAGACGTCGGGCAGCGGAATGACGCAGGTCGCGGTCTCCGCGAGCTCGCCGTCGCCGATCGAGAGCGGCAGCACGTTCGGCCGCGTGCCGATCGTGCCGGATTCGTAGATGAGGACGAGACCCGGCGCGTGCGTCAGCCGCGCGAGGTTGCAGGCGGCGCTCGGCAGGCCGATGCCGACGAAGCAGACCTGGCCGTCCCTGAGGAGCCGGGCGGCGGCCACGGTCATCATCTCGTCGCGCGTGTATTCGCTCACGCAACGCCATCCTGCCGCCGGCACGCGGGAAATGCCGCCGGGCTCGCGCGCGCGACACGGTGCGGCTCATCCGGCGCGCGCGAGGTGGCGGGGTGCTCGCGAGCAAACTCGTAAGTTCCGGCGGAGTTTGCGAACGAGCAACCCCGCCGGATCCCGCGCGCGCCTGCCGCATCGCGCCGCATCACGCAGCGCGTCCTTGCAGGCTCGCCAGGAATGCCCGATGGTCGGCTGTGCCCCGGACGTGGCGGTCGATCCAGTCCGTGAACCGGTCGCGGTCGCGCGAGATCGCATCCCACCTGAGGTAGAAATCATTGTCGCGCGCATAGTGGCCCTGGGCGTAGGACGGCCAGGCCCCGCCCGGGCAATGCGACACGGCCGTGACCGTGAAGTGCGGGATCACCACGTTGTTCATCGCGGGCGGCAGCTCGTCCACGACCTTCTCGACGGTCACGAGAAGCTTCTTGGCGGCGAGCCCGGCCTCGCGCGCAGCGCCGACGATGCCGTCGATGGCGACATTCCCGCGCCGGTCGGCGCGCTGCGCGTGCAGGATCGTGACGTCGGGATTGATGGCGGGCACGGTTGCGATCTCTTCACCGGTGTAGGGGCAGGCGACGTGCCGGATTCGCGGGTTCCTGCCGACGAGATCCGTGCCGATATAGCCGCGCAGCATCCCGAACGGCAGGCGCGCCGCGCCCGCGCGATAGGCAACCGCCATCGCGGCATGGCTGTGCTCGTCGATTTCCAGGGCGCGCGGCCAGGCGTTTTCGACCGCGTCGCGCAGCCGGTGCAATGAGCCGACGCCTGGATTGCCGCCCCAGGAGAAAGTGAGCCTCCGCGCGCCGCCTGCCCCGATCAGCTGGTCATAGATGAGATCCGGCGTCATCCGGACGAGGTGGAGCCCGCGCCGGCCCTGCCGGATCAGCTCGTGGCCGGCCGCGAAGGGTATGAGGTGAGTAAAGCCTTCCAGCGCAAGGCAGGCGCCGTCGCCGACGTGGGTCGCGATCGCCTCTGCGAGCGGCAGGAACTGCGCCATTCACTCCACCACGGTCCGGGACTGCTCGCGCAGGTAGAGCGGCAGGTAGTACGCGGAGGCGATCGCCTTGCCGGAGGAACCGGATCCTTTCCAGCCGCCGAAGGGCTGGTAGCCGGGCCAGGCGCCGGTCGTCGCGCCCTGTGCGCGGTTCGCGTAGGTGACGCCGGCCTCGATGCCCTCCTGGAACCAGCGCACTTCGTCGCCTGCGCCGTAGAAGCCGGCGGTGAGTCCCATGTCGGTGTCGTTCGCCAGGCGCATCGCCTCCTCGCGGTCGCCGTAGCGCCGCACCATCAGGATCGGCAGGAACATCTCGTGTTTCCAGAGCGGGTCCGAAAGCGCGGCCTCCGCGAGTACGGGCTCGACATAGAACCCGCGCGCGAGCGGGCCCTCGTCCGGCTGCCGCCCGCCGCGCCGGAACCTGGCGCCGCGGTCCTTCAGCTCCGACACGTAGCGCGCGTAGCTTTCATAGGCGCGCCGGTTCACGACCGGGCCCAGCTGCGTCGGGCGCAGCGTCGGGTCGCCGATCCGGATCCTGTCGATCTCCTGCTCGACACGCGCGAGCAGGTCATCGGCCACCTTCTCGTGCACGTAGAGTCGCGAGAGTGCCGAGCATTTCTGCCCGCCCATGCCGTAGGCGGAGCGCGCGATGCCCGCGGCCGCACGGTCGAGGTCGGCGTTCTCGGTCACGATCGTCGGATTCTTGCCGCCCATTTCCGTGATGCACGGACGCGGATACCGCCCACCCGCCATCGCGGCCATGATCGCGCGGCCGACGGCGACGGAGCCCGTGAAGGTCACGCCGGCCGTGCGCGCATCGCGCACCAGCTGCTCGCCGACGGCCGCGCCGGCGCCGTTCACGTAGTTGAAGACGCCCGGCGGCAGGCCTGCGTCGCGGATGCAGTCGGCGAGAAGCCGCCCCGCCCAGGGCGTGTCGGAAGCGCATTTCACGACAACGGTGTTGCCCGTCACGAGCGCCGCGGCGGTCGGTCCCGCCGACAGCGCGATCGGGAAATTGAACGGCGCGATGACCACCCAGGGGCCATAGGGACGCATGACGCTCCGGTTGCGCGAAGTGAGGCCCGTGAGCGGGTCGTTCGGCAGGTCGATTTCGTATCCCCGGTGCGATTCGAAGTCGTCCGCGTAGACGCGGAAGAAGTCCACGGCCTCCTGCGCTTCCCCGAGCGCCTCCAGGCGGTTCTTGCCGACCTCGAGCACGAGCGCGGCCGCGATCTCGTAGACGCGCTGCTCGAGGATGTCGGCGACCTTGCGCAGCAGGCGCACGCGTTCGGCGAGTCCCGCGTCGCGCCAGCCCGGGAAGGCGCGCTGCGCCGCGGCCAGTGCGGAATCGACTTCGGCGGTCGTGGCAAGCGGAAAGCGCCCGATCTTCACCTGGCGGTCGATCGGGCTCGTGCGCTCTTCCGTGTTCGCGGCCTGCACGTCCTTGCCGTCGATGAGGAGCGGGTGCGTGGTGCCCAGGCGGCCTTTCATCGTGGCGAGCGCCTTTTCGAAGCGCTCGTGCATCTCTTCCGGCGGATTGAACATCGTGGCGTAAGTCAGGCGAAAGCTCATGAGGCGCGCTCCATCGCGGCGGGGAAGAATCGTGACAGCAGGCGGTCGAGCAGTCCCAGCGCCGCGGCCAGCTCGGCCTCCCCGATCACCAGCGGGGGCGCCAGGATCAGGAGGTTTCCACGGGAGCCGAAGGACACGCCTTCGTCCCGCGCCGCGGCGAGCAGCGACTTCATGGCTTCCGGCTGGGCGGGCCAGGGCGCGATCGGGGCGCGGGTTCCCCGGTCGCTGACGAGCTCGACGACGGCGAAGAGCCCGCGGCCGCCGCGCACCTCGCCGACGACGGGATGGCGAGCGGCGATTCTCTGCAAGTCCGCGAACATCGCGGCGCCGAGCGAGCGCGAGCGCTCGACCAGTTTTTCGTCCGCATAGGCGTCGATCGCGGCGACGCCCGCTGCACAGGCAAGCGGGTGGCCGCAGTAGGTGAGGCCGCCGTAGAACATCTCGTGCTCGAGCCTTCGCGCGACGGCGGCACTCATCACGACGGCGCCGAGCGGGACGGCGGCGCCGGTGAGCCCCTTGGCAAGTGTCATGAGGTCCGGCCGGCCGGCTTCACCGTGGCGCTGCCATGCAAACCATTCGCCGCAACGGCCGAAAGCGCTCATGACCTCGTCGGCGATGAGCAGCGCTTCACGTTCGCGGGTGTGCTCACGCAACGCCGGCCAGTAGCTGTCCGGCGGGACGACGCCGTTGCTGCCCGCGTCGCTCTCCATCAGCACGGCGGCGACACGCGCCGCGCCTTCGGCATCGATGCAGTCCGCGACGGCCTGGGCCGCCCGCAAGCCGCAATCGTGCGCATTCGCGCTGCCGAACGGGCAGCGGTAGGAATAGGGCGGCGGCACGTGGCGCACGCCCCAGGCGTCGGCGTCCACCTGGTGGGCCGTGCGGGCATCGCCCGAGAGCGCCATGTCCAGGTAGCTCGCGCCGTGGTAGGAGCGGTCGCGCGTGACGATGAGCCCGCGCGGCTTGCGCGAAACCTGGCGCGCCACGCGGACCGCATTCTCGTTGGCATCGGCACCGCCCAGCGTGAAGAAGACGAGCCCGCCCTCGTAGCCCGAGCGCTCGAGCAGGCGCTCTGCCAGCGCCCTGCGGGGCTCCGCACCCCACGCGCTGGTGACGAAGGCGAGCCTTCCCGCCTGCGCCTGGATCGCCGCGATGAGCTTCGGGTGCTGGTGCCCGAGGTTGCTGCATTCGACCAGGCTGGACATGTCGAGGAGCTCGCGTCCGCCCTCGAGGACGAGCCGCGCGCCGCGGCCGCCGACGACCGTGGGGGCGTTCCAGTCGCCCGGCACGCACCAGCTGTGCAGCACGAAATCGCGTTCGGAAGGCATCTCGCCATTGTCTCAAACCGGGCTGCCGGAGGCGACTGACATGAAATCTGCGCACGGCGGCGCGATACTCGCGTGCAGAAACGCCGGCTGTTGCGAATCCCGGGAGCGATCCATGAAACCGATTGTCTGGCTTGTGGGACTGCTGGCGCTCGTCGCCGCGGCTCTGGCCGCGCTCGTCGCCTCGGGTGGCTACGATGTTGCGGCGGACGAGCCGCACTGGGCGGTGACGGCATGGGCGCTGGAAACGGCCCGCGACCGCTCGATCGAATCGAGGGCGGGGTCTCTCGTCGTTCCGGATCTCGATCGCGAGGCGCTGATTCACGCGGGCGCCGGGAATTACGACGCGATGTGCAGCGGTTGCCACCTGCACCCCGGCGAGGACCACTCGGAAATGAGCGTCGGCCTGAATCCCGCCCCGCCGGACCTGGCCCGTGAGCCCGTCGTGGATGCGGCGGAGGCATTCTGGGTCATCAAGCACGGCATCAAGATGACCGCGATGCCGGCCTGGGGCAGGAGCGTGGACGACGAGTCAATCTGGGGCATGGTGGCATTCATCCGGCAGCTCCCCGGGATGTCGGAAGAACGCTATGGCGAACTCGTGGAATCGAGCGAAGGGCACACGCATGGGGGAGCCGATATGGAAGACGAGCACGACCCGCACGCACACGGCCATGAGCACGCCGCCGGCCCGGAGCACGATCACACGGACTGACTGAATTGGCAGGCGCGCGCTACACCTGCCCGATGCACCCGGAAATCGTCCGCGATGCGCCGGGCCACTGCCCGATCTGCGGCATGGCGCTCGAGCCGACGATGCCGTCGGCGGACGACGAAGAGTTTCCCGAGCTGAGGAGCTTCCGGCGGCGTTTCCGGTGGACGCTGCCGCTGTCGCTCGCAGTGCTGGCGCTCGCAATGTTCGGTCATCGTGTGAATGCCGTGTCGGCGGACCAGCGCAGCTGGCTCGAGCTCTTGCTGTCGGCGCCGGTCGTATTGTGGGCGGCCTGGCCGTTCTTCCTGCGCTGGGCCGAGTCCATCCGGACGCGGAATCCGAACATGTGGACGCTGATCGGCACCGGAGTCGGCGCCGCATTCCTGTACAGCGTCGCGGCAACGATCGCTCCGGACTGGTTTCCGGCGTCGTTCCGCGAGCACGGGCGGGTCGGGGTGTACTTCGAGGCCGCCGCGGTCATCGTGTCGCTGACGCTGCTGGGGCAGCTCCTCGAGCTGAAGGCCCGCTCCTCGACCTCCGCCGCAATCAGGGCCCTGCTGCGGCTCGCACCGCCGACCGCGAGGCGCTTGCGTGAGGACGGCAGCGACGAGGAAATGCCGCTCGAAGCGGTTCGCGCCGGCGACCGGTTGCGCGTGCGCCCGGGCGACAAGGTGCCGGTGGACGGCGAAGCGCTCGAAGGGCATTCGAGCGTGGACGAATCGCTGCTGACCGGCGAGTCGCTGCCGGTCAGCAAGAATCCGGGCGATCGCCTGATCGGCGGCACCCAGAACGCCGCGGGTAGCCTGGTCATGCGCGCCGACCGCGTCGGCAGCGAAACGGTGCTTGCGCAAATCGTGCAACTCGTGGCGCAGGCCCAGCGCTCGCGCGCGCCGATGCAGCGGCTCGCCGACCGCGTGTCGCGCGGGTTCGTGCTGACGGTTCTCGCGATCGCGGCATTGACGTTTCTGGCGTGGGGAGCGTTCGGGCCGGACCCGTCCTGGACCTATGCGATTGTGACTGCCGTGTCGGTATTGATCATTGCCTGCCCTTGCGCGCTGGGGCTCGCCACGCCGATGTCGGTGATGGTCGCCACGGGGCGGGCCGCGCAATCGGGCGTCCTGTTCCGGGACGCGGAGGCGATCGAAAGGCTGCGGACGATGGACACGCTGATCGTCGACAAGACCGGCACGCTCACCGAAGGTCGCCCGGCGTTTCGCGCCGCCTTGCCGGCGGCCGGATTCGACGAGGCGCGCTTGCTGCGGCTGGCTGCGAGCCTGGACGCAGGTAGCGAGCACCCGCTCGCGCAGGCGATTGTCGCCGAGGCACGCCGGCGCAGGCTGCAGCTTGGGAAGGCGGAATCATTCGAGTCCGGGACCGGGCTTGGTGTCCGCGGCCGGGTGGATGGCGTGGAACTGGCGCTCGGCAGCGCCGCGCTGATGCGCGACGCCGGCATCGCGATAGATTCACTCGCGACGGATGCGGACCGTTTCCGAAGCGAAGGCGCGAGCGTTATGTTCCTGGCGGCCGACGGCGCACTCGCGGGCCTGGTCGCGGTCGCGGATCCGGTGAAGGAAACGACCGCCGAGGCGCTCGCGACGCTGCGTGCCCTCGGTTTCCGGATCATCATGGCCACGGGCGACGCGTCTGCTACGGCGCAGGCGGTTGCGGCGGCCACGGGCATCAGGGAGGTGCATGGCGAGACGCGGCCCGCCGAGAAAGCCGCGTTGATCGGGAGGCTGCGTGCGGAAGGCCGGCGCGTCGCGATGGCCGGCGACGGCATCAACGACGCCCCGGCGCTGGCCGCGGCCGACGTGGGCATTGCCATGGGCACCGGAACGGATGTCGCGATGTCGAGCGCGCAGGTGACGCTGGTGAAGGGGGATCTGCGCGGCATCGCGCGCGCCCGCGAGATCTCGGAGGCCACCGTCCGCAACATGCGCCAGAACCTCGGATTCGCCTTGATTTACAACGTGTTCGGCGTGCCGATCGCGGCGGGTCTCCTCTACCCGTGGTTCGGGGTGCTGCTCAGCCCCATGATCGCGGCGCTGGCGATGAGCCTGTCGTCCGTCTCCGTGGTCGGCAACGCACTGCGGCTGAGGTATCGTTGATCGATGGCGAAGCGCGCCTGGCTGCTGGTGGTCGTGCTGATGGGCATCAGCCAGCTGCAGGCCTGCGGCAAACGCGCGCCCGAGGGCGCCGTCGTGCTGCGCGCGGCGCGCCTGTATGCCGCGCCGGACCAGGCCGCCATCGACGACGCGGCCATCCTGATCGTAAACGGGAAGATCGTCGCCGCCGGTCCCGCCGGGGAAATTGCCACGCGCGGCGCGAAGGATCTCGGCCACTGCGATGCCGGCACGGTGACCGCCGGTTTCCAGAACAGCCACGTGCATTTCACCGAACCGAAGTTCGCAGACGCAAAGGACCGGCCGGCGACCGACCTCGCGGCCTCCATGACCGGCATGCTGAATCGGTACGGCTTCACGACCGTCGTCGATGCCGCGTCCCGGCTCGCAAACACCGTGGCTCTGCGGACGCGCGTCGAGAGCGGCGAGGTCGCGGGCCCGCGAATCCTGACGGCGGGCAACGCCCTTTTCCCCAAGGACGGCATCCCGATCTACCTGCGGGACCTGCCGCCGGAATTCCTGGCCAGCCTGTCGCAGCCGGCCACGGTCGAGGAAGCCCTCGAAGACGTTCAGGCAAATCTCGACGGCGGCGCGAACGCGACCAAGCTCTTCCTGATGACGCCACAGGGCGGCGGCCGCTACGCCTTCATGCAGCCGGACATTGCGCTCGCGGCTGCGGACGAAACCCACCGGCGCGACAAGCTCGTGCTTGCGCATCCCACCGACATCGAGGGCATCAACCTCGCAATCGAGTCGGGCGTCGACGTCCTCATGCATACGACCCTCGGCGAGGGCAGGACGGTCTGGGACGGCGCACTCGTGGAACAGCTGCTGGCGCAAAACATGGCGGTGGTGCCGACGCTGCAACTGTGGCCGTATGAGCTGAAGCGCATGGGCCTCGCGCAGCGGGTCGTGGATCTCGCGACGGACGATGCGGTGGAACAGCTCCGCGTCTTTTCGAAGGCCGGCGGCCAGGTGCTGTTCGGCACCGACGTCGGCTACATGACGGACTACGATCCGACGCAGGAATTTCGCCTCATGGCACGCGCGCTCACGCCGATGCAGATCCTGGCCTCGCTCACGACGGCGCCGGCCTCGCGCTGGAAGGAATCGGCGCGCCGCGGCCGTGTCGCGGCCGGGATGGACGCCGACCTCGTCGTGCTGGAGGCGGACCCGGCCGAGGACGTGTCGAACTTCGCGAAGGTCCGCTGCACCATCCGCGGCGGACGGCTGATTTTCGGGGCGGATCACGCCGGATGATCCATTCCTGTCAGCCGAAACCTGAAAATCAGGGCCTGCGGCGCCCGATCGCGCCCGCATGGTTCAGAATAGTGCGATGGGAATACGGCCCGGCCAGGCAAGGATTGCGCGCGGCGCGGAAATCCCGCCGGAAACGGCGGCGTCTGCCGGCCGCGAAGTGCTCGTCCGTCGGTACCGGCGCAATCGCGCGCGGTCGGCGGCGCTATTCGACCTGATTGACGACGAGGCGTATTACTCGCGCCCGATCGCGTTCCGGCATCCTTTCGTGTTCTACGAGGGTCACCTCCCGGGCTTCAGCTTCAACACGCTCGTCAAGCGCGCGCTGGGCGGGCCGAGCATCGACGCCCGGCTCGAAGCGTTGTTCGCGCGCGGCATCGATCCCGCCGAGTCCGATGTGCGCGACCCCGATGATCGGGGCGCCTGGCCCTCCCGTGAAGCGGCGAAGTCGTTTGCGGCGGAGGCCGACCGGCGCGTGATCGCAGCCCTCGAGCGGTCGGAGATCGAACAGCCCGGGCATCCGCTGCTGGATCGCGCCGAGGCCGTGTTCGCGATACTCGAGCACGAGGCCATGCACCAGGAAACGCTGCGTTACATGTGCCACCGCCTGCCGCGGGGCCGGATACGGCGCCCGCCCGGCTATCGTCCGGCCATCCACGGCGCGCCGCCGGCGCAGGAGTGGATCGGAATTCCCGCGGGCCGGACGACGCTGGGCGCCGCTCGCGCTGACGTCCCGTTCGCCTGGGACAACGAGCGGCCGGCCTTCGAGATGGACGTGGCGCCATTCGCCATCGAACGCCACGTCACCACCAATGCGGCCTATTTGGCGTTTGTCGAAGCCGGCGGATATCGCGAAGCGTGCTGGTGGCGCCCGGCCGACTGGGCGTGGATCCGGCGCGAGCACCTCGAGCATCCGCCATTCTGGCTGCGGTCGGGCGGCGAGTGGCATTGGCGCGCGATGTTCGAAACGGTGGCCTTGCCGCCCGCATGGCCCGTGTACGTCACCTGGGCGGAAGCGAACGCCTATGCCAGGTGGCGCGGCGCGCGGCTGCCGACGGAAGGCGAGTACCAGCGCGCCGCCTATGGGTCCGATTCCCCGGCGATCCGGCGTTACCCCTGGGGCAGCGAACCGCCGGCGGCCGATCGGGGCGTCTTCGATTTCAGTTCCTGGGATCCGGAGCCCGCCGGCAGCCATCCGGCCGGCCGCAGCGACTGGGGCGTCGACGACCTGGTCGGCAACGGCTGGAACTGGACGGCGAGCGTGTTTGCGCCGTTTCCGGGCTTTTCGGCGCTGCCCTCTTACCCGGAGTACTCGGCGGACTTCTTCGACGGCGAGCATTTCGTCCTGAAGGGCGCTTCGCCCGCCACCGCGGGCGAGCTCCTTCGCCCTTCGTTCCGGAACTGGTTCCGTCCGCGCTACCCCTATGTGTACGCAGCATTCCGCTGCGCACGGGATGCGGTGTCCTCTTGAACCGCCAGGTCGCCAGGCATACGGCTGCGCGCGAAGGCGACGCCACCCTCGTCGAGCAATTTGCCGGTGACGTCCGCCATTACCTCGCGCAAGCGCCGCGGCAGTTGCCGTCACGGTACCTGTACGACGCGCTGGGCTCCGCCCTCTTCGATGCCATCTGCGAGCTGCCGTGGTACGGCATCACGCGCGCCGAGACGCGCATGCTGGTCGAGCACGGGCCCAAAGCATGGGCGGCCATGTCACCGCTCGAGCGCATCATCGAGCTCGGCGTGGGTGACGGCCGCAAGCTCGCCGCACTGCTGGCGTGCCGGCCGCGAGGCTTGCCGCGCCTGCGCGTCGATATGGTCGACATATCCGCGGCGGCTCTCGACTCGGCCACGCGCACCCTGGCCGGGGCGGAAGGGGTGCAGGTCGTCCGTCACCGGGCAACATACGAAGACGGCATCGAGCAGGCTTCCGGGGCGATGTCGCGTGGCAGGGCGCTCGTACTGTTCCTCGGCTCCAACATCGGCAACTTCGATCCGCCGTCCCGGGACGCGTTCCTGCGCGGAATCCGGCGACACCTTCGGCCGGGCGATGCGCTCCTGCTCGGCGTCGACCTCGTCAAGCCTGAACGTGACCTGATAGTTGCCTACGATGATCCGCTGGGCGTCACCGGGGCGTTCAACCTCAACCTGCTGATGCACATCAATCGGGAACTCGGAGCCGACTTCGATCCGGCCGGCTTTGCGCATCGGGCGATCTGGAATGCCCGCGACGCGCGCATCGAGATGCACCTGGTCAGCACACGCCGGCAGACCGTGCGGATTCCCGCGTCGGGGATCGTGCTCGAGCTGCAGCCGTCGGAGACCATCTGGACCGAGAGCTCGTACAAGTACGGTCCCGCCGACGTCATCCGGATGGTCGAGGACGCCGGGTTCAAGGCGAGCGGCTTCTGGGAGGATGCGAAGGCGCGCTTCGCGCTCACGCTGTGCGAGGTTAACCTGGCCCCATGAAACGCTTCCTGCACATGGTCGCGCTCGCCCTGCTGCTGTGGTTTCCCGCGGGAGCCGCGTCGGCGGAGGGGGACGACGCCGGCGTCGCGCGGCTGGTCGCCGATCTCGGCCTGCGGGAATCGGCGACCGCCGTCTCGGAGCGGCCAGGCTGGCGGGCGCCGCGCAAGATCGTCGTGATGGGTGCCGATGCACAGCGCCTCGCCTGGCTGCAGGCCGCGGCACCGGGCGTCGCCCTCGTGAGCGCGGCTGATCGCGCGGCGGCGATCCGCGAGGTCGCGGATGCCGACGCCGTGATCGGCGTCTGCGCGCCGGACATCGTCCAGGCCGGTCCCCGGCTGCGCTGGATCCAGCACCTCTATGCGGGCGTCGAACGTTGCGTCGGCACGCCGGGATTCGCCGGCCGCGGCATCGTCCTCACGAACATGCAGAAAGTCGCCGGTCCCGTGATGTCCGAGCACGTGCTCGCCTTCATGCTCGGGCTGGCGCGCGGGTTTGCGGCCTACATCCCCGCCCAGGGCCGCGGGGAATGGGCCGACGAGGCCGTGCCCGAGAGCCGGATGTGGTCGCTTGAGGGCAAGACCCTGCTGGTCGCCGGGCTCGGGGGCATTGGCAACGAGGTTGCGCGCCGAGCCCAGGCGCTCGGCATGAATGTCATCGCGACGCGCAACACGCCTCACGAAAAACCGGACTGGGTGAGCGAGCAGGGGCTCGCCGGCGACCTCCCCGCCTTCGTCGCCCGCGCGGACGTGATCGTCGACTGCCTCCCGCTCACGCCGGAGACAAAAGGAGTGTTCGACCGGAGGATCTTCGATGCGGCGAAGCCGGGCGTTCTTTTCGTCAACGTCGGCCGCGGCGGAACGGTCGTCACGGCGGATCTCGTCGCGGCGCTCGAGAGCGGCCAGGTCGGGGGCGCCGGACTCGACGTGACGGATCCCGAACCGCTGCCGCCGGACCATCCCCTGTGGAAGACGCCGAACGTGCTGATCACGCCGCATGTCGCGGCGGCGACCGACCTCGGCGAGGAGCCGCGCTGGCTGATCGCGCGCGAGAACCTGCGCCGCTACGTGGCGGGCGGGAAGCTCCTGTCCGAAGTGGACCCCGGCCGCGGGTATTGAGCCGTGTCGAACCGGACGCTGCCGCTGGACGATCGCAGCTACGCGTACCTGCTCGCGCATTCGCTGCGCGAGGCTCCGGCGCTCGCGAAGCTACGCGCGGAGACCGCCTCGCACCCGATGGTCAACATGCAGATCGCGCCCGAGCAGGGCCAGTTCATGCAGATGCTCGTGCGCCTCACCGGCGCGCGCCGTGCGATCGAGGTCGGCGTCTTCACGGGCTATTCGAGCCTCGCCGTCATGCTCGCCATGCCGCCGGACGGGCGGTTGCTCGCCTGCGACATCAGCGAGGAATACACCGGCATCGCGCGCCGCCACTGGCAGGCGGCCGGCGTCGCCGACCGCATCGAGCTCGTGATTGCACCTGCCCGGGAGACGCTGGACGCGCGGCTCGCCGCGGACGAGGCCGGAACCTACGATTTCGCGTTCATCGACGCGGACAAGACCGGCTATCTCGCCTATTACGAGCGCCTGCTGAAGCTGCTGAGGCCCGGCGGCCTGATCGCCGTGGACAACACGCTCTGGGGCGGCGAAGTGGCCAACCCGGCGAATCGCGACGCCGACACCGTGGCGCTGCGCGAGTTCAACGACGTGTTGCACGAAGACCCGCGCATCGACCTCGCGCTGCTGCCGGTGGGGGACGGCCTGACCCTCGCGCGGATCCGCGAATCCGGAGGATGACGGGCGCCCGCACGCGGGTATGATCGGCCCATGAGCCTCCGCGACAACGTCGAGGCGATCCTGCCCGAATGGGAGCGCTGGTATCCCAGCCTCTTCGATGCCGCCGCCGACCTCGGCGTCATCCGGGCGCGCGTCTGCCCGCCGTCGTCATTGCTGCTGTCGCGCCGGCACTCGGCGATCCGCAACGAGGCCATCCGCGACTTTCGCGAGCGCTGGAATGCGCTGGAGCCCGAAGGGACCGACTAATTCCCTGCCTGCCGGCCAGCGCCGATCACGCGCCAGTCCCCGTCCTCGAGTGCGAGCCGGATGTCGAGCCGCTCCATGTCGACCGCAAGATCCCAGCCGGAATCGGCGTTTGCCTCGCGGCCCAGCAGGCCGACCGTGACCCGGACCCGGGCGAGCTCGGTGCCTTCCAGCTCGATCGAGTCGATGCGCGTGATGAGGTTCACGGCGGGGTGGGCGATGAGCCAGGCGTGCAGGAAATTGCGGAAGTCGGAAGCATCGCGCCCGCGGGAATCGCGGTAGTCGTCGGCCACGAGCCCCCGAAGCGCCGAAGCATCACGCGCCTCGGCGGCCGTTTCCGCTTCATTGACCAGGGCGCGAATGGCGTCTTCGGGCGTGCCGGGATGGCCGCAGCCCGCGGCGGCAAGGAGCAGGGCCAGCGCGAGGCCGGGCCTATGCAGGAAGCGTCTCCCATTGCGGCAGGCCATCGCTGATCTCGAACCAGGGCGCCTTGCTCGAAACGAAGATGTGGCCGAGCGGTCCTTTCGTGAGCGGACTCTCGAGGCTCCCGCAGGGCACGACGACGTAACCCGTCGAGACGACGACCCGGGGCACCGCGCTCCCGCATCGGGGGCAGAAATCCTGCCCGAATCGCTTCGCGCCGGGCAGCGCATAACTCGCCACGTTTTTCCCGCCGCGGGTCCAGCTGAGCAGCTCCTGCCTGATGAAGGCGTTGGTCGCATGCGCGGCGCTGCGCGCGCGCCGGCAGCGCGAGCAGTGGCAGTTCCAGGCGCGCTCGGGCTCCCCCGCAAGCGTCCAGGCGATGTCGCCGCAGAGGCAGCGGCCCTGGATGACGTCGATTCGCGCCGGGAGCGGCAGGTTGTCGACCGATTCGCCGCCGCCGAACTCGGGCGGAAAGGCCTCGTATTGCGGCAACGCGTCGGCAATCGGATACCAGCTCGCCCGCGAACCGGCGAACATGTGGAGCATCGGGCGCGCGCCGGGATCGCCTTCCACGCTGCCAGCCGGAACGAACACGACACCCATGTGCGCAAACGGCGCAGGAACGGCGGAGCCGCAGGTCCCGCAGAACGGGCGGAGTCCGCGCTCCGAGGAACGATAGTTCACGATCCGGTCCTCGCCGGAAAGCCAGCGGAAACCCTCCAACGGGGCCGTGAGGAAGGTGGCGAACATCGACCCGTGGTGCTTGCGGCACATCGAGCAATGGCAGTGCACCATCGTGGACAGCAGGCCGGTCTCGAATTGGACCGCTCCGCAGAGACAGCTGCCCCGGTTCATAATGGATACCTTACGGGAGGGCCGGATCGCATGTACACACTCTATTGGTCGCCCGGCACCGCGAGCCTCTGCGTGCACTGGATGCTCATCGAGCTCGGCGAGCCGCACGAGCTCGTGAAGATCGACATCGAAGCCGGCGAACACCGCAAACCCGAATACCTGCGTCTCAATCCGAGCGGCCTCGTGCCCACGCTCGTCGTGGACGGCACGCCGCTCTCGGAGAGTGCGGCGCTGCTCATGATCCTCGCCGAGCGCCACCCGCAGGCGGGATTCGCGCCGCCGGCCGGCCACGCGCAGCGCGACGCCTACATCAGCTGGATGGTCTACCTCTCCAACACGCTGCAGGTTGCCTACCGTGACTGGTTCTATCCCGACCAGCCGGCCGGGCAGGCGGCGGTGGAAGCGGTCCAGGCGGGGGCGCGGCGCCGCATCGAGGCCGGCCTCGAGCGTATCGACGCCCGGATCGCGGGCGGCGGGCCGTACATGCTGGGCGATCGCGTGGGCGCGATCGATTTCTTCACGACCATGCTGATGCGCTGGTCGCGCAACATGCCGAAGCCGGCGACGGAGTGGCCCGCGATCGCCGGCTACGTCAAGCGCATGAAGGCGCGGCCCTCGTTCAAGGTCCTCTACGAGCGCGAGGGACTGACCGAGTGGGCGTGACGCCTAGAAAAGGGTGTAGGTGAAGGAGAGCGAGACCGTCCCGAGCTCTTCGCTCCTGATCGTCGAGAAGTTCTCGTATTCGAGGCGTGCGCCGAGGCTTCCGAAGCGCGCCTGGATGCCGGCGCCCCATGCGAAGTCCGTGCCGCTGTCGTTCTGCCTGAATGCCGGGAAGCCCGGCGTTCGGGCGTCGACCTGCCAGTTCGTGGCGCCGGCTTTCGCGAACAGGTCGATCAACGGGAGATCGACGTAGCCGACCGCGAAGCCGGACAGCGTCTGCGCACTCACGTGGGTCGTGTCGGGGCAGGGCGCGCTGAAGGGCGCGATGCAGGCCACGCCGGCCGGCACCGTGGCCTGGCCATGGTCGACGTAGTTCACCTCGACGCCGAAGTGGTCGAGGGGCCGGAATCCGGCGATCAGCTTGTAGCCCGAGTCCGAATCATCGAAGGGCCGGGCATTGCCGGGGTTGCCGAGGCCGAAATCGGTCTGCGTATAGCCGGCACCGAGGTAGATGCCATTGTCCGCGGCCTGCGCCAGCGGCGCGACCGCGAGCATCGACGAGGCAAGCATGAGGGGGCGCAACATGGCGGCTCCTTTTGTGACCCCGACCCCGGGTCAGGGTTCGTCCTTGATGACCGGCGTGAACTGGCGGATGCCGCAGGCAAAGTTGAGCAGCGTCTCGCCGATCGTCCCGGGCTGGATCTTTTCCCAATAGCGCAGCGGATTGGTCGATCGCTCGGGGGAATCGTCCTGGAGGTTGTTCCACTGGTAGAACACGAGCCCGGCCGTCGAGCGCTGCCTGTTCTTGCAGTCCCAGTCGTCCCGGCTGACCGTGCTCTTGTGGTCGACCGGGCTCTGCGGATATTTGTATTCGACACGCGTCCACATCGTGACGATGTCGCCGTTGCGCTGCGCGTCATGACGTGTCGCGAAATACACCTGCTCGGGATAAGTCTCGATCCATTCCCAGTCCATGCGGCCGCGCAGGTCGAGCTCCTTGACCCATTCGTTCCCGACGCCTTTCATCGGCACGGTGGTGATTTGCGCGGCCGCCGGCAGTGCGGCGAGAAAGAGCAGCACGGCGAAAACTGCATGTCTGCGCTTCATGATGGCTTGGACGCTCCGTGGATGGCGGGGTTCCGGATTATCGCCCCCCGGAAGAGCGCATTCACCTTCAGAGGGGACGCTCCCCTCTAGAGGGGAGCGTCCCCTCTGAAGGGGAGCGTCCCCCATTGGTTATCATGCGTCATGGGCATTTTCGACGTCATCGTCATCGGCGGCGGTCACGCCGGGACGGAGGCGGCTCTGGCTGCGGCCCGGATGGGGGCGCGCACGCTGCTGGTGACCCAGAGCCTCGCGACCGTCGGCCAGATGAGCTGCAATCCCGCGGTCGGGGGCATCGGCAAGGGCCATCTTGTGCGCGAGATCGACGCCATGGGCGGCGCGATGGCGCGGGCCGCCGATCGCGCCGGAATCCAGTTCCGTACCCTGAATGCCAGCAAGGGCCCGGCCGTGCGCGCGACCCGGGCCCAGGCCGACCGCAGCCTCTATAAGAATGTGATCCGCGCGATGCTCGAGTCGCAGCCGGGGCTCGCATCGTGCGAGGCCGAAGTCGCCGACCTCGTCGTCAGCGGCGGCCGCGTCCGCGGGGTCGTGACGGCCGACGGCGCGACGATCCATGCGCAGACGGTCGTGCTGACCGTCGGCACCTTCCTCGGCGGTCGCATCCACGTCGGTCTCGAGAGTTCGGAAGGTGGCCGTATCGGGGACCCGGCGTCGAACCGGCTCGCGGCGCGCCTGCGCGAACTGCCTTTCGCAGTCGGCCGCCTCAAGACCGGGACGCCGCCGCGCCTCGACGGGCGCACGCTCGACTACTCCGTGATGCGGCCGCAGCCCGGCGATGAGCCGCGGCCCGTTTTCTCCTTCCTCGGCCGCCGCGAGGACCATCCCGCGCAGGTGCATTGCCACATCACCGCGACCAACGCTCGCACGCACGAGATCATCCGCGGCGCGACCGACCGTTCGCCGATGTTCACCGGCGCCATCGAAGGTGTCGGTCCGCGTTACTGTCCTTCGGTCGAGGACAAGGTCGTCCGCTTCGCGGCCAAGGCCTCGCACCAGATTTTCGTCGAGCCGGAAGGCCTCGACACGCATGTCGTCTACCCGAACGGAGTCTCGACCAGCCTGCCGGCCGACGTGCAGCTCGCGTTCGTGCGGACGATCGCCGGTTTCGAGCGCGCGGAGATGACCCGGCCGGGTTACGCGATCGAGTACGATTATTTCTGCCCGCGCGGCTTGCGCGACTCGCTCGAGACGAAGCCGCTCGCCGCGCTCTTCTTTGCCGGCCAGATCAACGGCACGACCGGTTATGAAGAGGCGGCGGCCCAGGGGCTGCTCGCGGGCATCAACGCGGCCCGCCACGTCGCGGGACGCGAGCCCTGGTCTCCCCGCAGGGATGAGGCCTATCTCGGTGTCATGGTGGACGACCTCATCACGCGCGGCGCGATGGAACCCTACCGGATGTTCACGAGCCGCGCCGAGCACCGCCTGCTGCTGCGCGAGGACAACGCCGACGAGCGCCTGACGCCCGCCGCGCGCGACCTCGGGCTCGTGGACGACGTGCGCTGGGATTTCTTCCGCGCGAAGCGGGATGCGATTGCGGCCGGCGGCGTGCCCACCGGGGCCGATGAACGGCTCGCCGCGCAGGTGGCGAGCAGCCTCGAGGCACGCGAGAAGTACGCGGGCTACATCGAGCGCCAGCGGGCCGAGGTCGAGCGCCAGCGCCGCAATGAAGAGACACGGCTGCCGGCGGAAATCGACTACACCGCCGTCGCGGGGCTGTCGAACGAGGCACGCCAGCGGCTGGTCGAATCTCGCCCGGGCACGCTCGGCCAGGCTTCACGCCTGCCAGGCATTACGGCGGCGACGATTTCGATCCTCCTCGTGCACCTCAAGAAGCGCGCGCGCGCGGCATGAGGCAGCGCGCCGTCCTCGCGCTGGCGGCGCTGTGCGCGGCGCTCCTGCCGATGGCCGGCTGCGGGCCGGCGACCGACGAACAGGCGGCGCGCGAGCTGCGCCGCGGCAATGGCAGCGAACCGGATTCCATCGATCCGCAGCTGGCACGCATGGAAGCGGCGATGACGATCCTGCGCGACTGTTACGAGGGCCTCGTCTCGATGGCGTCTGACGGGAGCCCCGTACCTGGCGCGGCCGAAAGCTGGAGCGTCTCGGATGACGGCCGCGTCTATTCGTTCAGTCTGCGCGCATCGGCGCGCTGGTCGAACGGCGACCGGCTGGTCGCCGAGGATTTCGTCCAGGCCTTCCGCCGGCTGGTGAACCCGGTGACCGCCTCACAGTACGCGCTGATGCTCGAGCCGGTCGCCAACGCGGCGGAAATCGTCGCGGGGCGCAAGCCGCCGGAGTCGCTCGGGGTCGAGGCGCCGGACGAGTCGACGCTCGTCGTCCGCCTCGGCGAACCCTCGCCGTATTTCATCGCGATGCTCTCGCACCCGAGCACCTTTCCGGTCCACCGCCCGACGCTCGCCGCCCGGCCGAAGGAATTCGCGCGGCCCGGGATTGCGGTCACGAATGGCGCCTTTACACCGGCGGCCTGGGAGATCGGCTCCTATATCCTGGCCGTTCGGAACCGGCACTACTGGAACGATGCCGCAACCCGTCTGGACGCGGTGCGCTACGTCCATGTCGCGGACCCGACGACCGAGTTGACGCGCTTTCGGGCGGGGGACCTCGACGTGACCTATACGGTTCCGCCCGGCGAAGTCGCGCGCCTCGACCAGGAATTGCCCGGGCAGCTCCGGATCGCGCCGAACCTGGGCGTCTACTACTACGGATTCGCGCTCGACCTGCCGCCCTTCAGGGATGCGCCGAAACTGCGGCAGGCGCTTGCCATGGCGGTGGATCGCGAGCGGCTGACACGGCAGGTGCTGGGCGACGGCGAGCGGCCGGCCTATGGCTGGGTGCCGCCGGGCGTTGCCGGCTACGTGCCGCAGCAGTTCAGCTGGGCGGGACTCGATGCGGTGGAGCGCGTCGCCCGGGCGAAGACGCTTTACGCGGAGGCGGGCTATTCGGCCGCACACCCGCTGCGGGTCGAGCTGCGCACCAGCAAGAGTCCGCTGCACGATCGGATCGCGCTCGCCGTGACCGCGATGTGGAAGGAGGAGCTGGGCGTCGAAGTCAGCCTGCGCTCCGAGGACTTTCGCGTGCTGAAGGCGGCGATCGACGCGCGCGAGGCGCCGCTCTTTCGCGGCAGCTGGATCGGCGACTACAATGACGCCTATTCCTTCCTCCAGGTGCTGAAAGGCGGCTTCGGCATCAACCTGCCGCGCTATGCGAGCGACCCTTACGATGTCGCGCTAGCGACGGCCGCCGTCTCGGCCGGCGACCGGCGCGCGATTTACCTCGCCACGGCCGAGCGCCAGCTCCTGCAGGACGTCCCGCTCATCCCGCTCTATTTCTATGTCTCCAAGCACCTTGTTGCACCGCGCGTATCCGGCTGGTACGACAACGTCATGAACGTCACCTACAGCAAGGACCTCTCGCTCGCACGGCTGTGACCGGCGCGCGGGAATCGCGGCCGGGGACCGGCCTCGTTCGCTCCGCCGGAACTCTAGTCGCTCGCTCGGCGGTCCCCGGCCGCGATTCCCGCGCGCCGCCCGCGTCCACGTGAGTGTCCGATTGCTGTCCGCGGACACGACGGACCGCGGCTGCCTGGTAAATATCTGTTCATAAACAATGAGTTGCGTCGCGTTCCAACCTGGCACGGCGCATGCAACATCCAATTACGTGAGCTTACGTCCATGAAGATCACGAACCTGAGACCGCTGAGCGCCGGCGGGCGGGATACGACGCCCGCCGGCGACGTTTCGTTCCGGGGAACGGAGGCGCAGGACGTTTCCGTCGCGGCCCGGCCGGACCGGACGCGCCAGAAGATCATCGGCGCCGCAGGCGGCGCGCTTCTCCTCATCCTCGTGTTCGGCCTGCTGATCCGCGGCTGGAGCGCAACCGCGAACACGATCTCCCGCGAGCGGCTGCGCATCGCCATGGTGACCGAAGGTCCTTTCGTGCGCGATGTTTCCGCCGAGGGCACCGTCGTCGCGGCCGTGAGCCCGACGCTGTTCGCCGTCGCGCCCGGCAACATCAGCTACCGGGTCCGCGCGGGCGACACCGTGAAGACGGACCAGGTGCTCGCGATGCTCGCGAGCCCCTCGCTCGACAGCGAATACCAGCGCGAGAACGCGACGCTCGAGAGCCTCGACACCGCGCTGCAGCGGCAGGCCATCGAGATCCGGCGGCAAAAGCTCGCTACCCAGGAAGCGGCCGACCTCGCAAACGTCCAGATTCGCGCCGCCGAGCGCGAGCTGCAGCGCGCGAAGTGGGCCTTCGACCAGGGGGCAATCCCCGAGCGCGACCTCAAGGCCGCCGAGGACAACCGCGAGTCGGCGAAGCTAGCCTACGACCACGCGATGGAGACCTCGGGCCTCGAGCAGGAGAGCCTGGACCTCGACCTGCGCGCCCGCCGCCTCGAGCGCGAGCGCCAGGGCTTTGTGGTATCGAACCTGAAGCGCCGGGTCGGCGAACTCACCGTACGCTCGCCGGTGGACGGCATGGTCGCGAATCTCGCCGCGCCGGAGAAGGCGAGCGTCGCGGAGAACGCGCCGCTCCTGACCGTCGTGGATCTGTCCGCTTTCGAGGTCGAGTTCCAGGTCGCGGACGTCTACGCGCGCGACATCAAGCCCGGCATGGAGGCGGAGATTTCCCTCGACGGCCAGGACTACAAAGGCCTCGTCACGGGCATCTCGCCGGAAGTGCGCTCGGGCCAGGTGACCGGCCGGGTCAAGTTCGCGGGCGAGCAGCCGCCCGGGCTGCGCCAGAGCCAGCGCGGATCGGTGCGCATCGTGATCGAGCAGCGCGCGAAGGCCGTCAAGTTCGAGCGCAGCGTCGACATCGCGAGCGGCACCCGCGCCGTGTACGTCGTCGACGGCAACCAGGCAGTCCTGACCCCGGTCCAGCTCGGCGCCGCGTCCGTCGGCGAGATCGAGGTGCTGAAGGGCCTTGAGCCGGGGCAGGAAGTCGTCATCTCCGGCTTCGGCGACATGAAGGACGCATCCGAGTTTCACATCGGCGGCTGACCGCCGGAACACATTCACGACCCTGGAGCGACAAGCCAATGCTCGAAATGCACGGAATCAGCAAGATCTACCGCACGGACCTGATCGAGACGCACGCCCTGCGCGACTTCTCGCTGAAAGTCGGCGACGGCGAGTTCGTCGCGGTCACGGGCCCGTCGGGCTCCGGCAAGACGACGTTCATGAATGTCGCCGGACTGCTCGAGACCTTCGATACCGGCGCCTACAGGCTGGACGGCCAGGACGTGAGCCGCCTCTCCGACGAGCAGCGCTCGAAGCTGCGCAACGAGAAGATTGGCTTCATCTTCCAGAGCTTCAACCTGATCCCGGACCTCGATATCTTCGACAACGTGGACGTGCCGCTGCGCTACCGGGCCCTGACGAAAAAGGACCGCGAGCAGCGCATCAAGAGCGCGCTCGAGGTCGTCGGCCTCTCCTCGCGCATGCACCACATGCCCTCGCAGCTCTCCGGCGGCCAGCAGCAGCGCGCCGCGATTGCCCGTGCGCTCGCTGGCGACCCGCGCTTCCTGCTGGCGGACGAGCCCACCGGCAACGTGGACTCACTGATGGCCCGCCAGGTGATGGACCTGCTCGAGCAGATCAACGAGATGGGCACCACCATCATCATGGTCACGCATGACCCGGAGCTCGCCCGCCGCGCGCACCGGAACGTCCACATCGTCGACGGCCAGATCTCGGACTTCAAGCCGTACGAGACCCGCGAAGATGCACTCGTGAAGCCCGTGTCCGCCGCCGCGGCGATGTCGCCGGCCTGAGGAGGACCCGATGTTCGGCTACTACCTGGAGCTCGCCGTCCGTAACCTGCGCCGCAACCCGGGGCTCACGGTGCTCATGATCGGAGCCGTCGCGCTCGGCATCGCGGTCTGCGTCATGACGCTGACCATGTACCGGGCGATGTCGGGCAACCCGATCTGGTGGAAGAACGACGCGCTCTACGCCGTCACGATGGACTTCTGGGACCCGCAGCAGCCCGACAACAAGGACAAGCCCTGGCTGCCGCCCCCGCAGCTCACCTACCGCGACGCGCTGGCGGTCTACCGCTCCGACATCCCGAAGCACAAGGTGATCATGCACAAGGCGGTCGGCATCCTGTCGGTCGACGGCCGGCAGGTGAAGCCCGAACGCGCCGCGACGCGCGTGACAACCAAGGATTTCTTCGCGATTTTCGACGTGCCCTTCCAGTACGGCGGAACCTGGAGCGACGCGGCGGATACCGGCCCCGAGCCGGTCATGGTGATCTCGCGCCGCATGAACGAGAGGCTCTTCGATGGCGTGAACAGCGTGGGTCGGCGCGTGCGCTGGAACGACCACGAGTTCCGCATCGTCGGTGTGCGCGACGACTGGATGCCGCTGCCGACCTTCTACGACGTCAACAACGGAAGTCTCGAGGAACCCGAAGACATCTACATCCCCTTCGGCTGGAATGCCGCGCTCGAGATCTTCAGCACCGGCAACACCAACGGCTGGAAGCCGGAGGATCTCAAGACCTTTCAGGATTTCCTGGGCTCCGAGAATGTCTGGATCCAGATGTGGGTCGAGCTGCCCGATGCCGCGGCGCATGACCGCTTCAAGGCGTTCCTCGACAACTATGCGACCCGGCAGAAACAGGGCGGCCGTCATCCGCGGCCGATCAACAATCACCTGACGAAACCGGACCAGTGGCTCATCGACAACGACGTCGTGGGCAACGACGACCGTATCCTGGTCGGCCTGGCCTTCGCTTTCCTGGCGGTCTGCCTGTTGAACACGGTCGGCCTGCTGCTCGCGAAGTTCCTGAACAACGCCCCGATCACGGGCGTACGCCGCGCGCTCGGCGCGAGCCGCAGGCAGGTGTTCATGCAGCACCTGGTCGAGGTCGGCGTGATCTCCACGGCGGGCGCCCTGCTCGGGCTCGTCCTCGGCGGCCTCCTGCTGGCCGGCCTGCGCGCGCTCTACACCGTCGACGCAACGGACGCCGGCGGCACGCAGGCGCTCGCGCACGTGGACGTCACGAGTGTCGTGACGGCGCTCGCTCTCGCATTCTTCGCCACCATTGCCGCGGGCCTTTACCCGGCCTGGCGCATCGGCCGCATCCCGCCGGCCTCCTACCTGAAGGCGCAATGACATGACAGCCTGGAATATCCGTCCCATCGCGTCCGCGCTCTGGCGCAACCGCACCGGTGCGATCCTGGTCGCGTTCCAGATCGCGATCGGACTCGCCGTGCTCGTGAACGCGGTCTATGTCGTGAAACAGCGCGTAGACAAGATCAACCGGCCGACCGGCATGGACACCGCCAACATGATCTGGGTGGCCAGCGCGGGCTTCGCGCAGAACTTCGACTACAACGCGAGCTGGCGCGAGGACATCGCCACGCTCCGCGGCCTGCCGGGCGTCAAAGCGGCGAGCATCTTCAGCAACATTCCGCTCTCCGGCGGCGGCAGCTCGAGCGGCTTCCAGGCGAAACCGGGCCAGGTCACGCCTGAAGAATCAATCGGCGGCAACACCTATGATGTCGATGAGCAGGGCGTGGCCGCGCTCGGAATTACGCTGTCCGCGGGACGGGCATTCGAGGCCCAGGAGGTCCTGCCGCCAACGGATACCTTCGATTCGGCACCGCAGGCAATCGTCACGAAGGCGTTCGCGAAGGATCTGTTCCCGAACGACCCGAACCCGCTCGGCAAGACCTTCTACGACGGCCTCAGCAAGCCGATCGTGATCGTCGGCCTCATCGAGCACATGCACGGCGCCTGGGTCGGCTGGGACAAGCTCGACCACGTCGTGCTGTTCCCGCGCATCAGGCGTGGGCCGTCGGCGGTCTATCTCGTCCGGACCGAGCCGGGCCGCCGGGACGGAGTGATGCGCGACATCGAGGCGAGGCTCGGCAACTCGAATCCCGGACGCCTGCTGCGCTGGGTCCGGCCGTTCGACTACTTCATCCACCAGTCGTACCTCGACGACCGCAACATGGCGATCTTCCTCGTCAGCGTGACGAGCGCGCTGCTCGCGATTACCGCGCTTGGCATCTTCGGCCTCGCGACCTTCAACGTCTCGACGCGCATCCGCCAGATCGGCACCCGCCGCGCCGTGGGCGCGCGCCGGCTCGACATCGTCCGGCACTTCCTCGTCGAGAACTGGATGGTCACGACCGCAGGCGTCGTCGCGGGCTGCGGCGTGGCGCTCGGCATCGGCTACTGGATCTCGGTCAAGTACGAGCTGCCGCGTCTCGACCTCTACTACCTGGTCGGCGGCGTGCTCGCGATCTGGCTGATCGGCCTCGCCGCGGCATTGCAGCCTGCGCGCCGCGCCTCGGCCATCTCGCCCGCCGTCGCGAGCCGGACCGTCTAGACTGTGCGGGCCTTGCAACCGTTTGCGCGCACCCGGCATCCAACCCGATGAAGGACAGGCAGGACCAGGGATTTCAGGACAGCTTGGGAGAGCGCACCGTACTCGTGATCGACGACAGCGAGGCCGTGCGCACGGCGCTCGACGTTCTGCTGTCCATGCACGGCGCGCGGGTGCTCGGCGCCGATTCGGCCGCATCCGGCATCGATGTGCTCGCGCGCGAGCCCGTGGACCTCGTCGTGCAGGACATGAACTTCCGCCGCGAGGCGACCTCCGGCGAGGAAGGCGTCGCGCTCTTCCGTCAAATACGCTCGCAGCATCCCGATCTGCCGGTCATCCTGCTGACAGCCTGGACCCACCTCGAAACCGCGGTGGAGCTGGTGAAGGCGGGGGCCTCGGACTACGTGGCGAAGCCCTGGGACAACGCGCGGCTCCTGACCACGGTCCGCAACCTGCTCGACCTCCAGACCGCGCGCGCGGAGAACCGCGCGATCCGCCGCCGCCGCGCCGCGGCACGCGCCGAGCTTTCGGCGCGCTTCGTGCTGAACGGGCTCATTTACGAGAGCGAGGCGATGCACGCGCTCGCCTCGACCGCGGCGCGCATCGCGCATGCCGACGTGCCGGTCCTGATCAGCGGGCCGAATGGCGCCGGCAAGGAAGTGATCGCAGACATCGTGCAGGCGAACTCGACCGTCCGGAAGGGCGCCTACGTCAAGGTCAATGTCGGCGCGCTGCCCGAGACGCTGATGGAGGCGGAGCTGTTTGGCACGGAGGCGGGTGCGTTCACCGGTGCGAAGGCGCGCATCGGCCGCTTCGAGGCCGCCGACGGCGGCACGATCTTTCTCGACGAGCTCGGGAATCTTTCAGCGCAGGGCCAGGCGAAGCTGCTGCGCGTGCTCCAGACCGGCGAATACGAAAGGCTCGGCTCCAGCACGACGCGCCGCACCCGCACCCGCGTGATCGCGGCCACCAACGCGAGCCTGCCGCAGCTCATCAGGGAAGGAAGATTCCGCGAGGACCTTTTCTACCGGCTCAACGTCATCGAGCTCGAGGTTCCGCCGCTCACCGCGCGGCCGGAGGACATCCTGCCGCTCGCGCGGCACTTCCTCGAGCCGGGTTTCACGCTCTCCCAGGACGCGCTGCGGGCACTGGCGCGCTACCACTGGCCGGGCAACGTGCGGGAGCTCCGGAACGCGACCCATCGGGCCTGCCTGCTTTCGTTGGACAGCGTCGTGACGTCCAAGTCGCTCGCGCTCCCGATTTCGCCTGAGCCTGCCGACGGCTCCCACATCGACCGCGGGGCGATCGAACGGGCGCTGCTCGTGGCGGACGGGGTCGTCGCGCACGCCGCGCGTGACCTCGGCCTGTCCCGTCAGGCACTCTATCGCCGAATGGAGAAGCTCGGCCTGAAGACCCCCGTCGACCCGGGCCGGACGTCCGCCACCAGCGGCTAGGGTCCTATGGCAAGAAAGCCGCGCGCCAGCTGGTCGCTGGCCGGCCGGATCGTCCTCGTGCTTTGCACGGTGGCGGTTGTCGTCGTGGTCGTCGCCCTGCTCATGCGCCACTACCTGGTCTCGCCCTGGGCCGCGGGCGCCACGGCGCTGCTGATCACGCTGCCGCCGTCGATCTGGATCACCTCGCGGCTGTTCAATCGCTGGAGCCGCAGCATCCGTGCCGTTGCCGACGGCATCGGGAGCCTGCGCGACCGCGACTTCAGCGTGAGCGTGACCACGACGGGGCCGGACGAGATCGGCGACCTCACCGCCGAGTACAACTCGCTCGGCGACAGCCTGCGCCGCGAACGCCTCGACTTGTACCAGCGCGAGCTCCTGCTGGACACCGTCGTCCAGACAACGCCGCTCGCTCTCGTGCTGACGAACGCGAACGATGCGATCGTCTTCGGCAACATCGCGGCGCGGCAGCTGTTTCGCGCCGGGCGCAAGCTCGAGGGGCTGAAGTTCGGGACCCTGCTCGAGGGCGCGCCCCAGCCGATGCGCGAAGCGGTCGCGAGCGGCGTGGACACGCTGTTCACGGTTTCCGAGGGAACGGATGCCGAGATCTTCCACCTGAGCCACCGCCCGTTCATGTTGAACAGCCAGCCGCACCGTCTGCTGCTCTTCAAGCAGCTCACGCGCGAGTTGGCCGCGCAGGAAGTCGCGATCTGGAAGAAGGTGATTCGCGTGATCGCACACGAGCTCAACAATTCGCTGGCTCCGATCACCTCGCTGGCGCATTCCGGCCGCGAGCTCGCAAAGGCGCCGGACGGGGAGCGGCTCACGCGGGTCTTTTCCACGATCGAGGAGCGGGCCTCGCATCTCGCGATGTTCATCGACGGCTATGCGCGCTTCGCGAAGCTGCCGCGGCCGCGGCCGGCCGCCGTGCACTGGGGACCGCTGCTCGCGGCGCTGAGGGACAGCCTCGCGTTCCGGGTGCAGGAGCCGCTGCCGCGACGGGCGGGCTGGCTCGACGCGCCGCAGATCGAGCAGGTGCTCATCAACCTCGTCAAGAACGCGATCGAGTCGGGCTCTGCGGAAGACGAGGTGATGCTCGCGGTGACGGACGGCAACGGCGGCGTTGCGATCGAAGTCCGGGACCGCGGGAGCGGACTCTCGGACGAAGTCCTGCGCGATGCGCTGTTGCCGTTCTATTCGACCAAGCCCAAGGGCACGGGCCTCGGCCTCACGCTCTGCCGCGAGATCGTGGACGCCCACGGCGGGCGTCTTTCCATCGCCAATCGCGAGGACGGCGGCGCCATCGTCACCGTCTGGCTCCCGCATCCCCCAAAAGGGGACGCTCCCCCCCAGAGGGGAGCGTCCCCTCCTAGAATTGCGGCCGGTGACGAATGATTTATCATTGAACGGCTTCCCAACGCCCTGAAGCCGCAACGGTTCGAGCGGCCACCCGGATCGCACAAAGGCCATATGCCCTACAACGTGGTGATACTCGGCGCCAACGGCTTCATCGGCAGCGCGCTGACGGCAGGCATCCTTCGCGACCGCGACTGGAACGTCTTCGGCATCGATCTTTCCGATCACAAGCTCGGCGAACTGACCGCGTCTCCACGCTTCCGGTTCGTCGAGGGCGACATCACCATCAATCGCGAGTGGGTGGAATACCACATCAAGAAGGCCGACGCCGTCGTGCCGCTGGTCGCGATCGCGAACCCGGCGCAGTACGTCACCGACCCGCTGCGCGTTTTCGAGCTGGATTTCGAGGCGAACCTCACGGTCGTGCGCTACTGCGTCAAGTACCGCAAGCGGCTCATCTTTCCCTCGACTTCCGAAATCTACGGCATGTCGGCCGACCAGGTGCTCGACGAGGAGAAGAGCTCCCTCGTGTACGGGCCCGTCAACAAGCAGCGCTGGATCTACGCCGCCTCCAAGCAGCTGCTGGACCGCGTGATCTATGCCTACGGCGTCAGGGACGGCTTCGACTACACGCTGTTCCGCCCGTTCAACTTCATCGGCCCGAACCTCGACAACATCGACGAGCCGAAAGAGGGCAGCTCGCGAGTCTTCACGCAGTTTCTGTCGAACATCTTCTATAGCCGCCCGATCCGGCTGGTCGACGGCGGCGAGCAGAGGCGCTCATTCACTTACATCGACGATGCGATCGATTGCCTGATGCGCATCATCGACAACAGGGACGGCGTGGCCTCGCAGCGGATATTCAACATCGGGAATCCGTCGAACGGCGTCTCGATCGGCGAGCTCGCGCAGCTGATGGTGCGCGTCGCGGGCGAGTTTCCGGAGCTGCGCGAGCGCGCGGCCGCCGCACAGATCACGTCGGTCTCCTCCGGCGACTACTATGGCAAGTATTACCAGGACATCCAGAACCGCGTTCCGGCCATCGAGGCCGCGCGCAAGGACCTGGGCTGGGAACCGGTGACCGACCTGGAGACGGCGGTGAAGCGCACGATCGCGTACTACATGCACCTGGAACGGGGGCGGGCGCGCACCGCGACGGATCTCTGATCGCCGCCCGGGCGCTCACCCACGGGCATGGCCACGGCTGATCAATCGACCGGCGCGAGGACCTGGCCGCTCTGGCTGTTTCTCGGCGCGCTGTGGTTCGCGACCATGCCGTGGCGGGGGCTGCTCGAACCGGACGAGGGCCGTTACGCCGAGATCCCGCGCGAGATGTGGGTGTCCGGCGACTGGCTGACGCCGCGCCTCAACGACCTGAAGTACTTCGAGAAGCCGCCGCTCCAGTACTGGGCGACCGCGCTCGCCTATACCGCGTTCGGGCCCCGCGAATGGACCTCCCGCCTGTGGGCTGCGACGCTGGCATTCCTGTGCATTCCGCTGGTGTACGGCTTTGCACGCAGAACGGGCCAGCCGCGCGAGACGGCCCTGATCGCGTCGCTGGTGCTCGCCGCCAACCCCTATTTCGTGATCACGGGCCAGATCAACCTGCTCGACCAGGCATTCACCTTCTTCCTGACGGCGTCGGTGTTCTCCTTCGTGCTGGCGCAGCGGGAGAGCCCGGCAAGCCGCCGGGAACGGACCTGGATGCTGTGCGCCTGGGCGGCGCTCTCCCTCGCAGTCCTCAGCAAGGGCATCGCCGCTATCGTTTTGACCGGGGCCACGCTGGCGATCCACCTGTCGTGGACTCGCGAATTCTCAGCCTTGCGGCGCTTGCACTTGCCGGCGGGGCTGGCGCTGTTCGTCGCCATCGCGGCGCCGTGGTTCTGGCTGGTGCAGGCGAAGAACCCGGAGTTCGCCGGCTTTTTCTTCGTCCACGAGCATTTTGCCCGCTTCCTGACGACGGTTCACCATCGAGTCGAACCGTGGTGGTACTTTCCGGCGATCCTCGGGGTTGCGCTGACGCCGGTGCTGGGCAGCGTCGGGCGGGCATTCTCTCAGATGAGGCGACCGGCCCGCGCCGCGGGTGAGTTCCCGGTTGCGCGATTCCTTTCAATCTGGTGCGTGGTCGTATTGCTCTTCTTTTCGGCTTCGCAGTCGAAACTGGCGCCGTACATCATGCCGATGATGCCGCCGCTCGCGCTGTTGATGGCGCAGGCCGTGCGGGAGCACCGTGGCGCCCAGGGCCGGGCCGCAATAGCGCTTGGCGCCGTGGCGGTGGTGGTGGGAATCGGGCTGGTGGTATCGTGCCGGCAGCGAATCGGCGCCATCGATGCCGGCCTCGGGTGCTGGGTGGCGATCGGCGGGACGGCGGCGCTCCTGCCGATGCTCTTCTGCTTTCGCCGGAACGCCGCGTCGTCGCCAGTCATGGGATGGGTGTCGCTTGCCGCAGCCACGATCGTCGGGTACCAGGCGTTGATCATGGCGTACGGTGATTTGCCCCCGGTACTCTCGGCCCGGTCGATTGCGATCGAGGTGAAGCCCCGCATCGGCGACGGGACGCAGCTGTACTCCGTCGGGCAGTTCCGGCGGTCCCTGCCGTTCTATCTCGGGCACACGCTCCAGCTGGTCGAGTACACGGGGGAACTGGAATTCGGGCTCGGCCAGGGCGGGAGCGGTGCCATGCTGGACTTGCGGCAGTTCCGAGAGCGCTGGGATCCCGCGGTCAATGCCGTCGCGTTCGTCGAGCCGAAGCTTTATCGGGAACTCGCGGCGGCGGGCCTGCCTGGCCGGGTGCTGGCCGACGACGGCCGGACAGTCGCCGTGAGCCGCCGATGAAATGGAGTGACCTGACTTGGCTGCTGCTCGGGGTCGCCCTGAATGCGGGCGCGCAACTCGGCCTCAAGGCGGCGACCCGCGTGACCGGGCGGATCGAGGCGAGCGCCGAGGGATTCTGGAATTCCGGGCTGCAAATCGCGGCCCTGCCCGTGTTCTGGCTTGCGCTGACGGCCTATGGCGTCTCGGTCCTGGTATGGATCGTCGGGTTGTCGCGGGTGCCCGTCAGCCAGGCGTACCCGGTGCTGTCGCTCGGCTACGTGCTGACGGCGGTGCTGGCGTGGCCCCTGCTGGGAGAGTCCGTATCGGGGCTGCGCCTGCTGGGCATCGGCGTGATCATCGCGGGGGTATGGCTTGTCACGCGCACCTGAATTGACGAAACCCGTCGAGAGGCTGCCGTTCACGCGGCCGAGCATCGACGAAGCCACGATCGAGAGCGTCGCCGAAGTGCTTCGCTCCGGCTGGCTCGCGAGCGGGCCCAAGGTCCAGGAACTGGAGACGGGTCTGTCCGCCTACCTCGGCGGCCGGCCGGTCCGGGTCATGACTTCCGCGACCGCGGCGCTGGAAATCGCACTCGTGATCTGCAAGGTCGGCCCGGGCGATGAAGTCGTCACGACGCCGATGAGCTGGTGCTCGACCTCGAACGTGATTCTGCGGCTCGGCGCGAAGCCGGTCTTCGTCGATGTCGATCTCGACTCGCGCAACCTGCTGCTCGACCAGGTGGAATCGAAGATCGGGCCGCGCACCCGCGCCATCCTGCCCGTTCACTTCTCCGGACTGCCGGTGGACATGGACCGGCTCTACGGCCTGGCGGACCGGCACGGCCTGCGCGTGGTGGAGGATGCCGCCCATGCCATCGGTTCGTCCTGGGGGGGCCGGCGGATCGGCAGCTTCGGCGATCTCGTGAGCTTCAGCTTCCACCCGAACAAGAACATGACGACCGGCGAGGGCGGGGCGCTGGTCGCCGATTCGCCGGACGAGCTGCGGCAGATCGAGAGCCTGCGTTTCCACGGCGTGGTGAAGCCGGCGCCGAACGAGATCGACGTGGCGGTGCCCGGCATCAAGGCGAACCTGACCGACATCGGCGCCTGCATCGGCATCGGCCAGCTCGCCCGCCTCGAGGAGTTCAACGCGCGACGCCGCGAGCTGGTCGCGCATTATTTCAGGCGCTGGGGCGCCGCCTGCCCGCTGCGGCTGCCGGCACGCGGCGACGCCGGGCACAGCTGGCACATGTTCGCCCCGCTGCTGCCGCTCGAGCACGCCGGCCTGACGCGCAGGGAGTTCATCGAGAGGATGGACGAGCGGGGGATTGGCGTCGGGGTCCACTACCCGCCGATCCACCTGATGACCGCGTACCGCAGGCTCGGCTGGCATGAGGGGCAATTCCCGAATGCCGAGCGTGTCGGGCGCGAGACGGTCACGCTGCCGTTGTTCCCGGCGATGCGCATCGCGGACGTGGACCGCGTCGTCGATGCGGTCAACGATATCCTGGGAGCCGCGCGCCGGTGACGCCCGAGGTTTCAGTCGTCGTGCCGGTGTTCAACGAGCAGGAAAGCCTGCCGCTCCTGTTCGAGCGCCTGTATCCGGCGCTCGATGCGCTCGGGCGAAGCTACGAAGTCATCTACGTCGACGACGGCAGCAGCGACGGCTCGGTCGACCAGCTCCGCGCCACCGTGGCGGCCCGGCCGGAGCATGCGCGCGCCCTGCTCCTCGCGCGCAACGTCGGCCAGCACCTGGCCATTCTCGCGGCCTTCGAGCGCACGCGTGGCGCGCGGATCGTCACGCTGGACGCCGACCTGCAGAATCCCCCGGAAGAGATTGGCGCGGTGGTGCAGGCCCTGGAGGACGGCGCGGACTACGTCGGCACGATTCGCCAGCAGCGCGAGGATGCCTGGTGGCGCAGGGTCGCTTCGCGGTGGATGAACCGGATCCGGGAGCTCACGACGCGTATCCGCATCACGGACCAGGGCTGCATGCTGCGCGGCTACGACCGGCGCATCATCGACGCTGTCAACCACTGCCGGGAAGTGACGCCCTACGTTCCGGCGCTGGCCTACACGTTTGCGCGCCATGCGGTCGAGATCCCGGTGAAGCACTCGGAACGGCTCACGGGCGCCTCCAAATACTCGGTTTACCGGCTCGCGCGCCTCAATTTCGACCTGATGACGGGCTATTCGCTGGTGCCGTTGCAGCTGTTTTCGCTGTCCGGAGTCGTGATCGCAGCGGGCTCGCTGGTGTTCGTGATCTTCCTGGCGATCCGGCGGCTCGTCGTCGGTCCGGAGGCGCAGGGCCTGTTCACCCTGTTCGGCATCGCGTTCTTCCTGATGGGTTGCGTCCTGCTGGGGCTCGGCGTCGTCGGTGAATATGTCGGGCGGATCTTCGAGCAGGTGCGCAGCCGCCCCCGCTACGTCGTCGCGGAGTTCCTCGGCGGCAGCGACCCGGTGACTGCCGCGCCCGCCCTGCCGGGCGCGACGGCGGTCCGCGCCCACGTTTCGTGAACCCGACGGCGGTCGTATTCGGCTATGGCGATGTCGGCGTCCGTTGCCTGCGGGTCCTGTTGTCGGCAGCCGTGAATGTCGGACTTGTCGTCACGCACGAAGACGACCCGGCCGAGACGCGCTGGTACGACAGCGTCGCCGCGCTCGCCGCCGACTACGACCTGCCCTGTGTCGCGCCGGCGACGGCCGGCGATCGGGAGCTTGCCGGCCGCGTCAGAGCGCTGGCGCCGGATTTCGTCTTTTCCTTTTACTACCGCTCGATTCTCGGGCCGGACCTGCTCGCCGCCGCGCGGCGCGGCGCGCTGAACATGCACGGTTCGCTGCTGCCGAAATTCCGGGGCCGCGCGCCGGTGAACTGGGCAATACTCCGCGGCGCCCGGGAGACGGGCGCCACGCTGCACTACATGGTGGCGCGCGCCGATGCCGGCGACATCGTCGACCAGATGGCGGTGCCGATCCTCCAGGACGATGACGCCCTGGCCGTCTTTAGAAAGGTGACGGTCGCGGCGGAGGTGGTGCTCGCGCGCAGCCTGCCGCGCCTGATCGACGGGTCGGCCCGCGCGCGGCCGCAGCCGATCCTCGAAGGCGAGTATTTCGGACGTCGCCGCCCGGAGGACGGGCGCATCGACTGGTCCCGGCCGGCGCAGGAGATCCATGATCTCGTGCGGGCCGTCGCTCCGCCGTTTCCCGGCGCGTTCACGGAGATACAGGGCGAACGCTGGACGATCCTGCGCACTCGCGTGCTGCCGCGCGTCGCCCCCGCGCCGGGCCGGCGGGCGCGGCTCGCCGGCGCGGGTGGACGCTGCATCGTGCACTTCGCGGACGGAGGGCAGCTGCTGCTGCTCGCCGCCGCGACCGCCCAGGGGCCGGTCGACCTGGCCTCGCTGGCGGCACGGCTCGGGCACGCGCCGGTGGAACTCGGGTCCTGAGAAGGGCATGCGTACGATTGCGCTGAAGATCGACGTGGATACCCTGCGCGGGACGCAGCAGGGCGTGCCGCGCCTGGCGGCGCTGCTCGCCCGGCTCGACATTCCGGCGACATTCCTCTTCAGCGTCGGGCCCGACCACACCGGCAGGGCCCTGCGCCGCATCTTTCGCCGCGGCTTCATCGGCAAGCTGCGGCGCACCTCCGTCGCGTCCAACTACGGGCTGAAGACCCTGTTGTACGGGACCCTGTTGCCCGGACCGCGAATCGACCGGCGCTGCCGCGGCGAGATGCGCGAAGTGATGGGCCAGGGTTTCGACGTCGGCGTTCATACTTACGATCACGTCAAATGGCAGGATGGGGTGGCCGGCGCCTCGATGGCCTGGACGCGCGAGCAGCTGCGGCTCGCCTGCGAAGCGTACAAGGACGTGTTCGGAAGCACGCCCGGCGTGCACGGCGCGGCCGGCTGGCAGATGAATGCCGCGGTGCCCGGCCTCGAGGCCGAGTTCGGTTTCCGCTTCGCCTCCGATACGCGCGGGCGTTGCCCGTTCGTTCCCGCGGCCGGGGGGATTCCGCAGCTGCCGACGACGCTGCCGACGCTCGACGAGTTGCTGGGGCGCGTTGGCAACGCGGTCGGCGGGGTCATTGACCACCTGGCCGGGTTGACCGCGGCCGAGCCGCCCGCCCCGCATGTGTTTACGCTGCACGCGGAGCTCGAGGGCGGCGCCTACCTTGCGGATTTCGAGACGCTGCTTCACCGGTGGCGCGGCCAGGGCTATGCCTTTCTGTCATTGAGCGCGTTGTTCGACGCCCTGGATGCTGCCAGGCTTCCCCGCTGCGACATCGTTGCGGGCCCGGTTCCCGGCCGTGCCGGCGACCTCGCCCTGCAAGCCTGAACCTGAAGGGGACGCACCCCTTCATATTCGCGAAGGGGACGCACCCCTTCATAATGTGGCGATGAAGAGGTTCCACGATTTCAGGACGGCGGCCATCGACGGCACACCCGACCTGCTTGCCGGCCTGAAGGGCAAGGTCGTGCTTGCCGTGAACGTCGCGAGCCAGTGCGGGCTCACGCCGCAATACACCGGCCTCGAAGGACTGCACGAGGAACTCGCGGGCGAGAACTTTGCCGTTGTCGGCTTTCCCTGCAACCAGTTCGGCACGCAGGAGCCGGGCAGCGAGGAAGAGATCCAGGCTTTCTGCTCGACGAACTACGGCGTCACGTTCCCGATGAGCGCGAAGCTCGAAGTGAACGGCCCGAACCGCCATCCGCTCTATGTCTGGCTCACCGACCCGGCCAACGGCCATGCCGGCGATATCCAGTGGAACTTCGAGAAGTTCCTGATCGGCCGGGACGGCCGGCTGCTGAACCGATACGCGCCGACCGTCAAGCCGCGCGACAACGGCCTGATGAATGACATCGCGGCGGCGTTGTGAACGGGCCCGCGGGTGGCAATTCGGGCCCGCGCCGCTTACCATGCCGGGCGCTCTCGAAGAGTTCGACGCCGATGAACCGCTGCGCCAAATCCCTGCTTACCGCCACCCTGCTCGCGCTCACGACCCCGACTGCAGCGGCGGACGGCGACGCCGCCCGTGGCGACAAGCTGGCTTACACCTGCCTCGGCTGTCACGGCATCGAGAATTACAAGAACGCCTATCCGAAATATTCGGTTCCGAAGCTCGGCGGCCAGCACGCGGCGTACATTGTCGCTGCGCTCGGGCAGTACCAGGCCGGCAACCGCTGGCACCCGACGATGCAAGGATTCGCGAGCTCGCTCTCCGATCAGGACCGCGCGGATCTGGCCGCCTATTTCCATTCGCTCGTGCCGGCTGAATCGGGCGCAAAGACCGTCGGAACGCCGCCCGCGAAAGCGGAAGCCTGCGCGGCCTGCCACGGCCGGAATGGCCGGGGCACGACGGATGATTACCCGAATCTCGGCGGCCAGCACGCCGACTACCTGGCCCAGGCGCTGAACGACTACCGCCTCGGCAAGCGCAAGAGCCCGATCATGCAGCCGTTCGTGCAACAGCTTTCCCGGGACGACATCCACGCGCTCGCGAAATTCTTCTCTGAGCAGTCCGGGCTTGAGACGCCCCGGCACGATTGAGCGCCGGCGACTCGCGCAGTCATGGCAAAGGTCACGGTGACGCGCGAGCAGGAGCCCGGCGGAGGCCGTTACGTCGCCAGGGTCGAGGGCTTTCCCGGCGAAGCCGAACTCAATTATTCGCGCGCCAATCCCTCGATCGTGATCGCGAGCCATACCGGCACGCCGGTCGCGATGCGCGGCCAGGGCGTGGCGAGGACGCTGGTCGCACGGCTCGTCTCCGATGCGCGCCGCGAAAAATTCAGGATCGTGCCGCTGTGCTCATTCGTCGAGGCGCAGTTCGATCGTCATCCCGAGTGGAAGGACCTCCGCGCTCCGTAGAATGAGCGCGCACCCCTAGGACGAAGGGGACGCACCCCTTCACGAATATGAAGGGGTGCGTCCCCTTCGTCATCCGCGTCGTTGCGCACGACTGTAAAACCGTCGCGCGGTCGAGTCTCCGACGTCGGTGAACACCGACAGGAAGTCGCCTGCCACAGACAGCGCGGTCTGAGCAGTTCGCCAAAGCTTCGCTAGATTGCGCGCTCGATTCGGGTACGAGGGGCGCATGATGCGGAAAGTCCTGCCGGCATGGATGCTGGCCGTTTCGTCAATGGTGGCTGGCGGATGTTCGGGATCGGGCGGCGGCGATGGAGGGAACTCTGGCGTACCGCCAACGCAGGGAGGCAACCAGTCTCCGCGAATATCGGGTTCACCCGCGCATTCAATAGTCCAGAACTTGCACTACGCGTTCAGGCCGACTGCCTCGGACCCGGACGGTGACCCGCTCATGTTCAGGGTCGCGAACATGCCTGACTGGGCGGCTTTTGACCGGACGACCGGCCGCTTGTCAGGCACACCGCGTGCCGAAAACGTCGGCACGTACCCGAATATCCGGATCTCGGTGACCGACGGCCACGGCACCGTCTGGCTGCCGGAATTCACGATCTCGGTCACCCAGTCCGGGTCGGGATCCGTGACGCTGTCATGGATGCCACCGACGGAGAATGACGACGGAACGATCCTTCGCGATCTCGCGGGCTACAAGATTTATCTTGGCCGGAATTCCCACGCGTTGAACCAGGTCATCGTCCTGCACAACGCGGGCTTGACGCGCTACGTCGTCGAGGACCTGCCGCCCGCAAGATGGCATTTTGCGATGACGTCCGTGAACGCCCGCGGACGCGAAAGCAGGCGATCGGCGACGGTCAGCAAGGTCGTCGGCTGATCCAACCAAGGGGACACAAAGGGGACACACAAAGGGGACGGTCCCCTCTAGAGGGGACCGTCCCCTTTGTGTCCAATTCATTTGAGCTTCTCCAGGAACATGGCGACGGCCCACTGGTAGTAGTCGATGTTGTCGCGCTTCTGGAATCCGTGGCCTTCATTGAGCCCGAGGAGGTACCAGACCTCGCCCCCGTTCGCCCGGAACCTCGCGACCATCTGCTCCGCTTCCGTCACCGGCACGCGCGGGTCGTTCCGGCCCTGGATGACGAGCATCGGCCTGGTGATCTTTCCCGCGTTGTTGAGCGGCGAGATCCCCTCGAGGAACTCGCGCATCTTCGGGTCGCGCTCGTCGCCATATTCCGGCCGGCGCAGGTCACGCCGATACTCAGCGGTACTCTCGAGGAAGGTGACGAAATTGCTGATGCCGACGATGTCGATGCCGCCGCGGAGGCGATCGTTGAAGTGAGTCATCGTCGCGAGCGACATGTAGCCGCCGTAGGAACCGCCGATCACGACCACGCGCCTTGAATCGAGGTCCGGCTGCGTCGCGATCCAGTCGAGCAGCGCGCCGATGTCGCGCACCGAGTTCTCGCGCTTCATCCCGTTATCGAGCGTCAGGTAGGTCTTGCCATAGCCGCTCGAACCGCGCACGTTCGGCTGGATCACGGCGTAGCCGAGCTCCGCGGCCCATTGCTGAACCGACGTGCTGAACGCCGGCTGCGCCTGCGACTCCGGTCCGCCGTGGATGCTGATCAGCACGGGGTGCGGGCCGGGGCCTGCCGGCTTGTACAGCCAGGCCGGGATTTCGCGCGACTTGCCCCGGAACCGGTCAAAAGACGGGAAGCGCACGAGCGTCGGCGCAACGAAGCGCTTCGTGTCCACCGGGCCGATCTCGCTCTCCGTCCAGCGCTCGAGGCCGCCGTCGGCGAGCGTCCACACGAACACGTCCGTCGGCTGCACCGGCGTCTGCAGGCTGAACGCGAGCCGATGGCCGGCCGGGTCGAAGCCGAGCGAGCCGATCACGCCGAACGGAAGCTCCGGCGGGATCAGGTCCGCGTGATGCACGAGGTCCATCACGCCGAGCCGGCTCGCGCCGTCCTCGTTGACGACATAGCCCAGGTAGCGCCCGTCCCGGGAGAGGGCGAAGCTGTCCACATCCCACGGAATGTGATCCGTGAGCTGCGTGGTCTTTCCGGTGGCGAGGTCGAAATAGCGCAGCGTGCGGAATTCGGTGCCCAGGTCGGATGCCAGGTAGACGCCCTTGCCGTCGCGCGAGAAATTCCCCCCGCGCGCGGCTTTCACCTTTGCGGGCTCGACCTCCCGCTTCTCGCGCGACGCGAGGTCGTACGCCCAGAGATAGCTCTCATTGGCGGAGACCCAGTGGATGAGCAGCAGCGACTTGCCGTCGGGAGACCAGTCGACGGCGAACCAGCCGGTTCCCGGCGCCTCGAACACCCGTTCGGGCGGGCGGCGATCGAGAGGGTCGACGACGTACACGTCCGAGGCCACGCCGTTTCGAACCGTCCACTGGAAGGCATATTTCGTCCCGTCCGGCGACCAGACGCCCTCGTCCGCGCGGCCTTCGCCGTTCGTGAGCCGCACCGGGTCCGCGCCCGCGGCCGGGTCCAGGTATTCGAGCTGGTAATTCTCGTTGCCGCCCGCATCGCGCGCGTAAATGATGCCCCCGCGTGCGCCCGTCGGCGACCAGCTTCCGCCGTTGACCGGCTCGTCGAAGAAAGTGATCTGGCGCCGCGCGCCCAGCGGCCGGTCGACGACGTGGAGCTGGTTCGTGTTGCCGAAGCGCGTCGAGACCGTGAGCCGGCCGTCCGCCGTCCAGTCCGCGAACGAGGCGCTGCGCGTGAACTGATAGCGGCGCATGCGCTGCCTCAACCCGGCCGGAATCTCGGGAATGCCCTCGATTGCGAGTTCGCCGCGAATGACGCGCTCGACTTCCGCCGCGCCGGCGTTGCAGGACAGCAGGGCGAGGAGAATGATGAGATTTTTCATGCGCGGATTCTAGCCGCTGACCGTGCGATCATGCGCGCGGAGGAGTCATGACGGCCTATCGAGTGGGTTACATCGTCGGCAGCCTCGCGAAGGCGTCCATCAACCGCAAGCTTGCGAAGGCGCTCGCGCGCCTGGCCCCCGCAGGGCTTGAGCTCGAGGAAATCCCGATCCGAGACCTGCCGCTCTACAGCTACGACTACGATGCGGATTTTCCGGCGCCGGCCAAGGCGTACAAGGAATCCCTGGAGCAGTCCGACGCGCTTCTCTTCGTGACTCCGGAGTACAACCGCGGCCTTCCCGGCGGCCTCAAGAACGCGATTGACTGGGGCAGCCGGCCAAAAGTCAGCAATGCCTTCAAGGGCAAGCCCTCGGCGGTGATCGGCGCCTCGACCGGAAGGATCGGAACCGCGGTTGCACAACGGGAGCTGCACAGCGTGCTGGGGGCCGTGGCGTCCCCGCAGATGGTTTCGCCGGAAACCTATATCCAGTTCACGCCGGGCCTGATCGACGACGAGGGGAATGTCTCCGACGACGGCACGAGGGAAGTGCTCGCGAAGTTCATGGCCGCGTTCAACAAGTATCTCGACCATCGGCTTGCATGAAGGGCATCGCCTCCAAGCTGACCGACTTCCGCGCCGGCATCACCGCGATCGACGCGGACTACGTGCGCCCGCGACTCGCCGCCTCGCACCTCGTCGTGGACGACGGCCGCGCGGCGTTCGTCGATGCCGGCACGACGCATTCGCTGCCGAACCTCCTCGGCGCGCTCGAGGAGAAGGATATCGACCCGGCCGATGTCGACTGGGTGCTCGCGACGCACGTGCACCTCGATCACGCGGGCGGCGCGGGCGCGCTCATGCAGGCGCTGCCGAATGCGCGCTGCGCCGTGCATCCGCGCGGGGCACCGCACCTCGTCAGGCCCTCGAAGCTGGTCGCGGGCTCGATCGCCGTTTATGGGGAAGAGCAGTACCGCGCGCTCTACGGCGAGATCGTTCCCATCGACCCATCGCGGATCTTCGTGCCCGACGACGGCGCCAGGATCACCCTCGGCCGGCGCGAGTTCGAGCTGATCCACACGCCCGGCCACGCCCTGCATCATTACTGCATCGTGGACCGCGGGCACGAGCTCATCTTTTCGGGCGACACCTTCGGCATCTCCTACCGCGACTTCGACGTGGACGGCCGCGAGTTCATCTTTCCCACGACGACGCCGGTGCACTTCGACCCGGAGGCGCTCTGCCGCTCGGTCGACCGGCTGATGTCCTACGCGCCGCGCTCGATATTCCTCACGCACTATGCGGAAGTCCGCGACCTGGGGCGCCTCTCGCGGGAGATGAAGGAACGGGTCGTCGCCTACGCCGATCTCGGCCTGCGCTACCGCGATGCGCTTGACCGCGCGTTGAAGCTGAGACATGCCATGTTCGCCATGATGTCGGCCTGGCTCGACGCGCACGGCTTTCCGCGGGACGATGGCGAGCGCCACCGGCTGCTCGACGGCGACATCGAGCTCAATTGCCAGGGCATCGAAGTCTGGCTGGACAGGAAGTGACATGAACGCATTCAAGGCATTCAGGATTCACGAGCGCGAGGGCGGGGTCGCCGCGGGCTTCGAGCAGATGGCGGCGGACGCGCTCACGCCGGGCGACGTCGTCATCCGTGTGAAGTATTCGAGCATCAACTACAAGGACGCGCTGGCGGCGACCGGCGCGGGGAAAATCCTGCGCAAGTACCCGCTGAACGGCGGCATCGATTTCTCCGGCGAAGTGGCGAGCTCGTCCGACGCGCGCTACAAGGCCGGACAGCCCGTGCTGGTCACCGGCTGCGGCCATTCCGAGACGCTGGACGGCGGCTATGCGGAATACGCGCGCGCCGCGGGCGATTCCGTGATCCCCTTGCCCGAAGGCCTCAGCCTGTTCGAGGCGATGGCGCTCGGCACGGCGGGTTTCACCACCGGCCTCGCGATCGACCGCATGGAACGGAACGGGCAGAAACCCTCGATGGGACCGATCGTGGTGACCGGCGCTTCCGGCGGCGTCGGTTCGGTCGCGGTGGATCTGATGGCGAAGCTCGGCTACGAGGTCGTTGCGGTGAGCGGCAAGCCGGAGGCCGACGCGCACCTGAAGGCACTCGGCGCATCGAGAATCCTGCGCCGCCAGGAGATCGACCTCGGCAGGCGGCCGCTCGAGAAGGCGCTCTGGGGAGGCGCGATCGACAGCCTCGGGGGCGAGGTCCTGACCTGGCTCACGCGCACCGTGGACAACTGGGGCAACATCGTCAGCATCGGGCTTGCCGCGAGCCACAAGCTCGAAACGACCGTGATGCCGTTCATTCTGCGCGGGGTGAGCCTGCTGGGCGTCAACTCCTCGTCCATGCCGCGCGAGGTGCGGGTCGAGATCTGGAAGCGGCTCGCGACCGACCTCAAGCCGCGGCATCTCGACCGGCTGGTGACGCGCACGATCGGTTTCGACGGGCTGCCGTCGGCGTTCGATGATTACGTCAAGAGCCGCATCATCGGGCGCACGGTCGTCAAGATTGCCTGACGTGGAAGGCGCGGTCGAGTCGCGGCTGGTCGCGGGCATCGAGGAGCTCGGCCTTGCGCTCGAGCCGGCCCAGGTGGAGGCGCTGCTCTGCCTCCTCGCCGAGCTTGCGGACTGGAACGCCCGCTTCAACCTCACGGCGATTACCGCGCCCCTGGAGGTCGTGGACAAGCACCTGCTCGATTCGCTCGCGATCTTGCCGCGCCTGAGGGGCCTGCGCGTGGCGGACGTCGGCGCGGGCGCGGGGTTTCCGGGCCTGCCGCTCGCGGTCGCGGACCTGGACCGCCGCTATACGCTGATCGAATCGACCGGGAAGAAGGCCGGGTTCCTGCGTCATGCGGTCGAGAAGCTGCGCCTGCCCAATGTCGAGGTCGTGCAGGGGCGCGCGGAGGCCTGCCGCCCGGCCGCCCCGTTCGACAGCGTCGTCGCCCGCGCGCTCGGGTCGCTGGCCAATTTCGTGCGGGTCGCCGGTCACCTGGCCGGGCGGGGCGGCCGGCTGCTGGCCATGAAAGGCAAGCGGCCGGAGGCGGAGCTGAAGGCCATTCCTACAGGCTGGAGGGCCCTCGCCGTGCATCCGATCCGGGTCCCGGGCCTCGATGCCGAGCGTTGTCTCGTCGAACTTGCTAGGGTTTAGGTTCCGAGTGATGAAACGAATTATCGCGGTCGCAAACCAGAAGGGCGGGGTCGGCAAGACGACCACCGCCGTGAACCTCTCCGCCTCGCTCGCGGCGATGCACCGGCGCGTGCTGCTGATCGATCTCGACCCCCAGGGCAACGCGACCATGGGCTGCGGGGTGGACAAGCGCTCGCTCGAGCGGTCGGCGACGGACGTGCTGCTTGGCGACTGCAACATCGTGGACGCGATCGTCACGATCGAAAGCGCGGGTTTCGACCTGCTGCCGGCAAACCAGGACCTGACGGCCGCCGAAGTGCGGCTCCTCACGATGCTCGCGGGCCGCGAGCATCGACTCGAGCGCGCCCTGCAGCCGGTCCAGGACCGCTACGAGATCGTGGTCATCGACTGCCCGCCGGCGCTCAATATCCTCACGGTCAACGCGCTGACGGCCGCGGATTCCGTGCTGATTCCGATGCAGTGCGAGTATTACGCGCTCGAAGGGCTTTCCGGGCTGATCAGCACGATCGAGCAGATCCGCGACTCCGTGAACGCGAAGCTCGCAGTCGAGGGGATCCTTCGCACGATGTTCGATCCGCGGAACAACCTCTCGAACGACGTGGCGGCGCAGCTCATTGAGCATTTCGGCGACCGCGTGTTCCGCACCATCATCCCGCGCAATGTCCGCCTGGCGGAGGCGCCGTCGTTCGGCGTGCCCGCGATGCTGCACGACAAGGACTCGCGCGGCGCACTCGCCTACCTCGCGCTCGCGGGCGAGATGGTCCGCCGCATCGAGGATCCCGAGGGCTACTACCAGGATCTCGCCGCAGCCGCGGCAGAGCCGGAGCCAGGGCCGGAACCAGAGCCTGAACCGGAGCCGGAGCCGGCGCCCGAATCCTCGGCGCCCGAACCGGAGTCAGGGCAGGAACCCGAGCCCGAGCCCGAGCCCGAGACAGCGCCGCAGTCTTCGGTCCCCTATTTGACCTCCGAAAACTAGCTTTCTGAAGGGGACGCACCCCTTCACGAATATGAAGGGGTGCGTCCCCTTCGAGCGTCCCGGTTCCGGGACCGGGTGCCTGCGGGGTGTCCCACGAGCGGGATGTCCGCGCCCGACGGGCGATGCCGGGCCGCTGTCGGCCGAAGCCTCGAATTACTAAAACATAAACAACATCAATCACTTAGGAAGTTTCAAACCATTTTGGCACGGTCCTTGCTCTATCTATCAGCAAGCGGCGAGTGCCGCATCGAAACCGAGATGAGGAGAGAGCCATGAAGACCTTGTTCAATCGCAACACCGGGATCGCGGCGTTCGCGGCGGTCGTCATCGTCGGGCTCACCGGCCTGACGCTGGAACGCGGGCACGAAGGCGCGCTGCCGCGCGGAGTCATCGAAATCGGCAACCTGACGCCGATCGAGGCCGGCGGCCTGGTCATCGCCTCGCTGCCGGCGGTCGAAGTGATCGGCCGGCGCGAAGTGCAGCTGGCGGACGTCAAGGCCCATGCCGAACCCCAGGGCTGAACCGGTCGCGGCCATGGGCTGCGGCGATTCGCCGTCGGAAGTCCAGCTGACCCGCGCCTTCATCGCGGTGGCGCTCGGCCTCCTGATCGCGCTGTGGGTGCTGCGCCCGGCCTGCACGAGACCCGACGTTCGCACGATGCTCCCGGAGCTGCGTGCACTCGCCGGCATCCAGACCCTGGTGATCTGATGGACCGTCCCCGCATCAAGGACAAGTTCCCCCTCAAGCACAGGAAGCTGGCCCTGGCGGCCGGACTCCTCGTCGCCCTCTCGGGTGTCGCCTTCGGCATCGCGAAGCTCGAGCCCGGTGCGCCCTCGGTCGCGCGCGAGCAGCTCTACCTCGACGAAGTGAAGGAGGGCACGCTCGAAAGAAAGGTGCGCGGCCCCGGCGTGCTCCAGCCTCGCGAAGCCCGATGGCTCTCGACCCGGGTCGATGCGCGTGTCGACCGCGTGCTGGTGCGCGCAGGCGAAGCGGTTGTGCCCGACACTGTCGTTGTCCAGCTCTCCAATCCCGAGGTCGAGCGCGCGGCCGATGCCGCCGCGCTTGAAGTCGCGGCCGCCCGCGCCGAGTTCGCCGCCGCGCGGCTGGAGCTCGAAAGCCAACGCCTGGACCGCCGCTCCTCCCTCGCCGAGGCCCGCGCGACCGCCGAGTCCGCCCGCCTCCAGGCCGTGGCCGAACAGCGCGCCTTCGAGATGCAGGCGGTTTCCGAGTTGCAGTACTCCCGTTCGAAGATCCTCGCCGATCAGCTCGGCGAGCGCGCCAAGATCGAGGAGCAGCGCCTCGCCGCGCTCGACTCCGCCGTGGGCGCGCAGCTCGAGGCGCGCCAGGCCCGCCTGCGCCAGCTCGAGCGCTCCGCCGAGGAGACCCGCCTCGCCGCGGATTCGCTTCAGGTCCGCGCCGGCCTCGAGGGCGTGGTCCAGAGCGTGCCCGTGCAGGAAGGCCAGCAGCTCGCGCCGGGCGCGAACGTCGCCCGCGTCGCCAAGCCCGGCACGCTGTTCGCGGAACTTCGCATCCCCGAGCTGGACGCGCGTGACCTCGCGGCCGGCCTGCCCGCGGTGATCGACATGCGCGACCGCCTCGTGCGAGGCCGCGTCGTGCGCGTGGACCCGGCGGTGGTCGCGGGGGCCGTGCGCGTCGAGGTCGAGTTCGAGGAAGACTTGCCTACGCAGGCGCGTGCAGACCTCTCGGTCGACGGCACGGTCGCGATCGAGACCCTGAAGAACGTGCGCTACGTCGGACGCCCGGTCGGTGCGCAGTCCAATTCCGCGACGACGGTATTCCGCGCGCGCGCGGGCGAGCGCGTCGCCGAGCGCGTGCCGGTGAAATTCGGGAAGGCATCCGTGAACCAGATCGTCGTCCTCGAAGGGCTCGAGCCCGGCGACATCGTGGCGCTCGCGGACACGACGCAATGGTCCGGCAAGGACCGGCTGGTCATCGACTAGGGCAAAACGGAGAAAGCTGATGCAGGAACAAGCCATGATCCGCCTCGACGGCGTCACCAAGGTCTTCTACACGGACGACCTCGAGACGCACGCGCTCGACGGCATCCACCTCGAAGTCGCCAGGGGCGAGTTCCTCTCGATTTCCGGGCCGTCCGGCTGCGGCAAGTCCACGCTGCTCGCGCTCCTCGGTCTCCTCGACACGCCGACCGACGGCAAGTACACGCTCGACGGCCAGGACGTCACGGTCCTCGCGCCGGTGGCGCGCGCGAAAGTGCGCAACGAGCGCATCGGCTTCATTTTCCAGGCCTTCAACCTGATCGGAGACCTGACGGTGATCCAGAACGTGGAACTGCCGCTCACTTACCGCAGCGGCATGAGCGGGGACGAGCGCCGCAAGGCGGCCATGCACGCGCTCGAGCGCGTCGGCATGTCGCACCGCGTGAACCACCACCCGGCGCAGCTCTCCGGGGGCCAGCAGCAGCGCGTCGCCGTCGCCCGGGCGCTCGCCGGGCGTCCCTCGATCCTGCTGGCCGACGAGCCGACGGGCAATCTCGACTCGCGCAACGGCGAGGCGGTCATGAGCCTGCTGCGCGAGCTGCATCGCGAAGGCTCGACCATCTGCATGGTGACCCACGACCCGCGCTACGCCGATTACGCGGACCGCAAGGTCCAGCTCTTCGACGGGCGCGTCGTGGACGAAAACACCCTGATCGACCTGTCGCAGCGCCGCGCGGCCAAGGCCTGAGGAGAGCCCGATGCGAGCATTCGTCGAGGAGCTGAAAGCGGCCGTGACCGGTCTCGGCCGCGCGCCGGCGTTCACGGCGCTGGCATCCGGCGTGCTGGGGCTCGGCCTCGGCGCCGTCATCTTCATGTACGGCGTGGCGGACACGCTGATGATGAAGCCGCCGCCGTACCCGCATGCCGACCGCCTCTACACGATCGCCACGGTCGACGGCCAGAAGACCGGCGACTACGACGAGTCCATGCTGCCGAGGGACTACCTGAAAGTCCGCGAGGCGGCGACGCAGTTCGAGGCCCTCGGCAGCGTTTACGTCGGCACCACCTACCTGACCGGCGACGGCGAGGCGGAGCGATACGACGGCGCCTTTGCCGACGGCAACATTTTCGACGTAGCCGGCGTCGCGCCCGAGCTCGGGCGCAGCATCCTCCCGCGCGACACGATCGAGAGCGCGGCGCCGGTGGTCGTCCTTTCGCACGCGCTCTGGACCGAGCGCTTCGATGCGGATCCGAAGGTCATTGGGCGCACCGTGCGCGTCAATGGCAAGACCTCCGAGATCATCGGGGTCATGCCCAAGGGCTACTCGTTCCCGACCCGGGCCGCGCTCTGGGTCGCAAACCAGCAGGATCCCCTGCGCACCCAGCGCACGGATGGCGTGGACGTGCAGGTGTTCGGGCGGTTGCGAGCCGGGAGCAATCCCGACCTCGCGCAGCAGGAGCTCGCGCCTGCCGCCGCCGCCATCAAGGCGGAGGTCGGACAGCAGGCCTTCAACGGCCACTTTGAAGTCGTGCCGATCGCCGCGGGCTTCATCGGTGACGAGGGCAAGACGCTCATCACGACGCTGCTGGTGGCGGTCGGCTTCGTGCTCCTGATCGCCTGCGCGAACGTCTCCAATCTCCTGCTCGCGCGTTCGGCCTACCGCGTGCGCGAGACCACCGTGCGCTCGGCCCTCGGCGCCTCGCGCGGCCGCCTGGTCGTGCACATGCTCGCCGAAGGCTTCGTGATCAGCGCGATCGCGACCGTGATCGGCCTCTTGCTCGCCTCCATCGCGCTGGACGGCATGCAGCTCGCGATGGCGCGCCTGATGCAGGACAGCCCGAGCTGGTGGCGCTTCGAAATCGACTACCGCGCCGCGGGCGTTGCGGTGGGCGCCGCGCTGCTGTCGACGCTGGTCGCGGGACTTCCCGCCGCGATCCGCGCGTCGCGGCCCTCGCTCGACTCGCTGCTGCGCGATGGCGGCCGCACGGGCACCGGCCTTGCGATCGGCAAGATCGCCTGGGGCCTCGTGGTCGTCGAGGTGGCGCTCGCCTGCCTGCTGCTCGGCGTCTCGGCCCTGATGACCAAGAGCGTGGTGAACGCGACGCTTTCGGACGTCGGCGTCGAGACCGACGACGTCATGACCGCGCGCGTCGGGTTGACCGCCGGCACGTATCCGGAAAGGTCGGACCAGGTCCGCTTCTGGGACACGCTGCTGACCCGCATCCAGGCGCAGCCGGGCATCCGGTCGGCAGCGGTCATGGATTCGCTGCCAGGCCACGGCAGCAGCGACGGCCCGGTATCCATCGAGGGCCGCGACTACGGCGACACCGCGACCAAGCCGTTCGTCAACCATGTGACCGCCAGCCCGTCGTACTTCGACATCTTCCGACTCGCCGCGACCCGGGGCCGCGTGTTCGACAGCCGGGACCGCGAGGACTCGCTGACGGCCGCCGTCATCAACGAAAAGATGGCGCGCGAGATGTTCAAGGGCGATTCGCCGATCGGCAAGCGCGTCAGGTTCGACCTCGACGAGGACAAGACCTGGTACACCATCGTCGGCGTCGTGCCGGACGTGATCCAGGATGAAACCGGCGAAGACAAGCCGCTGGTCTATTTCTCGACACTGCAGGAGCCAGGGCGTTTCCTCAGCATCGCCGTGCGCGGCGAGGGCGACCCGCGCTCGCTGATCGGGCCCGTGCGCACCGCGCTCGCGCAGACCGACCCCGACCTGGCGCTCTACTGGCTGCGCACCTTCGACGAGTCGCGCGTGATCCGCACCGCGGGCTTCCGCATCATCGGCACGATGTTCGCGGTGTTCGCCGGCGTCGCGCTGGTGCTGGCGGCCGCGGGGCTTTTCGGCGTGCTCGCCTTCCACGTCGGGCAGCGGACGCGCGAGATCGGCGTGCGCCGCGCGCTCGGCGCGGACGACGGGCGCATCCTGCGCATGGTGATGCGCGCGAGCGGCCTGCAGATCCTGATCGGCGTCGCGATCGGCATGGCGCTGCTGCCGCTGATGGGCCGCGGCCTCGGCGACATCCTGGGCGAGGTCAGCCCTTACGACCCGGGCATCTACGGCATGGTCCTCGCGTTGATGATCGTCGTCGCGGTCGCAGCGACCCTGACGCCGACCCGCCGCGCGCTCAAGGTCGATCCGGCGGCTGCATTGCGCTACGAGTGAGGCCCGTGCACGATCCGCCTGATGCAGCCGCGCATACTCGTTGCGGATGACCAGGCGGATATCCTCTCGGCGCTGAAGCTCCTGCTGAGGCGCGAGGGCTTCGAGGTCGCTACCGCGACCTCGCCCGCCGGGGTGCTGGACATCGCCGCGCGCGAGCACGTGGATGTCGCGCTCGTGGACCTCAATTATTCGCGCGACACGACTTCCGGCGAGGAGGGCGTTGCACTCGTCGAGCAGTTGCACCGCCTGCATCCGGACCTGCCCGTCGTCGTCATGACGGCCTGGGCCTCGGTCGAGGTCGCCGTCAACGCGATGCGAAACGGCGCCAACGACTTCCTCGAGAAGCCCTGGAACAACCAGCGCCTGCTCAGCGTGCTGAAAAACCAGGTGGCGCTCGCGCAGGCGCAGCAGCGCGGCCGGCGGCTTGCGGACGAGAACGCGCTGCTGCGCGCCAGCGACGGCACCAGCCTCGTCGCCAGCTCCCGCCCGATGCAGGACGTCGTGCGCCTCGCGCGCCAGATCGCACGCTCGGACGCGAGCGTGCTGATCACCGGCGAGCCCGGCACCGGCAAGAGCCTGCTCGCCAAGCTGATCCACGACTGGTCGGGCCGGGCCGAGAAATCCTTCATCGCCGTGAACGCCGGCGGCTTGCCGGAGTCGGTGTTCGAGAGCGAGATGTTCGGCCACGTGAAGGGTGCCTTCACCGATGCCAAGGCCGACCGGGCCGGGCGATTCGAGCTCGCCGACGGCGGCACGCTGTTCCTCGACGAGATCGGCAACGTGCCGCCGGCCCAGCAGGCGCGGCTGCTGCGCGCGCTCGAGACCGGCGAGTACGAGCGTGTCGGCTCGTCGCGCACCCAGCGCGCAGACGTCCGCGTCGTCTCGGCGACCAACGCCGACCTCGCGGCGATGATCCGCGACGGACGCTTCCGCGAGGACCTGCTGTTTCGCATCAACACCGTCGAGATCCGGCTGCCGCCGCTGCGCGAGCGACCCGAGGAGATCGTCGAACTCGCGACCGCGCAGCTGGAGCGGAAAGCCGCGCAATACGCACGCGCGGTGAAGGGCTTCGACGCCGGCGCGCTCGCCGCGCTTCAGCAATATGCGTGGCCCGGCAACGTGCGCGAGCTCAACAGCGTCGTGGAGAGAAGTCTCCTGCTCGCGGAGGGGAACGAGATCGGCTCCGCCGACCTGCGGCTGTCGGCGTCGAAGGCGCCGCCGACGCTCGAGGAGATGAGCCTGGAGGATGCCGAGCGCGCGCTGATTCGCTCGGCGATCAGGCGCAATGGCAACAGCGTGCCGGCCGCGGCGGAAGCGCTCGGCCTGTCGCGCAGCGCGATGTACCGGCGGCTGGAAAAGCTGGGGTTGAAAGCGGACGAAATCTAGCGCGGGGAAGACCCCGGCGCCTTGCTGCGATAGACGCGCTCCCAGTGCTCCTTGCGATCCATTAATCGATCCCGCCCCGCGCGCTTTGACGGCCAGCATACTCCCGGGAATCGGCAGACCGATGCGCTTTGTGAAACTGGCGCCGCACACTGCGAACGCGCAAACTCCCGCGCGGTGGCGGAAGAAATCGAAGCACGACAACCCCTGCGCACGCGACCGGTGATGCGCCGCAGGGGCCTGCCGTTCCAGACGCGCATCGTGGTGCTTGCGCTGGCCGGCGGACTTCCCGCGCTCCTGACGGCGTTCCTGCTGCTGCGCGACGCGCCGCTGGCGGATTCCGTGCATCGCCTGATCGTCGTCGTGCTGATCGGCGTCTGGGTCGGATGCGCGGTCGCGGTGCACAACGCGACCGTCGATCCGATGCGCTCGATCGCGAACCTGCTCGAGGCGCTGCGCGGCGGAGACTACGGCATCCGCGGCCGCCACGCGCGCAAGGGCGACGCGATGGGCGACATCGTGCTCGAGGCGAATCGGCTCGGGGCGACCCTGCGCTCGCAGCGCTTCGCGGCGCTGGAAGCGTCCGCGCTCCTCAACAAGGTGCTCGCCGAGATTGACGTCGCGGTGCTCGCCTTCGACGGCGAGGACCGCATCCGGCTCGCGAACCGGGCGGCGGGCGAGCTGATGCGGCGGCACCCGGACGCGCTGATGGGCCGGTCGGCTGCCGAGACCGGGCTGGAGGGCCTGCTCGAAGGACCGACGGTTTCGAACGAGTCGCACACCTTCCCGGGCCGCGCGGGCCGCTGGCAGATCATGCGGGAAGTGTTCCACGAGGGCGGCCGGCCGTTTCGCCTGCTGGTCGTGACGGACCTGAGCCAGGCGCTGCGCGACGAGGAGCGCCGGGCCTGGCGGCGGCTGATCCGGGTGATCTGGCATGAGCTCAACAACTCGCTGGCGCCGATCAAGTCGGTGATCGAGACCAGCCGCGACGCGCTCGCCGCCGGATCCCCGGACCAGGCCGAGCGGGAAGATCTTGCTCACAATCTGGCGCTGGTCGCGGAGCGTGCCGAGTCGCTGCGGCGGTTTCTTTCCCGCTATAGCGAGCTCGCCCGCATGCCGGAGCCGACGATATCCGACTGCGATCCCGCTGCCTTGCTGCGCCAGGTGGCGGCGGTCCAGCCGCCCGGCCGGGTACAATTCGCGGCCGCGGACGGCCTGAAGCTGCGGGGCGACGCGGACCAGATACAGCAGGCGCTCATCAATCTGGTGCGAAATGCCGTCGAGGCGACGCCGCGCGGCGCCGCACCGGTCGAGCTGCGTGCGATCCGCGGCAAGGACAGCGTGGTGTTCGAGGTCGAGGACAATGGTCCCGGCGTCGCGAACCCCGACAACCTGTTTGTGCCGTTCTTCACCACCAAGCCGGGCGGCAGCGGCATCGGCCTCGTGCTCGCCCGCCAGGTCGCCGAGGCCCACGGCGGCACGCTCTCGCTCCGGAACCGCAACGGCGCCTCCGGCTGCATCGCCCGCCTCATCATCCCCACCTGAAGGGGACGCGCCCCTTCATATTCGCGAAGGGGACGCGCCCCTTCATATTCGTGAAGGGGCGCGTCCCCTTCGATCCGTGAGTTAGGATGGCGGCCATGAGCGACAAGAAACGCGGCTTGGGGCGTGGACTCGAAGCCTTGCTCGGTGAGGCCAAGCCGCGTCTGGCGCCGGGCGTACCGCCCGCGCGCGAGCAGCTCATGCACCTGCCGGTGGATCTCCTGTCGCGCGGCCGCTACCAGCCGCGCGTGGACATGCGGGAGGACTCGCTCGCCGAACTGGCCGACTCGATCAAGGCCCAGGGCGTGGTCCAGCCGATCGTGGTGCGCCCCGTGGGAGCTGCGCAGCCCGGCGAGCCGCAGCGCTACGAGATCGTCGCCGGCGAGCGCCGTTGGCGCGCGGCGCAGCTGGCGGGCCTGCACGAGATTCCGGCCGTGCTCCGGAATATCGACGACGAGCACGCCGTCGCGCTCGCCCTCATCGAGAACATCCAGCGCGAAGACCTGAACCCGCTCGAGGAAGCGCTCGCGCTCTCGCGCCTCATCACCGAATTCGAGCTGACCCACCAGCAGGCCGCGGAAGCGGTGGGCCGTTCCCGTGCGGCGGTGTCGAATCTTTTGCGCCTGCTCGAACTGCCGCAGGCCATTCGCCCGCTGATCGAAAAGCGGGAACTCGAGATGGGCCACGCCCGCGCCCTCCTGTCGCTGCCGGCTGCGCGCCAGCAGGCCGAAGTCGGCTCGCTGGTCGCCAAGAAGGGCCTGTCGGTCCGCGAGACGGAGGCGCTCGTTCGGCGGCTGCTCGCGCATGCGGGGCTGGGCAAGAGCAAGTCCGGCAAGTCGCGCTCGAAGGACCCGGACATCCTGCGGCTCGAGAACGACCTGGCCGACAAGCTGGGCGCCTCGGTCGAGCTGCAGCACGCCACGACCGGCAAGGGCAAGCTCGTGATCAGCTATCACAGCCTCGACGAGCTGGACGGGATCCTCGCGCATATCAATTGACGCGTTCGAATGGCCCACCCCTTGACACGCGTTCCTGATGGGGCGCATATCACGCTTCACCCCGGCACGACTCACACCTAGAAAGGAAGGGGACATAAATGACCAAGCCATGGCAGCGGTCCGGCGCTCTGCTGGCGGCCGCAGCGATCGCATTCCTGACCCTTGCACCCGCCAGTGCTGAGGACCCGCCCGGCGTCCTCTGGGAATCGACCACCCAGATGATCATGCCCGGAATGCCTTTTTCGCCGCCGCCAATGAAGCTGCAATTCTGTTCGAAGGCGCAGTGGACTCAGCCGCCGGTCTCCAACGACCCGTCGCAGAACTGCACGACCTCGAACATGAACCAGACCGAGACATCGGTGACCTGGACGATGGTCTGCGAGTCCCCGCCGATGACCGGCGAGGGCGAGATCCATTTCAACGGCACGGACGCCTATGAAGGCCAGGTCCTGATGACCGGCGAGGACATGAGCATGACGATGAAGCTGTCCGGCAGGAAGCTCGGAGGCTGCGACAACCCGCAATAGTCGGGCCAGACAAGCAGAGGGGAGATTTCGATGACATCGCATTCTATCCGGGTGCGGCACTTGCTGGCCGCGCTCTCAGTTCTGCTGTTCCCGGCGGTCGCCGCGCCTGCCAACGCGCCCGCAGACCCCTGGGCCCGCGTGCCCGCGGCGCCCACGGCCTGCTATCGGAGTCAGGACACGCACATGGAAAAGTCGAATGCCGTCTTCTCCGCCCTGGAAGACGAAATCCGGCAAGTGTCGGATGCAAACTCCAGCACGCAGCAGGAGGAATCCGAGAACCAGGAGACGGATCCCTTCAAGATGGCCGAGGCGATGCAGAACGCGATGGCGAGTGATCCCGCGAAGGCCCAGGCGATGATGCGGGCCAGTGCGCCGGATGCCGTCCACCAGGATGTCGAGACGATGAACCAGTACGCGACGGAGCGCGAGTCGATGCGGCAGGAGCTGGATACGCTCCATGAGCGCTACAAGGCCGCAACCGCGAAAGCGCTGGCGCCGAACGACGCCAAATTCGACGCGCTGGTCAAGAAAGTGGAGAGCCAGGGCGGCTCGTTTGGGGACGGCGAGGGATCCTACGTACCGCCGTGGGCCATGGATGAATGGGCGGTGATCCTGAAAGAAAAGAACGGGATCTACACCGGAACGATCTGCCCGCAATGGTTCGGGCCGTCCGGGCAGTACACCGCCTGGCTCAAGCGCTACAAGGATCACTACCTTCAGAAAGAATTGCCGGCCAAGACGGCATTCGCGGCGCGAAGCAACCAGGCGCTTGCCTTGACCGGTCGTTCGACGGGGGCCTCGACCGATACGCTCGAGGCCGTCAAGGACTATGTCGACAAGGCCAACCGGGTCTTCCAGCAGCGCTGGCGCGGCCCCTACGCCATTGTCCCGGGCGGTGCAGGGATCACGGACCTCGGGGGCCAGGCCCCTTGATCTCCGAGGGGACGCTTCCCTCTAGAGGGGACCGTCCCTTTTTGGTCCCCTTATGAATTCCCCTTTAAGTCCGGCTTAACCGGGATTCAGATAGTCGGTTTGTTCCGAAGACCCCGCCTCTCCAGAGTAGCCCCATCGGAAATCGATGGGAAAACGGAAAGAGAGGACAGGGTCATGAACATCAGCAACCGCTTCAATGCACGCGGCGCCCTTTCGGCGGTGCTCGCTGCGGCCGTCGTCGCCACCAGCGGCCTCGCCTTCGAAAAGGGACACGCCGGGACCGCCCGCACCGGCGTGATCGAGGTCGGCCCGCTCACCCAGCTCACCCCTGCGGACGTCCTGCCGCAGGTCGCGGCGCTGCCGGCGGTCATCGTCAGCGCCCCTCAGCTGGCGATGGCCGACCGGCCGGGGAGGGCCTGACCATGCGTTACATCCTTCACGAGATCCTTCAGCGCTACCTGGACTCGGACCAGTTCGCGTTCGATACGACGCCGCGGGAACTCTGGCCGACACCCGGGCAGGGCAGTCGCATCCAGGGCGCCGGCAGCGGCGGCGGGATCGGGCCAAACAATGGCCGGGGCCGGGTCGACCGTGAGTTTGAATCCCAAAATTGACCCGGTCGGGCGTCTGGCGGGGCCGGGAATCGTGACCCTCCGGCCCGCAACACCCGGCGACTTGACGCTGCTCCGGCGCTGGCAATGCCAGCCACACGTCGTCGCGGCTGTCGGCGACGAAGACTGGAGCTGGGAAACCGAACTCAAACGCTCACCCGCCTGGCGCGAGCAGCTGATCGCCGAAGTGGACGGCCGGCCCGTCGGCTTCGTGCAGATCATCGACCCGGAGAAGGAAGACTCGAGGTACTGGGGCTGCATCGACTCCGGCCACCGCGCCATCGACCTCTGGATCGGCGAGGCGTCGGACCTCGGCCGCGGCTACGGCACGCAGATGATGCAGCAGACCATCGCGCGCAGCTTCGCCGACCCGAGAGTGACCACCGTGCTGGTCGATCCCCTCGCCCGCAATCGCCCGGCCCATCGCTTTTACGAGCGCCTGGGATTCGAATATGTCGTGGGCCGCCGCTTCGGCGACGAGTCCTGTTTCGTCTACCGGCTGAACCGCCCGGAGGACACCCGCGGGCACGCCTAAACCCGCATAAGAACAAAGGTTTTTTCGGCTTTTCGCGGTTGTGCGGTGAGCCCCCCGGCCTCTATAATGCCGCCCGGTTTTGGCCGCCTCTGCGGCTTGCTTGTTGCGCGTGAAAACGCCACGGACCGCTTGGGGGGCCACGTGGCTTTTTTGTTGCTTGAGACTGGGTAATGCAGACCGTCCGCAACATCCTGCTCGCGCAGCTCGCGGTCGCGGGGACGCTCGCCGGCATCGTCTGGCTCTGGTCGGGATCGGACCAGGCCATCTCCACCCTGCTGGGTGGATTGATCGGCGTCGTCCCGAATGCATTTCTGGCGGCGAGAGTGATGTCGCCGCGAGCCGGCAGCAGCGCGAGGAGCCTGCTGGCGGCCGGTTGGCTGGGCGAGCTGGGCAAGCTTGCGATGACCGCCGTCATGTTCATTGCGGTCTTCGTGACCTTGAAGCCGCTGCACCCGGGGTTTCTGTTCACCGGGTACATCGCAACACTGCTGGCCCTGCCCGTGGGATTGCTGTTCGAGGGGAGACGCTAGGAGATCATGGCGGAAACGGGTCATTCGGCTGGCGAGTACATCTCCCACCATCTCCAGAACCTGACCGTCTGCAAGCAGGACGGCGCCTGGGTCTGGAACGAATGCCACGGCAATTTCTGGGCGCTGAACGTCGATTCGATGTTCTTCGCGATCCTGCTCGGCTTCGTTCTCACTGTCCTGTTCAGCCGCGTCGCGAAGCAGGCGACCACCGGCGTGCCCGGCACGCTCCAGGCCATTGTCGAGATCGTGGTCGGCTTCGTGGACCAGAGCGTCCGCGACACCTTCAGCCACCCGCCCAAGAGCCTCGTGATCGCGCCGCTCGCGCTGACGCTGTTCGTCTGGATCCTGCTGATGAATACCATGGACCTGATCCCGGTGGACTGGCTGCCCTGGGCGGCCAGAGCCGCGGGCGTCGAGCACCTGCGCGTCGTGCCGACGACGGACGTCAACGTCACCTTCGCGATGGCGATTTCCGTCTTCCTGCTGACGATCTACTACAGCGTCAAGATCAAGGGCGGCTGGGGCTTTACCAGGGAACTGACCCTTCAGCCCTTCAACCACTGGGCCGCGGTGCCGTTCAATTTGACGCTCGAGGGCGTGTCGATGCTCGCAAAGCCCGTCTCGCTGTCGCTGCGGCTCTTCGGCAACCTATACGCCGGCGAGCTGATTTTCATGCTGATCGCACTGCTCGGCATCTGGCAGCTGCCGCTGCATTTCATGTGGGCCGTGTTCCACCTGTTGATCGTGCTGCTGCAGGCGTTCATTTTCATGATGTTGACGATCGTGTACCTCGCGCAGGCGCACGAACATCACTGATCTTTCGACCAGGAGATTGAGATGGAAACTGTGATTGGATTTACCGCGATTGCCGTCGCGATCCTCATCGGCCTCGGCGCCCTCGGCGTCGGCATCGGCATGGGCCTCTTGGGCGGCCGCTTCCTCGAGGGCGCCGCGCGCCAGCCGGAGCTCGCCCCGATGCTGCAGACGAAGATGTTCATCGTGGTGGCGCTCTTGGACGCCGTCGCGATGATCGGCGTCGGCGTGGCGCTCTTCTTCGCCTTCGCCAACCCCTTCATCGGGCAGCTGCAGCAGGCGACCGGCACGGGCGGCTGATCGCGGGAGAGCCTCGATGGACTTCAACCTGACACTGATCGGGCAGACGATCGCGATGATCGTCTTCGTCTGGTTCTGCATGCGCTTCATCTGGCCGCCGGTGATGAAGGCGATCGAGCAGCGCCGCAAGGAAATCGCCGACGGCATCGCCGCGGGCGAGAAGGGCCAGAAGGAGCTGGCCGAGGCGCGGCATGGCTCGGAAGCGATCATGACCGAGGCGCGCCAGAAGGCGGTGCAGGTCGTGGACATCGCGCACAAGCGCTCGAGCGAGCTGGTGGGCGAGGCCAAGAACCTCGCGGTGCAGGAGAGCGAACGCATCGTGACGGCCGCCCACGCCGAAGCGGCAAACGAAAAGACGCGCGCGCGGGATCAGCTACGCAAGGAAGTCGCTTCGCTGGCGCTCGCCGGGGCGCAGAAAGTGCTCGGCCGCGAGGTGGATGCGAAAGCCCACGCGACGCTGCTCGACGAGCTGGCCGCGGAACTGGAAAGGCAGGCGCCGCAAAATGGCTGATCGCGCGACCATCGCGAGACCCTATGCGCGGGCGGCCTTCGCCTTCTCGCAGGGCGCGAAAGACGTGGCGGCCTGGTCCAAACTGCTGGGCGCGGCGGCCGTCGCGGCCGCCGACAAGCGCGTCTCGCGCCTGATCGGCAACCCGCATGTCACGGGCGAGGAGCTCGTGGATCTCCTGGGCGGGTTGTCGAAGCAGGCCGCGGGCGAGCCCGGCCGCAATTTTCTCAGGGCGCTGGCGGAGAACCGCCGCCTTGCGCTGCTGCCCGAGATCGCGGCGCAGTACGGGAAACTGCGTGCGGAGGTCGAGAACGTCGTGGACGTGGAGGTGATCGCGGCCCGCGAGATCGCGGCGCCGCAGCAGAAAAAGTTGCAGGCGGCGCTGGCGAAGCGCCTCGGCCGCGAAGTGCGCATGCATACCCGGATCGACGAGAGCCTGCTCGGAGGCGCCATCGTGCGCGCCGGCGACCTCGTCATCGACGGATCGCTGAAGGGCCGCCTCGAGCGGCTCGGCTCGGCGCTACAGAATCAGTAAGGAAGAGCGGATATGTCCATCAAGGCCTCTGAAATCACCGACCTGATCCAGGCCCGGATCAAGAACTTCGAAGCGGCGACCGAGGAGCGGAACGTCGGCACCGTGGTCTCCGTGACCGACGGCATCTGCCGCGTGCACGGCCTCGCCGACGTCGCCTACGGCGAAATGGTCGAGTTCCCGGACACCACCTTCGGTCTCGCGCTGAACCTGGAACAGGATTCCGTCGGCTGCGTGGTGCTCGGCGAATACCGCCACATCGGCGAGGGTGCGACCGTGAAGACCACCGGCCGCATCCTCGAAGTGCCGGTCGGCCCCGAGATGCTCGGCCGCGTGGTGGACGCGCTCGGGAACCCCTTGGACGGCAAGGGCCCGATCAAGGCGAGCAAGCGCTCCCCGATCGAGCGCGTGGCCCCGGGCGTGATCTGGAGGAAGAGCGTCAGCCAGCCGGTCCAGACCGGCTACAAGGCCATCGACTCGATGGTGCCGATCGGCCGCGGCCAGCGCGAGCTGATCATCGGCGACCGCCAGACCGGCAAGACCGCGCTCGCGATCGACACGATCATCAACCAGAAGGGCACCGGCGTGAAGTGCATCTACGTCGCCGTCGGCCAGAAGCAGAGCTCGATCGCGAACGTCGTCCGCAAGCTCGAGGAGCACGGTGCGATGGCGCACACGATCATCGTGTCGGCGAGCGCCTCGACGCCGGCCTCCATGCAGTACATCGCGCCCTACGCGGGCTGCGCGATGGGCGAGTACTTCATGGACAACGGCGAGGACGCGGTCATCATTTATGACGACCTCACCAAGCAGGCCTGGGCCTACCGCCAGATTTCGCTGCTGCTGCGCCGTCCGCCGGGCCGCGAGGCCTACCCGGGCGACGTGTTCTACCTGCACTCGCGCCTGCTCGAGCGCTCCGCGCGCGTCTCGGCCGAGTACGTGGAAAAGGTCAGCGGCGGCAGGATCAAGGGCAGGACCGGCTCGCTCACGGGCCTGCCGATCATCGAGACCCAGGCGGGCGACGTGACGGCTTTCGTGCCGACCAACGTCATCTCGATCACCGACGGCCAGATCTTCCTCGAGACCGACCTCTTCAACGCCGGCATCCGGCCGGCGATGAACGCGGGCATCTCGGTGTCGCGGGTCGGCGGCGCGGCCCAGACCGGCGTCATCAAGAAGCTCGGCGGCGGCATCCGCCTCGCGCTCGCCCAGTACCGCGAGCTCGCGGCCTTCTCGCAGTTCGCCTCGGACCTCGACGAGGCCACCCGCCGCCAGCTCGAGCGCGGCCAGCGCGTGACCGAGCTGATGAAGCAGAAGCAGTACGCGCCGATGTCGGTCGCGGAACAGGCGCTTTCCATCTACGCCGTCAACAACGGCTACATGGACAAGGTGGATCGCAAGAAGATCGTCGCCTTCGAGGAGGCGCTGCAGGCCTACGCGAAGACCACCCACGCCGACTTCCTGAAGCAGGTGAACGAGAAGCCCGAGCTCAGCAAGGACGTCGAGGCCGGTTACCGGAAAGTCTGCGAAGACTTCGCTTCGACCGGGGCCTGGTGATTCCATGGCCGGCACCAAGGAAATCCGGGTCAAGATCGCGAGCATCAAGAGCACGCAGAAGATCACCAAGGCCATGGAAATGGTCGCTGCGAGCAAGATGCGGCGCGCGCAGGAGCGCATGAAGGCCGCGCGCCCCTACGCCGACAAGATCCGGAGCGTGATCGGGCACCTGCGCGTCGCCAACCCGAACCACCACCATCCCTACCTGGTCGAGCGCGAGATGAAGGGCGTCGGTCTCATCATCGTCAGCTCCGATCGCGGCCTCTGCGGCTCGCTGAACATCAACGTGTTCAAGCAGGTGCTGACCGCCGCGCGCGAGTGGCACGAAAAGGGCATCGACCTGCACATGTGCCTGATCGGCAGCAAGGCGATGCAGTTCTTCCGCCGCCTGAAGCTCCCGGTCGAGGCCTCCATCACGCAACTCGGCGACAAGCCTCACATTGCGGACCTGCTCGGCACGGTCAAGGCGATGCTCGACCTGTACGAGGAGGGCAAGATCGACCGGCTGCATGTCGTCAGCAACCGCTTCGTCAACACGATGACGCAGAAGCCGACGATGCTGCAGCTGCTGCCGGCGGAGACGGTGGATGCCGGCGATCTCCAGGAGCGCTGGGACTACATCTACGAGCCCGCGGCCGACGAGCTGATCTCGCAATACATGATGCGCTACATCGAATCGACGGTTTACCGTTCGGTGGTCGAGAACCTCGCCTGCGAGATGGCGGCGCGCATGGTCGCGATGAAGAGCGCGACCGACAACGCCGGCAAGATCATCGACGAGCTGCAACTCATTTACAACAAGGCCCGCCAGGCCGCGATCACGAAGGAGATTTCGGAGATCGTCGGCGGCGCGGCGGCGGTTTAGCGCGAGGATTTCTCGAACATGGACAAACAGAACACGCAGGCTTCGACCGGCAAGATCGTGCAGATCATCGGCTCGGTGATCGACGTGGAATTCCCGCGCGAGGGAATCCCGGCGGTCTACGAGGCGCTGAAGCTCACGGACCACGACCTGACGCTCGAGGTGCAGCAGCAGCTCGGGGACGGCATCGTCCGCACCATCGCGATGGGCTCCTCCGAAGGGCTCAAGCGCGGCCTCGCGGTGAAGTCGACCGGCGCGCCGATCACCGTGCCCGTCGGCGAGGGCACGCTCGGCCGCATCATGGACGTGCTCGGCAAGCCCCAGGACGAGGGCGGTCCGATCAAGACGAAGGATTTCCTGCCGATCCACCGCCCGGCACCGTCCTACGACGAGCAGACCGGCGGCCAGGACCTGCTCGAGACCGGCATCAAGGTCATCGACCTGCTGGTGCCGTTCGCCAAGGGCGGCAAGATCGGCCTGTTCGGCGGCGCCGGCGTCGGCAAGACCGTCAACATGCTCGAGCTCATCAACAACATCGCCAAGGCGCACTCGGGCCTCTCCGTGTTCGCCGGCGTCGGCGAGCGCACGCGAGAGGGCAACGACTTCTATCACGAGATGATGGAGTCGGGCGTCATCGACAAGAAGGACCTGGCCAACTCCAAGGTCGCGATGGTCTACGGCCAGATGAACGAGCCGCCGGGCAATCGCCTGCGCGTCGGCCTGACCGGCCTCACCATGGCGGAGTTCTTCCGCGACCAGAAGCAGGCCGGCGGCAAGGGCCGCGACGTGCTGCTCTTCATCGACAACATCTACCGCTACACGCTCGCCGGGACGGAAGTTTCCGCGCTGCTCGGCCGCATGCCTTCGGCGGTGGGCTACCAGCCGACGCTGGCCGAAGAGATGGGCGTGCTCCAGGAGCGCATCACTTCGACCAAGACCGGGTCCATCACCTCCGTGCAGGCGATCTACGTGCCCGCGGACGACCTGACGGACCCGTCGCCGGCGACGACCTTCGCGCACCTCGACGCGACCGTCGTGCTCAGCCGCCAGATCGCCTCGCTCGGCATCTACCCGGCGGTGGACCCGCTCGACTCGACCAGCCGTCAGCTCGACCCGCTCGTGATCGGCGAGGAGCACTACAACACCGCGCGCGGCGTGCAGGCGATCCTCCAGCGCTACAAGGAGCTGCAGGACATCATCGCGATCCTCGGCATGGACGAGCTGTCGGAAGAGGACAAGCTCACCGTCTTCCGCGCGCGCAAGATCCAGCGCTTCCTGTCGCAGCCGTTCCATGTCGCGGAGGTCTTCACCGGCAGCCCCGGCAAGTACGTGGCGCTCAAGGACACGATCCGCGGCTTCAAGGCCATCATCGCCGGCGAGTGCGACCACCTGCCCGAGCAGGCGTTCTACATGGTCGGCGGCATCGAAGAGGCGGCCGAGAAGGCAAAGACGCTGACCTGACCATGGCCACTCACGAAACCCACACGATCCACGTCGATATCGTCTCCGCCGAGGGCGAGATCTTCGCCGGCGAGGCGAAGATGGTGTTCGCCCCGGCCTCCGGCGGCGAGATCGGCATCGCGCCGCGCCACGCGCCGCTCCTGACCACCATGAAGGCGGGCGAGGTGCGGGTGCAGGACGCGAGCGGGGAGGAGCAGCTGTTCTGGGTGGGCGGCGGCGCGCTCGAGGTGCAGCCGCACAAGGTCACGATCCTCGCCGACACCGCCGCGCGGGCGAAGGACCTCGACGAGGCGGCGGCGCTCGCCGCCAAGCAGCGGGCGGAAGAGGCGCTGCGCGACAAGACCGGCGCGATGGAGATCGCCGAGGCGCAGGCGGAGCTCGCGCGGGCGGCGGCGCAGCTGCGGGCGATCGAGAAGTTGCGGCGGCTCAGGAAGGGAGGCTGACGCCCCGGAGCCGGACGCGCGTGGGCATTTCGAGGTCGCGCGGAATGGCATGATCCGGCGATTTGCGGCATCCTGAAATTCCTGATTGACGCTGGCGGCGACCCTCGCCGCTGGAGGAGCACGCAGCATGCCGAGCCCATTGAGCCCAGCCGCGCGGGAGGGGCGCGTGCTGGCCGTGCGCGGCAACGTCGTCGACGTGCACTTCGCGCGGCCCCTGCCCCCGCGATACCAGGCGCTGCGCGCCGGCGACGACCACCGCATCGTGATGGAGGTCGAAAGTCACGTCAGCGCCGACACCGTGCGCTGCATCGGGTTGACCGCAACGCACGGGCTGGCTCGTGGCGCGCCGGTCGCGGACACGGGCGGCATGCTCGACGTGCCGGTCGGAACCGAACTGCTCGGGCGCATGCTGGATGTCTTCGGCGACCCGATCGACCGCAAGGAACCGCTGCCGCAGCTGGAGCGCGCACCCATCCATCGCGCCCCGCTGCCGCTCGAGCGCCGCATCACCTCGCGCGAGATCTTCGTGACCGGCATCAAGGCGATCGACCTGCTTGCCCCGCTCGAGCGCGGCGGCAAGGCGGGACTGTTCGGCGGCGCCGGCGTCGGCAAGACCGTGCTGATCACCGAAATGATCCACAACATGGTCGAGAGCTACGAGGGCATCGGCCTCTTCTGCGGCATCGGAGAACGTTGCCGCGAGGCCGAGGAGCTCTACCGCCAGATGCGCGAAGCCGGGGTGCTCGACAAGGCGGTCATGGTCTTCGGCCAGATGAACGAGCCGCCGGGGGCGCGCTTCCGCGTCGGCCATGCCGCACTGACCATCGCCGAGCACTTCCGCGACGTCGGGCGGCAGAACGTGCTGCTGCTGATCGACAATATCTTCCGCTTCGTGCAGTCAGGCACCGAAGTATCGGGCCTCATGGGCCGCATCCCTTCACGCGTGGGCTATCAACCCACGCTCGCCACCGAGCTCGCAGAGCTGGAGGAGCGCATCGCGAGCTCGGCGAGCGGCAGCATCACGTCGGTGCAGGCAGTGTACGTCCCGGCCGACGACCTGACCGACCCGTCCGCCACGCACACCTTCACGCACCTGTCCGCATCGGTCGTGCTGTCGCGCAAGCGGGCCGCTCAGGGCCTCTATCCGGCGATCGACCCGCTGGCGTCGGATTCGAAGATGCTGGCGGCGGCCGTCGTCGGCGAACGGCATTACCGCACCGCGCGGGAAGTGCGGCGCGTGCTGTCCGAATACGAGGAGCTCAGGGACATCATTTCCATGCTGGGCATCGAGGAGCTGTCGCAGGAGGACCGCGAGACCGTCAACCAGGCCCGCCGGCTGGAGCGCTTCCTGACGCAGCCGTTCTTCACCACCGAGCACTTCACCGGCAAGCCCGGCAGGAGCCTGACGCTCGAACAGACCGTCGAGGGCTGCGAGCGCATCCTGGCCGGCGAGTTCACCAAGCGGCCGGAGCGTGCGCTGTACATGATCGGCGCCATCGGCGAGGCGTCGGCACAGGCGGAATCGTAGGAACGGAGGCGCGGCGTGCAACTGAAGGTCTTGCTGCCCACGGAAGTCCTGGTCGACGCGGGGGTCGTCAAGATCGTGGCGGAAGCCGACAACGGTTTCTTCTGCCTGCTGCCCAGGCACATCGACTTCGTGGCGGCGCTGGTCCCGGGAATCCTCTACTACACGCCGGAGGGCGGGGACGAACACCTGGTCGCCGTCGACGAGGGCACCCTGGTCAAATGCGGGGACGAGGTGCTGGTGTCGGTCATGCACGCCACGCCCGGAACCGATCTCTCCACGCTGGAGACGATCGTCTCCGAATCGTTCCGGGAGCTCGACGAGGACGAGCGGCGTGCCCGCACCGCGCTTGCCCGCCTCGAGGCCGGCGCGATGCGGCGCTTCATCGAGCTCGAGAAACAGGCCCATGAGTGACGAGCAGCGGCAACCGGGCCCGCCCCGCGACGAGGAGCGCCTGCGCTCCGTCGTCGCGGTCAAGGCCGAGCGCAGGCGCAAGGCCGCCGGGGAGAAGGACCGCGGCATCTGGTTTTCTCTCGGGCTGTTCGGCCTGGTCGGCTGGTCGATCACCATCCCCACGCTGCTCGGCGTGGCCCTGGGCGTCTGGATCGACGGGCGCTGGCCGGGGCGGGTCTCGTGGACGCTGACGCTGCTGTTCGTCGGCCTCGTGGTCGGCTGCATCAACGCCTGGTACTGGATCAGGCAGGAAAGCGGAGGCAGGTGACTTGGACCAGGGTCATGCCATCTGGATCCTGCTGGTAGGCGCGGCCATGGTGCTGACCAGCGCAGTCGAGGGCCTCGCCGGCCGCCTGCGCATCCCCGCGGTCGCCGTCTACCTGGCGCTCGGCGTGCTGCTCGGCGAAATGGATGCGCGCCAGGCCGTGCTCGGAGAAACGGGGCGGCATGCATTTGCCCTTCTGGCCGACATCGGCCTCGTGGTCCTGCTGTTTCGCGTCGGCCTGGAATGCAATCTCGGCGCGCTTTCCGAGAAGACCTACGCGGCGCTGGTGCTGGTCAGTGCCGCGACCTGCTTCCTCGCTCCGTGGGCGCTGACTTTCCTCCTGGGCCGCTGGCCGCAGGCGCCGCATCGGCGCGGGACGCTCCCATGAATACGCAGCTGACCCTCGGGATCTCGCTGGTGTTCGGAAGCGCGCTGGGGTGGGCCCACGGCCGGGCGCTGTGGGCGGCCGTGCGTCATCTCGCCGGCCGCTCGCGCGCGGGCCCGTGGTGGCTGCTGCAGCCGGCTGCCCGCCTGCTGCTGCTGCTCGCGGGCTTTGCGCTCGTGGCGTCGTGGGGCGGCTGGCGGGCACTCCTCGGCGCGTTCGCCGGCTTCCAGCTCGCCCGCGTCGTGCTGTTGCGCCGCATGCGGGCACCGATGCGACAGCCGCGGAGCCGACCGTGACGCTCAGCCCCGACAGCATCGTGCTCGGGAGGATCGGCTCGTTCGCGATCAACGCCACGATTGCCTTCACCTGGCTGGTCATGGGCCTGCTGACGCTCGGTTCCTGGCTCGTCTCCCGCTGGCTCACAACCGGGCCCGAGCTCTCGCGCTGGCAAAACCTGCTCGAGGTGCTCGTGAGCGGCATGCGCGACCAGATCCGCGAGGTCAGCCGCCAGGAGCCCGGCGCTTACCTGCCTTTCGTCGGCACGCTGTTCCTGTACATAGCGGTTTCCAACCTGCTCGCCATCGTGCCCGGCTACATCCCGCCCACGGCCTCGCTGTCCACCACGACCGCATTGGCCGCCGCCGTGTTCATCGCGGTGCCGATCTACGGAATCGCGCAGGAGGGCCTCGGCGGCTTCCTCAGGCATTACATCCGCCCGACCGTCCTCATGCTGCCGTTCAATGTGATCGGCGAGATCTCGCGCACCGTGGCGCTGGCCGTGCGGCTCTACGGCAACATCATGAGCGGCACGGTGATCGTCGCCATCCTCCTCGGGCTTGCCCCGTTCTTCTTCCCGATGGTGATGCAGGTCCTCGGGCTGATTACCGGCATGGTCCAGGCCTACATCTTCGCGGTACTTGCCATGGTCTACATTGCCTCCGCAACCTCGGTGCGCGTGCGGACCGCGCGCAGCGGCGACGATAACCAGGATTCCCGGAACGCCAACGACTAGGAGCGCCAATGGACAGCACTTCTCTCTTCGGAATGATCTCGATCTTCACCGCCGGCATCACCATCGCCATCGGCACCATCGCCCCGGCACTCGCGGAAGGCCGCGCCACCGCCCAGGCGCTCGCGGCGATCGCCCAGCAGCCGGACTCGTCGGCAACCATCACCCGCACCCTGTTCGTCGGTCTGGCGATGATCGAATCGACGGCAATCTACTGCTTCGTGGTGTCCCTGATCCTGGTCTTCGCCAACCCGTTCTGGGAACACGCGCTCGCGCGCGCCGGGGGCTAGCCATGAAGATCGACTGGCTGACCGTTACCGCGCAGGTCGTCAACTTCCTGGTGCTGGTGTGGCTGCTCAAGCGCTTCCTCTACCAGCCGGTGATCACTGCCATGGCGACGCGGGAACAGCGCATCGCCACCCGCCTGAACGAAGCCAGCGAGCGTGAGCAGCAAGCCGAGGCCGAGCGGCGCAGGTTGCGGCAGGAGACCGAGGCGCTCGAGCAGTCGCGCGAGGAGAAGCTGGCGCAGGCGCGCAGGGCCGTGGACGAGGAAAAGCGCAAGCAGCTCGACGAAGCGCGCCGCGAGATCGACCGGCAGCACCGGATTTGGCGCGACGAGCTACGGCGTGAACAGGAGGAATTGCGCAAGACGCTCCGGCGCAAGCTGGCCGAGGCGGCGGTGACCATCGCGCGGCGCGCGCTCGCCGACCTCGCGGACGCCTCGCTCGAGCGCCAGATCGCCACGACTTTCCTGCACCGGCTGGAAGGCCTTTCCGGGGAGGAGCGCGAGGCGCTCGTGCGTGGCGGCGGGCCCGTGCAGGTGGCCGCGAGCTTCGACCTCGACGACGATATCCGCGAGCGGCTGCGCAAGGCGCTCAAGGCCAGGGCCGGCATCGAACTGCTGCGCGATCCGGAGCTCGTCTGCGGCATCGCGCTTACCGGCGCGGGCCACAGGGTGGAGTGGAATCTCGGCGACTATCTCGGGGATGCCGAGGAACTGATCCGCAGGCAGCTCGCCGGGCCGGCCGACGCGGACCGGAGCGCTCCTGATGCTGCGTGAGCTGCTCGACGAGAACCTGGCCACGCTCGAACACGTGCTCGAGAGCCGCGCAATCCGGCCGCACATGCGCGAAACCGGCACGGTCATCGGCGTCGGCGGCGGAGTGGCGCGGGTGAGCGGCCTGCCGGGGCTGCGCTCGGAGGCGCTCATCAGTTTTTCTCGCGGGCTGCTCGGCATCGCCGTCAATCTCGAGCCCGACGAGATCGGCGTGGTCCTGCTCGGTGAGGCGGACTTCCTGCGCGCCGGCGACGAGGCGAGGCTCACCGAACGTCCCGTGGACACGCCGGTGGGCGAAGGCCTGCTCGGGCGCGTCCTCGATGCCACCGGCCAGGCGCTCGACGGGCGCGGGCCGCCCCAGGTCACCGAGCGACGGCCGGTGGAGCGCGATGCGCCCGCGATCATGGATCGCGCGCCGGTCGACACTCCGCTGCAGACTGGGCTCAAGGTCGTGGACGCGCTGATCCCCGTGGGGCGTGGCCAGCGCGAGCTGATCGTCGGCGATCGCCAGACCGGCAAGACCGCGATCGCGGTGGACACGATCCTCAACCAGCGTGGACGGGACGTCATCTGCATCTACTGCGCCATCGGCCAGCGCGGCACCGCCGTTGCACGAGTCATCGAGACGCTGCGCCAGCACGGTGCGCTCGAGCATTCGATCGTGGTCGTGGCCTCCGGGGCGGACGCCCCCGGCCTCCAGTTCATCACTCCGTATGCCGCGACCGCGATGGCGGAATTTTTCATGGAGCAGGGCCGCGACGTGCTGATCGTCTACGACGACCTCACCCGCCACGCGCGCGCGTATCGCGAACTGTCGCTGCTGCTGCGTCGCCCGCCGGGCCGGGAGGCATTTCCCGGCGACATCTTCTATATCCACTCGCGCCTGCTCGAACGCGCCACCCACCTGCGCGCGGAACTGGGTGGCGGCTCGCTCACGGCGCTGCCGATCATCGAGACGCAGGCGCAGGACATTTCGGCCTACATCCCGACCAACCTCATCTCGATCACCGACGGCCAGATCTACCTGTCGCCCGAGCTGTTCCGGAGGGGATTCCTGCCCGCGGTGGATGTCGGCAAATCGGTGTCGCGCGTCGGCGGCAAGGCCCAGCGCGCCGGCTACCGCGCGGTGGCCGGCGACCTGCGGCTCGCCCACGCCCAGTTCGAGGAGTTGGAGACCTTTGCCCGGTTCGCCACGCGCCTGGACGAGGAAACCCGGGCGACGATCGAACGCGGCCGCCGTGTGCGCGAGGCACTCAAGCAGCCGGAGAATTCGCCGCTTCCCGTGGCCGACCAACTCGTGGTCCTGCGCGCCACGACGGCAGGCCTGTTCGACGGGCTGGCGCTCGAGACCGTGGCAGGCCTTCAGGGGACGGTTTCCCGGGCGGCCCGCGAAGGGTTACCCGACCTCTGCCGCCGCCTGGATGCCGGTGCGCGACTCGAAGAAAGCGAATGGAAGCAGGTCCTCGACCTCTGCCGCCAGGCCATCGCCGGGGCCAGCCGCGAGCGCGAGGCATAGCGCATGGAGACGCTGGAAAAGATCCGCCGCCGGCTCGAGACCTTCGAGGACCTCGAAGCCGTCGTCCGCACCATGAAGGCGCTGGCGGCGGTGAGCATCCGCCAATACGAGCAGGCGGTGCGCTCGCTTGCCGATTACTACCGCACGGTGGAGTACGGGTTACAGATCGTACTGGGCGACATGCCGGCGATCCAGGCGGCGGCGGACCGCCAGCCAACGGGCCAGGTCGCCGCCGTAGTGTTCGGGTCCGACCACGGGCTGTGCGGACGCTTCAACGAGGACGTGGCCGACTACGCGCTCGAGCGGCTGGCACGGGCATCCGGCGAGGGCCAGGCCGTGCGCCTGCTCGCCGTCGGCGCGCGCGTCGCGGCCCTCCTCGAGCATGCGGGGCACGCGGTCGAGGCGGACATGCTCGTGCCCGCCTCGCCAGCGCGCATCACCGCCACCGTGCGCCGGATCCTGCTCAAGATCGACGAATGGCACTCCGTGGTGCAGGTGCAGCGCATCCACCTCTTTTACAATCGCCCGACTCCAGGCAGCCGCCACCTGCCCACCGGTGTGCAGCTGCTGCCGGTCAACCTGCGTCGGTTCCGGCGCCTGCGCGGGGCTCGCTGGCCGGGCCGCAGCCTGCCGACCTTCACGATCGATCGCGAGCGCCTGTTCGCCGCGCTGCTGCGCCAGTTCTTCTTCGTCTCGGTTTTCCGCGCCTGCGCCGAGTCCCTCGCCGCGGAAAACGCCAGCCGGCTCGCAGCGATGCAATTCGCGGAGAAGAGCATCGCCGACCGCCAGGAGGAATTGCTCGGCGTGTTCCGCCGTGAGCGCCAGGGCGCGATTACGGCGGAGCTGCTGGACGTGGTGACCGGCTACGAGGCGCTCCGCGCGCGTGAGCAGCCGTGATCGACGCCTGCCCGCCGAAGGACGGTCACGGGTTGCGCCGGTGAAAAGGGGCGGCGCTTGTTCTGCCTGACGGTCAACGCGGGAAGCTCCTCCGTGCGCCTCGCACTTCATGCCTGCGAGGCGGATTCGCTTCGCGCCTGCGGTGAGGCGCGATACGACGCCGGCGCGGGCGATTTGCGTGGGCTGCTGCAGGATTTCCTTTCCCGTCATGCCCGCGAGCGGCCCGCGCTGGTGTCGCACCGGGTGGTGCACGGCGGAACCTCCGGCGCCGAGGCCGCGCGCATCGACCGCGACGTCGAGGCCTCGATCGAGCGCCTCGCGCCGCTCGCCCCACTGCATAATCCCGCCGCTCTTGCCTGGATCCGTCTCTGCCGCGAGGTGCTGGGGAGCGACGTCCCGCAGGTTGCGGTGTTCGATACCGCCTTCTTCGCGGGGTTGCCGCAGGTGGCGGCGACGTATGCCTTGCCGCGCGAGCTCGCCGACCGTCTCCGGTTGCGGCGGTACGGCTTTCATGGCATTGCCCACCGGGCGCTCCTGGCGCGTTGGCGCGAATTGCGGCCCGATGTCCCGCGCGGCGGCCGCGTGATCTCCTTTCAGCTCGGCGCCGGCTGCTCGGCGACGGCGATTTCCGGCGGGCTGCCGCGCGATACCTCCATGGGCTTCACGCCGCTCGAGGGGCTCGTGATGGCCACGCGCTGCGGCGACGTGGACCCGGGGCTGCTGCTCTACCTGCAGCGCATCGAGGCGCTGACGCCCGGCGGACTCGAGGAGCTGCTCAACGAACAATCCGGCCTGCTCGGCGTTTCGGCATCGAGCGGCGACATGCGCCGGCTGCTCGAGACGGACGATTCGCGTGCACGTCTGGCGATCGACCTGTTCTGCTACCGCGCCCGCAAGTACCTCGGCGCCTATCTCGCGGTCCTCGGCGGGGCGGATGCCGTCCTGTTCGGGGGCGGCGTGGGCGAGAATGCGCCGGCGATCCGCGCGCGCATCCTGGCGGGGATGGAATGGGCCGGCCTCGTGCTCGATGCCGGCGCGAACGCGGCCGCCGCGGGAACCGAAGCCTGCATCACGAGTCCCAACAGTACTGCGCAGGCATGGGTCATCCGGGTCGACGAAGCCATCATCCTGGTTCGAGCGGCGATCGCCGCCATCGGAGGCGACCGGGAACGCTGAGGGAGCACCATGAGCAAGGCGATGTCGCTGTCAAGTGTGGAAAAGGATTCGCTCGCACCCGAGGTCCTCCGGCGCCTCGATGCCTGGTGGCGCGCCGCCAACTATCTTGCCGTCGGGCAGATCTACCTGCTCGACAACGCGCTGCTCCGGGAACCGCTCCGACCCGAACACGTGAAGCCGCGGCTGCTCGGCCATTGGGGCACGACGCCGGGCCAGAACTTCATCTACGCGCACCTCAACCGCGTGATCGCGGCGCACGACCTCGACATGATCTACATCGCCGGGCCCGGCCACGGCGGGCCGGCGCTGGGGGCCAATACCTGGCTCGAGGGCAGCTTCAGCGAGCACTATCCCAACGTGTCGCGGGACGCGGCGGGCATGAAAATCCTGTTCCGCGAGTTCTCCTTTCCGGGGGGCATCGGCAGCCACGTCACGCCCGAGGTTCCGGGCTCGATCCACGAAGGCGGCGAGCTCGGCTACTGCATCTCGCACGCCTTCGGCGCGGCATTCGACAACCCCGAGCTGATCGTCGCCTGCGTCATCGGCGACGGCGAGGCGGAAACCGGGCCGCTGGCGACGGCCTGGCATTCGAACAAGTTCCTGAACCCGGTCACGGACGGGGCGGTGCTGCCCATCCTCCACCTGAACGGCTACAAGATCGCGAGTCCCGCGCTGCTGGCGCGGATCCCGCACGCCGAGCTCGAGGCGCTGCTCGTCGGCTACGGCTACGCGCCGCAATTCGTCGAAGGCGACGAGCCGGAAGCGATGCATCGGCGCATGGCCTGCGCGCTCGACGCGGCGATCGGCGCGATTCACTCCATCCAGCGCGAGGCGCGCACGCGAGGGCCTGCGGCCAGGCCGCGCTGGCCGATGATTGTGCTGCGGACGCCCAAGGGCTGGACCGGACCGAAACAGGTCGACGGCCGCAAGACCGAGGGCTTCTGGCGCTCACACCAGGTCCCGCTGGCCGGGATCGCGGGCAATCCCGCGCACCTCCAGCAGCTCGAACGATGGCTGAAGAGCTACCGGCCCGAGCAGCTGTTCGACGAGCACGGCGCGCCCAGGGAAGACTTCGCGGCGCTCGCTCCGCGCGGCGCGCGCCGCATGGGCGCCAATCCGCACGCCAACGGCGGCCTGCTGCTGCGCGACCTCGAGCTGCCCGACTACCGCGACTATGCCGTGGACGTGCCGCGCCCCGGCGGGGCCGATGGAGAGGCGACGCGGGTCATGGGCGCCTACCTGCGCGACGTGATGAAGCTGAACGAGGTGCAGCGCAATTTTCGCGTCTTCGGCCCGGACGAGACCGCCTCGAACCGGCTCGGCGCGCTGTTCGAGGTGACCGACCGCACGTGGATGGCCGAGCGGCTGCCCGAGGACGAGAACCTGGCGCCCGACGGGCGCGTGATGGAGATCCTCTCGGAGCATACCTGCCAGGGCTGGCTCGAGGGCTACCTGCTCACCGGCCGCCACGGGCTGTTCTCCTGCTACGAGGCGTTCATCCACATCGTCGACTCGATGTTCAACCAGCACGCGAAGTGGCTGAAGGTCTCGAAGGAGGTCGCGTGGCGGCGGCCGATCGCGTCGCTCAACATCCTGCTCACCTCGCATGTCTGGCGCCAGGACCACAACGGCTTCTCGCACCAGGACCCGGGTTTCATCGACCACGTGGTGAACAAGAAAGCGGACATCATCCGCGTGTACCTGCCGCCCGACGCCAACACGCTGCTGGCGGTCACCGACCAGTGCATGCGCTCTCACAACCTCGTCAACGTCATCGTCGCCGGCAAGCAGCCCGAACCGCAGTGGCTCGACATGGACGCCGCGATCAAGCACGTGAGCGCCGGTATCGGCATCTTCGACTGGGCCAGCAGCGACCAGGGCGGCGAGCCGGACGTGGTGCTGGCCTGCGCCGGCGACGTGCCGACGATCGAAGTGCTCGCGGCGGCGGACATCCTGCGCCGGCAGCTCCCCGAGCTCAGGGTGCGCGTGGTCAACGTGGTGGACCTGATGACGCTGCAGTCCCACGGCGAGCATCCGCACGGGCTCACCGACCGCGATTTCGACACCTTGTTCACGACCGACCGGCCGATCGTCTTCGCCTACCACGGCTACCCGTGGCTGATCCATCGCCTCACTTACCGGCGGACCAACCACGGGAATCTTCACCTGCGCGGCTACAAGGAAGAAGGCGGGACCACGACGCCGTTCGACATGGCGGTGCTCAACGACCTCGACCGCTACCACCTGGTGTCCGACGTGGTGGACCGCGTCCCCAAGCTCGGCGAGCGGGCGGCGTACCTCAAGCAGGCGATGCGCGACAAGCGCATCGAGCACCGCGAGTACATCCGCGCGCACGGCGAGGACATGCCCGAGGTCCGCGAGTGGCGGTGGCCGCACTGAATCGGCCCGCGCGCCCGCCGGCCTTCGAGGCGGTCATCTTCGACATGGACGGCGTGGTCACCCGCACCGCGGGGCTGCATGCCGCGGCCTGGAAGGAGCTGTTCGACGATTTCCTGCGGCGGCGGGCGGCGGGCGGGGAATGGAAGCCCTTCGATGCCCGGTCCGACTACCTCGCGTACGTGGACGGGCGTCCGCGTCACGAGGGCGTTCGCCATTTCCTCGCCGCGCGCGGCATCGAGCTGCCGGAAGGCGACCCGGCGGACGATGCCCGGGCGCTGACGGTCCATGGCCTCGGCAAACGCAAGGACGAGCTGTTCGAGCGCGAGCTCGCGCGCGCAGGCGTGGAGACGTTCGCATCCACCGTCGCGCTCATTCGTGCGCTGCGCGCGCAGGGCGTCAAGACCGCGGTCGTGACCTCGAGCCGGCACGGCGGCGAAATCATCGCGGCAGCCGGCCTCCAGGACCTGTTCGACGCGCGGCTCGATGGCGTCGATGCCGGGCGCCTGCGGCTGCGCGGCAAGCCGGATCCGGAAACCTACACCCGGTGCGCCGAAATCCTCGGCGTACCTCCGGCGCACGCCGTGGTGGTCGAAGACGCCGTCTCGGGCGTGGAAGCCGGGCGGCGCGGCGGCTTCGGGCTCGTCGTCGGCGTCGATCGCGGCGGCAACCGCGAGGCGCTCGCCGCCAACGGCGCTGACCTCGTGGTCGGCGACCCGCGCGAGCTCGGCGCCGGGAAGCTCGACGATCGCTTCCGCGCGCGCCGGTCCGAGATCGCCTGGCACATCGAACAGGAAGGCTACGACCCGGCCCGCGAGCACGGCGTCGAGAGCCTGTTCACCGTGGGCAACGGCTACCTGGGCGTGCGCGGGGCGCTGGACTCGCCGCTGCCGGGCTCATACGGCGACCTCTTCGTCGCCGGCGTGTACGATCGCAAGGATCCCGATCAACCCTACTCCGAGCTCGAGTTCCTGGACCTGAGCCGCGACGACTACCCGTACGGCGAGCTCGTGTCCGCTCCGTTTCCCTTCCGCATGGGCGTGCGCGTCGACGGCGCAGCGCTCGATCTCGGCGGCGAGCGGTGGCGTTCGCATCGCCGCGTGCTCGACTTGCGGCGCGGCATCCTGCATGCGCAGGCCGCATATGAGACGGGTGCGGAGCGCCGCACCGCGGTGAGGACGCGACGCTGCGCATCGCGGGCCGATCTGCATCTCCTGTTGCAGGAGATCGCGGTGCAACCGGAGAATCACCCGGGCACGGTCGAGCTCGACCTTAGCCTCGCCTGTCCTGACCTCGCACCCCGCCATCCGCACCTGGTCGCCGTCACGCCGGGGGCGGCCGAACCCGGCGTCGAGCTGCATCGCTACCGCACCCGGGCCTCGGGCATCGAGATCTGCATCGCCGCGCGCAGCTGGCGCGTGGACAGCGGAGAGGAAGCGGTGCGCTGGCTTGTGGAGAGCCGGATCGGGGAGACGCTCCTATTCCGCCGCTACGTCGCGGTGTACACCAGCCGCGACACCGACGATCCGCAGGCCGCGGCGCTGGCGCACCTGCGGCGGTTGCGGACGGAGGACTTCGAGCAGCGACTGGGCGAGCATGCCGGGCGCTGGGAGGAGACCTGGCAGCGCGCCGACATCCGCGTGACGGGAAGTCCCGCGGCCGAGCAGGCGCTGCGCTTTCATGCCTACCACCTGGTGGCCGCCGCCGACCGCGACCCGCGGGTCTCGGTCGGGGGGCGCTCGCTCACCGGCCGCGCCTACGAGGGACATGTCTTCTGGGACGTCGAGATCTTCATGCTGCCGTTCTACCTCCACGTCAGTCCGGAAGTCGCGTGCCACCTGCTGCGCTACCGCCATCACACGCTCGACGGCGCACGCCGGCGCGCAAGCGCGCTCGGCTATCGCGGCGCCTGCTTCGCCTGGGAGTCCACGGTCACCGGCGAGGACGTGACGCCGCGCGTGATCGTGCTCAAGACCACGCGCAAGAAGATCCCGATCTTCACCGGCACCCAGCAGGTGCACGTCACCGCCGACGTGGCCTATGGCATATGGCGCTACTGGGAGGCGACTCGCGACGAGGCCTTCCTGCGCGACGCAGGCGCCGAGATCCTGGCCGAAACCGCGCGCTTCTGGGCCAGCCGCTGCACGCGCGAGGGGAACCGCTTCCATATCCGCGGCGTGGTCGGCCCGGACGAGTACCATCACGGGGTCAACGACAATGCCTACACCAACTGGATGGCGCGCTTCAATCTCGAGCAGGCGCTGTGGGCCGTCGAATGGATGCGGCGCGAGCAGCCGCAGGCATGGGCTGCGCTGCGCGGGCGGCTCGGACTCGCGGGCGAGGAGCTCGCGCAGTGGGCGGCCGTCGCGCGCGAACTGCACTGCCCCGGGCCGAACGCTGACGGCGTGATCGAGCAATTCGAGGGCTTCTTCGATCTCGAGGACTATCCGCTGCCGAAGGAAGAGCGCTTCAAGGCGCCGATCAACCGGCTGTTCGACTGGGACCGGATCAACCGCCTCAAGCTCATCAAGCAGGCCGACGTGCTGATGCTGTTCCACCTGTTCCCGGAGCGGTTTCCGCCCGAGGTCGTGGCAGCGAACTACCGCTATTACGAGCCGCTCACCGACCACTGCAGCAGCCTCTCGCCCGCGATCCATGCGGCGATCGCGGCGCGCCTCGGCCGGCGCGACGACGCCGAGCGCTACTTCCGCCAGAGCCTGTGGCTCGACCTGTCCGACGTCATGGGCAACAGCGCGCTCGGCGTGCATCCCGCGTGCATGGGCGGCACCTGGCAGGCGCTGGTGTTCGGCTTCCTCGGCGTGCGGCTGACCGAGTCCGGGCCGGTCGCGGGCCCCGACGCCGGTGCGCGCCTGCCCGAGGCGTGGCAGTCGGTGTCGCTCAAGCTCGCGTGGCGCGGCGGCCTGCACGCGGTCGAGGCGGGACGATGAGCCTGTTCGCATCGATCCTCGTGCCGCTCGACGGTTCCGCGGCCGCCGCGAAGAGCCTCGATCTTGCAACCTGGCTCGCCGGCCGGATGGACGCCCGCTTGCATCTGCACCAGGCGCCCGACCATGCGGCCGAAGGAATCCTCGCGGCGATCGCGCGCCTTGACGTGGATCTCGTGGTCATGAGTGCGCGCGGGAAGACCGCAGAGCTGCCGGCCGCGGAAGCCGGCCGCACCGGGATCGTCGGGCACGTGACGCGCACGGTCATCGAGCGGAGCCGGATGCCGGTGCTGCTGCTGCCGCCCGCGTACCGCGAGCAGTTGCCGTGGGAGCGCGCGCTGGTGCCCGTCAGCGGCGAGGCGGAGACCGACGAGGCGCTGACCCTCACCGTGCGCCTGGCCAATGTCCTCGGCATGGAGGTGCATGTCGCGCACGTAACCGGCGATGAACCCGGCGAGCAGGACCTGGCTGCCGCGGCGCGCTACGCGGATGCGCCGCACCACGAGTTTCGCAGCCGGCTCGCGGAGCTGGTGAGCCGGACCCTGCCCCCGGGCGCCTCGCACGAGTGCCGCTGCATCAAGGACGTCGCGCTCACGCGCGGCGACGTGGCCGAGGAGCTGCTGCGGATGATCGAGGAGAGGCATGTCAGCCTGCTCGCGGTCGGCTGGCATGGACGGTTCATGACCGGCCACGCGCACGTGCTCAAGCGCCTCGTCGAGACCGTCACCTGCCCGGTGCTGCTGGTGCAGGCTCCGAAGCGCAAGCCGTTCAAGCTCAGGGTCGGCGAGGAGATCGAGTAACCGCGGGAGAGGAACGATGGCGAAGAATCCACTTCTGGAACTCGAGGCTCTCGACCAGAGCGTCTGGCTCGACGATATTCAGCGCGACTGGCTCGACGACGGAACCCTCGCCCGCCTGATCGAGGAGGACGGGGTGAGCGGCGTCACCTCCAACCCGGCGATCTTCCACAAGGCGATCCGGGATCACCACGGCTACGACGAGGCCATCCAGGCGCTTGCGGAACGCGGCGTCGGCGCCGCGGAAATGGTCGAGAGCCTGATGGTCGAGGACGTGCGCCGTGCCGCCGACCGGCTTCGCGGCGTCTACGAGGCCAGCGGTGGGCGCGACGGATTCGTGAGCCTCGAGGTGTCGCCGCATCTTGCACACGACGCCGCGGGCACGGTGACCGAAGCCCGGCGCTTGTGGCGGCGCGTGAGCCGCGCCAACCTGATGGTCAAGGTCCCGGCGACGCGCGCCGGCCTCGCGGCGATCCGCCAGTTGATCGGCGAAGGCATCAACGTCAACGTGACGCTGCTCTTCAGCGTCGTTCGATACGGCGAGGTGGTCGAGGCCTGGCTCGCAGCGCTGGAGGATTGCGCCGCGGCCGGCCGTCCGCTGCAGCGGATTGCCTCGGTGGCGAGTTTCTTCCTGAGCCGCATCGACACGCTGGTCGACCGGCGGCTCGATGCGCTCGGCACGCCCGCAGCGGCAGAGCTGCGCGGCCAGGCTGCGCTGGCCAGCGCGCGGCTCGCCTATCGGCACTCCCGCGACTGGGTCGCCGCCCCGCGCTGGCGCGCTCTGGCTGCGCGCGGTGCGCAGCCGCAGCGCCTGCTGTGGGCCTCGACGTCGGCCAAGGACGAGGCCTACAGCGACGTCAAGTACGTCGAGGCGCTGATCGGGCCCGGCACGATCAATACGATGCCGGCCAATACGCTCGCCGCCTACCGCGACCACGGGCAGCCGGCAGCGAGGCTCGAACAGGATCTCGACCTGGCCCGGGGCCTGCCGGCACGTCTCGCCGGGCTCGGCATCGACCTCGAATCGGCGGCCGGTGAGCTGGAGCTGGACGGCGTGCGCAAGTTCGTGGAGCCTTACGATGCACTGATCCGGATGCTCGGCGAGCGGCACGGCCCGGTCCCCGCTTCCGCATAGCGCGAGGCTCGCAGGTGCCGCGATGAGTCAGGAATCCCACGTCGGCGAATACCCCGACTCCATGGTCGCGCTGCTCGAATGGATCTGGGGCCGGGACTACATGGCACCCGGCGGCGAAGGCAACGTCGACCGACTGGTCGAAGGGATCGATCTCGCCGGCAAGCGGGTACTCGACATCGGCTGCGGCATCGGCGGGCCGGCCTTCGCGCTGGCGCGCAAGTATGGCGCGCGGGTTACCGGCGTCGACCTGGAGCCGCAGCTCATCGAGCGCGCCAGATGCCGTGCGGCCGAACTCGGGCTTTCGGGTCAGGCCGAATTCCGGACTGTCACGCTCGGCCCGCTCGACTTCTCCGATGAGAGCTTCGACGTCGTCTTCACCTCGGGCGCGCTGACCCAGACGGACAACAAGGCGGGCATCGTCGCCGAGTGCTTCCGGGTGCTGAAACCGGGCGGCATCCTGACCTGCTATGACTGGTTGAAGCGCGATGCCGGGCTCAGCGAAGACATGCGCTATTTCATCCGAATGGAAGGACTGACCTACAACCTGATCACCCTGGCGGAGCTCGGCCGCTATCTGGTCGAGGGCGGCTTCGAGAACGTGACGCTTGAGGACGTTTCCGACTGGTACCGTCGCGAATCGCGACGCGAATACGAGCGGATGCGGGGAGCGGGCCGGCGGCAGGTCGTCGAGCTGATCGGCGAGGGGCAGGCCGATCACATGATCGAGGACTGGCGCTCCATGGTCGTGGTCTGCGAAAAGGGCGAGCTTCGCCAGGGCTACACGAGGGCGCGGAAGCCTCGCTGAGGCAGAACATGGGCGCCGGCTTTCCCGTCGGACGGGAGATACGCTAGTCCTTGTATAGCGTGCCCGGGCGATAGTCGCCCGGAACGGCCCGAAACGCGATTGACAGCCGGTTCCAGCTGTTGATGGCCGCCACGGCGAGCGTCAGATACGCGAGGTCCTTCTCCGAAAACTGTTTTCGTGCCTCCTCGAACACCCGGTCAGGCACGTGTTCGTCGCGGACCAAAGTCACGGCTTCGGTCCAGGCGAGCGCCGCGCGCTCCCGCTCCGAATAAAACGGTGTTTCCTCCCAGGCGTCGAGACAATACAGCCGCTGCTCCGACTCGCCTCGGTGCCTTGCGTCCTTGGAATGCATGTCGAGGCAATAGGCGCAGCCGTTGATCTGGGAAGCGCGCATGCGTACCAGCTCCAGCAGCGCCGGCTCCAGCTGCGAATCCTTCCGAACCGCGCCTTCCAGCGCCTGCATCGCCTGGAAGACCCCGGGGGCCGCTTTCGGCACATTGAGCCGTGCCGCCCTGCCGTCGACGGCCGATTCACGCGAAATGCTCTCCATTCGACTCGCCGGAGACATGCCTGGCTTGTCGGAGCGTCCATTATCCGTTCGTGCTTCCATGTGCGATTTCCTCCTTGTCGTTTCCCGGTGGATGAGTCCTCGTTCGGGAGGCATTGCCTTCACGCTAATGGGCTCTTGTCACCCCGGGTAGCCGGCGGGTTCCCGAATGGTTGTCAGACAAGCTGAGCATCGGCCGCGGACGCCGGCGATCCGGCTGGAGCGCCAGCCGCGAACCGAACCTCGGAGCGCGGGTCCAAGCGTACGTGGGCCAGGAAACACGCTCATGAAGTGCAACGTGTCATGGGTCGCCGCTGCGGCGTTGGCGCTCGCGGGCTGCGCCACCACGGCCGCTCGCGATATCACGGTCGACTACGACCACTCAGCCGACCTGACTTCGTACAGGACTTACGGCTTCCCCAATCAGGTCGGCACCGACCGCGCGGGCTACTCCACGCTCGTCACCGGCTATTTCAAGGATGCGGTCAACCGCGAGATGCAGAAGCGCGGCTACGTGTACGACGAGAAAGACCCGGACCTGCTCGTGAATTTTTTCTCCAACGTGCGCGAAGTGACGGACGCACGTACGACGCCTCGCGTCTACCTGGGCTACGGCTATTACAGTTATCGTTACGGCCTGTACGGGGGCTGGCCGCTCTATGATGAGGACGTCAACGCGGTCCGATACAAGGTCGGCACCGTCAATCTCGACATCGTCGACGGCGAGCGCATGCAGCTCATCTGGGGGGGCGTCGCGGAAGGCCGCATTACGCAGGCCGACATGAAGAATCCGCGCGTGGCCATCGACGCGGCCGTGGCCGAGCTGTTCCAGCGTTTTTCCGGCGTCGCCGCGAGCGGCGAAAGCGCGGCGCCGGACTGACAGGCGAAACCCCCTTGGGGCGGCGAGGGCCTAAAGTGCGCCCGCCCTTTCGTGAATCCCGGGATCGAGTTCGCCGCGCGACTGCCGCCCGCCTTGCAACTGCAAACCATCCTGATCTCGATGCAGGCGACGCAGCTGCGCGTCCAGCGCATCGACATTGGCCTCGGTCGCATCCAGCGCGGCCTGCCGTTGCGGCGGCAGCCACTGACGGGCTTCGCTCGCCAGCTCGCCCCGCCGCTGTCGCCACAGTGCCGCCTGCCGGCTGCCTTCCTGCGCCAGTGCCTTGCGCTCTTCGACTTGCGGAAGGCCGTAGCCGGAGTCGGGCAGGAGCGCCGCCGGACGGCTGAAGAAGCCTTCCAGGCTCAGGAGACCCCGCACGGCGGCGAGCGCATCCGCGCCGTCCGCACCGCGGCCCAGGAAATGCCGCTTGAGATCGGCGCGCGCGAGCAGCTCCTGGCGCCGCAGGGCGGCCTCCTCGAGCAGCAGCAATGCGGCGCTCGTGCGCAGGTCCGCCTGCGCGAGCCAGGGCGCGCGCTCGCCTGCGGGCAGGTCGAGCCACTCCTGCGCCTTCGCCTGGGGCAGCTGCAACGCCTGCCGGGCCACTTCGAACATCGCCTGGTAGCGCGCGCTCGAGGCGTCGAAGCGGTAGCCGAGGCGCAAGGCTTCGTCGCGATCGTCCAGCACGGTGCCGTCCGCGATCCCGGCGCGCTCCAGCCGGCGTAACAGGCCGTTGGGCGTGATGCTCGCCAGGTGCTCGCCGGCGAGGCGCGGCACGCCGTCGTGCAGCAGCTTGAATGTCTCCACGGCGCAGTTGTTGCTCAGGAAGTAGTAGTGGCCGTCGTAGCTCCAATGCAGCCGCGCGGCGCGTTCCAGCAGGGCGGCGATCTCGGCCGGGTCCAGCCGCAACGGGATCGACTGCAGGCCGCGCAGCTCGACCTTGGTGTACTCCTCGATGACCTGTTCCAGCGGCAGCACGTACAGGCGCGAGGGGTAGGAGCCCGTCAGGCCGCGCCAGCTCGAGATCTGCACGTCGCCCACGAATGCGCGAAACGACAGCACCTGGTGGTACTGCAGGTCGAGCCGGCAATCGGGCCCGCGCGCGCGGCCCGGCGCGCAGACCACCAGCCGCAGCATGCTGTGGCCCCAGCGGCTCAATGGCCGCTCGTTGCCTTCGGCGAGCAGGTACTCGACCGCGTAAACGCGCTCGGGGTCGATCTCCAGCAGCGGCGACGGTCCCGCATCGGCATCGGCCTGCAGGACCACGAAGTCGGTCGCGCACTCGACGGGCTGCGGCCCGTCGCGGAAATGCGCGGCGAAATAGTGATACAGCGCCGGCCGGCGGCAGGCGTACGCCGGATCCAGCAGGAAATATTCGAGGTTCACCGCGACGAACTCGACCGGGCTCTTCAGCTCGTAGCGGTCCGGGCTGCGATCGCTGAAGGCGTTGTGCGAAGCGCGCAGGCCGAGGCGCATCGGGCTCACCTGCCAGCCGGCGAGGTCGAGCAGGCGCGGGTCGCGCGAGAGCCGGCCCTGCGGCCTGCGGTCGTAGTAGTGCGCGAGCTCGTGAATGACCGCCGAAAGCGCCGCGCGCGTCGCCGGATCCTCGATGCCGGCATCGCGAGGACGCGCCATCCAGCGGTCGAGCAGGCTGCGGTTCAGCAGCAGCCGCCGCGCCCGCGCACGGCCGTGGACCACGGCGGGCAGGTCGTCGCGCCATTCCACTTCAATGCGTTGCTGAAGTGCGTCCGCCCAGGAGCCGGGAAGGCGCCGGACAGCATCAGCCAGGAGTTGCCGCGCGGCTGCAGCCTGCTCCGGTGTCAGTGAACGGTCGATCAGCTCCAGTCGCGGTGCCGCCTGCGCCGTTCCAATGCAGGCCAGCAGGCACAGCGCCGGCCACGGCCACGCCGTTCGCGGCCGGCGCACCCGCCTCACAAGACGAGAATTGCCTTCGCCAGTTGCATGTCGCTGGCGCGTCGTGCGCCGGCATTGTGCTCACGCAACTGCCGCAGCGCCGCCTCCAGCTGGGCGCCACGGATTCGCCCGTCGCTGGCGACGAAGCTGGCGGCGTCATCGCGGGCCTGCAGCACCACCTTGTTGTCGTCGCCGGACGAGCTGTTGGACGAGGCCGACGAACCGGCGGCGGAGGTGCCTGCAGAACTGGCGGCGAAGCTGCCGGCGAAGGCGGCGGTGACGGAACACGCGAGGAGGGTCGATATCAAGGCGAGTCGGACCATTGGGGGGATCTCCCGGAAAGGATGGACGTGGGTCGCGGAGGCTATCCTAGCCCAGCAGCCGCGTGTTGATGCCGTCCCGCGGATTTTGAGAAGCTCGAGCGGCTGCGCAAAGACGGCCGGGAAAAGCCGGGACGGCTGACGCGGGCCGGGGCCCTTGATCTCCCGGATGATTGCCGCCCGGATACGAAGACCCGGACCGGGCGCGCCGTTCGTCGGCCGTGATCACCCGCACGTCACTATTCCGGCCGGCCGGCCGGCCATGGATCGGTGTTCTGTGCGTGGAGTCACGTTCCCCTGCATCCGACTGTAGATGATAGGGCGCGTAATGTGCGCCAATTTCCCCGGAAATCGCGGATTCACGCTGTTCGACCTGCTCACGGCCCTGGTCGTGCTGGCGATTCTTCTCATGGTCGGCGTGCCGAGCTTCAACAGCGTCATACGCACCAATCGCATTGCGACCGCCACCAATTCGGTCGTGACTTCCCTGACCTTTGCCCGCAGCGAAGCGATGAAGCGAGGCGATTCGGTCAGCGTCTGCGCGAGCGCGGTGGGCGTCGACTGCGACGACAGCACCGACTGGGGCGTGGGCTGGATGGCTTTCGTCGACATCAACGGCGACGGATCGCGGGATCCCGGCGAGCCGTTGCTGCAGGTCTGGCCGGGCCCCTCGACGCGGCTGAACCTGACCGGCAGCAGCCCATTCCTCCAGTACACGTCGACGGGCCTGACGAATCCCGTCATCAGCAACGGAAGTTTCGAGGTCATTCAGCCGGGGTACGCCGGGGACCAGGCCCGCTGCGTTCGCATCGGCAGCACGGGCCGGATCATGACTGAGCGGAACACCTGCACATGAACATGCATGTCAAACCGGGAACTCGCGGCGCGCTTCGACGGCAAGGGGGTACGACGCTGGTCGAGGCACTGGCGGCGCTGCTGATCCTGTCGATCGGACTGCTGGGCGTGGCCGGCCTTCAGATTTCGGCGCTGCGCGCCAATCACGGCGCGCTCCTGCGGTCACAGGCGACCGAGCTCGCGCACGACATCACGGACCGCATGCGCGCGAACCGCACGGCGGCGCTCGCGGGCGACTACAGCATCGCGCTGGGCTCGACGCCGAGCGGTACGGCGCTGTCGGACATCGACCTGATCGCGTGGAAGCAGACATTGGGCGTCGTCCTGCCGGGCGGTGACGGCGCGGTCGCGAGTGCCGGCAACCTGGTGACGGTCACCATCCAGTGGAGCGACCGGCTGGGCACCGACGTCTTCACGACCGAAACCGAGCTTTGAGCAGCGCCCATGAATTCAAAGCGGCAATCCGGTTTCACCCTCGTCGAATTGATGGTGGGACTGTTGATCAGCCTGGTGCTGATGGCCGGCGTGCTGTCGATCTTCTTCAGTTCGCGGGTGACCTACATGACCAACGACAAGACGGCGCGACTCCAGGAGAACGGCCGCGTGGCGCTCGACCTGATCGTGCACGACCTGCGCTCGGCCGGATATTCCGGCTGCTCGCGCGGTTCGTTCTTCCAGTCGACATTGAACAATTCCGCGGACGTCCTGTGGAACTATGCGCTGCCGGTACAGGGTTTCGAATCCCTGGGCGGCGGCAATTACGCTCCGGCCCTCAGCGTCGTACTCGACCCGGCGCCGGTGGAGGACAGCGACGTCATCGTGGTGCGCATGCCGACGCGCGACCGCCCCGCCATGACCATGCGGGTCGACCTTGCGACTTCACTCGATGATCCGCAGGTCCTGGCCTCGTCGGGCCCGATCGCCACCGGCCAGACCATGATAATCACCGACTGCCAGGCGAGCAGCGTGTTCCAGGTCACTGGCTGGGCGCCCGGCGCACCGAACGGCCGCGTGCTGCATGCCGCAGGAGGCGCGGGCCCGGGAAACGCGACCGCGGACTTCGGCTTCCAGTACCAGGCGGGAGCCCGGCTGTTGCCGCTGCAGACCGTCATGTACTGGGTCGGGGACGACGGCACGGGCCCGGCGCTCTGGCGCCAGGTCGATGACAACGCCTCCGAGATGCTGGTGGAGAACATGCAGGCGATGCAGCTCGCCTACGGCGAGGATTTCGACGAGGACCGCGTTGCCAACGACTACCTTTCCGCCGACCTGGTCGGTGACTGGGACAACGTCATCAGCGTCAGCATCGCGCTGCTGGCGTATTCGGTGGAAGTCGGCACCGACGTGGACAGCGCAACCTACCCGCTGCTGGATCCCTCGATCGGCGGCGTGACGCTCGGACCCTACGATGATCGACGGCAGCGCATGTTGTTCACGACCACGGCCGCGCTCCGCAACCGCGCGCCATGACCGGGAGGAATGGAGAGATGACCGCAACATTCACTACGCTCGACCGGCCCTCGTGCCGCGCGCAGGGAGGCGTCGTCCTGGTCATCAGCCTGCTGCTGCTGCTCGTAATGACACTCCTGGGCCTCGCCGCCATGCACATGACCCGGATGGAGGAACGCATGGCCGGCAACCTGCGTGACGCCAACGTCGCCTTCCAGGGCGCCGAAGCGGGGCTGCGCGATGGCGAGAACCGCATCGGCCTCCTGACTGCCCGGCCCGACACCTGCGCCGCCGCGCCATGCGCCGTGTGGCAGCGTGACGTCCTGCCGGAAAACATGCGCAACCAGAATCAGACCTGGTGGAACACCAATGCCCAGGAATACGGCGTATCGGGCGTGCACGAAATCGTGCAGACGACCGCCGAGCCGCGCGTCGTCACGGAAGAGGCGGGATTCATCGCCGACAGCCTGACGGTCGGCCATGCGCCCCCCGAGGGTCGCAACTTCTACAAACTCACCGCGCGATCACCCGGCGCCACGGATACGGCGCAGGCCATCGTCGAGAGCACCTATACACGGCGCTACTGAGGGCGCCAGAAGCAGGGAACACCACCATGCGAGTCCGCAATCACCTCGTCCGTCCGCTGTACGCGTTGCTCGCGACGGCCGTGTCGGCGCTCCAGGTCGCCGGCGCCCAGACGGCGCCGAGCATCAGCGACATCCCGTTGTTCCTGAATACGAGCGTGCCTCCGCTCAACATGATCGTGCTCGGGCGCGACCACAAGCTCTACTATGAGGCCTACAACGACGCCTCCGACCTGGACGGCGACGGCTCGCTCGATATCCGCTACAAGCCCGCTTCGATCGACTATTACGGCTACTTCGATTCCTTCAAGTGCTATACGCACGACGGCACGCGTTTCAACCCCGTGCGGGCAACCGGGGCCGTCAAGACCTGCGGCGGCGCCAGCGAGTGGAGCGGCGACTTCCTGAATTACCTGACGACATCGCGCATCGACGCATTGCGCAAGGTCCTCTACGGCGGCATGCGCTCGAGCGACCCGACCGCCGCGAATGGCGTCACGATCCTGGAACGCAGCGAGATCCCGCAGGACGCGCACAGCTGGGGCAAGGAATACACGAGCGTCGCGGTCGACGGCTACAACATCCGCAACTACACGCCTTATGCCCTGCCGGCCGCCAATACGCGCCACCTGTTCGCCAACACGACGCCGCTGCCCGCCAGCGGAAGCTACAACTACAGCGAACCGCCGCTGCTCAGGATCCTTCCGAACCAGGGCAGCGTCACCTACCAGAGCGTGTTGCAGCCGGTGCACATCTGGAACTGGGTCAGCATCGAGCGGCCGGTGGCCGGCACTCGGATCATGCATGGCGGCAACGGGCCCGTTGTCACGCCGACCGACCTTATCGTGCGCGTGCGCGTCTGCGCGCCGGGCCTGCTGGAGAGCAACTGCCGGCAGTATCCGAGCGGAAACTACAAGCCGGTCGGCCTGCTCCAGGAATTCGGCGAGAACGACTCGATGTATTTCGGCCTGCTCTCCGGCTCCTACGCGAAGAACACCAGCGGCGGCGTGCTGCGCCGCGAAGTCGGCTCGATACGCGACGAAGTGAACGTGACGACGAATGGCACGTTCAAGAATTTCAACGGCATCGTCAGGACCCTCGACCGGCTGCGGGTCACGGGCTACGGGGGCAACTACGAATACACGGTCGCGGGCACGGCCTGCGGCTGGATCACCAACCGCGCGATCAACCCGGGCGAATGCCAGATGTGGGGCAATCCGGTCGGGGAGATGATGTACGAGACGATGCGCTATTTCGCCGGGCGCGCCAACCCGACCGGCGCATTCAGCATCACCGCCGGACAGGGGCAGGAGTCGGCGCTCCCGGGCGGCGGCCTGCCGGTTGCGAACTGGACCAATCCCTACCAGGGCCGTCCGTTCTGCGCCAAGCCGTTCGAGACCGTCGTCAGCGACATCAATCCGTCGTACGACAGCGACGAGCTGCCTGGCTCGGCCTTCGGCAGCGCAGGCGACAATCTCGGCGGCATGAACGTCTCGGCGATCGCGCAGCAGATCTGGAACGCGGAGGTCGGCGGGTCGAAGCAGGTATTCATCGGCCAGTCCGGCGCCGTGTTCGACGGCGCGCCGACGCCGAAGACCGTCTCGAGTTTCGGCAATATTCGCGGGCTCGCGCCCGAGGAACCGACCAAGCAGGGCAGCTACTATGCCGCCAGCGTCGCCTTTCACGGCCGCACGACCGAACTCGGAACGCTGAATGCATCGGCAGGCGAAGAGAAGATCAATACCTTCGCCGTTGCGCTCGCCTCGCCGCTGCCGCGCATCGACATACCGGTCAACGGCAAGAAGATCACGCTGATCCCGTTCGCGAAATCGGTCTCCTGGCCCGGCAACAGCCCGGGAATCAATCCGGCGCAGGGGCAGTTCCAGCCGACCAACCAGATCGTCGATTTCTACGTGGAGTCCCTGACGCCCACGAGCGGCAGCTTCCAGGTCAACTTCGAGGACGTGGAGCAGGGCGCCGACCACGACATGGACGCCATTGCCAGGTACCAGTACGTGGTCAACGCGAACGGAACGGTCACGATCAACACGACATCGGTTTACGCGGCCGGCGGCATCATCCAGCACCTCGGGTACATCGTCTCCGGCTCGACCGCGGACGGCACCTATCTCGTCGTGCGCGACGCCGACACGGCGGCCAACAGCGATGTCGACTACTTCCTCGACGTGCCGAACACCGGCGGCGTGGACCTGCCGCTTGCGAACAGCCGCATTTTCACCCCGGGCGCGGGGGTGGCGGCCACGCTGCTCAAGGATCCGCTGTGGTACGCAGCGAAGTGGGGCGGGTTCAAGGATTCGAACGACAACGACCTGCCGGACGTTTCGACGGAATGGGACGCCGACGGCGACGGCAATCCGGACAACTATTTCCTGGTCACTAACGCCCTGACGCTGCGCGATCAGCTGTCGAAGGCGTTCAGCGAGATCATGGCGCGCGTCGCCTCGGCCTCGTCCGCGTCGGTGAACTCCGGCTCGATCTCCAGCGAGACCCGCGTCTACCAGGCCAAGTTCAACAGCGGCGACTGGTCCGGGCAACTCCTCGCCTACCCGGTGCAGAGCGACGGCCAGCTCGCATCGACGGAGGAGTGGGACGCGTCCCGGGAAGTCCCGGCTCCGAACGCGCGCACGATCATCACGGTCAACAGCAACGGTGCCGCCACGGCGTTCCGCTGGGCCAGCCTCGATGCGACGCGCAAGGTCCAGCTCGCCCCGGCCAGCGACGGCTTCGGCCAGCTGCGCCTCAACTACTTGCGCGGCGACGGTGTCCGGGAGGACCAGAACGTCGCGGTCGGAGCGCCGCAGTTCCGCAACCGGCCGCAGTCGCCGGTGCGCAACGTGCTGGGAGACATCGTGTCATCCGCGCCGATGTTCGTCGGGCGGCCGCCGTTCCTGTATCCGGACCTGCTGGAGAGCGCGCCCTATTCGGCCTTCGTGTCGGCCAACGCCAATCGCACGCAAATACTCTATGCGGGCGCCAACGACGGCATGCTGCACGGCTTCGACGCGCAAACCGGCGTCGAACGCCTCGCATTCATACCGGACGGCGTTTTCGCGAACCTGCACGAGCTGACCGACGTGGCCTACACGCACCGGTTCTTTGTCGACGGCCCGCCGACGATGGGCGATGCGTTCTACAACAATGCCTGGCACACGGTGCTGGTCGGCGGCCTCGGCAAGGGCGGCAAGAGCGTCTATGCCCTCGACATCACGAACCCTGCCAATTTCAGCGAGGGCGCAGCCAGCAGCGTGTTCCGTTGGGAGTACAAGGACGCGGCCGACCTCGGCTACACGTTCAGCCGGCCGGCGATCGTGCGGTTGCACAATGGCCGCTGGGCGGCCGTGTTCGGCAACGGCTACAACAGCACAAACGGCCGCGCGGTGCTCTATGTCGTGGACATCGAGAACGGGAGCCTGATCCGCAAGATCGACACCGGCGTCGGCGGCGGGGTGAGCGGGCTTGCGACGCCCGCGCTCGTGGACCTGAATGGCGACTCCATCGTCGACTACGCTTATGCAGGCGACCTTCGCGGCAACCTCTGGAAGTTCAACCTGACCGGTGCGAACCCGGCGAACTGGGACGTCGCCTACCACTCCGGCGTGACGGCGCTGCCGCTGTTCACGGCGCGCGACCCCGGCGGCAATCCGCAGCCGATCACTTCGCGTCCGGAAGTGGGCCGCGGCGAGCACGGCGCCGGCGTGGTCGTCCTGTTCGGCACCGGCAAGTTCCTGGAGGTGACCGACAAGTTCCCGACCCAGACCCAGACGTTCTACGGGATCCGCGATCCGAATTCGCTGGCGCTCACGGACCTGGTCAGTGGACGGAACGTGCTCACCTCCCAGTCGATCATTGCGGAGCAGTCATTCACGTTCACGGCACCCGATGGCACCAGCATTTCGACGCCGCTGCGCGTCACGACGAACAACGCCGTGAACAACCGCGGCTGGTACCTGGACCTGCTGTCGCCGCCGAATCCTCCGGGGCTGTTCCTCGGAGAGATGCAGGTCTCGGACTCGATCCTGCGCAGCGGCCGGATCATCTTCACGACCGTGATCCCGAACCCCGATCCGTGCGTGTTCGGCGGCACGAGCTGGCTCATGGAGCTCGACTCCGTGACCGGCGCGCGCCTCGAGGCGACGCCGTTCGACCTGAACCGCGACGGACAGTTCGACAGCGAGGATTTCGTCACCGTCACGCTCGATGACGGCACGCAGATCGAGGTTCCGGTCAGCGGCCTTCAGTCGGAGGTCGGCATCACGCCGAAGCCGGGCATCCTTGCGGGAGAGACGGCCGAGTACAAGTACACGCCGGGCACGACCGGGAACATCCAGGTCACGGTCGAGAATCCGGGTGCCAACGTGACGGGACGCCAGTCGTGGCGGCAGATCAGGTAACGGGGTGCAAGTCATGCATGGCGCAAGTCTCCGATCAACCCAGCGCGGCGTAACGCTGCTGGAGCTCGTGACCGTGATGGTGATCGTCGCCATCCTGGCCGCAATCGCGATACCGACCTATCGTCAGCAGGTCATCCGCAGCAATCGCAGCGACGCGAAGGTCGTGCTGGAACAGCTGGCGCAGAACCTCGAGCGATGCTACACGCGTACCAGCAGCTTCACGGGCTGCGTGGTCCTGCCGGCCACGACCGCCGAGGGCCTGTATCAGGTGACCGGCAACGTCACCGACACCACCTACGCGCTGACGGCGACGCCGCAGGCCCGGCAGGCCGCCGACACGGGCTGCGGCAGCTTCACGTTGAACGAAGCCAACGTGCGCACCGTGAGCGGCACGGCATCCACGAGCGACTGCTGGTCGAGATAGCGGCCGACGCGGACCGGTGACGAGGCCGGCATCGAAGCCGGCTATTTCCTGCGCGCCGCGTAGTACGCCGCGATCTTGGGCTGGTTCCCGACGCGCTCCAGGTGCGTCGCCAGGAGCGGCGCGTGCTGGTCCACGATGTCGGCGGGGATATGGTCCAGCGCACCGGACTTGAGCCAGCGCACCCACATGAAGCACTTGAGGTCGGCGACGGTCAGGCGCTTTTCGACGAACCACTCGCCCCCGCCTGCTTTCAGCCGGGCTTCGATCTGCTGCAGGAAGCGCGGAATGGGACCCGCCGCCAGCGCCTCCCGCGCCGTCTTCTTGGCGCTGTCTTCGATGAAGATCGTGTTGGCGATCTTGGTTGAGATGTCCTCGACCGCGTCCATCACCTCGTCCACCCGCGCCGCCTGCCAGTCGTCCTTCGGATACAGGTCGGCAAGCTTCCCGAGGTAGCGGTTGATGGTGTTGGACTGCGTGATCACCTTGCCATCCACTTCCAGCAACGGCATGGCCTGGAACGGCGTCTTGTCGCGCAGCGCGGGCCAGTCCTTGCCGGCGATGCGGTTGTCCTCGAACGGGATGCCGGCGAGATGCATGGCCAGGCGCGCGGTCTCGCCGCGGCCGCCGTCGAAATCGAAGTAGGTCAGGGCGAGCTTGGGCATTGGAACTCCTCGTGGACTCTTCGCGGGATGGGGGCGTGCGGAATGATAGCGCTTGCCGCGTGGTCGGTTGGCGCGGGCAAAGCCGACGCCCCAGAAACGGTCCGTCGTATGGAGCCAGCCGGTCAGGCCCACCAGCGCCACCAGCGACAGGAGAGCGACAATCGCCAGCGGCGTATCCAAGCCATTCATGCCAGCGGTCAGGGCTGTGCCGCGCGCTCATCGCCAAGCACACGGACACGTTCGTCGAGGCCACGACGGCAGCCGATTACCTGAAGAGGCTAGACTGACGTCGGGACCCGGGTTGGCAGGAGAACGGACGTGGCACGTCAATCCGAATGGCTGACGCCGCAGCGGCTGCTCGCTGCAATCGCGGTGGCCGGCAGCGCAGCGCTGTCGTCGCCGCCTGCTGCTCCTCAGGCCGCGAACGCGGATACGGTCCGCCCAGGCGTGACGTTGACCGACTGCCGAGTCGCGGACGTGCCGGAGGAGCTGCGTTGCGGCATCTACAAGGTGTTCGAAAACCGCCGCACGCGCCGGGGCCGCATGTTGCCTCTGAAAATCGTGCTGATTCCCGCGCGGCAGCCGCATCCCGAACGCGGACCCATCTTCTCCATGGCCGGCGGGCCGGGCGAGACCGCGACGGAGCTGGTGAAGTACCTGATCAGCGTGGACCTGAACGCCGAGCAGGATGTGGTTACAGTCGACCATCGCGGCACCGGCGAGGGGCATCGTCTGGACTGCCGCTCGCCCGGCTCGGACGACAATCTTCAAGGCTATCTCAAGGCTCCATTCGATCCGGCGGCCGCCCGCGTCTGCCGCGGAGAGCTCGAGCGCCAGTTCGACCTGAGCCAGTACACGACTGCGGCGTTCGTCGAAGACGTCGAGGAAGTGCGCAGGGCCATGGGGTACGAACAGATCAATCTCGAAGGCGGCTCTTTTGGCACTTTCGACGCGCAGATGTACATCCGTCGTCACGGCGCACATGTGCGCAGCGCTTTCCTCAACAGTTTGGTCACCCTTTCGAACCGCGTTCCGCTCGAGATGCCGAAGACATCCCAGCAGGCGCTCGATCGACTGTTCAGCCAGTGCGAGCGCGATGCGGATTGCCACGCGGCGTACCCGAAACTGCATGAGGATTTCGCCGAGTTGCTCGCGCAATTGCGTGAAAAGCCGGCGGTGACCTGGGTGCGCCACCCCGTCACGGCGGCAAAGACCGAAGTTCAACTGCCCGAATCCGCATTCGTCGATGCCGTGCGCGTCATGCTGTATCGCATCGAGAGCGCGAGAGAGCTTCCGTTCCTGATCCGGCAAGCGAAGAGCGGCGACTTCAACCCGTTCGCCGAAGTCGCTTTGCGCGTGGTCCGCGGCATCTATAGCGGTGTGCGGGTGGGCTTGAACTACTCCATCACCTGCAATGAGTTCGTCAACCGCATTCGTCCCGAAGATGTCGAACCCGCGACGCGCGGACGATTCTTCGGCGCCTGGCGCATCGAGGCACAGATGACGACTTGCAAGCAATGGCCCAGGACCGATGTACCACGCGATTATTTTGAGCCGTTCCGATCGAATGTACCGACGCTCCTGGTCTCGGGCGACACCGATCCCGTCAGTCCACCCACTTACGGCGAAGAGGTGCATTCCTACCTGCCCAACTCCACGCACCTCGTCGTGCCGGGCGGCGGTCACACGCCGGACAACGCGTGCTTGCGCTCGATCCGGGCCGAATTCTTCCGCACCGGCGCGGCGCGCGGGCTCGACACCCGCTGCATGGCCGAGCTGCGCCCTGCGCCGTTCAAGTTGCCGGATAACGGCGTGAAGTCGAGGGACGGCGCGTAGACGAGTGACTTGAAGGGCCGCGATCTAGGTTGAAGGGACCCTCGTGAACCCGTCCGCCGACCAGTCCTCGCTGTCGACGCCGTGGTGCACGAAGAAGAGGCCGTCGGGATCGTAGCGGCGCTTCGCCGCCCGCAGGCGTTCGTAATTCGCGCCCCAGAACGAGCGCTGCCAGTCGTGCTGGAAGAAATCGCTTTCGGACAGGTACGACCCCGCGCCGGGCGCGACCGCGAGCAGAGAATCCATCGCGCGGTCGACGGCATCGGCTTCCTCGCGCGCGACTTTCGGGTCAGGTTCGTGCCCGGGAATGCCGGGCAGCGCCGGTTCGCGGTCGGCCGCGACGATGGCGAGCGCGAAGGCGTCGAGCACCGCCGGATTCGTCGCCGTATCGCGCGCTCGCGCGACGTCCTCCGTCGGCGCGCCGGCGAGCCCCTTGTTGAAATGCAGCGCAAATGCCCAATGGCGGCTCGCCGCAACGAGCGCATCCACGAGCGCGCCGCGGGCGTCGTCGGCAAGGAGCGCCGCGGGCAGCCAGGCGGAGCGATACGCGTGCAGGTACTGCCCCGACTGGCCTCCGTCGCCGGCCCAGTAGAAGTTCTCCGGCGGCGCGCCAGGGCGGCTGTCCGTCTTGATCGCCTCGGGCGCGTATTGCTTCAGGAAGTCGACGTCCCAGAGCCGCCGCGCCGGAACCTCGCGAATCGAGAAGGCTCGCTCCCAGGCATAGGCGTCGCCGCGCGCGGCGAGCCAGTCCAGAAAAGGCTGCCAGGCCGCTTCGGCCGCTTCCCGCGCGAGCCCCTGGGACAGCATGGAAAGCCGGATGACGGATTCCTCGTAGAAGACGGCCTGTTCTCCCCAATGCGGGTTGAAAAGGCGGTCGCGATAGTGCTCCATGAATCGTGCGACGAGCGCGCGATAGCCATCCTTGCTGCGCGCGCGAAGTTTTCCGCTGACGGCGCAGAAGGTCGCAGGCAATTCGCGCGTCCGCAGCGTGAGCCGGGTGACGACGCCGAGGCTCCCGCCGCCGCCGCCCTTGAGTGCCCAGAAAAGCTCGGGGTCACGATATGCGTTGACGACGCGGATCGCACCGTCGGCGGTCACCACTTCCGCCTCGAGAAGGCCCGCCGCCGCCGTGCCGAAGCCCTTCGAAAAACTGCCGAACCCGCCGCTTTGCACGAGGCCCGCGACGCCGACCGTGCCGCAGCCGCCGCCCTGCACGTAACGGCCGGCCTCTACCGTGACTGCGCGGTAGACGGGCATCCACACGGCGCCCGCGCCGACGGAGACCGCAGCTTCCGCGGCTGCTGATGCCGGCGCACCTTCTGCGACGAACGCATCGTGCAGGCGAATTGCGTTCATGTGCCGCGTCCAGACCAGGAGCGAGTCCTTGGAGCAGCAAGTGCCCTGGTAGCTGTGCCCGCCGCCCTTGACGACCAGGCGCAGGCGATGCCTATGGGCGAAATCGACCGCCGCCGCGACATCCGCGGGGGTTTCCGCGGCGACCGCCCATTCGCTCGCCGCCGTGGTCCAGGCGTTCGCCCAGCCGAGCGTCTGCGTCAGCGCCGGGTCGTCGCCGATGGCGTAGGGATTGGTGAGACGGGCGAAGACGTCCCGGCAGGCCGATTCGCTCGCATGGCAAGCGTCGAAAGGCGACTGAAGGCGTAGAAGGCGGCCATTCACGTGCCGTCCCAGCTTCCGCCACTGCGCTTCGGTCGGCCAGTGGGGGTCGCCGGGGCGAGTGCGGCGAAACGCCGCATCGCGCGCGGCCGCCAGCGCATTGCCCGCGCCGCCGGCCAGGACGAGGGCCGCCGTGCAGCCGAGAAATTCCCGTCGCTTCATACGAAAATCCCATTCACGGCTGCACATCCCCTCGTTCCCGATGCAGGCGACGCAGTTGCGCGCCCGCATCGTGCTCACGCAACTGCCGCAGCGCCGCCTCCAGCTGGACGTATGTCAGGGTTATTTGTCGGATCGCGTGTGTCTTCCGATGAAAATCTAGTGGGGCGACTTGTAGACCTGTCCCGCCTTCATCACGAAGGCGACGCGGCCCAGCGCGCCGATGTCCTCGAGCGGATTGCCCTCGACGGCAATCACGTCGGCGAACTTGCCCGGCTCGATGGTGCCGATCTGGCTCTCCATCCGCAGCAGCTGGGAGCCGCCGAGGGTCGCCGAGCGGATGGCGTCGATCGGCTTCATGCCGTAGTCCACCATGCGACTGAATTCCCGGGCCGACGTTCCGTGCTCGAAAGCCCCGACGTCGGTGCCGAAAGCAATCTTCGCGCCCATCTTCATCGCCTTCTGGAACACGGCCTTGTGGCTGGCGACGATCTGGCGCTGCAGTTCGGTGTCGTCCCCCGGCGTCTGGATGGCATAGACGGACAGCGTGGGGCACCACCAGGTGCCGTGCTCGACCATGAGCTTCAACGCTTCGTCGTCCAGCAGCATGCCGTGCTCGAGCGAGCGCACGCCGCCCAGGATGGCGTTCTTTGCACCTTCGCCTCCGTACGCGTGCGCGGCGACGTCGCGGTGCCAGCGCTTCGCCTCGCCGACGACGGCCTGCACGTCCTCGAGCGACACCTGCGCGAGCGGCTCGAGGGTTGCAGCATCGACGTGGCGCAGCGTCCCGGTCGCGTAGAGCTTGATCCAGTCGGCGCCGTGCTTCACCTGGCGCCGCACCTCGGCCACCATCGCCTCGGGCGAGTCCGCGAGCGCGGCCGGCTCCGGGACGGTGATGTCGGGATTGAGGCCCGCGTTGTTCATGTGCCCGCCCGTGATCGTGATCGCGAGCGTGGACACGAAGAGGCGCGGCCCGGGCACGATGCCCTGGTTTATGGCATCGCGGATGGCAACGTCCGCGAAACCCGCGCCTTCGCTGTCCACGTCGCGCAGCGTCGTGAATCCGGCCTCGAGATCCTTCCGGGCCGCGGCGACGCCCTGGACCGTGCGGAAGGCCTGCGACTTCGTGATGATGGGCGGCGGGCCGACCTCGTCCTCGGGCTGCAGCAGGATGTGCGTGTGGCTGTCGATCAGTCCCGGCAGGACCGTATAGGCGGAAAGGTCGATCACCTTCGCGCCGGCGGGAATCGCCGCGTTCGCGCCGACCCGCTCGATGCGCTCGCCCCGGACGAGGATGACGGCGTTCCGGGTCAGGGAACCGTCCACCGGGTTGAGCAGCTGGCCCGCGCGGATGGCGGTGAGGTCCTCCGCGTGCAGCGGCGCGGCGAATAGCGCCATGAGACCCGCGAACAGCGCGGGCGCGAGGCGCCGCAGGGAAATCGGGTCAGGCACGTGCTCTCCGAAAGTGGTCTTTGTCGGGGGCAGCTTACACCGTCACCCAGTGCCGGGCGCACCGGGGAATTCGCGCGTAACGTCATCATAAGGCGGTCGCGCGGATATCATGAACACCATGAAAGAACTGGCAACGCGTCTCTGCGCCTTCGCAGCTGCCGGATTTGGCGTCGTTCATTTCCAGCAGGCCATTGCAGCCAGCGAGTTCGCCGAGCGTGACGCGATTACCGAAGCAACAAAACGCAGCTTCCTGAGCGACGACTTCGAGCAGCTTGAAAGGGTCTCGGACGTCTATCGGCGGGAGAAGAGCCGCACGCCCAGCGGGCTTTGGAAGCTTTCCGTTTTCTACGCCGGCATCGATGAGGCGATCGGGCAGTGCAAGAAGGGTCGCGATCCAGACGTCGCCTTTACGCCGTTCGAAGAAAAGGCCAGGAAATGGGTGGAAGCCCATCCAGCTTCCCCTACGGCTCACATCGTGCGGAGCCAGGTGCTGAGCGGACGCGCCTGGGCGTATAGGGGCTGTGGCTATGCCGACACGGTCAGCGAGGCAGGCTGGGCAAATTTCCGGCGCTATATCGCCGCGGCGCGGGCCAACCTGGAAGAGCACAAGGCGGTGGCTGCCGTCGACCCCGAATGGTACGAAGAGATGCTGACGATCGCCCGGGCCCAGCAGTGGGAGCTGGAAGATTTCAATGGACTCCTGAAAGAAGCCCTGGCTCGGGAGCCCCAGTATTACCAGACATACTTCAATGCCCTCGAGTATTTCCTGCCGAAATGGCATGGCAGCGCCGAAGAGATCGAAGACTTCGCGCAGGACACGGTTAACAAGACCAAAAACCTGGAAGGGCAGGCCATGTATGCGAGGCTGTACTGGTACGCCTCGCAGACGCAGTTCAAGAACGACATCTTCGGCAATTCCCTGGCGGACTGGCCGCAGATGAAGGCGGGCTTCGAAGACATCATCCGCCGCTACCCCGACGCCTGGAACCTGAACAACTACGCCCGCTTCGCCTGCCTCGCACGGGACAAGCCCAAGACCGTCGAGCTTTTGAAGCGCATCGACGAATCGTCGGTTGTCGCCGAGGCGTGGGTCCCCGCATTGTTGAAGGGTGAATGCGCAGCCTGGGCATCCCAGCCGTGACGCGCCGCTTCTTGTCCGTCCCGCTATTTATGCTGGTGTGGCTGGGTGCCTGGTCGGAGTGCGAGGCGACATGTACCTGCCTGAAGGATTCCTCTCCCCAGGAACAGCAGGTGCGCGCAGCCCTGCGCAATGCCGACTACGTGGCCCTGATCAAGATCAAGGCGGTTGAATTCAAGGATAAGTCTTGGGAAGAGCCCATAGCAGTCTGGAATCCCAGGACGCAGCAATCGGACGAAGAAGTGAGGCAGGTGAGCCAACGCGTGATGGTCGGCGGATTCGACGTGCTGCGCCACTACAAGGGACCCAAATCACCGGTGCGGGTAGAAACGCCGGCCGCTGCCGATTCCTGCGGCATCAAATTCGAGCCGGGCTCGACATACCTCGTATATGCCTATGGTGACATCGACGACGCACTCATCTCGACAGATCGGTGCATGCGGACCGCTCTGCAAGCAAGGGCTGCACAGGACATCGAAGTGCTGGATGCTGTTCTGCAGCCGAAGTCTGTCGTAAAGCAGCCTTCCGGCGCCGCGCAGCAGTTGGCCAAGGCCACGGGCCTGATTCACTCGCATGCCGGCAGCAATGACGAGCGGTTACAGGACCCGAAGCTCGTCGGGAACCTGATGGCGGCGATGCAGATCGCGGACGAGCTTGCCAAGTCGGACCCGCTGTCCGGATATTCACAAGTCATCCGGGCCGAGCTGATTTCGACCTGGCAGTTGGGCGAAAAAGGAACACCGATCGAAGCGCAACAGGAAGCGCTCAAGCTCGCCGAGGATGCGCTGCGAATCGATCCCAAGCTTGCGCAGGCGCACGTGGCGAAGGCGCGAACCTACGCAAAGGCCGGAAGATTTCCGGAAGCGTCGGAAGAAGTTCAACGAGCCCTTCAACTCGATCCACGACTGGACAGCGCCATGTTCGTCCAGGCGGATGTTTACCGCCTGTCTGGCAATACTGCGAAAGCGATCGAGTGGATTCGGATGTTCACCGATGCCACGCCGCAGTCTGCACAAAAGGCAAATGGCCACGAGTGGCTCGGACAAACGTACCGGGACATTGCCTACCATCCCGATGCCAACAACCGCGAGACGTACCTCCTGATGGCTCGATCTTCGTTCCAATGGTCGATTGATCTGGATGGAGGGGACCCGTGGAGGTTGGCGGGCTTCGCCACGTTCCTCAATGAGAACGTCGCCGACTTCACCTCGGCCGAGAAGTACGCTGCCATGGCCCTCGCCATCGAAGACATCGAGCCCGCGCACCTCCAGCTCGCAGCGGCCCGATACCAGTCGCTCCAGGCGAAGGCAGCGGAAATGGACCTTCCCTCGCTCCAGGCGGCTATTGTGGACATTCAGCGTTCCACTCGCCATTCCCTGGACGAGCTCGTACAGCCCGGCGTCTTCCGCGAGGTCGTCCGATTGCGACTCGTGCGGCTGCAACGAAAGGCACTGACACCGGCAAAATAGCAGGTTGGGCTTACCCCCTATACTTCGACTTCTGCGACGGAGCCCGCACGAATGAATGTCGCCCTCAAGAGCGCCCTCAGCGCGGTGGACCTGAACTTCAATCCGCCGTCCTTTCCGCTGGGGAAGCTGCGCGATTGCGCCCGCGAATTCTGGGCCCTGGAAGGCACGTTCACGCCGCTCGACGGCGAGCGCGACCAGAACCATCGGGTCACGACTTCGGACGGCACGAGCTATGTCCTCAAGGTCTCCGCCGCCGGCGAGAGCGAGGGCGCCGTCGATTTCCAGGTCGCGGCGCTGCGCCATCTCGAGCGTCACGCCCCGGAGCTGCCGGTGCCGCGCGTCATCGCCTCGACGCGGGGCAACGACCGCGAGTGGATCGCGGCCGCGGACGGCAAGCGGCACATGGTGCGGCTGCTGAGCTGGCTTCCGGGAACGCCGCTCTCGCAGAGCAAACCGCTCGGGATGAACGCGCTGCGCAACGCCGCCGCCTTCCAGGCACGGCTCGCGCGCGGATCGCGGGGGTTCTTCCACCCGCACGCGCGCCACTTCGTGGCCTGGGACCTCCAGCGGGCGCTGCTGCTCGAGCCCGGCATCCAGGCCTGGGTGGCCGAGGACACGAAGGCACTCTGCGAGGAAATCAACGCGCGCTTCCAGCGCGAGGTCCTGCCGCGCCTGCCGTCATTGCGGGCGCAGGTCGTGCACAGCGACGGCCACGCCGACAACCTGCTGCGCGCGGCCGCCGGCAGCGACGAGATCATCGGCGTCATCGATTTCGGCGACATGGTGCATGCGCCGCTGGTGCAAGACCTCGCCGTGACGCTTGCAAGCTTCGCCCGCCACGGCGAGATGTCGCTCGAGAATGCCGTCGCGCAGGTGGAGGCGTGGAACGCCGTGCTGCCGCTCGAGGACGAGGAGCTCGCGGTCCTGCACGACCTGACGCTGCTCAGGATCGCGACCGCGCTCTGCCTGTACGACTTCCGCATCCACGCGACGGAGAAGCCGCCCGCCTGGCTCACGGAAGAGCGGCCCGACATCGTGCGTGCGTTGGCGCGGTTCCTGGAGCTCGACCGTGCAGAAGTGCACGAGCGCTATCGCGCCGCCTGCGGACGGGCGGTGCGCGCGCCGTCGAGCGTCGACATCGCCGAATTGATCGAGCGGCGCCGCCGCGCGCTCGGGCCGAGCTACCGGCTGTTCTACGACCGCCCCGTGCACCTGGTGCGCGGCGAGGGCACCTGGCTCTACGACGCGAACGGCCGGCGCTACCTCGACTGCTACAACAACGTGGCCTCGGTCGGGCATTGCCATCCGCACGTGGTCGCCGCGCTGTCGCGCCAGGCGGCGACGCTGAACACCCACACGCGCTACCTGCACGACAACGTCGTCCGCTACGCGGAGCGGCTCACTGCGACGATGCCGGAGCCGCTCTCGGTCTGTTACTTTGTGTGCACCGGCACCGAAGCCATCGACCTCGCCATCCGCATCGCGCGGGTCGTCAGCCGGAACGAGGGCGTGATCGTCTCCGACGACTCCTACCACGGGAACTCGAACGTGGTCGGCACGGCGTCGACCTGCATGTACCCGAAGGAGGAGCAGCCGGCGTGGCTCGCGACCGTGCCGCCGCCGAACGGCTACCGCGGCGAATACCGGTACGGGACGCCGGATCTCGGGCGTAAGTACGCGGCGCACATCGACACGGCGATCGCGAAGCTGCAGGAGCGCAAGCAGGGCCCCGCGGCGTGGGTCTGCGACATCATCTTCGACTCCAACGGCACGATCCTCTCGCCGCCCGGTTACCTCGAGTACACCGCCGCGGCAATCCGGGCCGCCGGCGGGCTCTTCATCGCCGACGAGGTGCAGTCGGGGTTCTACCGCACCGGGGATGAGATGTGGGCGTTCAACTATTCGGATGTCGTGCCCGACATCGTCTGCCTCGGCAAGCCGATTGGCGACGGCCACCCGATCGGCGCGGTGATCACGGCGCCCGCGATCGCCGCGAAGTTCGCGGAGAAGTTCTCCTACTTCAACACCTTCGGCGGCAACCCGGTCTCCGCCGCCGTCGGCATGGCCGTGCTCGACGTGCTGGAGCGCGAGGGTATCCAGCAGAACGTCATCGCGGCGGGCAAGGTCCTGGAGGCCGGGCTCGCGCAGCTCGCGGCCAAGCACCCGCTGATTGCGGACGTGCGCGGCAAGGGACTCTTCTGGGGGCTCGAATTCGTGCGCGACCACGCGACGCGCGCGCCGGCGGTCGAAGAGGCCGACCGGATCATGAACTTGCTGCGCGAGGACGGGTTCCTGCTCGGGCGCACGGGCGCGTTCGACAACGTCATCAAAATCCGGCCGCCGCTGGTGTTTGCGCCGGACAACGCCCGAATGCTGATCGAAGGACTAGATCGGGCGCTGACTGAAGTGTAGGTCTGGGTCGCGAGTAGATACGTACCGGTCTGGAAATAACTGACAACAGTCACCGTGACCGATGGTGTCCAAGCAAATTGTGGATCCGCAAATTAGTAGCGAGCCCGCAAGTTGGCCTTTACGAGGGAGCCAAATCTCCCACATACTTCGCGAAACACATGACTGTTTTACAGAAAAGAATCGGAGCGGCAGTACTGTTCGTATTGCTTCTGTTCGGCGGAGCTAATTGGCTACTCGATTGGCACTGGTTTGGGAAGTTCGATGCATTCGTCTTTTCCATTGTGGTTCTGTTTGCGATTGTATTTATCTACATAATTCCACCTAGACCCGACGTTTTCGAGAAAAACTCAATCGGACGGAACCGGGGAAGCTAGAATCGGCGTTGCCTAATGCGGGTGGCGGGCAAAGCTACACGTACGGACCGTAGCGGGCCCGCCACTCGTACCTGTCGTCAGGCCTTGAATATGCCGATTGCAATAATGTTTGCGAGCAACCAGCCAACTACTGCGCCGATCAGCCCGCCAAGCGCGTAGCCGATCACGACGCCGATGATCGAAAATATCCACCACGCACCGGTTGACACGTTGGCACCAGCGGTTTGTTCGCAGTAGGTTACGCTAGGGTGACCGGATGCGAAATACCTCCCGGTATCGCGCCCCCCGCTACCAAATATCTCGGATGACGGCGCTAGTACTACTTAGTGCGGCGCCTCGGATGCCGACGCTTGCATCAGCGGTGCTTGGCGCCGAATTAGCAGATTGCGAATCCGCCACTGCGAACTATCGGGTACATTCCTAAAGAATTGAACCGCGCTCCCGGCCTGCACGGCCAATGGGGTGCCCTGGTCGAACAGAACGCGATTCCTCGAAATGGCTGGCACGAGTTCGCCACCCGTGACGATCCCTGCCATATTCAACGGATCGGTCGCCGAAACGGAAACTTGGTCTACCGACTTGTCACGTGAGACGCCCTTGAGCAGATCCACCGCCTCCGGCAGCGCAAACTGCTCTCCGGAAAATCCATTGACGAACCGACCGCCGCGAATCTCCCCTCGCGCCTCCATGCGCCGGTACACGTAGAAGAGCTCCCGCCACGGCGGCAGGCCGCTCTCCCGCTCCAGGAGCTTCCGGAACACGACTCCATAACGGCGTAACAGCACGCGCGCGATGTGGTCGACCTCGGGTGCGCCGAGCGCATCCTCGTCGGCAGCAGCGCGCACGCGTCGCGGCAGGCTCCAGCGACCTGCGTCCTCCAGGCTCAGAAACGGCCGCCGGTACTGACGCAGCCGCTCGCGCCGCTTCTTCGACGTGATGAGCGCGCGGATACCAGCAAAGGAATCCGACGTCACCCGCCCGCGACTGACCAGCTCGCCGAGACCGGTCTCGACATCGCTGCGCAGAAGTCCCGTGTCATGGACGAGGTCATCGAAGAACGAGGCGCCGTGCTGTTGCAGGCTCTCCAGAATCTTCTGCCCTCGCGCCGAAAGGCCCTCGACGGCTTCCGACGTCTCGGCGTTTCGCTGCCAACGTGCCAGCGCCTCCCGCCCGACCAGCATGATCGGTGTCGATCGCACGGGTCCGGCCGCCGGCGCTATTTCGCTGCCGCTCGTTTCAACCGGCCGAACCCAGGCAATCCGCCCTGCAGCACACAGCTTGTCGAGATCCGACGGCACGTAGTTCTTGACCCGTAGCGGCAGGATGTCCCGCTCCCAGGCGCCGGCCGGAATCGCGAAACCCTCGAGTTGCTGCAGCACGGCAAGCAACCCAGCCTCGCCTTCCTGCCTGTCGTCGCGCCCCTCCATCGCCACTCGCTGCCAGCGGAACAGGAAGCGCATAAACTGCGCGGGCGGTACGGCCTGGACTTCGTTGCGCTTGCGGTCGCGCGTGAGGCGGTGGATGCGGATCAGGAGCCGCCGCTCGCACCATTGCTCCTCGCGCCCGCCGCTGAATCGGCCGCGCATGATCGAGCCCTGTGTTTCGAGCAGCAGGAGCGCGGCGAGTACCGGTCCCTCCGGCAGGTCGAGCGAGACGCGCAGCGACGTCTCCGTCATCGGCCCGACCAGCTCGAGGCGGCTGCGCAAGATCTCCGCCAATGCTTCAATTGCTCCCGCCTTGGCTCTTACGAATTCATCGGAACGCTCGACGGCGACCCAGAGCCCGTCGTGGTAAACCACGCGTCGCTCCTCCCGCAACTTCGCGAGCTGCGCTTTCCACGGCTCGATCTCGGGCCCCGTCAGGAAGCCATAGACCACTAGCGCATCGTGCAGCTCGTCGTGGTTGCCGACCTCCGGCCAGGCTTCGGCCTTCACCTTTTCGATCGCCGCCGGATCGAGGCGCCCGAGATCGGCGGCGTCCTTCGGGTCGAGCAGGCGGTCGGTCGAGACGGAACGCGTGCGGCGCCCCTCGGCATCGCCGTCATCGAGGAACGCGTAGGGTCGCGCGCCGAGCACGGCGTGCGAGAGCGGCGAGGGCGCCGAGAGGTCGCGGCACTCCACGTTCAGCGCGCCGTCCTCGATCCGCCGCAGCAGCGCGAGGAAGCCGTCCACGTCCATGAACTCGCGCAGGCAATCTTCGATCGACTGCTTCACGAGCGGGTGGTCGGGAATCTCCCGCTTGCCGGTCAGGTTCTCCGCGCAGGCAAGCTGGTCGGGGAACACGACGGCCAGCAGGTCCTCGGAGTCCGCGCGCTGGAACGGCGCGGGCATGCGCTTGCCGTTCCGGTTGCGGACAAGGGCGAGCGCGATCGCGGCGTCCCAGCGCCAGCGCGTGGCGAACACCGGCGCGTCGAGCAAAGCCTGCACGAGCACGTCTTCGGCCGAATCGGACTTGAGGAACGCCTTCACGTCCTCGAGCGGGAAGCTGTGCGTCGGCCCGAGCGAGAGCACGATGCTGTCCTCGAGTGCCGAGGCCTGGAGCTCGAAGTTGAACTGGCGGCAGAAGCGCTTGCGCAGCGCCAGTCCCCAGGCCCGGTTGATGCGCGAGCCGAAGGTGGAGTGGATGACGAGTTGGGTATCCCCGACGTCGTCGAAGAAGCGCTCGAAGACGATCGTATCGAGCGTCGGCAGCGTCCCGAGAGCGGCCTTCCCGGCGGCGAGGTAGGTCGCAAGCTGCGAGGCCGCGACCTCGTCGAGCTGCATGGACTCACGCAGCCACTGCTCGAGGCCCTGCGGCCCGCTCTCGTCCAGGCGCTCGCTCGCGAGTTCGCGCAACCGGGACACGGACGCCGAGAGCTCGTCGCTGCGCGCCGGCGCCTCGCCGACCCAGAACGGCAGCGTCGGCGCCATGCCGCGCGCGTCCTCCACGAAGATCTTGTTCACCTCGACCTTTTGAATTCTGTATGAATAGTTGCCGAGCTGGAAGATGTCGCCGGGCATGCTCTCGAACGCGAAATCCTCGCCGACCGAGCCGATGCGGAAGCCCTCGGGGTTCAGCACGACGTCGTAGTCGAACTGGTCCGGAATTACGCCGGCGTTGGTCACGGCCGTGAGCCGCGCGCCCTTGCGCGGCCGCAGCCGCCGGTTGACCGTGTCGTAGTGCAGGTAGGCCGAGCGCCGACCGCGCCGGGTCGAATAGCCCTCGGCGAGCATCTGCAGGACCTGCTCGAATTCTTCCGCGGTCAGGTCCGCGTAGGGCTGCGCTTGGCGGAAGGCGGCGAGCAGTTCATCTACTCCCCATTCGCGGCAGGCGACTTCCGCCACGATCTGCTGCGAGAGCACATCCAGCGGCTTCTGCGGCACGCGGATCTGGTCGAGCTCGCCGCGCTGCACGCTATCCAATAGCGCCGTGCACTCGACGAGGTCGTCGAGCGAGAGCGGGAACAGCCGTCCCTTCGGGATCGCGCCGATCGCATGGCCCGCACGGCCGACGCGCTGGAGGAAGGCCGAGATCAGCCTGCGGCGAGCCCATCTGGCAAACGAGGTCGATGTCGCCGATGTCGATGCCGAGTTCCAGGGACGAAGTGGCGATCAGTGCCTTCAGCTCGCCGGCCTTCAGCCGCGTCTCCGCGCTGAGGCGATGTTCCTTCGACAGGCTGCCGTGGTGGCAGGCGACGTGCTCGGCGCCGATGCGCTCGGCGAGGAAGCGCGTCGCGCGCTCGGCGAGACGGCGGTTGTTGACGAAGATGAGCGTCGTGCGGTGCGACTGGACCAGTTCGGCGAGCCGATCGTAAAGCTCGTCCCAGACCTCGTTTGCCATGATCGCTTCGAGCGGTGAGCGCGGCAGCTCCAGCGCGAGGTCGCGCTCGCGCACGTGGCCGGTGTCCACGATCTCGACTCGGCGCGTCGCGGGCGCCGACCAGGAAGCGCGCCATGTCCTCGAGCGGCTTCACGGTCGCGGAGAGCCCGACGCGCACGGGCGGCTTGCCGCAGAGCGCCTCCAGCCGCTCGAGCGAGAGCATCAGGTGCGAGCCGCGCTTGCTGCCCGCGACCGAGTGCAGCTCGTCCACGATCACGCTTTTGGTGCTCTTCAGCATCGCGCGGCCGGATTCCGAGGTCAGCAGGATGAATAGCGACTCGGGAGTCGTGACCAGGATGTGCGGCGGCGACTTGCGCATCCGGTTGCGTTCGAACGCAGAGGTGTCGCCGGTCCGCACGGCGTCGCGGATCGGCACGTCGTCGAGGCCCTGTTCGAGCAGCTGGTCGCGGATACCGGCGAGCGGCTCCTGGAGGTTCTTCTGGATATCGTTCGAGAGCGCCTTCAGCGGCGACACATATAAGACGTGCACCTCGTCCGACAGCCCCTTCGAGAGCCCCTCGACCACCAGGTCATTGATCGCCGAGAGAAAAGCGGCGAGCGTCTTGCCCGACCCGGTCGGCGCGGCGATCAGGGCGTTTCGGTGCTGGGAAGTGACCGCCCAGGCGCGATGCTGGGCCTCCGTCGGTCCATCAGGAAAACGGCTGCGAAACCACCCGGCGACGGCCGGGTGGAAGCAGGAGAGGACGTCCTGGGGCATGGCCGGATTGTGCCACGCCATAGTGGCTCATCGGGTGAGCCTGCCGCTGAACGCTGCCTCTCACGACTCGGAAAAGCGACTTTCGGGCGCCCCTGTCAGAAGCCGGCGCCATAGCGTTGCGGCATGCGCGTGCCTTCCGGCCGCTGGCCGCCGGTGCGGCGCGACTCGGCGCTGCCCCGCCGATCCGCCCGGGTTTCGAGCGTGTGCGCGTCCTCGAACGCCCGATCCATGTTGGGCAGCTGTTTGCCTTGCTGAACCCGCTCAGTGTGCTCGTTGACCTGCATGGGCGCCCCTCCAGACGGCTGCCGGCACAGGATAACGCGGGAGGATTGCCATCCTGTGACGTCTGACGTCGGGAAATGGCGTCATCTTGGAGCGCGGACGCGCTCCGGTGGCCCGTGTCGATTCGGGCTATATGCCGGTCCTAGCGATTGGCGCTGACGACGATCTCGTCGAGCGGCTGGATCGGGGTGACCCGGCCGACTTCGACGACGGCGCCCGGCGCCGAGAACAGGTACTCGCGATCGATCACCAGTGCGCTGAGGCCGAGAATCGCCACTGCGACGACGGCGCTGATCATTCCATGAATCCCGAATTTCCTGCTGTACATAAGCCGGTCCTCGTTTCGGGTCGCCGTTATCACTTTGATCCCTGGCGCCCCGGAAAGGTTGGACCGGCCTCACAGTTTTGCCCGCCAGGGTCACGCCGCCGATTTCTCGCCGCCTGCCGCGCGCTTGATCGCCGCGATGTCGATCTTCTGCATCTTCATCATGGCGTCCATGGCGCGCTTCGCGGCCGCCCGGTCGGGGCTGTTCACCGCCTCGAGCAGTGCGCGCGGCGCGATCTGCCAGGAAAAGCCCCAGCGGTCCTTGCACCAGCCGCACATGCTCTCCGTGCCGCCATGGCGCGTGATGGCGTTCCAGTAGCGGTCGGTTTCCGCCTGGTCATCGGTGAGAACCAGGAAGCTCACGGCTTCGTTGGCCTTGAAGTCGGGGCCGCCATTGAGGCCAAGAAACGGGCGGCCTAGCACCGTGAACTCGACCGTCAGCTCGTCGCCCTGGCCGCCTCCGGGATAGTCGGACGCCGATTCATGCCCCGCGCCGACGCTGCTGTCCGGAAAGGTTGCGGCATAGAATTCCGCCGCTTTGCGAGCCTCGCCCTTGTCGAACCAAAGGCAGTTGATCAATTTGTAGGTGGACATCGCGGGTCTCCATTCGGTAGATACGGGTTCACGCTAGGATCTCACGAGGGCTTGAGACAGGCGGCTCGACCGCAAGTTTGCGCCGGATTGCTCTGACGGACGCAGGCACCCGCAGCGCCCGGAAGCTCCTGTGCTGGCTTACACTCCTCTCACCGGCTCGAGCGCCAGACAGGAGTTCCGATTGAAGATCGCCCGCGTCGTCGCCGCGCTGTGGCTGTGCACGTTCGCGCCGGGCACCGCCGCGCCGCAGGAAAAACCCGCGGAGCCCGCCAAGGCACCCGCCAAGGTACCCGCCAATGCAACCGCCAAGGAACCCGCTGAGGCGCCGGTCGAGCCGGCGGCCGAAGCGCAGGCAGCGGCCGGTCAGTCGCCCGAAGAGCAGGCGCCGGACGGCGAAACGGTCGACGCCGCCGCGGTCGAAGCCGACATCGCGAGCCAGGAGCTCTCGGGCGAGGCGAAAGTCCGGCTCGACGCGGCACGCGACGCCGTGGTGCAGATTCGCGGTTTCTTCAACCAGTCCGCATCGAGCGCATTCCATGGGAGCGGTTTTGCCGTCGACGATGGGCGCCGGATCGTGACGAACTATCACGTCGTGGCGCAGGCCGTGCTGTACCCGCGACAGTACCGGCTGGAATACCTGGCGAGCGACGGGCGCACCGGGCCCCTGCACGTTCTCGCCATGGACATACGCAATGACCTCGCCGTCGTCGCGGCCGATGACCTCGAATTGCCGCCCCTGAGGCTGCGCAGCGAGATCCCCGCACAGGGCGAACGCGCCTGGTCGATCGGTTTTCCGCTGAACCTCGGCCTGACCATTACCGAGGGCGTCGCGAACGGGCTGGTCGAGAACAGCATTGAACAGCGCATCCACTACACCGGCGCGATCAACGGCGGCATGTCTGGCGGACCCGCGCTGGACAGGAGGGGCCGCGTGTACGGAGTCAACGTCTCCGTGATCACCGGCCGGCAGCTCGTTGGCTTCGTCGTGCCCGCCAAGCACATTCCGGCGTTGCTGGCGCGCGCGAAGGCGCCGCTGGACCGGTCGCTGAGCGCGCAACAGCTGCGCCAGCGCGTGACGGCGCAGGCGCTCGCCTACGAGGCCGAGGTGCTGGAGGCCCAGCCGGACATGGCCGGCACACAAAGCGTGCAGGGCTACGCATTGCCGACGCAGCTCTCCCGGTACGTCGAATGCAACACGGTCGACGAACCCAGCCCGCACGTGCGTGTGCGCGTGGAAACCGTCAGTTGCCGGACACCGTCCCGCGTGCTGGTGCAGCCCGGCGTCTACGTGGCCGGGCTCTCCATGCAGCACCGGATCCTGCAATCGGTGGGCCTGCATCCTCTGCAGTTCGAACGGCAGGTGAACCGCCTCGCCGAGGCCCCGCGCCGCGCGGGCGCGTCGGCCCAGGTGGCATCGTTCGCCTGCCGCGACGCGCTGGTTTCACTGGACGGCTTCGATGCGCGGATCTCGACCTGCGTGCGCCAGTACCGGCTGTTCACCGGTCTCTACGATTTCGACGTGACCGTCGTCGGCATCGACGACATGACCCAGGCGCTGGTGAGCAGGCTCGCGCTCACGGGCGTCGCATTCGAATCCGGCAAGCGAATCATGGAGCGCTACCTGGGGGCCCTGCAGTGGACCCCGTGATGCTGGTCGAGCAGATCGGCCCGCATGGGCACCTGCTGGTGCGGCAGCGCTTCGAGGGCGCCGGCACCGAATGCCGCGTCGGCCGCGACCTGGATTGCGACATCGTCGTGGACGACGAACATGCCGCGCCGCAGCACGCGGTGTTGACGCTGCTGGAGGACGGTCGTGTCGGCGTGCGCGACCTCGGTACACGAAACGGTACGCGCGTCGACGGCCAGCGGGTCCCGGCGGATACGGGCGCAGTCGTCGAACAGGGCGAGGTCGTCGTCGGACGCACGCGGCTTCGCGTCCGCACGCGGCTCACGCCGATCGGGCCGGAGCGCGTCTTCCGGCGCGACTTCGTGCGCCGGTACCGCACGCTGCTCGCGGCTGTCGGCGTGTCGGCATGCATCGCCTATGGCGGCTTCCTGCAGTGGCTCAATGCGCCCTCGTCGATGCTTCGCAGCGTCACGATTGCGGGGCTGGTTGCGCTCGGAGTGATCGCGTTGTGGACCGGCCTCTGGGCGCTGATGACGAAGCTGAACCATGGAATCTGGCACGTTCGAGTCCACCTGACGATCGCCTCGATCGGCGCGGCGTTTTGCGCGTGGGGTTACTGGGTGGCCGGTCTGGTGGCTTTCGCCGCGCAGTGGTCGGTGCTCGTCCAGATCGGGGTTGCCGTGGTGGGGGCGGTGTCGCTGGCCGCGGTGTACCTGCATCTGCGCGAGGCCACTCATTACGGGCGCCGCATCGCGTTGGCGCTGGCCGGCGCCGCGACCCTCGTGATCGGCGCCGTCGCATGGATCATGGCCATCGGCGTCGAGGACAGCGACGTCAATCACGTGAATCTCGGTCCGGAAGTGCGGCTCGGGGCGGAACGCGTCGTGCCGAATCGGGATATCGCCGACTATCTGGCCGAGGTCGACGAGCTGCGGCTGGCTGCCGCGCGAGAGCGCCAGAAGTCGCTGCTAAACGCCCCGCTCGCCGACGCCGACGACTGAGCCCAAGTCGGCGCCATGATGCAATATGCGCCCCCTTCCCCCGGTCTGATCATTCGACAGCCTTCGCGGCACGAGGTAAGACAGATGGGCAAGTTCGCCAGGGATCCTGCGGCCATCACCAAGCTCACCCCGGAGCAGCACCGCGTGACGCAGCAGTGCGGCACCGAGATGGCCGGAACCGGGGCCCTGCTGCACAACAAGGAGCCGGGCATCTACGTCGATGTGGTCTCGGGCGAGCCGCTGTTCGCCTCGACCGACAAGTACGACTCCGGGTCCGGCTGGCCGAGTTTTACCAGGCCCATCGAGCCTGCCAACGTCAAGGAACTGGCGGACGAGTCGCTCGGCATGGTCCGGACCGAAGTGCGCTCCGCGCACGGCGACAGCCATCTGGGCCACGTCTTCGACGACGGCCCCCGCGATCGCGGCGGCCTGCGCTATTGCATCAACTCGGCGTCGCTCCGGTTCATTCGCCGGGACGACATGGAGAAAGAGGGTTACGGCGCCTACTTGAACCAGGTGGGAGACAAGACATGAGCGAAGAACGCGCAATCCTGGCCGGCGGATGCTTCTGGGGGGTGCAGGACCTGTTTCGCAAGTACCCCGGCGTGATCAAGACCCGGGTCGGTTACTCGGGGGGCAAGACCCCGAATGCGACCTACCGGAATCACGGCAATCATGCCGAGGCGGTCGAGATCCTCTTCGATCCCGCGAAGATCGGCTTCCGGCAAATCCTCGAGTTCTTCTTCCAGATTCACGATCCCACGACGCGCGATCGCCAGGGCAACGACGTCGGCACGAGCTACCGGTCGGCCATCTTCTACACGACGGACGAGCAGCGCCGAATTGCCGAGGACACGCTCGCGGACGTCGACGCCTCCGGCCTGTGGCCCGGCAAGGCGGTGACCGAGGTGGCGGCGGCCGGCGACTTCTGGGAGGCCGAGCCGGAACACCAGGACTACCTGCTCCGGAATCCCTTCGGCTACACCTGCCATTTCGTGCGCCCCGACTGGAAGCTGCCAAGGCGCAAGGTCAGCGAAGCCGCGGGATGAAATTGCCCCGGCGGCCCCGGTCTTAGGGGAGCAGTCGGCCGACCGCGACCAGGTGAAGCTGGTAGTAGGGATCGTCGATCTTGTCGATGCGCACGAAGCCGCCGCTGGACGGCGCATGGAAGAAACGGCCGCCGCCCAGGTAGATGCCGACGTGCGAGAGCTTGGCCTGGTCCCGAAAGAACAGGAGATCGCCTTCTTCAGCCTGCGCAAGGGGAATCTCGTGCGCGGCGTCGTATTGCGACTGCGAGCAGCGCGACCGCCATCACGCCGGGAAATCCGGCCGCCCGGTGGCTTGACATGACCTGCATGTTCAGCGCCCCGGATGATCGCACAGGGAACCTGGGCTGTGCCGGGCAGTCATAGGGGGCGATCCTGGAGGCGCGAATGATCGAGATCAGCCATCTCTCCCGGCGATTTGGCGCGCTGATGGCCGTCGACGACATTTCCTTTTCGGTCGGGCCCGGCGAGGTGCTGGGATTTCTCGGACCGAACGGGGCCGGCAAGACCACGACCATGCGGATCATTGCCGGCTTCCTGGCGCCGACCTCCGGAACGGTGCGCGTCTGCGGGCACGACGTCGAGCGCGAGCCGCTTGCCGCGCGGGCCCGCATGGGCTACCTGCCGGAGGGCGCGCCGATCTACGGCGAAATGCCGGTGCGCGCCTTTCTCGAGTTCATCGCCGACGTGCGCGGACTCGAGGGCGCCCGGCGCCGTGAACGGCTCGAGGACGTCATCGGGCGCCTCGGCCTCGGGGACGTGCTGGTGCAGGTCGTGGAAACGCTTTCGAAGGGCTACCGGCGCCGCGTCGGGCTGGCGCAGGCCTTGCTGCACGATCCCGAGGTGCTGATTCTCGACGAGCCGACCGACGGGCTCGATCCGAACCAGAAGCACGAAGTGCGCGCCCTCATCAACGCGATGGCGAAGGACAAGATCATCGTGATCTCGACCCACATCCTGGAGGAGGTCGAGGCCGTGTGCAGCCGCGCCATCATCATCGCCGGCGGGCGGCTGCTGGCCGACGAGGCGCCGCGTGCGCTGGCCGCGCGCTCGCCGACCGGGCGCCTGGACGAAGTGTTCCGCGAGATCACGCTGGGCGCGGGGCCGGCCGCCGCGGAGGCCGCCCGTGCGTAACGTGCTCACGATCTTCCGCCGCGAGTTCGGCAGCTACTTCGCGACGCCGATCGCCTTCGTCTTCATCGTCATCTTCCTGGTGCTGGCCGGCGCCTTCGCGTTCTACCTGGGCGGCTTTTACGAGCGCAACCAGGCCGATCTCGCGCCGTTCTTCGACTTTCACCCATGGTTGTACCTGTTCCTGATCCCGGCGTTGTCCATGCGGCTCTGGGCCGAGGAGCGCAAGTCCGGGACGATCGAGCTCTTGATGACGCTGCCGGTGACCACCTGGCAGGCGGTGATCGGCAAGTTCCTGGCCGCCTGGTGCTTCGCGGGGCTTGCGCTCGCGCTGACGTTTCCGATGTGGATCACCGTGAATTACCTCGGCGAACCCGACAACGGCGCGATTCTCGCCGCCTACATCGGCAGCTTCCTGATGGCCGGCGGTTTTCTCGCGATCGGGTCGTGCCTGTCGGCGGCCACGCGCAACCAGGTGATCGCCTTCATCTTCACCGTCGTGGTCTGTTTCGGGTTCCTGCTGGCGGGTTTCCCGCTGGTGCTCGGGCTGGTCGAGGGCTGGGCGCCGCAGTCAATCGTCGACGCGGTCGCGTCCCTGTCCTTTCTCACGCATTTCAACATGATCTCCAAGGGCGTGATCGACCTGCGCGCCCTGCTGTACTTCGGAACACTGATCGCCGTGTGGCTCACTGCCAACACGATCGTGCTGGAAATGAAGAAGGCGGACTGACTTGACAGGCTTCGTCGCGAAAGTCGGCCGGAAGACGTACGGCGCGGGCGCGCTGCTGGCGCTGGCGGTGCTTTTCATCGGTCTCATGATCCTGTTCACCTTCCTGCTGCGCGGCCTGCGCATCGACCTGACCGAGAGCAAGCTCTACACGCTCGCCCCGGGCAGCCTGCACATCGTCGGCTCGCTCGAGCAGCCGATTCACCTGTATTTCTTCTTCTCGCAGGGTGCGAGCAGCGAATCGCCGCAGCTGCGCGCGTACGCGCAGCGCGTGCGCGAGCTGCTCGAGGAAATGGCGCGGCGCTCGAAGGGCAAGCTGCAGCTCTCGGTGATCGACCCGCAGCCCTTCTCCGAGGAGGAGGACCGGGCGGAAGCCTTCGGCCTCTCGGCCGCGCCGGTCGGCGCACGCGGCGAGTCGCTGTATTTCGGCCTCGCGGGCACCAACGCGACCGACGGCCGCGAGGTCATCGGGTTCTTCCAGCCGGAGAAGGAAGAATTCCTCGAGTACGACGTGGCGAGCCTGATCCACCGCCTGGCCCATCCCGAGCGGCCGGTCGTCGGCATGATCGCCGGCCTGCCGGTTGACGCGTCGTTCGATGAGCGTTCCGGCCGCATGCGCGAAGGCTGGGCGAGCGTCGGGGAGCTGCGTGAGCTGTTCGAGCTGCGCGACCTCGGCAGCGACGCCGGCACGATCGACCCGTCCGTCAACGTGCTGTTGCTCATTCACCCGCGCAACCTGCCGCCGATGACGCTCTATGCGATCGACCAGTTCGTCATGCGCGGCGGCAAGCTCATCGCGTTCCTGGACCCGCAGGCGGACAGCGATTCGTCCGGGATGATGATGGGCGGAGACATGGGTGTGGGCAGCCGCTCGTCGTCGCTGGCGCCGCTGCTCGGGCACTGGGGCGTGACCTTCGATCCCGGCCGGATACTGGGCGACCGCGGCCTCGGCCTGACCGTGGCGATGCGCCCGGGCGAGCCGCCATCCCAGCATATCGGGATCGTCGGCCTCGACCGCGACAGCATGAACGCCGACGACGTCGTGACCTCGGGACTCGACCTGGTCAACGTGATGACGGCCGGTGCGCTCGAGAAGAAGAAGGACTCCGAGGTCGGCTTCGAGCCGTTGCTGCAATCGAGCGCCGATGCCGCGCTGTTGCCGGCGATGCGATTCGCCTACCTCCCGGACAGCCATGCGCTGCTCGAGGATTTCAAGCCGACCGGCGAGCGCTATGTCGTCGCGGCACGCTTGCACGGCAAACTCAAGTCGGCGTATCCGGACGGGCCGCCGGATGCGAAAGCCGGCGGCGATCACTCCGCGCACCTCGCCGAATCCGCGGGCGAGGCGAACGTCATCGTGGTCGCCGACACCGACATGCTGTCCGATCCGCTCTGGCTGAGGTCGCAGAGCATGTTCGGGCAGCCCTACTCGATCGCCTGGGCCAACAACGGCGACTTCCTCGCGAACGCGGTCGAGAACCTGGCCGGCAGCAGCGACCTGATCAGCATCCGCGGCAGGCAGAGCTTCTTCCGTCCGTTCACGCGCGTGGACGCGTTGCGCCGCCAGGCGGACGAGCGGCTGCGGGCCAAGGAGCAGGAGCTCGACCACGAGCTGCAAGAGACCGAGCAAAAGCTGTCTGCGTTGGAGGCAAATCGCTCCGACCAGGGCTCGTTCCAGCTCTCGCCCGAACAGCAGGCGGAGGTCAAGCGCTTCCAGGACGAGCGCCTGCGCATCCGCGGCGAGCTGCGCGAGGTGCGCCACGGACTGGACGTCGAGATCGACCGGCTCGGCACCTGGCTGAAAGTAATCAACATCGCGCTGGTGCCGGCACTGCTGGCGATCGGCGCCATCGTGCTCGCCGTAATGCGACGGCGCCGGCTGCGCGCGGGACGGACCGCGGCGCACGCGGGCTGAGGCCGCCGGCATGACTTCGCGCGGACTCCTGATTCTCGCCATCGCTGCCCTCGTCGCCATCGGGGCGGGCCTGTGGGTCGCGGGAAGGCAGTCGTCCTCGGGTGACCAGGCAATTCAGGGTCTCCTCTATCCCGGGCTTGGGGGCGAGCTCGACTCGATCAAGACGGTGCGTATTTTCAAGGCCGGCGACGCGCGGGCGGTGCAGCTCGAGCACGGCGATGCCGGCTGGACCGTCACCGAGCGCTCGGGCTATCGCGCCGACCGGGAAAAGCTGCGGCATCTCGTGACTGCGGTCGCCGAAGCGCGGCGATCGGAGCAGAAGACCTCGGATCCGAAACAGTACGCGACGCTCGAGGTCGAGGATACGAGCGGCCCGGATGCCAAAGGCCTGCGGATCGAGCTCGCCGGACCGGCCAAGCCCGTCGACTTGATCGTCGGCAAGCCGGGCATGGGCGCGAATACCCAGTTCGTGCGCCGCGCCGGCGAGGCCGAGAGCTGGCTGATCGACCGGCGGCTCGATGCGCCGACGGCGCCGGACCAGTGGCTCGAGACGGCGATCGTCGACATCGCGGCGGATCGCGTGCAGTCGGCCAGGGTGACCGTCAAGGGAGCGAAGCCCTACACCGCGGCCAAGGACTCGCGCGACGATCCGGACTTCGGGGTCGACAGCCTGCCGAAGGGAAAATCACTGCGCTCGTCCTCCATCGCCGACAGCTTCGCGTCCGCCTTGACGGGACTTGCGCTGACGGACGTGAAGCCGGCCCGTGACCTGGGGACGGAGCCGCCGGCCGACCACGCGATGTTCATGACCTTCGATGGGCTCGTGGTCGAGCTCGAAGGCTGGCAGCTGGACGAGCGGCGAATCATCACGCTGAAGGCCACGTTCGACACCGCGCAGACGGAGCGCTTCCGGCCGGCTGCCGGCAAGGTCGATGCGAAGCCGGCCAAGCCGGACGTCGCGGCGGAGGCGAACAAGCTCGCTGCGCGAACCGCGGGCTGGGCATACGACATATCGCCGTACCGCTACGAGAGTCTCTTCAAGCCGCTTTCAGCGCTGCTTTAGCGCATGCGAATCCGTCCACGCCCTATCAGGGGCAGGGTCAGGACTCCGCCGATGCGACTTCACTTGCGACCGGCAGGCCGCGGGCGTAGATAGAAACCTTGGTTGCCCGAAGTATTCGTACAAGAAGGGTTACAACCATGCGAATCCCGTTCCTGCGGTTTCTGCGCGTACCGGCGCTCGCCCTGATCCCTTGCTTGGCCGCGCCGCTGTGCGCCGAAGGCGAACCGGTCGTGCTGCCGGCGGGAATGAGCCTGCCGCTCGTCCTGCAGCATCACGTGAACTCGGCCTACACCCCGGCGGGATCGCCGGTATTCTTCCGGGTCGCGCGCGACCTGGTTGTGAATGACCAGGTGCTGGTCGCCGAGGGCGCGCTCGTCACGGGCAAGATGGCGCAGGCCGCCGAGCGCGGCAGGGTCGGGCGGTCCGGCATGATGCTGGTCTCGGTGGACAGCGTGACCGGCGTGGACGGAACCCGCGTGCCGGTCGATGCCGACTGGTCCAGGCAGGGGCGCAGTCGCGGCGCCGCGACCGTCGGGTGGACGGTTGTCTGGGGCCTGGCTGGCCTCATCACGAAGGGCGTCAATCCGTACATGGAAAAAGGCGACACCCTGGACGCCGTCGTCTCGAGCGCGACCCCGATCGACCCCGCTGCCGCCGTCCCGAAGGCGGGACCGGTCGACCTGGGCCCGGAATATGCGGTCACCGAACATCAATGGGCCGGCGATCGCGCCAATGGCGAAAAACTGATCGATATCGAACGCAGCAAGGACCTGAAGAGCATCGCATTCAAAATCGCGCTGCCGCCGGAAACGGCCGACGGGACCAGGACGCTGGAATCGCTGCGATTGTACGAAGTCGATGGTGTGATCGTTCCGGATCAAGTGAAACCGATCCTCGTCGAGGACGGCGCCGCGCAATTCGATGGCTGGTCGATCGCGCGCTATTGCGCCAACGGCAAGACCAGCCTGCTGTTCGTCGGCAGCGATGCCGACGGCCGTGCGTTTCACGCGAGCCGCAGCCTCAAGATCGAGATCAAGAAGAAAAAGAAAAGCTGATGCCGAGCGGCGAGACCCCGAACAACCGGGCGTGCAGCCAGAAAATGAATATTGCGTAGAGCGCGAGTCCCCCGAAGAGGGCGACCGCGTCATTCAGGGTCGAGGCAGGCAGGGCAAACGGCGCACGTGCCGGTCGACGCGCGAGCGAAATCCGGACGGCGGCGGACCACAGGAGGAAGCTGCCGAACAGCGACAGATCGGCCACGCTGCCGTTGGTGAAGAGATGCGCCGCGGACCAGAACAGGGTGGCGAGGAGCAGGGGATGTTGCGCGCGTGCGCGGATGCGTCCGGGCAACACGGACGCGAGCACGAGCGTGAATACCGGCAGCATCAGGATCGCCGTGATGTAGCGGAACGACGGCGGGGAGACATAGACGATGCCGGCGGAAGCCCGGGCGGCACCGTAGCCGCTGACGAGCAGGTAGAAACCGGCGAGGGAGACGATCGAGTAGATTCCCTGCCATCTGCGTTGGCCCAGGCGCTCGGCGATGCGATTCCGCCAACCCGGCGCCACCAGGGAAACGCAGTGGGCGCCGAAGAAGATCACGAGTCCGAGGACGAGCTTTTCCATGGACGTGGACTTTACTCCGGCCGTCCGCAGCCCGTCGGTCGAAAAAGACAAAGCCCCGGTCGCAGCTCACTCGCCGGTCCTCGCCAGCCGGCGCAGCCGGGCGCCCTGCCGCTGCACGGCCTCGCGCAACCCGGCCGGCGCCAGTACCTTGAAATCGAAGGGCAGCCGCGCCAGTTCGCGCGCGAACCAGTCGAAGTCATCCGCCTGCGCCGACAGCCGCACGGCATCGCCCTCGGGCGTGAACACGCCGATCGCGTCGAAGGTTTCGCGCCGTGCGCGATCGAGGTCGGTCCGCAAGAGCACTTCGATTGCATGCGCGCGCGGCAGCGTCGCCACCGAGCGAACCAGGTGTGCCAGCGCGTCGAAGCCCTCCGGCCGCCCAAAGTTCGCGGGCAGCGGATGCACGGCAATCATCCGGTCGAGCCGGAACGAGCGTACGTCGCGACGCAGGTGGCAATGTCCGACTGCGTACCACCGTCCGCCGCGCCACGCGAGGCCATAAGGATCGAAATCGCGCGCGGTGTCCTGCCGCTCGCCGCTGCGATAGCGTAGGTGCACGCGCTGGCGCGCCTGCGCTGCGGCGCTCAGCGTGACCAGCGCGGCGTTGTCGCCGGATGCGGCACGACTCGGCGACAGGTCGAGCGCGACGGTCTCGTCGATCGCGCGCAGGCGACGTTTGAGTGCCTCCGGCATCACGCGTTGGAGTTTTGCCTGAGCACCGGCGACGGCGGGCGCAGCATCGGCGAGGCCGAGGCTACGTGCGGCCAGGAGGCCCACCGAGAGGGCCAGTGCCTCGTCGTTGGTGAATACAAGCGGCGGCAGTTTGTAGCCGGGGACCAGCGCGTAGCCGCCAAAGCAGCCGCGTTCCGCGACGATGGGGATGCCGAGCTCCTCCAGCATCGCGATGTAGCGCCGCAGCGTACGCTCATCGACGCCGATCCGCCGCGCCAGTTCCGGTCCGCTGATGCGACCGCGCGACTGAAGCAGTTCCAGTACGGCAAGCACGCGGAGAGTCGGGCGGGTCATGAACGCAGTCTATTCTCGAATCAGGACGGGATTCGACCTGATTCGCCGGCAGGCTGGTGACGTTACCGCAGGAGGTCACGCCATGCCCCGCAAGACCGATGCTTTCGAGTTCACGCTTTCGCTCGCCGGCGCGTTCATGCCCGTGTCGGCGCCGGCCGCGGCGAGTACGACACCGTATCTGCGCGCTGAATTGCCGGAAGGGCTAGCGCTCGCTCTGGGTTCCCGGCCGGCTCATCCCGACAATGCGGTCTGCAGCGCGGCGAAGTACCACAGCCAGCCCCCGAGCTGAATCGCGAGCGCCAGGCCCTGGACCCAACGCCGCTCGATGAAGATTGCGGCTGCGCCCGTCGCCAGGGTCATCGGAACGATGACCAGATTCTGGGCCGTCCACTGTGAGGCGTCGGCAGTCTGGCCCAGCATGGCATTGGTGATCACGGTGACCACGCCGAGGATCGTGTAGGCGATGAGGTATTTTCGGCCTTCCTCGCGATGGAACTGCTGCAGATCGATTTCACCCCGTTCCGGGACGCGCGGCGAGACGAGGCGTGCCTGCAGATAGATGCCCGCCGCCATCGAGAAGTAGAACGCCACCGACCCGATGTCCCAGATTTCCATCGTATGCAGATCCCACAAGCCGATCCACCACGCGCACGTGAAGAGCAGTGCGGCCAGCATCCAGCCGGCATTGAATCCCGAGAGCCGGACCCGCTTCGATGCGAGGATGATCTCGCCCGCCGTCGAGAGCAGGTGTGTAACCGCCGCTGCATACACGAACGAAAGCAGGATCAGGATGAATTCGTACGCGTGCATGGCCATGCCTTTATTCGTCCGCCGTTCGCAGCGTTGTGACCCATTCGCCTTCCGGACCCTGCATGACTTCGACCTGCCAGGGCCGGCAGCACACGGGACAGTCCTCGACGTAGGATTGCGAGTCGCCGCCGCCATCGTCGATGACGGGATCCACGGGCTCGCCGCAGTAGGGACAAGTCAATGACTGCGGGTCCATGGCCGCGAAGCTTACTCCCGGCCATTTCCGGGCGCGGGTAATATCGGAGGCCGTCGCGGGCAGTTTCACCGAGGAGAGCGCGCCATGACATTGAATCGCCGGGATTTCGTTGCAAGCGTCGGCCTGTCCCTGGTTGGCGGCGCGGCAGCGCGTGCTGCCGCGGCGAACGAGGCCGCCGCCGCCCCTGCAATAGACGCCGGCTCCGACTGGGCCTCGGTGAAGGCGCAGTTCGACCTCGCGCCGGACTGGATGCATTTTTCGCAGTTCTACATCGTCTCTCACCCGCGGCCGGTGCGCGCGGCGATCGAGCGCTTTCGCGGCATGCTCGACGCCAATCCCTTCACGACGGTCGAACAGGGTATGGGCTTCGACGTCTTCCTGGGGCAGGAGAAGCACGAAGAGCCGTTCCCGGTCCGGGTGCAGCGGGCGGCTGCCTCGTATATCGGCGGCCGTCCCGAGGAAGTCGCGCTCACGGACAGCACGACCCAGGGGCTCGCGCTCATCTATCACGGGCTGACCCTCAAGCCGGGCGACGAGATCCTTTGCACGACCCACGACCACTACGTGCATCACGAGGCGATCCGCCTGGCGGCGGAGCGCGCGGGCGCAAGCTGGCGGCGCGTCCCGCTCTACGACGATCCGGCAGGCGCGTCCGCCGACGAGATGGTCGGCCGCCTGAGACGCGCCATCGGCCCGAAGACGCGCGTGGTCGGCATCACCTGGGTGCACTCGAGCAGCGGCGTCAGGATCCCGGCCCGCGCGCTGGCGCAGGCCGTGGCCGAGGTCAATGCCGGCCGCGGGTCGGCCGAGCGGATCCTCGTCGTTCTCGATGCGGTGCACGGCTTCGGCAACCAGGAGGAGCCGCTCGCGCAGCTGGGCGTCGACTTCGCGTCGGCCGGCACCCACAAGTGGATCTTCGCGCCGCGGGGTACCGGCATCCTCTGGGTGCCGGAGAAAAACTGGGGACTGATTCGCCCGACGATCCCGACTTTCTACGCACTCGAGCCATTTGCCGCCTGGGAAGACCAGCGCCCGCCGAATGCCCCGACCAGCGTTTCGTGGATATCGCCCGGCGGGTTCAAGGCCTTCGAGCACCAATGGGCGATGGCCGAGGCGTTCGACTTCCACCAGCGCATCGGCCGCAAGCGGATCGCGGACCGCATCGCCGCCCTCAATACGCAGTGCAAGGAGGGGCTGTCGAAGATTCCGAAGGTGCAGGTGCTGACGCCCATGGATCCGGCCTTGTCCGCCGGACTCATCGCCTTCGAGGTGGAAGGGCAGAGCGCCGAGGAGACCGCGCACAAGCTGCACGAGCGCAAGGTCGTGGCATCGACCTCCCCGTACAAGGTCTCGAAGGCGCGGCTCGCGCCGAGCCTCGTCAATGACGAGCGCGAGGTCGAGGCGGCGCTGCGCGCGGTGCGGGAAATCGCCTAGCCGGCCGGGCAGAAGCTTTTCAAGGCCGGACGACAGCGTTATCGTTGCGCTGCCAGACGAGCAGACAGGGAGGGCGCTGCATGAACAGACGGAATTTTTGCAATTCCGCGCTTGCGGCCGGCATTGCCACGGCCTATCCGGTCCTGGGCGGATGCCAACGCGGGCCCCGGGTCGCCGACACCGATATCGCGGGGATATCGCTGGACGGCGCTGAAATCGTACTCAAGAAATCCGAAGTCAATGAACTTGCGGGCGCTCTGACGGGGCCCGTGATCCTCGCAGGCAACCCGGAGTACGACGCCTCACGCAAGATCTGGAACGGCATGCATGACAAGCACCCCGCCTTGATCGTGCGGTGCATGAGCAGCAAAGACGTCAGCCAGGCGGTCGGGTTCGCGCACGAACACCGGGTGCTGACCGCGGTGCGCGGCGGCGGCCACAGCTGGCCCGGCAAGTCGATGTGCGATCGGGGCCTCGTGATCGACCTGTCCCACATGAACACCGTGTCCGTGGACCCGGCCGCGCAGCGTGCGCGGGCGAAAGGTGGCGCGCTGCTCAATGCCCTGGATTCCGCGACGCTGGATCGCGGCCTGGTCACGACGACCGGCGTCGTTTCCCACACGGGCGTCGGCGGCCTGACGCTCGGCGGCGGATTCGGGTTTCTCAACCGCAGCTATGGCCTGACGCTCGACAATCTCGTGGGCGCGGAAATCGTCACCGCGGACGGGCGGGTGCGCAAGATCAGCGCCGATCAGGAGCCCGACCTGTTCTGGGCGATCCGCGGGGGCGGCGGCAATTTCGGCGTGGTCACCGAATTCGAGTACGGGCTGCATCCGTTCAAGCGCAACCTGCTGAGCGGCAGCATCGTCTGGCCGCGCGCGCGCGCGCGCGACCTGCTCGAGTTCTATGCCGGCTGGGCCCCGGGTCTCCCCGACGAAATGTATGTCGGCCCGCTCATGGCCACGGACCCGAAGCTCGGCGAAATCGTGGCCATGGAGGTCGTCTACAACGGCGATCCGGCCGCCGGCGAGAAGCTGCTCGCGCCCCTGCGGAAGATCGGCAAGCCGATCGCGGACGGCGTCACGGTCCAGGACTACATGCTCATACAGACGGCGGAAGACGCGCCTCTCGCGCCCGGCATCCGCTCCTACGCCAAGAACGGCATGGTCAAGGAGTGGTCGCAGGGGCTGGTGGATGCGCTGGTCGACGCCTATGACCCGCGCCTGTTCCTGGCCGACCACGTGGCCGGCGGCGCGGTCAGGCGCGTGGGGGAACTGGACACGGCGTTCCCGCACCGCAATGTGGAGATCATGCTCGTCGTGGTGGCCGGCTGGGCCGACGCGGAGCAGGACGAAACCATGATCGCACTCGCTCGCGACTACTATGGCGCGCTCGAGCCGTATACGGGCGGGTATTACGACAACATCGACTTCGACCGCAGCGCGGCCACCGGGAACTACGGACCCGCCTACGCGCGGCTGTCGAAGATCAAGGGGCAGTTCGATCCGGACAACCTCTTCCGGTTGAACAGCAACATCGAACCGGCCTGATTGGGAGTCGATGTCATCGGGCACCTGCATGCCTGCTCGACCACAGCAGGTGCCCGAGACCGACCCACAGGAGCGCGACGGCGAGCCACTGCCAGAAAGCGAAGCTCAGCCAGACCGAGACGCCCATTTCGCGCCAGTTGCGGTCCACCCAGCCGAGGTGACGCTGGTCGAAGTAAATCTCGATCTGCGTGACGAAGATCGCGGCCAGCGGCGCCGCCACGAACAGCGCGCCGGTCCAGCCACGCCGGATGCGCTGTCCGTAAAGGCCGAGCAGGCCGGTATAAAGCCCGGCGAAAGCGCCGACCGCGAGCGCCTCGTGGCCGTTGTGCACCCACGACGAAAAACGCAGGAATGTCAGCCGCTCGACGCCGACCGCCACGCCGAACAGGATGCCGGCGCGCAGGGCGAGGATGGGCCAGCGCCGGTCGCCGGTCGTATCCCTCAGGTACGACGCCACCGGCCACAGCGCGAGCATGGAAAGCCCGAGCGCGATGGAGAACCAGCGCCCGCCCTCCGGGTTGTTCTTGCGGGAGGCCAGCTGGGAGACGACCGTGTACATCCAGTCGTACGGTGAATTCGGGAAGCGCCGCGCCGCCATCGCCACCCCCACCCAGAAAGTCACGAGGGCGAGCGCAAATGCCCAGGCCGCGAATTTCCACCGCAGGTCCTGGCTCACGAATCGATCTGACCTTGGCCGGCCGTCGCGGCGAACAATTGCCACGCTCGCGGCATGTCCTTCAGCGCATGCACGCCGCGATCCACGAACTGCAGGCCCGACCCGGATACGAGATCCTTGACCGTGCTCGAGACCAGGATCTCCCCCGGCTGCGCGGCCGACGCGATGCGAGCACCGGTGTGCACGGCGATGCCGCGCACCTTGTCGCCCGCAGTCTCGATTTCGCCCGTATGCAGGCCGGCCCGAACCTCGATTCCGAGTGGGAGCAGGGCGGCGCGAATGCGGCATGCACAACCGACCGCGCGGGCGGGCCCGTCGAACGTCGCCAGGAAACCGTCACCTGCGGTATCGACTTCGCGACCCCGGAACCACTCGAGCTCCTTGCGGACGATCGCGTGATGCCGCGTGAGAAGATCGCTCCAGGCACGGTCGCCGAGCCGGGCGGCAAGCCGGGTCGAACCGACGATGTCCGTGACGAGCACGGTGGCGAGGATACGATCGGGCTCGCGCTCAGGCCGTTCGCCGGTCAGGAACTCCTGGATCTCGTCCAGGATCGAATCCTGGTCGCCCACCCACGGCATATGGTCCTCGCCGGATACTTCGGCGAAGCGCGCCCCGGGGATTTGCTGCGCCATCCAGCGGCCCTCCTCGACATTCACGCTGCGGTCGCCGGTGCGATGCACGACGAGTGCAGGAACGTGGATGGCAGGCAACACGTGCCGGATGTCGATCTCGGTATTCATCTTCAGCAGCGCCACCGCCGCGCCGGGGCTCGCGGCGCTGCGAAAATAGGCGCCGAGACGATTCATGAACGCCTCGTCGTTGAGCATGCTCGGGACGTATTCCTCGAGATTCAGGGGGTTTCCCCATTCGCGCTCCGCGCGCTCGAATTGCTGCCGGCGTTCATCCATGGTCGGCGCCCACGGGTAGTCGGGGCACCGGATACGCCTGGCGAACGCACCGAACAGGATGAGCGCGGCGGTTCGCTCCGGGTAGGATGCCGCGAATAGGGCGCCGAGATTGCCGCCCTCCGAGAACCCGAAGACGGCGGCGCGGCGCGAGCCCGCCGCATCCATCACCGCACGCAGGTCATCCATTCGCTCCTCGAGCGGAGGCAGCCGGGTGTGCGGAACGCGATCGGAGAGTCCCGTGCCCCGCTTGTCGAAGACGATGAGGCGCGAAAAGGACGCGAGACGATTCAGGAAGCGCGCAAGCGTGGGCTCTTGCCAGGCGAGCTCGACGTGCGAGACCCAGCCGGGGACGTAAACCAGGTCGAGCGGGCCCTTTCCCACGACCTGGTAGGCGATGTGAAGATCGCCGCTGCGGGCGTATTCGGTTTTTGGCTGCAAGATCGAGGACTCGACGTCGAGTCGACGAAGCCTAACATCGAACGAGCTAGTCGTCCGGGGTGCGCAGGAGCGGCCGTCCCGGGAACACGCCCTCCACGATTCGCCCGCCGTCCACGACGAGCGTGCCGGCGACCAGCACGTAGCGCATGCCCACGCTCGGCTCCGTCGGCGCCCGGAAAGTGGCGCGGTCCTGCACGGTCGCGAGGTCGAAAACTGCGATGTCGGCCCGGGCGCCTTCCCGGATGCGGCCGATCCGCCGGGCTTCCGGCGTGAGCTGCTCGAGGCGCTGCGCGGGCATCAACGTCATCTTCCGGATCGCATCCATCAGACTCAGCGACTTCTGCTCGCGCACGTAGCGCGAGAACACGCGAGCGCGGGTGCCGGCCCCACGGGGATGGAGCGAGATCCCATCGCTCGCGACGATGACGCCCGGCTCGACCATGATCGAATCCACCAGGCTCTGTGGATTGAGGTGGATCAGGATGAACTGGCCCTCGGACGACGCGTGGAGCTGCTCGAATTTCTCGTGGGTGAGGCGTTCGCCGGTCTCCGGGAGCTCGAGGTCGCCGTAGTCGATGCCGAGCTTTTCGCGCCAGCCCGGATTGAAGAACGCGGAGTTGATCTCCGTCATCGCGACCGTGTACGGGTAGGCCTCGGTCGTGACGTCAAGGCCGCGCTCGCGCGCGCCGGCCATCATCGCGATGCACTCGAGCGCGTCCCGCATGCAGGTGCTGTTCACGTGATGGACGTGCACCGATGCCCCGGTGATCGCGGAGGCGCCAATGAGTTCCTCGACGGACGCGATGCCGGTGCCGGGCTCGAGGAGTCCGCTGCTGCGCGCGTGCACGAAGACAGGCACATCGAGCGTCTTCGCCAGCCGGAAGACCTCGATGAGCTCGTGGCGCGTGGTGCCCGGCGAATACTCGAGGCCGACGCCGATGCCGAGCGCGCCGGCCCCGACTTCGCTGCGGAGGCGCGCAAGCACCCGCTCGAGCTGCCAGGGTGTCGCGGCGTCGTTGGTCGCCGGCCCGGACTGCGGTACGACAGCAGCTTCTGCGCCCATCTTGCTGGCCGCTACCGGTTGGTCCCAGGCCCGCAGGCGCGCGATGTAATAGGAGGCGCTGGCCCCGAAATTGACGAGGGAATTGCCGCGATGTGCGGCGATGAAGCGCCCGACGTCCGGCACGCCAACCTCGAGCTCGAGCGCCGTCGTCAGGCCGTCGAGCGCCAGCACGCGGTCGGTGCCGGGCAGGAAATCATGCTGGTGCAGCTCGATGAAGCCCGGCGCGACGACGAGACCGCTGGCGTCGATGACACGACGGCCACTGAGCGGTGCGTCGGATATGGCGGCAATCATGTCGCCGCGGATGCCGATGTGGCGTACGGCATCGAGGCTGGTCTCCGGGTCGATGACCCGACCGCCCTTGAGGACGATGTCGAAGGATTCTTCCGCGCCTGCGAGGACGGGAAGCGCGATGATCGTCAGCAGTGCCAGTTTCAATGCGCGCATGTTTTACTTCGGCCGGGGTTCCGCGCCGGCGACCGCTTCCTGTTGCCGCCGCCCTGTGCGCCAGGCGCGTACCGACTCGACGAGATGCCGGGCGGCGACGCGCACTTCCTGCTGGATCGCATGGTCGGCGTCGAGCGCGAAGTGGCTCGTGGCGTAGGGCTCGTAATAGCCGATGTAGCGATCGATCGTGGCCTCGTAATGGGCCCGCACCAGGTGCATGTCCTCGAGCCAGTCCGTGAGCGAGCGACGTAGATTCTCCACGCCCGCCGCGTCCCCGTGCACGACGATGGCGAACCGCCGCCCGGCGAGGTGCCGCGGGTAATGCCAGCCGGCGAGCTCGAGCGCCTTGGCCTTGGCAGGATCCTTGAGCGAAGTCGTCGTCGGGTCGGGGTTGCCGCCGTCGGCGCAGACCAGCCGGTCGATCATGAGCTTGAGCACGGAGGGTGCCTGGTACCAGTACACTGGCGTGACGATCATCACGCCGTGCGCGGCGGCCCAGCGCGGATAGATCTCGCTCATCCAGTCGTTGACCTGGCCCATCGCGTGGTTCGGGTAGCAGGAACAGGGCCAGTGGCATAGCGGCATCGCCGTCGAGACGCAGGCCTTGCACGGCAGGATCTGGCGGCCATATTCGGCGGTCAGCCGGCCGAGGTCGAGAAAATCGCACTCAAACCGCGCCTGCCGCTCGATTTCGCGGCGCGCGATCTGCGCAAGCCGAAACGACTTCGACATCTCGCCGGGGCAGGTCTGGTCGTGCCTTGCTGCGCCGTTGATCAGCAGGATCCGGCCCGGGCCCTTGCGGCTCTTCTGGCGCCGCTCGGCGGCGCGGATCGCCTTGCGCGTTTCGAGCCACTCTATGGGCAGTTCGTAGCCGGGATCCTCGAATCCGGCGCCGGCCCGCCGGCGAACCGGGCTCTTGCGGTACTCATCGTAGCCGTCCCACGCGATCGCGGCGATCCGCTCGAATTCGTCGTCGCGCCCGCGGAACGCGGGATCGTAGAACCGCTCGCGCAGGCGGCGGGTGAACTCCTGCCGCGAGAGCTGCACGCTCCCCTGTCCCCTGCGCGGCGTCGTCTGGCGGGATTTGCGCATGAATCAGGGGGGCGCCGCCGGAGCCTTGCCGAGCTGCCGATCCCAATCCGCCTGGTCGTAATGACCGAGCGACCTCGCGACGAGGCCATCCGTGCCGATCGTCCATTCCTCGTAGCCGCTGATGCGGATCCTGCGGCCCGTTCCGTCCGGTCCGGTATTCGTGCCGGTGAGCGTCCAGCGATAGCGATACCCATCGCCGACCGGGTCCAGGCCGTCCATCTCGACCACCAGGTCCGGGAAGCCGGTCATGAAGGAGCTCGCGGCCTCCGCGATGGCGGCGCGGCCGACCGACGGCGTGCCGTCATTGATGGTCAACGATCCGTCCTCGGAGAAAAACGATGCGACGCTTGCGGGATCGTGGCTGCACCAGGCGGCGGTATAGCGCTCGGCGAATGGCTGCATGTCGTTTGGCATGGTATCCGACGCCCCGGCGAAAGGACTGGCGGCCAGGACTGTCATGACGAAAGCCCCTGCGGCGAGTCGTATTCCTGGCATGAATTCCCCCTGAATCCTCAAGAGTCCATGGATGCGAGCCATTCGTTCCAGCGCGGATCCGTGTGCAGCGAATCCAGGAACGGCGATATCTGCATCAACCGAGGCGTCTTAAGGGCACGGTTCGCGACCGCCTTCTGCAGCCAATTGAATGCCGCGTCGCTTTCGCCGCGATAGGCGTATACCTCCGCGATTCGGTGTGGATTTTCCGCCCCGTAGGACTCAATGAGCTCATCGAGTGCCATATCGGCATCCGCCCGGCGCCCGAGCCCGTGGTAGATGAATGCAAGGAATTGCGCGCGATCGCCGCTTTCCGGCGCCGCCTGGACGAGGCGCAGGGCCTCGTCGAATTGTCGTTCGAGAATAAAAACCTGGATGGCAGCCGTAGGCAGGTTCGTCGGGCTTATCTCCCGGATCTCGAGCGATTCGGCTTTCGCCTCGTCGAGGCGGCCGGCGAGCAGCAGCATGGTTGAAAGATTTTGCCGGCTGGAAATCGACAGGGGATCCGCCGCCGAGACCTGCTGCAGCATGTCAATCGCGTCGTCCAATCGGCCCCTCTCGGCAACGTCCCAGGCCAGTATGCTGGTCAGGAGCGAATTGCCGGGTTCGAGTGCCTTGGCACGTTCCCAATGCTCGCGGGCTGCGCTGCGGTCGCCGGTCGCCCAGAAGTAATTCGCCATCCTGATATGTGCTTCCGTCAGGTCCGGGTCCAGGTCGAGGGCCCGTTGAGCGGCGTCACGAAGTTTCGCAAGCGTCGATTCGCGCGGCGCCGCGTCAACGACAGTCTGGATCCAGTACACGCCTGCGAGCCCCGCCCAGGCACGCGCGAACTCAGGTTCCAGCTCGAGCGCCTGCAGGTAGTACATGCGGGCGCGCTCCAGGTCGCCGGCACCGCGTCGCTGGAAGAAGAAATTGGCTCGCAACGCGCGCTCGTAGGCTTGTGGATCGCGGGGAGCGCGCCGGGTGCCGCTGTCATCGAGCGCGACACGCAGGGCATGTGCCACGGACGCCGCGATGTCGCTCTGAACGTTCAAAATGTCGCTCAGCTCCCGATCGTAGGTCTGGGACCACACGTGCGAGCTCGTCGGGGCGTCGACCAGCTGTGCCGTGATGCGCAGCTGGTCGCCCGACTTGCGCACGCTGCCCTCGAGTACGTAGCCGACATTCAGCTTCGCGGCGACCGTCGCAATGTCGAAGTTCTCGTCCCGGAACGAGAACGACGACGTGCGCGCGATGACGCGCAGCTCCGGCGACTGGGCCAGCAGGTTGAGGATCTCCTCGGTCAGCCCGTCGGAAAAATACTGCTGGTCCCGGTCTGGGCTAAGGTCGGCAAATGGCAATACTGCGATGGACTTGATCGCGGCCCGGGCCGGCGGGTGATCGGCCGCTTTCTGATGTCGCGTGTACCACAGGGTCGCGCCGAGACTGGCGGCAACCAGCAGTGCGCCGATCCCCAACCAGGCGCGCGTGCGCGGTGAACGGCCTGCATGCTGAGGTTTCGTCAATGGGCCGGTGACGGGCTCGGCGACGGCAGGCGCGGCCATTTCGTATTCGCGCTCGACCGGCGGGATGAGCCGGTAGCCATGGCTGCGCACGACCTCGACATAGCGCGGGTGGCCCGTGTCGTCGCCGAGCGCCTGTCGAAGCAGCTTGATGCGCTGGGCGACGGTTTCCGGCGCCGTCATCCGGCCTTCCCAGACCCGCTCCGCCAGCTGGTCCTGTGTGACGACATTGGGCGCGGCTTCGACGAGCGCGACCAGCAGATCGTAAGTGAGCCTGCCGAAATGGAGCGCCTGCCCGTCCCGCGCAACGCTGCGCCGCCCGACGTCGAGCGTCAGATCGGCAAACTTGTAACGCGTCGCCTGACTCGACGGCTGCACGGTCGCGACCATCCCATTTCCCGGGGAATTGCCATCTTGGCCGGTTCTTTACGGCTAATTTACCTTGTTTTTCAGGTTCGCCCGGCCTTCATTCCGCCAGATTTCTCGCGGCCTTCATGTGCCGCTGATCGGGATGGCCTACGGTACGGGCCCGCTTCAACCCGCATGACAGGAGTGACCATGAAGAACAGCATTATCAGTGGCTTGGGCGCCCTGGCGCTCCTCGCCGCCGGCGGCGTGCCGGCCGCCGAGCCCCATCCCGCCGCCGCTGACCCGGCACCCGCGCCTGGCCGCCCGCAAGTGAGCATTGCCGACATGGCGACGTTTCCAAACGGTCCGGCAGTGACCGGCGCGTCGGTCCTGACGCGCTACAACGCCTATGTGGATGCCACGGTCAGCACCACCGGACTCAGCGCTAACGGCGCTTACTCCTGGTGGTGGGTCATCTTCAACTATCCCCAGTTCTGCGTGGATGGATGCGGACTCGACGACCTGCCCATTGGATCGACGCCAATTTCGAATGGCGATCCTCGCGTGAAGGCCTCGCTGCTCTGGGGAGGCGGATTCGTGGCGGACGGCAATGGCGCAGCCGACGTGTCGGCGCATCTCGATCGCGGCAAGTCGCCCGGCGAAGTCCGCTTTGGCCCGGGCCTCCTGAAAACCCGGCGCGCGGACATTCATGTCGTGCTGCGCACGCACGGGCCGGCTGCGGCCGGCGAAGTCGCCGAGCAGGTCGGCAGCTTCAATGGCGGCTGCACTGACGCGGAGATCGCCGCGATGATGTGTCCGAACGCCAACGTCCAGTTCGCGGCGCACTCGGGGCCATAGAGAGGCAGGAGAGTCATGGCCGCCGATCGCGGCGGCCTGACACTCCGCCGAGTTCCGGCTGATTTGACCCGGAGCAGGAAATCGCGACGATGAAGACGAGACTGAGAACCGCACTGCTTCTCGGATCGCTGCTGGCGCTTGCCGCGACAGCCGGCGCCGAAACGCCGCGTACGGAGCATGGTTATCTCGGGCCGCAATTTGAATCGCGCCCGTCGTCCGTGCCGGCGCCGCAGTCGGTAAGAGCTCGCCGTTTCGCAGCAGCTTCCGATACGTTGCGCTACTGGAACCGGATTGCCGTCGATGCGAGCGGGCTTGACCACACGCCGCCCGCGGCCGGTGAGAACCGCCTCTTCGGCGAGCAGCTGGGGCCGGGCCGGGCAAGCCGTGCGATGGCCATCGTCCATATCGCGATGTTCGACGCCGTCAATGCGATCGTCGGGGGCTATCACGGCTACACGGGCATCGGGGGCGCGCCGAGGGGCGCATCCATGGATGCCGCGATTGCCAAGGCGGCGCATGACACGCTGATCGCAGTCTTTCCGTCTCAGCGCAGGGCATTTGACGCGCTGTACGCGGAAGACCTGAAGCAGATGGGGGGTCATGGGATTTCGAAACTGCAGGGGATCTGGGCCGGGCGGAGCGCGGCCGCCGCGATCCTCGCAATGCGCGGGCACGACGGTTCGGCAGGCGACGATCCGCTGATGGGGACCGAATGGGAAACGAGGGAGGAGCCCGGGCATTGGCGCCAGGACCCGATCGGCCAGTCACCGATCGCCCTCGGCGCGAAATGGGGCAAGGTGCGGCCATTCGTGCTCCGGTCGGGCTCGCAGTTTCGTGTGTCGCCGCCGCCGCCCATGGAGAGCGCGAGATACACGCGCGCGTTCAACGAGGCCAAGTCGTTCGGCGGCGATGGCATCACGACGCCGACCGAGCGCACGGACGAGCAGACGCAGATCGGAATCTACTGGGCCTATGACGGCACGCCGAGCCTTTGCGCGCCGCCCCGGCTCTACAACCAGATCGTGGCCACGATCAGTGCGCGCAGCGACAACGTCGTGGAGCTTGCACGCCTGTTCGCGCTCGTCAACGTCGCCCTGGCGGATGCGGGCATCGCGATCTGGGAATCGAAGTACCACTACGACTTCTGGAGGCCGGTCACGGGAATTCGGGAAGCGGACGAGGGCACCGGGCCGACCGGGGCGGGCGATGGCAATCCCGCCACCTTCGGCGATCCGACATTCGTGCCGCTCGGTTCGCCCGCGAGCAATCTCAGCGGCCCGAATTTCACCCCGCCTTTCCCGACTTATCCGTCCGGCCACGCCGGATTCGGCGGGGCTCTGTTCCAGATCCTGCGCCGCTTCTACGGCACCGACCGCCTGGCGTTCACGCTGGTCTCGGACGAGTTGAATGGCGTGACCGTGGACCACGAAGGGCAGGTCCGGCCTTACGCCCCTCGCAGTTTCAGCTCGTTCAGCGAAGCCGAGGAGGAAAATGGCCAGAGCCGCATCTACCTCGGCATTCACTGGGAATTCGACAAGACCGCCGCGATTGTGCAGGGGCGGCGCGTGGGGAATTACGTGTACAACCACGCGTTTCGTCCCGTTGCGCACTGACGCGAAACGGATCAGAAAAAGCGTCAGGCTACTGGTTGCGCAGCTCGATTTCCTCCTTCAACTTTTCGGCTCGCTCCAGGTACTCGCGGAAAAACCGGTCGAACGGTTCCTGCGGTCCCGCGAAGAAACCGATCTGGCGCACGTTGACCTGCCCGTTCTCCTCGACGATCTGGCGCGTGATCCACGCGGGATGGGCCGGATGCCTCTTGGTCGTGAAGATGTAGAAAGTGCGGGTGTTCGAATTCGAGAAGACGACGATATTCTTGTCCTTGTAGATCTGTGCGGAGGGCTCGAGCGCCTCCCGGACGGTCGCCAGATAGCGTGACCACTGCTCGACCGTGATTTTGGGCGAGGGATACGGCTGGAACTCCTGCGCGAGCGCGGGCGCAACCGCGGCGAGACCGGCGATCAGGAACAGTGCCAGGCGCGGCAAAGCGGGCAAGGCCGTGTGCATGGCCGGATTATCGTTCGCCGCAATCCGTGGCCGCAAGAATTGCGCCCGCCATGAGCGTGCCCATTCGAGGCGATGGTGGAATAATAGCGCCATGCCGTCAGTCCTCGTCACCGGCGCGAATCGCGGCCTCGGCCTTGAATTCGCACGCCAGTACGGAGCGGACGGCTGGCAGGTGTTCGCGGCCTGCCGGGCCCCGGACGCTGCCAAAGATCTGCAGAAACTTGCGGCGGACAGCGGCGGCCGCATGCGCGTGTTGCCGATGGACGTCACCGATACCGCGAGCGTGCGCGCAGCCGCGGCCGGGCTGAAGGGCCAGCCCATCGATCTCCTGCTGAACAACGCCGGCGTCGGCGGAACGCGCGGCGAGCGGCTCGGCGGCCTCGACTACGTGGCCTGGATGAAAGTGCTCGACGCGAACTCGCTCGGCCCCATGCGCGTGGCCGAGGCTTTCCTCGAGAACGTCGCGCGCGGCGACCAGAAGCGGATTGTCACCGTGACGAGCGGCATGGGCTCGATCGCGGACAACGGCTCCGGCGGCCGCTATGCGTATCGCAGCTCCAAGTCGGCGGTCAACAGCGTGATGAAGAGCCTCGCGATCGACCTCGCGCCGCGCGGCATCACCTGCGTCGTGGTCAATCCCGGCTGGGTTCGCACGGACATGGGCGGGCCGGGCGGGAGCCTCTCGCCGGCCGAGAGCATCACGGCCTTGCGCCGGGTCATCGCGGCGCTGAAGCCGGCCGACTCCGGCCAGTTCCTGAACTGGAACGGCAAGACCTATCCCTGGTAGGGCGTCGCCAGGTCCTCGCCGCAGCCGCGGTAGGTCTTTCCGTTCAGCGTGACGCTCACGGTCGAGGCAAAAGGCCTGCCGCTCATCGCATCGGTACATCGTACGGGTACGATTTCGACGCGCAGGTCGTTCGCCTCGGCAATGGCATGGTAGGTCTGCGTGCCGGTGCTGGGGTCCACTTGCGCCCGGGATGCCGGCGTCACGGCCGTTCCCATGCCGTAATCGTAGGTAAAGCGCATCTCTTCGCCCTTGCGGATTTCCAGTTGCCAGCCGGGCTCCTGACCCACCGCCCGGAAGTCGTGGTCGCGGGCCAGTTCGAAGAAGACGCCGTCCCAGGGCGCCAGCGCATGTTCCGGGTCGATCTCCAGAATGCGTACACCGAGGGTGGCCCAGGGCCCTCCGCCACAGGAGACTTCGATCAGGTGGACCTGGTCATGCCCGGCCAGCGATTTAATGCTTCCAGGCGGGATTTTGTATTCGCTTGCGAGGTAGGAGTCCGCGGGCACCGTGCGCGCGGTATAGCCCGGCTCGTTGCAGCGATGTCCCGAGGAAATCGCCGCACCGGGGGTCAGCCGAACGGTCTCGCCGTACCGCGCCCGTGCCGCGTCGTCGCTCAGGGCGCTGGTGCCCGGATTGTCATGTGAAACGACGGTCCAGAGGCTGGTGGCAGCCGGTGTCGCCGTCGCCGAGACGCGTGAGATCGGCTTTTCCACGGGTCTTGCGGAGGCCTGGACGGCCGTGAAATGAAGCGGTTCCGTCCAACCCGCGGCATAGATGTCGAGGGCCTGCCCGTCGCTCTCGAATCGCTCGGCATTCCGCAGCGCCGCGAAGTACGCGTCTTCCTGCTTCATCACCGCTTCGGGGCAGGCTTTGCGCGTGGCCGCGATGCCGCCGAACGTGATGTTCTGGCCGTCGACGGTCACGACGCCATTGAAGCGGTTGCAGGAGCCGCTGCCGCTCGCACGGCCTTCCGAGGGAAACGCGAGCGTCGCCTGCGCGCGATCCAGGACGCCGGCGCCGGCGAGGTTCTCGAGGCGCCAGGCTGTTCCCCACAACGACATCGGAGCTGCTGCGGTCACGGCCGGTTCGGCCACGCGCGTGATGGCCGCCCGTTCCTGGGTCGCGGGCTCGAAGCGAATATCGAGCGGCTCGCCCGGGCTGTGCATCCGGATGCGGAAAACGTCCTTGGTCAACTCGAGAATGTCAGCGTCGTAGGTCAGGCCTTCCTCGGTGATCTTCAGTCCGCCGTCGTCCTGGCTCCAGCGGCCGAACGCGGGCGTCGCGTGCGGCGACGTCATGACCAGCGTGCCGTCCGAGAGGAACACGCGCATCGAGCCGGTTTCCACCTGCTTCGATTCCGCGACGGCCCAGACCTTGTTGATGAAGGAGGCAGCTGCCATCGCGGTGGGTGCCGGCTTTGCGGCCGGTGCCGGCGCCGTTTTCGAAGTACCCGGGCGCTGGCAGGCGGCGAGCGCCAGCAATGAAACCAGGACGATTGCTCGAGTTTGAACGCGCATGGGCACTCCTCGAAGAGCCGGGCGCATCGTTGGACAACCCGGCCGGGCGGTGAATTCCCACCCGGATCGTGGAGCTTCGCGAACCCGGCGATTCTGGACTGGCGTACGACTCTCAGGGCGCATTGCAGTCGCCGACCCGCCGCGCGACGAGCTGCTCACGTGTCGACTTGCTGCCTTGCTTGGACTCCGCATCGACCTTGTAGGCGGAATCGCTCTCGAAAGTGATGACGCTGTTCGACTCGATGGCGATGCCCTGGATCGTGCATTTCAGGCTGAAGCTGTACAGGTTGCCGCTCCGGCTGACGGGCGAGGGCTGGCATCCGGACTCGGCCATCGACACCGTCTTCTTCTTCATGTCCTCGGTGGGATCCGTGCACTTCTGGTTGGTCAGCGTCACGGGCTTGCCGTCGCCGCCGTCCACGGAGCGCTTGAATTCCCAGAGCCCCTGTTTGAAGACGGGCAGGGAGTCGGCGAGCGCGGGCAGGCTGATCGTGAGCAGCAGGATTGCGATCGTGATTCGCATGACGCCTCCTCAGTCCGCCTCCGGACTGTCGGTATCCTTTTGGCCGGCGTCGCGGCTGGTACGCGCCGTCGCGGCGAGCTTCTGGTATTTCTTGCGGAACTCCTCCAGCTCGGCCTCCTCGAGTTCCTCGAGGTCGAGCAGCGCATTGTGCGCGCCCTGGGTCGCGCGGATCAGCTCGTCGAGCTTGATCTGGATGGCTGCCGTGTCGCGGTTCTGCGTGTTCTGGATCAGGAACACCATCAGGAAGGTGACGATGGTCGTGCCCGTGTTGATGATGAGTTGCCAGGTGTCGCTGAAGCCGAAGATCGGGCCTGACGCGAGCCAGGCCACGATGACGGCGGCCGCCAGCGTGAAGATGATGGGCCTGCCGGAGAGCAGCGCCGTCTTCTTGGCAAAACGTGTAAACCACGACTTCTTGCGCATTGGATGCTCCCTCGCCTGTTATCGCGCCGTTACAGAATCTTACCGTCGACGTTCTTGACCTTGAGGCCGCCGAGGTCGAGATCGGGGAGGCAGCGGACATTGACGGCGGCGATCTCCCGACCCTGGGAATCCTTGCCGAAGGCGAGCGGTGCGCAGCCGCAGACGCGGCAGAAGTGATGGGCGATACGGTGCTTGTTGAACAGGTAGGTGCCGAGGTTCGATTCGGGTGTCTTCAGGGAGACCTGCGCCTTTGGAAGGAACGTCAGCAGGTAGCCCTTGCGGCTGCAATGCGAGCAATTGCATTGGATGGCCTCCGCAATATCGGCTTCGACTTCGAAAGCGATTTGCCCGCAATGGCAGCTACCCCGATGTTTCATGATGTCGCCCCTGGCCCTGCCGGTTCGCAGCGCACCTCGGTCTTGACGGAGCGTGCGATGAAGCATTCGTCGTGCGCCTCGTGGTGCATGACGGCAAGCTCCTCGCGGGTAGGCCGTTTGTCCCCGGCCAGGCGCACGTCCGGGCGCAGCGTCACCTGCGTCATCGCGAGCTTGCCGGATGCGTCCCTGGCCATGATGCCGATCGCGTCGTCCCGGTAGCTCTCCACGACGAAGCCACGGCGCGCGGCGATCGAGAGGAACCACAGCATGTGGCAGCTCGAGAGCGATGCGACGAGCGCCTCCTCGGGATCGACGGCCGCGCCGACCGACATCGGCGGCGGAACGACGTGGGGCGAAGACGAGGCCGGCACTTCGATGCCGCCGTCGAACCTCCAGCGATGGCTACGGCTGTAGCGGTTGTCGGTGAACTTCTCGCCGTTGCGGCTCCACTCGATCACCGCCTGATGACTACTCACGAGGCGACTCCTCCGGCAGACCGGTCTCGATCGCGCGCTTGGCCTGCGCGAGTCCCCGCAGGCTGTTGGCGCGATTGGGGTACAACTCGAGCGAGCGCCGATAGGCTGCCTGCGCTTCGTCGGGCCGGTGCTGCTCAGTCAGGAGGTCTCCGAGCAGCTCGTAGGCGGGAAGCGTTGGCGCCGGCGTTACGGCGTGTTTCGGCGTTTCCGATTCGAGCATCGCGGCCTCCCGCATCAACGCGACGCCCGCATCCTGACGTCCGTCGGCCTGCGCGGTCCAGGCATCGACTTCGAGTCGCAGCACATGGATGTTCCTCGCGAACAGCTCTTCGCCGGAATCCCTGGCCGTCGCCTCCAGCGCCGTGATCCGCTCGCTTGCCGCGCGCGCGTCCGTCAACCTGCCGAGATGAGCCGCTGCCAGGCCGCGTGCGTAGAGCGAGATCGCCTCCGGCCAGGGGAACTTGTCCCAGTCGAGCGTGGCCGGCTCGCGGACGGGAATTGCCAGCGCTTCTTCCCACTCGCGCCGTTCGAGTGCGTAACGCGCGCGGGTCGACGTCAGGTGGAACGCAGTCTTGAAGCTCGGTTCGAGATTTTCGGTCCGGTGAAGTCGCTCGAGCTGAGCGCGGGCGTTCAGATAGTCGCCTTTCTGAAGGTAGGCATACTCGAGGTACTCGATGGTGTGGGGAAATTCGTCCCCCACGAATTCGTCGTGATCGCCCGCGGGATACTCGAGGGCCGCGTCCGCGGCAAGCAGGTTGCCGCGGATCACGCCGTCCCAGTCGCCGAGCCGCGTATAGATGTGTGTCGGCATGTGCAGGGCGTGCGGATTGCGCGGCGCGATTGACTCGTACTTGCGCATGATTTCCGGCTGCTCCCGCTCGCGGCCCGGGACATCGTTGGCGTGAACCAGGTAGTGCATCGCCCCCGGATGATCGGGATTCTGCTGGTAAACCTTGAGCAGGATCTCCGCAGACTCGTCGGCGTTGGTGCGCGAAACGACGTTGGGCGGCACGACCGCGAGATGGGCAAGCGCGTAGAAGACGGCGGCTTCCGGATCGTCCGGCAGCTTTCGGTACGCCGCTTCCGAGGCCTGTTCCCAGCGGCGGATGCGCAGCCAGTAGTCGCCGGATGCCGGGTCGACGAAGAAAGCCTCGGCGGCAGCGACGAACAGCCGTTCACGTTCGGTCAGGGGTTTCAGGGACTTGGCTTTCTCGACCGCGTCCCAGCCCTGCTGCCGCGCCTCCGGGCCGGGACGCGTCGGCCACAAGGGCTGAAAGAGCGTCATGGCGACGCCCCAGTAAGCCATCGCACAATCGGGATCGACCGCGGCGACCCTCAGGAAACCCTCCCGCGCCTGGGGATAGGTCATGTGATGCAGCAACGCGAGCGAGTGGTCGAACTCCTTCTGCGCCGTCGCCGGGCAACTGACCGGGAAATGAACCGTTCCGAGACCGTGGTCGTCGTGGCCTTGTGCGTGGCCCAAAGCGGTGCCGCTCGCCAAGAGAGCGCAAGTCGCCAGCAGAATCCCGATGCCATTGCCTCGGTCGCGACCTGTCGACACGCCGACGCCCCTCATGACCCTCACTCCCGATACGGTGCCGCGCCCGCAATCGCCGCGACGATCGAGAAGACCAGCTGGTAGGCGCCGACGGAAATCCAGAGGGTTTCGCTGTAGAAGCCGAGCGGAATGAACTGCGCTGGCCCGGTGAGCGAGTAGGCAACCCAGGACACGACGCCGGCCCAGGTGGCGGTGGTTGCGCTGGGGCCCAGGCGCGGGCGAAGCAGCACGTACACGTACATCGTCAAAAAGCCGCGCCCCATCTCGAATACGACGAACCAGACCATCGACCAGCCGGAGTGTTCCTTCATGTTGCCGCCGAGCGCCGAGATCAGGTCCTGCCACTGGTCGTTGACGACTCGCTGGTGGAGGAATCCGTCGCTCACGAAGCAGATCGTGGCGACGATCAGCGCGCCGAGGATGAAGCGCCCCCAATTGACATTGCTCATGCCATTCTCCCTTTCAACCCGGTTTTTTGCCTGCGGCCACGTCCCGCAAGCGCGGATCATATGCCCAATGGGAGCTTGGACCCGAATGTTGAGGGCAGCGTCGGCCCTGCCGGGCCGTCGGCCAAACCCTATTCGGCGTCGTCCCGCGCGATCGCCGGAATGATCTGCCCGCCGAGGAGCTGGTCGGCCCAGCGCAGCCAGATGCCGCCCTGCAGGTAATTTCCGCCGGTAAAGACCGCAGTGAGGTCGAGCTCCGGGACGACGTACAGGAGTTGCCCGCCGTTGCCGGTCGCTGCGTACGCATCGTAGCTGCGGTCGCCGGAGTGGATGGGCATTCGATGCCAGGCGAGGCCGTCGGCTCCCTCCAGGTAGAAGTTTCCGAACTCATCCGGTGAAAGCCCCGTCGTCGCGGGCGTAATGGTCATTCGCGGCGCCGTCGATTGCTGCACCCAGGCCGCATCGACGATCGGCCGCCCGTTCCAGGTGCCGCCGTCGAGATAGGCCTGGCCGATCTTCAGGAGATCCCGCGGCCGGATGAATGAACCGCCGCCCAGGTAGCCCTCGCCATTCGGCGCCAGGTTCCAGTGCCATTGCCCGAACTGGAGCGGCCGCGCGATTTTCCGCTCGAACAGTTCCGGGAGCCAGGCGCCGGTGACCGTCGTCAGCGCGCCACCGACCAGGTTGATGTTCGCAGAGCAGTAGGCGTAGCGTTCGCCGGGGTCATGCACCATCTTCAGGTCGAGGGTGTACTTCCACCAATCCGGCTGTTCACGCTGCGCCTGCATGGTGTTCTCGTTGCCCGGCGTGGTATCGTCGTTGTCGTCGCAGGCAAGCCCGGCCGAATGCGTCAGAAGTTGCGCAAGCGTGATCCTGCCTTTGCGAGGGTCCGGGTTCGCGAAAGGCCCGCGGCCGGCCATCAGTTCGGCGATCGTGGAATCCGGGCCGATCTTTTCGCCGTCCCTGATTGCGGTGCCGAGCAATACCGAGGCGAATGTCTTGCCGGCTGAGCGCAGGTCGTGCGGCGTGTCCCGGTCGTAGCCGAAGAAATATTCGTCGACGATCAGCTTGCCTTTGCGCGCAACCAGGAAGGAGTGGATGAGCGAGGGGCGACGCGCCGCGGGATCGCCGTCGATGATGCTTTGCACGGCCCGCACGACAGCTGCCTCGTCAATGCCGACTTCACGGGCTCGCGCGGTCCGCCAACCGTCATCGGTGGTCGCTGGGACACCGTATACATAGGCCGGGCTGCCTGGCGGCCGCGCGAAAAAGCGCTTCGCCTCGTCGATGGTCTGGCGCCGGAGATCGATGTCGGCCGCAACTTCGTCCCAGTGGATGCGCAAGCGGTCAGGATCGGCGAGGTGCCGGGCCTCGAGCCGGAATTCCGGCATGCTGGGATTGCCGCCGGCCATGAAACGCACGGTGTCGCCCGACGGCGCGACCCGGAACTGCGATGCGGGGCCGTGCGAATTCTGTTCCGGATTCCGGAATGCGGCCATCAGGTCGCCGTCCTCGTTCCTGAAGATCCGCAGGTAGAGCGTGAACGTATCCGGAAGCGTCTTCACCTCGCCTTCCCAGACGCCCTGGCCGACGGGCGCGAGATCAACCGGGATCGCGTAGGCTTGGCTCGACCCACCGGGGAAGCGCGGATCCTGCGTCACGGCCGGGCGGATCCAGAATCCTTCGATGCCGCCCTCCGAGAGCCGGCCGCGGTAGCGGCCGACGCCGTCCGCGAACTCGAAGCGAACGGCATTCCCGTCGACCTGAAATTCGCGCGACTGGCCGCCGATCGCGGCCAGCCAGCGCTCGCCCTCCCGGTTGACCGTCAGGCGCCCTTCCGGCGCCCGGTCATAGCGTCTCTGGCTGGACCACACTCCGACGAGCGAATCATCCGAGGCCGCGCTCAAGGCAGCGGCCACGAGATACAGGGCGGGCAGGAATCGCAGGGTCGTCATGCCGTGCCAGGATGCCGCGACAGGCCCTTTCGTCGCAGGTCTTTCTCGAAATCCCCCTTCAATTCGGTGACCGCGAGCGGCTCGAGCTCGCGGAATTTCGATTTCAGGAGCGCCGCGTCGTTGCCGAGCAGGTCTTCCAGTTGCGGGGCCCGGCCGGCATCGTCGAATTTCTCGTTGTAGACGAAGCTGCCGTCCGCGACCACGCGATCGGCAACGGGATCGAGCAGGCGCGCATCGACCTTGTAGCGGATCCGATAGCGTTTCCAGTTCGTGGGCAGGTGGGTCAGGGCCCAGTCGGATGTGCGTACGCTGAGCGTCAGCGAACGGTCGGTCGTCTGCCTCACGACGTTCGAGCAGCCGACGAGCGGACAGATTTCCCGCGCAAGCGCCGCGGCAATTGCCGGTGCGGGGTCCGCGAGCTTGAACCGCTCCATCATCTTGCGGCCGCCCTCCTGCTGGGCCGCCCGCGTCATGAAGACGCCATAGAACATTTCGATCGGGCCGATGACGCCGGCGGCCGTGTCGTAGTAAGTGCGCCCCGGCGACTGTAAAAGGAACGGCTCGGGATCCTCATGAACCGCGTCCAGCGGCCGGCCCTGGATCGGCTTCGCGGCGCCCGCCTGTGCCGGCAAGCCGGCAAGTGCGAGCAGTGCAATCTGGATGAGCCTGCGATGCAACATGATCCCGTCCGTAGCGAGGCGCGGTGCGGACCGAATTCTGCCCCGCGACTCTCAGGCCACGCTTTCGGCCAGAAGTTTCCAGATGGTCGCGATGGCGCCCCGATGCTCCGGCTTCATCATGACGGAACGCAGCGACGCGACCGTGCCGCCGCTGCCCCAGGGGTTGCCGAAGAACTCCGTGGGCAGTTCAGCGAGCGCAAGATTCAGGCCGCGCGCCTCGGCATTCGCGAAGACCTCGCGGGCACGGGCGGAAGACTCCGCGGCGTTCCCGGCGCGCATGGCCCAGACGACGATGTCGAGTTCTGGCGGGAAAGCGACGATAAAGCGCGGGTCGGCCGCCAGCATGGCGTGGAAATCGAGCGCGGCAGCCCGGCAGTCATGCAACATCCGCGCGAATTCCCCGCCGCGGACGAGCGGCAGCAGCCGCTGCGTCGCCCACAGCGCGACAGCGGCCGCCCCGGGCCGCGAGCATTCCAGGCTGATTTCGCCGAGATGGAGGTCCCCCGAGCTGAAATACGTATAGGGCGAATCGTGCCGGTAATGGCGGCCGACAGCCGGATCGCGAAACAGCACGCAACCGCAGCCATAGGGCTGCAGGCCGTGCTTGTGAGGATCGATGACGATCGAATCCACTTCGTCGAGCCGGTCGAGGGCCGCGCGCGCGTCCGGCGCGAGATTGTCGGCAAGCGCGTAATAGCCGCCGTATGCGCAGTCCGCGTGCAGGCGAAAATCGTGGCGTTCACGCAATTTCAGGATGCCGGGCAGGGGATCGACCGAGCCGACGGCGGTCGTACCGAGCGTCGCGACCACCGTGCCGACACCGCCCGCCTGCAGCCGTGCCTCGAGCGCCGCGAGGTCCAAGCGCCCGAAGCGGTCGCAGGCGACGCTGTCGAACGGCAGCTTGAGCACGGCGCTGATGCGGCTGTGCGTGTAATGCGCCTGTGAGGAGGCGAGCACGGATGCGCCGGGGTTCAGCTGGCCCGCGATCCACAGCGCCTCGAGATTGGCCATCGTGCCGCCGCTGGCCAGGTGACCGAGGTGCGTGTCCCAGCCGAACATGCGCGCGATTTCAGCGACGGCCTCCTTTTCCATGCCCGAGCTGGCGCGCCCCCCGTCGAGCGCATGGTTGTTCGGGTTGATCCACAGGGAAAGCGCGTAGGCGAGGCGCGCGACCGCATGCGGCGGCTTCAGCATCTGGCCGGCGTACTGCGGGTGGAAGTACGGGTAATTGTCGGTCATGCGCTCCGCGACTTCGAGCAGGACCCCGCGCAGCGCGAACGGATCGGCTGCTTTGGAATCCAATGCAGGGAGGCCGGCGAATCCCTGCTCGAGGCGTGCGAGCGCGTCGTGGAGCAGCAACAGCGTGTCGGAATCGAGTTGACCGGACATGCGGCAGAAATCGTATAACATGGCGACCCGCGAAGGCAGGACCATGAAGGCAACTCAAGTCGGGTCCGGTGATGCGCTGATCGTCGTCGACGTGCAGCGGGACTTCCTGCCGGGCGGCGCGCTCGGCGTGCCCGCGGGCGACAAGGTCATTGCGCCGCTCAATCGGGCGGTCGGCGTGTTCGAGCGGGCAGGGCTGCCGATCTTCTATTCGCGCGACTGGCATCCGGCGAACCACATGTCGTTCAAGGCCCAGGGCGGACCCTGGCCGCGGCATTGCGTGGCGGGCACGGAGGGCGCGGCTTTCGCGCCGACGCTGCGGGTGCCGGCGAATGCGGCGTTGATTTCGAAGGCGACGACGGCGGAGCGCGACGCCTACTCGGCATTTCAGGACACGACGCTCGCCTCGCAACTGCGCGCGGCCGGCGTCCGTCGCGTGTTCGTCGGCGGGCTCGCGACGGATTATTGCGTGAAGGCGACCGTGCTGGATGCGAAGCGGGAAGGCTTCGACGTGAAGGTGTTGCGGGATGCGGTACGCGCCGTCGAGGTCCAGCCCGGCGACGGCGAGCGCGCCTTACAGGAGATGCTGCAATCCGGCGCGCAACTGACGACGCGCTGCTGACGGACCTCTATCAGCTCACCATGCTCGCCGCATACGGGGCGCGAGGCATGGGGCAGCGCTCGGTGTTCGAATTCTTCGTCCGGCGCATGCCGGAGAACCGCAACTTCCTCGTCGCTGCGGGGCTCGAGCAGCTGCTGGAATACCTGGAGCACCTGCGCTTTTCGAAGGAGGACCTCGACTGGCTCGCCGCCGGCGGCCGGTTCGAAAGACCGTTCCTCGAGCGGCTGGCGTCGTTTCGATTTTCCGGGGACGTGGATGCCGTTCCCGAGGGGACGTTGATCTTCGCAAATGAGCCCCTGGTCCGGATCACCGCGCCCTTGCCGGAGGCGCAGCTGGTGGAGACCCGGCTCATCAATCTGCTGCATTTCCAGACGCTCATCGCGAGCAAGGCCGCGCGCTGCCGGCTGGCGGCCGGGGAGCGGATGCTCGTGGATTTCGGCCTGCGGCGCGCGCATGGGGCGGAGGCGGGCGTGCTTGCGGCGCGTGCGGCGTTCCTGGCGGGGTTCGCGGGGACGGCGACGGTGGAGGCGGGGCGCCGTTTCGGGATTCCGCTGTTCGGGACGATGGCGCATTCCTTCATTCAGGCACATGCGGATGAGTCGGAGGCGTTCCGCGACTTTGCGCAGTGTTTTCCGGAGAACAACACCCTGTTGATCGACACCTACGACACGTTGGAAGGCGCGCGCAAGGTGGTAGCGCTTGCGCGCGAGCTGCGCGCGAAGGGCATCGAGATCGGCGCCGTGCGGATCGACAGCGGGGAGCTCGCTGCCGCCTGCCCGGCCGTGCGGCGGATTCTCGATGAAGGCGGCTGCCGGGCGACGAAGATTTTTGTCAGTGGCGGGCTCGACGAGACGTCGATCTCGAAGCTCGTGTCGGCCCGCGTGCCGGTGGATGGTTTTGGCGTCGGCACGAATCTCGACGCCTCCGTGGACGAGCCGGTGCTCGACTGCGCGTACAAGATGCAGGAGTACGATGGGCGGCCGACGCGCAAGCGCTCCGCCGGCAAGGCGACCTGGCCGGGCATCAAGCAGGTCGAACGGTATCTGGACACGGACGGTCGGCTGCTGCGCGACGAGGTCGTGTTCGAGTCGGAGCCCGAACGGGCGGAGCGCCTGCTCGTGCCCGTGATGCGCGGCGGCCGGCGCGTGCAGGAGCCGGAGTCGCTTGATCTCTTGCGCGGGCGGGCCCGTGCAGGGCTTGCAAGCCTGCCAGCGCGCCTGCGCGGGACGGCTCCCGTTGAGCCCTATGAAGTCCTGCTCTCACCCGCCATCCGGACGCTCGCCGCCCAGCTCGACGCAACCTGAAGGGGACGCACCCCTTCATATTCGCGAAGGGGACGCACCCCTTCACCAATATGAAGGGGCGCGTCCCCTTCGTCGGCCTAGGCTGTTGCGCCGGCTTTTTTGTGGCTGCGATCGAGCAGTTCGAGGATGTCGGTCCAGCCCTTCGTGTGGGCTTTCACCATCTCCTCGCTCGGCAGCCTCTCATGGGTCAGTATGATTTCGGTCGCACCGCGCATCGGTCGAAATTCCACGGTAACCAGCGAGCCATGCTCTCCCGCATATTGGGAGTTCCAGGTGAAGACCAGGCGGCGCGGCCGGTCGATTTCCTGGTAGATGCCGCGGTGCGGGATAGGGCCGGAGTCCGTGTACATGATGATCTCGTACGTCCCGCCGACCCGGGCGTCGACGGTGGCCTTCGAGCGCGTTGAACCGCCGGGGCGCATCCAGACCGCGATGCTCTCGGGATCGAGCCAGGCGTCGAATAATTCCTGGGCAGGGGCCGCGATCTCGCGGCGCACGGTCAATGTCGGGACGTTGGCGACGGCATTCATGGGGATTTCCTCGGTTTGGGACGTTTGCGCGTGGCGAACCGGTCGAGCGCTTGGAGACGGTCCTCCCAGAAACGCTGGTAATGCTGGATCCAGGCCGCCGCGTCGGCGAGCGGAGCGGCATTGAGCGAAAGCAGGTGATCCCGCCCGCGGACCGTACGCCGGACGAGCCCCGCGCGCTCGAGCACGCGAATGTGCTTGGAAACGGAATTCAGCGATATGGGGAATTCGCTCGCGACTTCGGTGACCCTGGCGCTTGACTGCGCAAGCCTCGCGACGATTGCCCGTCGCGTCGAGTCGGCCACCGCGCCGAGTACCCGGTCCATCGCGCCATCGCTATATTCACCCATATGGGTGAATATTAAACCCGCCGAACGCGCGGGGTCAAGAACCGACCCGAATGATTTCGGGTCGCGGGGTGTTCGGCTAGGCCAGCGCTTCCTTGAACAACGCCATCAATCGTCCCCAGGCCTTCTCGGCCTGGGCGGCGTTGTAGACGGCGGAGTCCGGCGGGCACCAGCCGTGCAGGGTGCCTGCGTAGACCTCGACCTCCGCCGGCAGCCCCGCCTTCGCGAACGACCCGCGCAGCACGTTCTTCGCGTCGGGCTGCTTCTGGTCGTCGTTCTCGGCGATCGCGATGAGGAAATGGGCCTTCATCTTCGGGATCAGGAGGTGAGGGCTGTCCGGCTGGTCGGTCACGAGTCCGCCGCCGTGAAACGTCGCCGCGGCGCCGATGCGATCGGCCATTGCCGCCGCCGTCCCGAAGACGAGCGGGCCGCCCATGCAGTAACCCGTGGTGCCGGCCTTGAGTCCGGTGTCCACGGCCCCCTGCTGGTCGAGCCAGGGGATGAACGCCTGCGCATCCGTCTTCGCGGTCGTCGGGCCGAGCGTCGCGTGCAGGTCCATCAGCATCTTGCGCGTGTCCGGGTCGTTGAAGTCCGCGTGCTCGGGCGCGGTCGGCGCCTTCCGGGTCCGGTAGAACGGATTGACCACCAGCACGGTGTAGCCGGCTTCCGCCAGGCGCTTGCCCATCTGCCGGAATGCCGGGCGGAGGCCGAAGATATCGGGCCAGATCAGCACGCCCGGGTGCCGGCCGGCGGCGGGATGCACGAGATAGGCGTCCGCCGTGCCGTCCGGCGTCTTGATCTCGACCTCGGATTCCGTCGTCTCCACCGCGTTGGCGATGCGCGGCAGCGCGATGGCGAGGCCGGCGCCGAAGGCCAGCGTGCCGAGCTCCCTGCGCGAGAGCCCGCCGTTGCGCAAGTTGTACTCGGCCATGTCATCGAATGCGGCGTCATCGCACATCGCTGTTCTCCCGCGCTTGGCTCAGAAGATTGCTGACTTCGGAGAAGCCGGCGGCTTCCTGAGTGTAGGTGAAGGTGCCCGTCGTCGCCATCTCGCGCGCGGCGCGCAGGAACGCGCCGAGCGCGGCCAGCGACAGCGCGCTGCCGACGCTCACGCGGCGCACGCCCATTCGGGTCAGCTCGTCGAGCGTGAAGCGCTCGGGCTGCGCGCCCATGAGAAAATTCACCGGCCGGTCCACGGATTTCACCACGGCGATGATCTCCTCGCGAGTCGTGATGCAGGGCGCGTAGAGGACGTCGGCGCCGGCTTCCTGGTAGGCTTGCAGGCGCCGGATCGTGTCCGCAAGGTCCGGCAGGCCGACGAGGAAATTCTCGGCGCGAGCCGTGAGCGTGAACGGGAAGGACAGCGCGCGCTTCGCCTCGGCGGCGGCGCGCACGCGCTCGGCGGCATGTGCGAGCTCGTAAACCTTCTCGCCCGGCCGGTCGATCGAGTCCTCGATCGATCCGCCGACGATGCCGGTCGCGGCGGCCAGGCGGATCGTCTCGGCCACCGTCTCCGGGTCGTCGCCGAAGCCGTTCTCGAGGTCCGCGCTGACCGGCAGCTCCGTCGCCGCCACAATCGTCGCGACGTGCGCGAGCATCGCCTCGCGCCCGACCTGGTTGTCCTGCACGCCGGAGGAAAACGCGAAGCCGGCGCTCGTCGTCGCAAGGGCCTCGAACCCGAGCCGCGCCAGCAGGCGCGCGGTGCCCCGGTCCCAGGGGTTCGGGATGATGAAAGCCCGCGGGCGTGTGTGCAGCGCGCCGAAGGCCTCGGCTCTCTCGGCCTGCGTCTTCATGGGATGCCAAGCGTATCAGCCGTCGCGGGCCTTCGGCAGCGCGGCAATGTCCGGCCTCCTCCGGCGCCGGCTACGGGAGCATCCGCGCTCCGCCTACTTTGGCAACGGCAGGATCATCGAGACCTTCTTGCGGTACTCGACGTAGGCCTCGCCGTGGAACCTGACCAGATCCCGCTCCTCGAGCTGGATCGCGATGAGGATGTAGGCGGTCGTCGCAATCGAGAACAGGAGATGCCCTGCCGTCATGGTCGGCGTCGCCCAGAACGCGATCAGGAAACCGAGGTAGAGCGGGTGGCGCACGAACCGGTAGAAGAACGCGATTCGAAACGGCAGTTCGGTGTAGTGGACGCCGCGCGAATACAGATGCACCTGGCGGAGCCCGAACAGGTCGAAATGGTTGATCAGGAACGTGCTGACGAGCACGATCAGCCAGCCGACCGCGAACAGCGCCCACAGCAGCATCCGCCCGGTCTCGTTGTCGACATTCCAGACGATGCCCGGCATCGGCCGCCATTGCCAGAAGAGAAGCACCAGCACCAGGCTCGCGAGCAGCACATAGGTGCTGCGTTCGACGGGTCGCGGCACGATGCGCGTCCACACGGCCTTGAATTCCGGACGAGCCATGACGCTGTGCTGCACGGCGAAGATGCCGAGCAGGATCGCGTTGATGACGAGCGACATGCCGAAGGCTTCCGGCGTGCCGGAGTCGATTGACTTGGGCACGGCGAAGTTGCCGACGAAGCCGATCGCGTAGAGAAACGTGCCAAGAAACAGCACGTAGCAAAGCAGGCCGTAAAGATAGCCGATTGCGCCCATGATCGTTTCCTCCCCTGACGAATCGACGAGCCGACGCAGCCTAAACCCACCGTCGCGGCAATGAAACTGCCACGTCGATGTAATGACTCAAATCAGCGTGTTACGGGGACCGCGCCGTAATCGACGCGGCGTCTCTCGCCGGCGACGTGCAGTCGGGTCGGGTGAAGACGGCATAGGGGTCGGTTACGATCACGGACGTCGACAGCCTGGGCCGCTTTGCCGACGGCGGCTCCGAGAAACCCGGGAGCGACCAGCCCATACGTATCGAGGACCTCCTTCGCCGCGCCATCGCGGCCTACGAATCCGGCGCCTGGCCCGGGGCGGAATCCGCCTGCGCGGAGATTCTGGCCGCCGCGCCGGAACAGCCGGACGCCCTGCAGATCCTCGGCAACATCCGCGCCCGATCGGGCGACACCCGCGCCGCGGAACCGCTCTTCGAACGCGCCCGGGCCGCGGCGCCCGGGAATATCTTCATCCTCAACAGCCTGGGTGGCGTCTATGCCTCGAACGGCCGCCTGGCCAAGGCGCGCGAAGCACTCGAGGCGGCGCTGCGGATCGACGGCAATTTCCCCTGGGCGCTGCAGAATCTCGGCGGCATCCTGATGGAGGTCGGCGAGCGCGCCGCGGCGAAACGCTGCTTCGAGCAGGCGCTCAGGACCGATCCGGGGCACGTCGAATCGATCTCCTCCCTGGCGGATCTCGCCGAGAAGGAAAATCGCCTCGACGACGCGCGGATCCTGGCGCACAAGGCGCTCTCGCTCGCGCCGGACCCGCCGGCGGCGCGTCTCGTGCTCGCACAGCTCGACCTGAGGGCGGGCGATTACGGCGCCGTCGAACCGGCCATGCGCGGCCTGCTGTCGCGGCGCCTGCGCCCCAACATCGAGGGGACCGCACGCAATCACCTGGGCCGGGCGCTCGAAGGCCTCGGCCGCTACGAGGAGGCATTCGCCTGCTTCGCCGCCGCGAACGAGCTCGACCGAGTGGCCAACGCGCAGCGCTTTGCGAACGCCGGGTTCGCAGGCTCACCGGCCACGATTGCAAGGCTCACGGCCTTCATGCGGGACACCGAACCGTCAGCTTGGACCAGGCCGCCGGCGGACGGCTTGCCGAATCCGGCGTTCCTGGTGGGATTTCCACGCTCCGGAACGACCCTCCTCCAACAGCTGCTTGCCGGGCATCCGGAGGTCTCGACGCTCGAGGAGCGCGAGAATTTCCGGGACATTCACGGCGCGCTGCTTCTCGAACCGGGCGCGCTCGAGAAGTGGCGTTCCATCTCGCCAGAGCGGCTGACCGAGCTGCGTCGTGCGTATTGGCGCAGCGTCGAGACGGGATTGGCGAACGGCGGAACACGCGGCCTCTACGTCGACAAGCTGCCGATGAATCTCGCAGTGCTGCCGGTGGTTCACCTGCTGTTTCCGGAGGCGAAGGTCATTTTTGCGCTGCGCGACCCGCGTGACGTGATCGTGAGCTGCTTCCGTAGCCGTTTCGAGATGAACGCCGCGATGTATCAGTTCCTGTCGCTCGAATCCGCAGCGCGCTACTATGACGCGGTGATGGACGTCGCGCAGCTCGCGCGCGAGCGGCTGCCGATCGCATTGCACGTGCAGCGATACGAGGATCTCGTCGACGACTTGCGCGGCGAGGCTCAAAAGCTGGTCTCATTCCTCGGCCTGCCCTGGACCGAGGAGGTCCTGAAGTACACGGAAACAGCGAGCCGCAGGACGGTGCGCACGCCGAGCGCAACACAGGTGGTCCGGCCGATTTACCGGACCGCCATCGGGCAATGGCGGCACTACCAGCGCGCGCTCGCGCCGATCCTTCCGGTGCTCCAGCCTTGGGTGACGAAGTACGGCTACTGAGCGGGGCGCGGGCCGCCGATGCCCTTGGTATACACGTAGAACAGGTCATCGCGCTGCCAGCCGCAGGACTCGTAGAGCGACTGCCCGATCTCGTTGGTTTTGGCCGTCTGCAACTCGAGGCGCGCGGCGCCGGCCTCGCGTGCATGGGCCTCGGCCGCCTCCATGAGCGCGCGCCCGGCGCCGGTGCCGCGGGCGGCGGGAGTGACGAAAAGGTCGTACAGCACGAAGGTGCGGTCGGCGAGCACCGAGCAGAATGCCGGGTAGAGCTGCGTGAATCCGACGATTCCGCCGGCGTCGTTCTCCGCGACGATCAGGACCGATTCCTTGCGCTGGAACCGCTCGATGAGGTAGCGGCGGGCCAGTGCGAGGTCCGCGGGTTTTTCGTAGAACTGCCGGTAGGCATCGAACAGCACCGCGACCGTCTCGAGGTCGCGGGCCTCGGCCGGCCGCGTCTTCAACTTCATTTTCACGGTTGCCATCATCGTGCCTCCCTTCGGCCCCAATGTCCTATGCCGCGACTGCGTGGATCCCGGCCGTCACGTCCGGTTCCCGCGCGCGGCCGACTTGCCGAGCTTGCGCTGCCAGGCGGCGCGCAGCAGTCCGCGCACGTCGTCGGGCCGGGCGCGATCGAGCGCGACCCGCAGTCCCACGATCTTCCGGCCCCAACCGAGTTTTTCGTAGGCATCCGGAAAGAGGACGACCATTCGATCGCGGTCCTCCTCATCGACGAAGACGTGAAGCGTGCCTCCTTCTTTCGGCGCCGTGGCGTAAATCCGGCCGCGCACGCGGAACGACGTATAACGATGATGCGGCGACTCGGTCGTTCCGAGCAGCGCCATGGCCATGCTGCGCACGTCCGACAGCAGCATCCCGCGCTCAGGACCCGATCCGGACAGCCTGTCCCCTGGCCGTGCCGCCGGCATTGAAAACATACATGAGATCGAGATCCTGGACGGGGGCGAAAGCTCCGGATTCGAACTGCAGCGACGAGCGCCAGGCGCCGACAAGGGCGGCTGGCGCAGCGGGCGGGTCTGCGGTGCAGCCGGCCGCCAGGACAACGGCGATCGCGAAGCCGGATCGTGGGCTCTTGCGAATCATTTTTCGCTCCAGACGGCGAATTCATTGCCGCTGGGCTCGGCGAAATGGAAGCGGCGACCGCCCGGAAAGGCGAAGATCGGCTTCAGTATTCGCCCCCCGGCCTCCTCGATCCGCGACAGGGTTTCCTCCAGCCGATCGCTGTAAAGGACGACCAGGGCGCTGCCGCTTTTCGTCGTTGCCGCAAGCTCGGCCTTGAAGAATCCTCCGTCGAGCCCCTGGTCCGCGAAGGCCGTGTAATCGGGCCCGTAGTCCGTGAATGACCAGCCGAATGCCCGCGAGAAGAATGCTTTCGTCGCCGCCAGGTCCTTCGCCGGGAATTCCACGTAGTCGATTTTTTCATGTGAGTGCATAGGTCACCGGGAAAATGCCGGGAGGATTTGCGCGCCTTTGCGGCCTGGCCCCGTCGTGGTCCGACTGCCCATGGAACCGCCGCGCCGCGGATGAGCGGACCCCTATCGGCGCGGCTGCCGCCAACGCTCGAGCTCCGGAATGCCGCGCGTGAAGAATCCGGCGAGGAAGCCCGGGATGTGATGTTCCCGCAGTTTCTCCCGGACGCGATCCTGCATCTGCTCGACCGTCAGGTCCGGGAGGACGAACTGGCCGCCCCGATAGCAATGGCTGCAGAACCGGGCGCTTTTCGAGCCATCTGCCTCGGTGCCGCCATGCCCTTCATCGCGCCTGAGCGGCATTCCGCAACTCTGACAGTTCTTGTGGCCGGTGTTCATGCCAGGACTCCCTTCGGGCCGTCGTCAGGCATCGACACCCGATGACGGGTCGTACTTTTCGAAATTGTCCACGTAGTCGTCGAGGTTCCGGACGAGCATCTTGCGGTACTCGGCAACGAAATACTCGATCGTCTCGCCGTAGGCTGCCTTCACTTCCTCGGGCGTGCGTCGTCCCGAAGCGCCGAGCCAGGCATTGAAGCGGGCGCAGGCGTACATGAGGGAAGCGCTGACGCTTCCGCGCGGAACGCCCGACAGCTGACCGCTGGCGATGCGCAGGTGTTCATGCGCGCGGTCGTAGAACTCGCGATCGGCTTCCTTCGACAAGACGGGGTCTCCACGGCGGGGTTCCGCAGGGGCAAGAATACCCGCCGGTTCATGACGTTACAGCCGGCGACTGTCGCAAAAAACCTACTTGGACGGGGTCTCGGGTGATCCGGGCCTGCGCAAGGCGGCCTGCAGGTAGGCAGCCACGGTTTTCAGCCCGGTCACGGGGGAAAAATCGGGCAGGGCAGGCGGTTCGACCACGTCGCCGCGCGCGCAGTAAATCATCAGGGCGGCGAATGACCGCTGCAGCGGATCCGTCGCGGCTTCGTATTGGTCTCCGAGCACCGCATCCGGCACGAGCTGGACGGCGATCGGTGTGCCGACCAGTTTTTCGGCCAGTCCCACGACTTCAAGGGGACTCAAGGCATCGGGCCCGCCGAGCGGGACCACGGCGTTCGATACCGGAGAATGGTCGAGAGCCGCGACCGCAAAGCGGGCGACGTCCTGAAAGGAAATCCAGCTGACCTTGTGGCTTCCGTCGCCGTACACGCGAACCGTGCCGCTGGCCGGATCGAATCCCAGCGCAGGGCCCAGCCATACCTCCATGAAGCAGGTGGGCTGAAGAATCGTGTACGGCATGCGGCTTCGGCGCAGGCGATCCTCCACCTCGCGCTTGGCGGATTGCAGTGGAAATTCCAGCTCGATGGGCCGAAATGAAATGAAGACAAAATGCCCCGCGCCAGCGGCCTCGGCGGCCTCGATGAGATTCAGCTGGCCTTGCCGGTCCACGCTTTCGATGGAGTCGCCTTCCTGGCGCGACAGGGTGGATGAGACGGTCGAAATGACGGTGCTCACGCCGCGACAGGCGGCGGCGAGAGACTCGGGCTCCTTGAGGTCGCCCCGGGCGATCTCGGCGCCCAAGGCGGACAGGCGCCCGATTTTTTCAGGGCTCGAGGATTTCCGGATCAGCGCCCTGAAACGCAGGCCTCGTTCCGAAAGCAGGCGACAGATCTCGCCGCCCACCATGCCGGTCGCGCCGACGACCAGGATCATGACACGCCTCCCTGTCTGGACCGGATTGTGTCATTACCAGATCCGTTCCGCGACGGTCGCCTTGAACGGGTGGTCCAGCAGCGGCTCGACCGCGGCGAGGAAACGCACGGTATGCGGGAGTTCCGCGTGCGCCTCGAATGCGCGCAGGTCCTTCCAGCGGGAATGGATGTAGAACTCGTCCGGATCGCGCACGGACCGGAATGCGCCGTAGTCCAGGCAACCCGGTTCGACGCGCGTGGGGCCCTGGACCGCGGCCATCGCTTCCAGGACGGCGTCCCTTTTGCCACGCCGGGCGTGAAGGCGGGCGAATATGAAGACTTCCACGGGCCCTGCCCCGGTCAGGGCGCCGGTGAAAGCGCGGGGGCGAGGCAGGTCAGAAGCCAGCGCACACTCACTTGCGCACCCAGGTTTCCGTGTACTGGCCGACCAGACTGCCGCCACCCGCCGAAGAAATATCGTTGATGACCGTGAGCGTCTTGCCATCTGTCGAAAGCGTGCCCTTGGAAGTGCCGAATTCCTGGCCGTTCATCCGAAGAATGGTGCTCGCATGATGGGCGTCAAGGCGCGTGATCGCCATGGTTTCGCCGCTCGGTTGCCCGTTGATTACGACGGGCGATTCGCTGCCATCGAGCCGGGTCTCGACGACGATCACCATGTCCGTCTTGCCGGCTGCGAGGTGGTAGGTCAGGCGCCGACCGCTTCCGCAACAGGCTTCGATCGTCATCGTCATGGATTCCGGCATGGCCTGGGTCGGCGTCCGGACCCAGGTCCCGATCTCCAGTTGCGCGAAGAGCGCAGGAGCCCAAAGGAGGGCAACGAAGGCAATGCCGCAGGCGACGAGAGCGGCGCTGAGTGTTTTCACGGAGATCACCCTGCCGTTGAGACAAGCGACCGGATTCTATGCGATCGCCGCGGCCGCATCCTCAAGCCAGTCATGCAGGTACTGGCCGGCCGGGCGATCGACCATGCACTCGAAGCGTTCCGAGGCGGTTCGCCGGAGCAGGACCGGAAGCTGCGCGAGGCGGGTGCGCGCGCAGGCGGACTGGCCGAAACTTTCGACCGACAGGTCGAGCCCGCAGCCGCGGGCGATCAGGGCGGCGGCCTGGGCGCCGTCGATTGCGAGCGTCACGAAGGCATCGGAGACGTCGGTGACGGCATAGGAGCGCCGGCCACATCCGCTTCGCACGGCGGGCAGCAGGTCGGCGGCGGCATGCAGGGCGGAATGGATGAACCAGGTATCGGGCGCCACGCGGCAGAAGACCGGGTCGTCGCCGCTCCAGCTGTTGGGCGTGACCGGCACCGGGCGGCCCGCGACCCGGAGCGCGTTTGCCGACTTCAGGGAGCGGCGACCGAGCTGCAGGCGAAGGATCGTGCGGGTCGGCAGCACCGACAGCCGCAAGGTGTCGGAAAACACGCGGCCGCCCGCGGGCAGGGGCGACTGGGCGACGAGGCTTGCAATCGGCTCAGGCATGGAGGCGCTTGCCCTCCGGGTCGAGGAACGTGTGCGATACGACCGTCGCCCGTGCCTGCCTGCCGAGATCGTGGACAGCGAGCGTTTCTCCGAGCCGCGCGCGGCCGCCGCGCAGCAGCGCGAGTGCGATGGGCCGGCCGAGCGCGGGCGAGTGGCCGGCCGAAGTGATCCAGCCGTCGCTTCCCTCGGTCGTTGACGCGAGGCGCAGATGCGCGCCCGCGAGCAGCGGCTGGCCGTCGGTGCTGTGCAGGCCGACGAGCTGCAGGCGGTCGGGGCGGAGGTTGTCGCGCCGCGCGAGCGAGCGCTTGCCGATGAAGTCGCCCTTCTTGCGCTCGGCGGCCTCGCCCCGGCCGACGTCGGCGGGCGCGGTCGTGCCGTCCGTGTCGACGCCGACGTGCAGGAATCCCTTTTCGAGCCGGAGCAGGAGCACGGTCTCGATGCCGTAAGGCGTCACGCCGAAATCCGCGCCGGCCCTGAGGAGCTCCGCCCAAAGCGCCGCCCCGTGACGTGCCGGCACGTTGATCTCGTAGCCGAGCTCGCCTGAAAAGCTGACCCGGTACAGCCGCGCCGGGGCGCCTGCGAAGGTGCCCTCGCGCAGGCTCATGTGCGGCATCGAGCGCCAGTCGAAAGCGATGTCCGTGCGGAATCGCGCAAGCAACTGCCGCGCGCGCGGGCCCGCGACCGCGAAGGTCGCCCAGTGGGTGGTGACCGGCGTGACGAAGACCTCGAGGTCCGGCCACTCGCACTGGCGCCATTCCTCGAGCCAGGCCGCGACGCGCGTCGCGCCGCCGCTCGTCGTCGTGATCAGGAACCGGTCGCGCCCGAGACGGGCGACAGTGCCATCATCGATGATGACGCCGTTTTCGTTCAGCATGAGGCCGTAACGCACGCGACCTTCCTTGAGCGTCGCCATGTTGTTGGCATAGAAGCGATCGACGAAGCGCGCGGCGTCGGATCCGGTCACCTCGATCTTCCCGAGCGGCGAGGCGTCGAAGATCCCGAGGCCCGATCGCACGGCCGACGCCTCCCGGTGGACGGCGTCGCCGGCGCTTTCCGCCTTGCGCGGATAGCAGGCGGGGCGCATCCAGCCGCCGGCTTCCCACCACGCGGCGCCCAGCGCCTCGTGCCCGGCATGCGCCGGCAGGAGGCGCCGCGGCGCGTAGCGTTCCCCGATCTGCCGGCCCGCCAGCGCGCCGAGCGTCACGGGAGTGTAGGGGGGCCGGAATGTCGTCGTGCCGACGATGGCGGGGCTGCGCCCGGATAGCTCGGCGACAGTCAGGAGCGCGTTGAGGTTGCTGGTCTTGCCCTGGTCCACCGCCATGCCGCAGGTCGTGTAGCGCTTCAGCTGCTCGATGCGATCGTAACCCTCGGCAAGCGCGACCTCGGCGTCGGCGACCGTGACGTCGTGGAGGAAGTCCAGCCACTGGCGGTCGCTCCGTCCCGCAGGCGGGCGCGGCAGCGCCCCGACTCCCGGGGACACGGGGGCTTCCTGGACGGTCGGCCGTGCCACGAGCAGTTCTGCCGGCCGGCCGACATGCTCGAGCACGCGCCGGACGGCGTCCATCGCGTCGGCGAAGCTCGAGTCGAGCGTCGTGCAGCCATTGAGCGAGCCCGCGGCAAGGAGTGGCGGCCGCGGATCCAGCGGACGGAAGCTGCGGCCGGCCTCGTCGAAGCCGACCGCCGCGCGCGCATGCGAATAGAGATGTACGGCCGGCATCCAGCCGCCCGACATGCCGAGCGCATCGCAGGCGATCTCGTCGCCGGTGCTCGACCGGATGCGCTCGAGGCGGCCGCGGCCCAGCGCCTTCACGACGGATGTTCCCTCGCGAACCTCGACCCGCTGCGCGCGCAGCCACTTCGCGAGATCGGCCGGCGCCTCGGCGCGGCTGTCGAGGAGAAGCGTGACCGGAGCACCCGCCGCCACGAGATCGAGCGCCGCGAGGTAGGCGGAATCGTTGTTGGTCGCAAGCGCGATGCGCCGCCCGGCGGCGACCGCATAGCGGTTCGCGTACTGGCGGACGGCGCCCGCGAGCATCACGCCCGGCAGGTCGTTGTGCTCGAAGACGAGCGGCTGCTCGATCGCGCCCGTCGCGAGCAGCGTCTGCCTTGCGTGCACGCGCCAGTAGCGCTGGCGCACCGGCCGTGGGTCGCTGCCGAGATCGAGGCGCTGCAGGAGCCCGGCATGGCCGTGGTCGTAGAGGCCGAAGGCGGTCGTTGCCGTAAGCAGCGTGACGTTGCGCGAAGGGGCGAGTTCGCCGAGCACGCTCGCGAACCAGACCGTGACGGGAGCGTCGTTGATGAGCGTGTTGGTGGCGACGAGCCGCCCGCCGCATTCGAAGTCCTGTTCCGCGAGGATCACGGTGAGGCCCGCGCGCGATGCGGCCTGCGCCGCGAGCAGCCCGGCCGGGCCGCCGCCGACCACGAGCAGGTCGCAGTGCGCATTGACCGTGTCGTAGCGCGCGGGATCCCGCTCCCGCGGGGGCTTCGCGATGCCGGCCGTGCGGCGGATCCAGCGCTCGTAGAAATCCCAGGACGGCCACTTGAAGGTCTTGTGGTAGAAAGCGGCGTGCCAGAGCGGCGACGTCGCGTCGAACACCCGCCCGACGTCGAAACGGACGCTGGGCCAGGCGTTCTGGGCGCGTACCTCGAGGCCCTCGCGCACGGGAATCAGGGTTGCGCGCGCCGAAGGTTCGAGCTCTGCGCCGCGGCCAAGAGTCACGAGCGCATTCGGTTCCTCGGCGCCGATGGACAGCAGGCCGCGCGGCCGGTGCAGCTTCATGCCGCGGCCGACGACCGTGACGTCGTTGGCGAGCAGTGCCGAGGCGATGGTGTCGCCCGCGAATGCGGGCAGCCGGCGGCCGTTCCACCGGAAGTGGATCGGCTGCGAGCGGTCGACGTGGCCGCCCTTGTCGAGGCGGTAGCCCATCAGTGAGCGACGCCGGACGCGGCGCCCTCGTCCACGAGTGCGCCGGCCGCGAAGCGGCCGAGCCCGAATGGCTCGATCAGTTCATGCGGCCGCCCGTTCGCGATCGTCCAGGCCATCGTCTCGCCGCCTGCGGGAATTGCCTTGTAGCCGCCCGTGCCCCAGCCCGCGCTGATGAAGAGCCCCTCGACCGGCGTCGTGCCCATGACCGGGCTCGTGTCCGGCGAGATGTCGGTGACGCCGGCCCACTGGCGCATCACTCGCAGGCGGCTCAGGCAGGGAAAGAGCTCGACCGCCGCCTGCGCATTCGCCTCGAATATCGGCAGGCCGCCGCGCTGCGCGTAGGAATTGAACACGTCGGTGCCGCCGCCGATCACGATCTCGCCGCGTGCGGTTTGGCTGACGTACACATGAATTGACGCGGAGACCAGGACAGTCTCGATGAGCGGTTTCACGGGCTCGGTCACCATGGCCTGCAGGCAGCTGCTCTGCAGCGGCAACGCAAGACCGGCTTTCTCGGCGAGCTCGCTCGAGTGGCCGGCAACCGCGATGCAGACGCGCGGCGCCGCGATGGCGCCCATCGCCGTCTCGACGCCGTAAATCCTGTTGTCCTGGATCCAGAACCCGGTCGCCTCGCAGCCCTGCACGATGTCGACGCCGAGCGAGCCGGCCGCCCGGGCGAAGGCCCAGACGACGGCATCGTGACGCGAGGTGCCGCCACGCCATTGCACGGCCGCGCCCTCGACCGGATAGCGGCACCGAAGGTTCAGCATCGGCTCGAGCTTCGCGAGTTCCTGCGGCGTCAGCAGCTCCGAGTCCACGCCGTTCAGGCGGATCGCGTTGACCGAGCGACGCAGCAGCTCCATTTCGTGCGGGCTGTGGGCGAGCGAAACCTTGCCGCGCTGGCTCAGCATGATGTTGTAGTTGAGTTCGCGTGAAAGGCCCTCGTAGAGCCTGAGCGACCGGTCGAAGAACTTCGAGCTGGCGAGATGGAAATAATCGGAGCGCACGACCTGGGTGTTGCGGCCGGAATTGCCCTGGCCGATAGCGCCGCGCTCGAGCACGGCGATGTTGCGCATGCCGTGGTCTTTCGCGAGGAAGTAGGCCGTCGCGAGTCCATGCCCGCCGCCGCCGACGATGACCGCGTCGTAGGCCTTCTTGAGCGAGGGTTGGCGCAGCACGCGCGGCCACGGCCGCCGGCCGTTGACCGCGTGGCGGGCGAGGGCCAAGAATGAATAGCGCTCGCTCATGGGAATCGTGGAATCATAGTGCATGCTCAGGATCGAATGCCCCTGGTGCGGTCCGCGCGACGAGCCTGAGTTCACCTACGGCGGCGAGGCGCACATCGCGCGCCCGCCTGCGGGATCCGGAGACGGGGAGTGGTCGCACTACCTGTTTTTCCGCTCGAACCCGAATGGCGAGCATGCCGAGCGCTGGTGCCACAGCCACGGCTGCGGACAATGGTTCAACGTGCTGCGGAACACCGGAACCCACGAAATCGTCGCGACCTACGCCATGGGCGAGCCGCGGCCCGTGCGGAATTGAAGGGAATTGAAGGGGTGCGTCCCCTTCAATCCAATCAGGCCCGCTTCTTCTTTCGTTCGTACATCGCCTGGTCGGCCCGCGAGAGCAGCACGTCGAGCGGCGTGTCGGACGTGTACGGCAGTTCCTCGATGCCGATGCTCATCGAGACGCGCATCGTCGGCGCGACCTGGGAATTGAACCGCTCAAGCTCGCCCTGCAGGCGGCTGTGGAGGGCCCCGGCGCCATCGTGCTCGTCCAGGATGGCGAAGACCGCGAACTCGTCGCCGCCCACGCGCCCGACCACGTCGCTCTCGCGGAATACGCGCGCGAGGACCTTCCCGGCGTCTGCGATCAGGGCGTCGCCGGCGGCATGGCCGCGCGTGTCGTTGATCCGCTTGAGCTTGTCCAGGTCGACGAAGACGAGTGCGCACTTGGAACGGGTGCGCCGCGCCATGCGCAAGGCCTGGTCGGCCAGCACCAGGAAGCCGCGGCGATTGCGCAGGCCCGTGAGCTCGTCGGTCAACGCGAGCTGTTCCATCTCGACGCTGAAACTCCGAAGCTCCCGCACGGACTGCCGGTGCCCCGTGACGGCGGCGGCGATCGTGAGCCCCATCATGGCCGTCAGGCCGACGAAGGCCTGCAACATCAAGAGCGAGTCGCTGGACTTCTCGCTCCCGAACGGTCCGGAGCCGTTCGCGGTCGCCGCGACCGCGATGGTGGACAGGAGGCACACGGCGAGCGCGACGCCGCTTGGCCGGAAACGGAAGGCGATCCACACGAGGCAGGGCAGGGGCAGGAAGGTCAACGGGCTCGCCGCGCCGGCGCCGGAGGCGGGGGCGGCGAAAACGATCGCCGACGTCATGGCGAGCAGCGAGAACGAAGCGATCGACTCGCCGACCCGCCAGGGCTTGCGCCCAATCTGCATGGATTGCCGCCAGGTCAGGAAGACCGGCGCAAAGACCAGCAGGCCGATCAGGTCGCCGAGCCACCAGGTCTTCCAGGTGTCGAGGAAGGACGCGGCATTGACAACGCCCGCGATGCTCAACGTGGCGGTGCCCCAGGTCGAGGCCACGAGGCAACTCACGACGGCGATGCCCGTGAAGGTGATTGTCGCCGGGCCGGTCTCGAACAGCCGGGAAACGCCCACCCAGCGCTCGAGCGCCCCGGCGCAGGCGAGCGCCTGGACCGTCGACCCGAGGGCGATGGAGGCCGCGACCACGACGCTCGTCACCGTGAAATCCACCGCCGAGGTCGTGAGCGCCACCGCGACATTCACCAGGAAGGAACCGATCGAGATTCCGGGCCAGACGCGCTGACCCCACAACAGGACAGCCGCGAGGGCAATGCCGCTCGGTGGCCAGACCGCCGTCGCATAGCCGGGTGGAATCGCGAGGGACAAGCCGACGATGCCGGTCAGGCAATAGCCCGCCGCCAGGATCACGACCCTGACCCATCGGCCCGTGGTCAGTGAATCTGCGATGGGCATCCCTCCCCGGACGGGCCTTCGCCGCAAGGCTGACATTAGCAGAGAGCCATTCCCTGGCAACCCGGACACGAGAGTTACGCGGAGGAGCGCAGTCGCCGGCGGGCGGTCAGCAGCCCGGCGAGCACGAGCAGGAGTCCCGAACCCTCGCCACCCCCGCCGCCGTGCGGCGGTGGGGGCGGCGGAGGCGGCGGTGGCGTCGCGGACCGGCAGTCGGCCCCCGTCGCCGGCGGCGCTGTGCCCGCCTGCGGCGAAATGAAGGGCTTGAATGAGCAGTCGGCTCCGCCGACGTCGCCGGCCACGCCCATCGTGTCCTCGTAGCGCAGCCAGGCGCCGTTGCCCCAGTCCACCGCGCTCGCCGGGTCGCCGTCGAGCGCCATCTGGGCGAGGTCGACGGGATTCAGGAACAGGACTGCCGGCGTGGCCGCCGTGACACCGAGGGTGTCCGGGAGGGTGAAGTCGGCCTCGAAAGCGTCATTGGCGTAGTGCAGGTAGCCATTCGGCGCGCCTCCCGGCGCGTCGAGCCAGGCGCCCGCGCTGCCGAGCGAGACGTCCTGGCCGGTCAGCGAGGGGATCTCGAGCATGACCGTGCCGACCGCCGCGCCGGGGCTCTGCCCGGCGTAGGGGACGACGTTGCCCGCCGAATTGCGGATCCGCATCGGCTTGTTGAATGCGATCCACAGCCGATAGCTGCCGCCCGGCACGAGCGCCTCATTCGTGTCCACCGTCAGCACGCGCGTGGTGGCGCCGCTGCGAGCCCAGGTCGCGTGGTACACGACGGTGCCCGCGGTCTCGCGGATCTCGGCCGCGATCGCGGCCGGCGGACCGCTCTGGCGGTAAAGGCCGAGCAGGTACTGGCGCACGACGTCGTTGCGCATGCGCTCGGCTTCGGCCGCCGGCAGGATGAAGCCGCTGTGCCCATGCGAGGCAAGGCCACCGTAATCCTGGCCGCCGCTCTCCGGTTCGAGCTCGAAGGTCCAGCTTGGGATCTCGAGGTCGAACGCGAAGTGATCCGCGGTGGTGCCGATGCCGGGCGAGCCGACCGAGTCGGGCCCGTACGAGTACACGCGGCCCGACGCCGCGATCATGCGCGTCGCGAGCGCCTGCGTGATCGCATTGAGCCGGGTGTTGGCGGGCCGCGGCGCGAGGTAATCCTGTCCGAACGAATGCGTGTCGATGAAGAGCCGCAACCGCGGCTCCGGCCCGAGCGACGCCGCCTGCAGCAGCGCGAGCAGTTCCGGTTCGGAATCCGACGCGGCGCTGCGGTAGACAAGGCTCGTCTCGCTCGCGCTGCTGCCGCCAAGCTGGCCGTAGCCCTCCGGTGAATTACGGTTGAGGTCGACACCCCAGAAATTGTCTGCAATCGTCGTGATGTCGGAATCGACGAAGCCGTTCGTGACGGGGTCGCGCAGGTTCTTGCGCCGCATGCGGCCCTCGCGCGGCTGCTCGCGGTCGGCGGTGACGGTCAGGGGGTAGAGCTGGGTCTGGACGAAACCATCCACGTTGTCGACCGGCACGACGATCGTCCTCAGGTTCTCGACCAGGTACTGGAAGAAGCCTGCGTCCGCTTTCTCGGCGACGAGCGTCTCGAAGAGCGCGGTGACGGCCTCCGGCGTCTGCCATTCGCGCGCGTGGATGCCGCCGTTGATGAGGACCGCGGCTTCCGGAAAGCCCTCCGCCGTGACCGGGTCCGGATCGCCGATGACGTAGGCCCAGATGTCGCGGCTGGCGAGCGTCTGGCCCACGACCTCGCCGTCCACCTCGTCGTTCAGCGTCAGCAGCGACTGGTGCCGGGCAAACAACGAGTCGTATCTGCGGAATCCGGGGACCGGCGTCATCGAGTCTATCGGCGTTGGCGGCGGATAGCCGAGAGCGATGTTCGTGCCGAGGTTGTCGTTTTCGGTGTACGTGAAGATGACGTTGCCGCAGCCTGGCGCAAAGGGATTCGTGATTTCGCCGCTTGCGTCGATCACGCAGGCGGCCATCGCGGGCAGCGAGGCGCCGTAGAGCAGGGCGATGCCGGCGGCGCGGCTCAGCGCTCGAGCCACTGCCTCAGTTCCTTCTGCAGGGGTTCGGAGCCCGTGCGCGTCCCGGCGAAGCGTTCGAGCTCCGAACGCGCGGCGGGCGTCGCATCGAGCTTGAGCGCGAGCACGTACAGGCGCCGCGAATTCTCCGTGCGCGCGGCGGTCAGGCGCCGCCCGAGTTCGGCGCTCACCTCGGGATCGTGCAATCCCGCGAGCGCCGCCGCGGCGGATGGGCCGATGTCCGGCGCGGTCACGGAGTCCAGGAGGAAGCTGCGCGCCGCGGCCTCGTCCCGCGCGAGCCGCCCGATCTGCAGGACCGCTGCGGAGGCGATCTCGGCTCGACGGCTCGCGAGCGCCAGCGCCTCCAGCGCGGATTGCGCATCGAGCACGCGCGGGATGCCGGTGATCGCCGCAAGTGCGACCGGTGCGTCGGCGTGATCGAAGACGAGCGCGTAGAGTTCGGCGTCCGCGAGCCGCCCGGCGAGGACGAGCGCGAGCTCGTCCACGCGTCCGCCGCGCACGAGCGCGTCCACGATGGCGGCCCGCTGGGCGGGGAGCTGCGGTTGCGGTGCCGTGAGGAACGCGTCGGCGATGCCTTCGCGGACCGGGTCGACCCCTTCGATGGCCCGGCGAGCGGCGAAGCGGCCGACAGCGGCGGTCCCGCCGGCGGCCAGGTCTGCCCGCGCACGGTCGCGGGCGGCGCTGCGGTCCCAGTTCCGCAACACGAAGCGCGCCGTCGCTCCCGCGTCATATAAAGGTGTGGCGCGATCGCCGTGATCGGGATCAATCCGTGTGTATACGATCGGAGCCCGCGCCGTGAGGCGGATGACGGCCGCGCGAGCCTCCCTCGTCGGGGAGATGCGCGCGAGCGCGTGCAGGCCGCGGTCGAGCAGCCATTCCTGGGCGACGTCGGTGATCCGGCGATCGTTGGCGATGACCTCGAGCCGGGCGGCGAGCTCGCTCGCGCGCTGGTTCTCGGCGAGCGCGGAGAGCTCGGCGTCCTGCGCCGAGACGGCGGGATTTGCGATCGCCTGCCGTGCGCTCGCCGGGTCGACGACCCGCGCGGCGAACGCGCCCGTCGCGCCGAAGCCAAGCGCGAGCGCAAGCGCGAAAAGGCGGGCGATCCTCCCTGCCATGGGAGTCTTGGACCGGACGATCGCCGCCGGGGTTCCGGGACGGGCGAAGCCTCGGCCGCTAGGGCGGGTCCATCGCGGAGGTCGGCGCGGACGCCATTGCAGGCTGGCCGTTCAGCAGGTCCTTCCATGTCAGCTCGTGGCCCTTGCGCTTGCCCTTCGGAACGAGCTTCAGGCCCTCGGGCGAGATCGTGAGCGTATACAACTCCTCGTTCACGGGGAGTTCGCGTCTCAGGGGTTTTTCCAGCTTCGTTGCCATGTTTCCTGACTGCCTCAGTGACTTTGGGAAGGCTCGGGGGCTCCGGTATATCACCCTTGTGCGCGAAGCGGCAAATCGAGGGCGTTTCGCCCGCGGCCTGCGAAAATGGCTCCGGTACAATCCGGCGATGCCCCTTTCCGTCGTCATCCTGGCCGCCGGCCAGGGCAAGCGCATGGCGAGCGACCTGCCCAAAGTTCTGCAACCCCTCGCGGGGCGGCCGCTGCTGGCGCACGTCGTCGGGACCGCACGCTCGCTCGCGCCGGATGCGATTCACGTCGTCCACGGCCATGGCGCCGAGCGGGTCCGGGCGGCGATCGCGGGCCCGGACATTCGCTGGTCCCTGCAGGCGGAGCAGAAGGGCACCGGCCACGCCGTCATGCAGGCGATGCCCGGCATTCCGGACGGACACGCCGTCCTCGTGCTCTACGGCGACGTGCCGCTGATCCGGACGGAAACGCTGAAGGATCTCCTCGCGCGCGCGGGGCCGCGCACGCTCGCGCTGCTTTCGGCGCGCCTCCCCGATCCCGCCGGCTACGGGCGCGTGGTGCGCGACCGCACCGGCCGCGTCGTGCGCGTGGTCGAGGAGCAGGATGCGAGTCAAGAGGAGCGCGCGATCGAAGAGATCAACACCGGGGTCCTCGCCGCGCCGGCGGAAGTGCTGCGCGGCTGGCTTGCCGCGCTCAGGCCCGACAACGCGCAGGGGGAGTATTATCTGACGGACTGCATCGGGGCCGCGGCGCAGGGAGGCGGTGCGGTCGAGGCCGTCGTCGCAGGGACGCCCGGGGAGGTTCTCGGCGTGAACGACAAACACCAGCTGGCCGCAGCCGAGGCGGCGCATCGCGCGAACCGTGCAGCCGACCTGATGCGCGCGGGCGTCACCGTCGTCGATCCGGCACGTCTCGACGTGCGAGGCGAGGTGTCCTGCGGGCGTGACGTCCTGCTCGACGTCAACGTCGTCCTCGAAGGCAAGGTGAAACTCGGCGACCGCGTCAAGGTTGGCCCGAACTGCCTGCTGCGCGACTGTGAGATCGGCGACGACACCGAGGTCGTCGGTCTCTGCTTCCTCGAGGGGCTCGTGACCGGGAGCCACTGCGTCGTCGGCCCGTTCACGCGGGTGCGCCGCGGCTCGCGGCTCGCGGACACCGTGCACCTCGGAAACTTCGTCGAGGTGAAGAACAGCGAGATCGGCGCGGGCAGCAAGGTGAATCACCTGAGCTACGTCGGCGACACGACCGTCGGCTCCGGGGTCAACGTGGGCGCGGGCACGGTGACCTGCAACTACGACGGCGCGAGCAAGCACCGCACGACGATCGGGGACCGCGCCTTCATCGGCTCGGGCACGATGCTGGTCGCGCCGGTGTCGGTGGGCGAGGATGCGACCATCGGCGCGGGCTCGACGATCACGAAGCCCGTGCCGGCGGGAAAACTGACGGTCGAGCGCGGCCGCCAGCTCACGATCGACAACTGGAAGCGGCCGGAAAAGAAACCGGGCTAGGTGCATCATGAGTTCCGGCTTCAGCCTGGAACCGCGCGAAGGCTACCTTTACATCCACCTCGCGCCCGGCTTCGAGATGACGCCGGACAGCATGACCTCCATCTGGACGTCGCTCAGCGACGCCTGCCGGGAGCACGGCCTGCGCAAGGTGCTGGCGGAGGGCGATAACGTCAGGCGCAAGCTCACGCCGATGGATTCCTTCGACCATGCCGGGCTGGCGGCCCGGCTGCTGCCCGGCCTTTCGGTCGCCTGCTGTTTCCGCGGCTTCGTGCCGGACGACCAGACACAGTTCTTCCGCACGGCGGCGATGAACCGGGGCGTGCGCACGGAATTCTTCCAGGACCTGAACGCAGCTCTCCGTTGGCTCGGGGCCGGGGGCTGAGCATTGGACTAGAATGTACGGCACATGTGCGGCATCGTCGGAGCGGTGGCTGACCGGGACGTCGTCCCGATCCTGATCGAGGGGCTGAGGCGCCTCGAATACCGCGGTTATGACTCGGCCGGAGTCGCCGTCCTGAACGGCGGCTCGCAAGTCGCGCGCCTGCGGGCCGTCGGCAAGGTTTCGAGACTGTCGGAGGCGCTCGCTGCCCACCCGACGGCCGGCCACCTGGGTATCGCGCATACGCGCTGGGCCACCCACGGCGTACCGAACGAGCGCAACGCCCACCCCCACGTCTCGCGCGACGGCGTCGCCATCGTCCACAACGGCATTATCGAGAACCACGAGGAGCTGCGCGCCGGGCTGGAAAAGGCGGGCTACGAGTTCAGCTCGGAGACCGACACCGAGGTCATCGCCCACCGGATCCACTATCACCTGGGCGGCACCCGGGACCTCTTCAAGGCGGTGCAGAAAACGGTCTCGGAGCTGCGCGGCGCCTACTCGCTCGCCGTGATGTGGGGCGAGGACCCGGACTGCATCGTGCTCGCGCGAGTGGGCTGTCCCGCGCTGATCGGCATCGGCGAGAAGGAGAACTTCGTCGCCTCCGACATCGCGGCGCTCCTGCCGGTCACGCGGACATTCATCATCCTCGAGGAAGGCGACGTCGCCTGCATCCGGCGCAACAGCATCGAGATCGTGGACGCCGAAGGCCGGAGGGTCGAGCGCAAGCCCTATGTCTCCGAGCAGTCTGCGGCGGCGGCGGAGCGTGGCGAGTATCCGCACTACATGCTGAAGGAGATCCACGAACAGCCGCGCGCGGTTGCCGAGACGCTCTCGGAGCGTGTCGCCGGCGGCCGGCTGCTGTCGCAGGCCTTCGGGCCGGCGGCGATGGAAGTGTTCAAGCGCACGACCTCGGTGCATATCGTCGCCTGCGGCACGAGCTACCACGCGGGCATCGTCGCGCGGTATTTCATCGAGCAGCTTTGCCGCGTCCCATGCCGCGTCGAGATCGCGAGCGAGTTCCGCTACCGCGACCCGGTCGTGCCGGCGAACACGCTGTTCGTGTCGATCTCGCAGTCGGGCGAAACCGCCGACACGCTCGCGGCGCTCCGCCTCGCGCGAAAGGCGGGCTTCCTGTCCCAGCTCGCCATCTGCAACGTGCCGGAGAGCTCGCTGGTGCGCGAATCGGAGCTCGTGCTGCTGACGCGCGCGGGGCCGGAGATCGGCGTCGCCTCGACCAAGGCCTTCACCACCCAGCTCGCGGCGCTCGGCATGCTGGTGATCGCGATCGGCAAGCACCATGGCCTGCCGCCGGAGCGCGAGAAGACGCTGGTGCACCGCCTGCTCGAGTTGCCCGCGATGCTGGAGCAGACGCTGGCGCTCGACCCGGTGATCCGCGACCTCGCGAAGAGGATCGAGCCAAAGCATCACGCGCTGTTCCTCGGCCGCGGCGCGATGTTCCCGATTGCGATGGAAGGCGCGCTGAAGCTCAAGGAGATTTCCTACATTCACGCGGAGGCGTACGCGGCGGGGGAGCTGAAGCACGGCCCGCTCGCGCTCGTGGATGCCGACATGCCGGTGATCGCGGTCGCGCCGAACAACGACCTGCTCGAGAAGGTCAAATCAAACCTGCAGGAGGTGCGCGCGCGCGGCGGCATGCTCTACGTATTCGCGGACCCCGAGTCGGGCATCGAACCCTCGGACGGCGTCGAGGTCATCACGATGCCGCGGCACGTGAGCTACTTTCAGTCTCCCGCGGTCTACACGGTCCCGTTGCAATTGCTTGCCTATCACACGGCGGTGCTGAAGGGCACGGACGTCGACCAGCCGCGCAACCTCGCGAAGAGCGTTACCGTCGAATGAGGATGAAGGGGACGCACCCCTTCAACGAAGCCTCCCGGGGACCGATGGCGAAGCATTGCGTTGAAGGGGTGCGTCCCCTTCATTCTCCTTTCGACGCGGGCTTTTACCGGCGCTACTACGTAGACGCCCGCACCCGCGTCGCCTCGCGTTCGGAGGCCGTCCGGCTCGGCCGCTTCGTCTGCGCCTACACCGCCTACCTTGGCTTCACCATCAAGCGCGTGCTCGACGCCGGCTGCGGCCTTGGGCACCTGCGTCAGCCGGTCCATGAATTCTTCCCGCGCGCCCGCTATGTCGGGCTCGACTCCAGTGACTACCTATGCCGGCGCTACGGCTGGGTCCGCGGCAGCATCTCGGACTACGCGCCCGGCCAGCCCTTCGATCTCCTGGTCTGCCACGACGTGCTGCAATATTTGGATGACCGCACCGCCATTCGCGCGCTTGCGAATCTCGGCCGGCTTTCCCGCGGAGCGCTCTACTTCAGCGTGCTGACGGTGGAGGACTGGCGCCGGCATGCCGACCGCGAACGGACGGATTCCGGCGTGCGCCTCCGGCCGGCCGCCTGGTACAAGGCCCGTCTCGCCCGGCATTTCCGTCCGCTCGGCGGGGGCCTCATGGTCCGCCGCGGCTACCATCTCCTGCTCTGGGAGCTGGAGCGGCCCTGGACCATTTCAGACAGGTGAAGGGGACGCGCCCCTTCATATTCGTGAAGGGGCGCGTCCCCTTCGTTTGTGCCGCCACGGGCCGAATTGATCTAGAATCGGCGCCTGTTTTCACGTGTCCCGCTGCGGACCGCCAACCTTGGGAGTCATCGACGATGTCGATACTGAAGCATTCGGGCCTTCGCGCCCTCGGAACCGCCTCCTGGGCGGCATTCGCGCTCGCTGCCTGCGGCGGATCGGGCAGTGCCAACGACGAGCTGCCGCTGATTCACGCCAACCTGACGATCAAGTCGGTGTCGCAGGGGGGCATCTGCGACACGATTCCGGTGCGCATCTCGCCCAAGGAGCTCAAGGGCCAGGCGAACAAGTATTCGAACAACCGCATGATGGTAACCGACGTCACGATGTCCGGCCCGACCGACGAGAATGGCGCGCCGATGTGCAACGGCGCGGGCGAGACGCTTCCGCTGGCGCCGGGCGACTGGGAATTTAGCGCGCCGCTCGCTTCCGGCACGACGACCTGCGTGCGTGACATCGAAGCCGACGGCGACCTGGCGATTGCCTTCGTCGACGGCGTCGCCGGCTGCGGCGGTCCCGAGCCGGCCATGCCGACGGATTCGATGGCGCCGGCCGAGGATGAAGCGCCGGCCGAACCGACCACGGGCTGAGCTTCGCAGTCCAACCGATAGAGGGGCCGGCACGGGCAACCGCGCCGGCTTTTTTGTCCTTGCGAAATCCGATTCCTTTCTACGTCCCGCCGCTTCTCGGCCTGTTCGGCCGCATCGCGCCGAAGCGGGCGGCGCGCATCGTCGCCGACCTGATCTCCCGCCCGCGCGGACAGAACCCGACTCAACCCTGGGAGATCTCGACAGGCACGGTCGGCCGCAAAGTGGAGCTTCGCACCGGCCTGCATGCGCGCAGCTGGGGCGAGTCAGGCCCGCTCGTGCTCGCGCTGCACGGTTGGCGCGGGCGCACGACCCAGTTTCGGCCGCTGTCCGCGGCATTGCTCGGACGTGGCATGCAGACCCTCGCGCTCGAGCTGCCGGGGCATGGCGTGTCCGTCGGCGACAGCGCGACGCCACGCCTGCTGGGCGAGATGCTCGTCGAGGTGGAGAGCATCGTCGGCCCGGTGCATGCGGCGATCGGCCACTCATTCGGCGGCGCCGCGCTCGGCGCCGGGCTCGTTTACGGATTCCGCCCGAAGCGGCTCGTGATCGTCTCAAGCCCGACGCGCGTGAGCCGTATCCCGGTCCTGCTCGCCGGGACCGCAGGTCTGCCGCCGCCCGCGATGAAGGAATTCGTGAAGATCCTCGACCATGATGCCGGCCGCCCGTCCGCCGATCTCGATCTCGTTTCGACCGCGCCACGCGCCGGCATTCCGGGGCTGCTGATCCACGACCTGGAGGACGCGGTGATCCCCTATGGCGAAGCAGAGGCGCTCGCGAATGCCTGGCCGGGGCTCCAGGTCATGACGACACGCGGTCTGGGGCACCGCGACATCCTCTCGGCGCCCAAAGTCATGCGAACCATCGTCGAGTTTGTGGATGCGGCGGCGGCGCCGGCCGTGTGATTGCCCGCGGCGCGGCTGACGACGCGAACCGCTAGTGGGTCCTGGCCGTCCCAGCGAAGGAAATATCTGGCGCCACCGTGATGTTGAGCCGGCCGTAAGGCGATGCCGGCAGGGCCGACTCGCCGCGCCGCTCCATCCAGGCGAGCGAAGGGAGTGACAGCACGTCACCCTCGCGATCGTCGGGCGGCGGCCTGCCGAGAAGCGCCGCCGGCGTGAAGACGACGAGATACTTCCCCTTCTGTTCCGCCGGATCGATGCCGATCGACACTGCGAGCCCGGATTCGCCGCCCGGCGTGGCGAGCGCAGGCTCGAGGCGCAGGCTCTCGAAACCCGTCATATGCACGACGATGAAGGTGTCGTCGAGCAGGGCAATGATGGGATAGAAGACGCCCGTCCTGTCGCCGGCCCCGGGATCGAAAAGGCTCTTCACGCGGATCCGGTAGGGTGCCGTCTCCTTCGGCAGTTCGAAAGCCGCGAACGGGCTGAGACCGCTCTGGAAATCGAACACCGGGCTCGAGGCATCGACCGTGGCGTCGGCATGGCCCTGCTTCGGCAGAGCGCCGAACGGAAAACCGGACGGATCGCCGCAGCAGGCCGTCGCCTGGGCGTAGGTCGCGAGACGGGCCTCGGTGCCTGCCGGGTAGGATTGCGGCGGCTGCGATGCGCAGGCGGCCAGCGTCAGGGCCGCGATCGCCGCGTGGACTGCGATTGAGATCCGCATCGAAGCGCGAGGCTAGCATGAATACCGGGCCGGCCGCCGTCGTCGGCGCCGGGCTCGCGGGCATCGCCTGCGCGTGAGCTCGGTTTCTGTCGCGACCGAAGTCTCGATGCGTGCGCCGGAGCGGCCCGACTTTCCGGAATCGCGCTCGGGGACGCGCTGGCCCAGGCCCGGGATGGGATCGGCTCCGGTAAGATACGCGCCAGTCGATGAACAGCTTCCGTCACGTGTTTTTCCTGGCCGTCGCGCCGGCGCTGATCATTGCCGCCTGCGCGGGCGACGCGCCGGCCAGGCCGGAGTCCGAGAGCATGCCGCAGACAGATCCGGTTCCACCGGTCGCCGCCGTCCGGCCGCACGTCGTCGAATCGCCGAACGGCAGCCGGAACGACGAGTACTACTGGCTGCGCGATGACAAACGCTCGAGCCGGGAAGTGCTCGGCTACCTCGAGGCCGAGAACGCCTACAAGGCGGCGATGACCCGGCACACCCAGGCGCTCGAGGACCGGGTTTACGGGGAAATCGTCTCGCGCATCAAACAGGACGACTCGACCGTCCCGTATCGCCGGCGTGGCCACTGGTACTACACGCGCTACGAGACCCGCAAGGAATACCCGGTCTACGCGCGCAAGGCCGGCAGCCTCGACGCACCCGAACAGGTGATGCTGGATGGAAACCGGCTCGCCGAGGGCCACGAGTTCTTCCAGGTCGCTGCGGTCGCGGTCGCGCCGGACAACCGGCTGCTCGCCTGGGCCGAAGACACCGTCGGGCGCCGCCGGTATTCCCTGCGGATCAAGGACCTCTCGACGGGTGAAGTCCTGCCTGACCGGATCGAGAACGTCGATCCCTACCTCGCCTGGACGGCGGACAGCCGCAGCGTCCTCTACGTGGAGAAGCACCCGGAGACGCTGCTCGGTTACCGCGTCCGCCGCCACGTTCTCGGCACGGATCCGACCGCGGACACGATCGTCTACGAGCAGGATAACGAGAGCTTCTACACCGGCGTCTCGACCACGAAGGACGAACGCTACGTCGTCATCTTTGCCCGCAGCACGGTCTCGACGGAGATGCGCTATGCGGCTGCGGACGACCCCGGGCTCCGTTTCCGCGTATTCCTGCCGCGCGAGCGCGATCACGAGTACTACGCGGAACATTTCGACGGCCGCTGGATCGTCCGCACCAACTGGCAGGCGCCTAACTTCCGCCTGATGGAGGTGAAAGTCGGCGACGAGGGCGACCGCGCAAACTGGCACGAGCTGATGGCCCACCGCGACGACGCCTTCATCGATGGCTTCGACGTGTTCAGAGACTTCCTCGCCGTCGAGGAGCGCTCGGACGCGCTGCGCAAGATCCGCATCCGCCCCTGGAGCGGCGGCAAGGACTTCTTCATCGGTGCCGACGAGCCCGCCTATACAACAGCGCTCGGCCAGAACCCGGAAATCGACACGCAGGTCGTGCGCTACGAGTACACCTCGCTGACGACGCCGGCCACGATCTACGACTACGACGTCCGGACCGGCGAACGCCGGCTCATGAAGCGCACGCCGGTGCTCGGCGCCTTCGACCCCGCGGATTACCGCACGGAACTGCTCTGGGCGCCGGCCCGCGACGGCACGAGGGTGCCGGCGTCGCTGGTCTACCGCAACGGTTTCCGCAAGGACGGCACCGCGCCGCTGCTTCAGTACGGCTACGGCTCCTATGGCGCGTCAATGGATCCATATTTCTCGATCTCTCGGCTGTCGCTGCTCGACCGGGGCTTCGTCTTCGCGATCGCGCACGTCCGCGGGGGCCAGGAGATGGGCCGGCGCTGGTACGAGCAGGGCAGGCTCCTCAACAAGAAGAACACGTTTACCGACTTCATCGACGTCTCGCGCTTCCTGGTGAAGGAAGGCTATGCCGACCCGAAGCGCGTCTCGGCCATGGGCGGCAGCGCCGGCGGCCTCCTGATGGGCGCGGTCGCGAACATGGCGCCCGGCGATTACCTCGCGATCGTCGCCCAGGTGCCCTTCGTGGACGTCGTGACGACCATGCTCGACGAAAGCATCCCGCTCACGACCAACGAGTTCGACGAGTGGGGTGATCCGAAGAAGAAGGAATACTACGACAGCATGCTGTCGTACTCACCCTACGACAACGTCTCGCGCCGGGCCTATCCGGCGATGCTCGTGACGACCGGCCTCTGGGACAGCCAGGTCCAGTACTGGGAGCCGGCCAAGTGGGTCGCGCGGCTGCGCGCGCGCGGGACCGGGTCGAATACGCTCCTCTTCCGCACGACGATGGAGGCCGGGCACGGCGGCAAGTCGGGCCGCTTCCGGCACTTCCGCGAAATCGCCGAGGAATACGCTTTCATCCTCGACCAGTCCGGAATCGTGGAGTAGGCATGAACCTCGGGCACATCGAGCAGATTGCCATCCCGGTGCGCGACCTCGCGCGCGCCACCGCCTTCTATCGCGACACGCTCGGGATGAAGCTCCTTTTCGAGGTGCCGCCGCAGCTCGCCTTCTTCGACTGCGACGGCATCCGGCTCGCGCTGTCGATCTCGTCCGATCCCATGTACGACCCGCCGGGTTCGATCGTCTATTACCGCGTGGGCGACATCGAGGCGACGCATGCCGAGCTCGAGGACAAGGCCGTGGAGTTCCTGCAGGGACCGCACAAGGTCGCGGAGCTCGGCGACATCGAGGTCTGGATGGCCTTCTTCGAGGACACTGAGGGCAACACGCTCGCGATCACGAGCGAGAAACCGCTCGCCCGCGCATGAGCGCGGCCTCGCTCGCCGAGAGAGCCCTCTCGCGCGCGGTGGACGTGCAGCCCGCGGAGGTCCCCGGACTCGTAGCGGCGTTCGGCTATCATTTCCTGCTGTTCACTGCGTATTACATCCTGCGCCCGATTCGCGACAGCATGGGGGTCGCCGGGGGCGTCGAGAACCTCGACGACCTGTTCGGCTGGACGCTGCTCGGCATGCTGCTGGCCGTGCCGTTATTCGGCTGGATCAGCGGCCGTTTCCGCCGCGCCGTGTTCCTGCCGTGGACCTACCTGTTTTTCGTCGCGCAGCTGGTCGCATTCTGGGCGCTCTTCACGCTGGGCGGAGATGTCGCTGCGACCGCCCGCGTGTTTTTCGTCTGGGTGAGCGTGTTCAACCTGTTCGTGATCGCGGTCTTCTGGAGCTTCATGGCGGACCTGTTCGACAAGGAGCAGGGCAAGCGGCTGTTCGCATTCATTACGGCGGGCGCGAGCGTCGGTGCGATGTCGGGTTCCGCAATCACGGCTTTCCTCGCGAAAACGGTTGGCGAGGTGAACCTGCTGCTCGTGTCAGCCGCGCTGCTCGCCTCGACGCTTTTCCTGATGCGTTACCTGCTCGGCTGGAGCGCCCGGCAGACGAAGCGCGACGGGCGCATCGAGGAGCGGCCGATGGGCGGCAACCCGTTCGCGGGACTCAAGCTCGTGCTTTCATCGCCGTATCTCGGTGGAATCGCCGTTTTCGTATTCCTGATGGCGGCGGTCAACACGTTTCTGTATCTGCAGCAGGCGGGATTGCTCGGCATTCACTACCCGGATGGCGATGCGCGCACGGCGTTCCTGGGCCGGATCGAGCTCACGATGAGCATCATCACTCTCGCGCTGCAGCTGTTCGCGGTGGGGAGGCTGACGCGGCGCACAGGCGTCGCGGCGATGATTGCGGTCGTGCCGCTGTTCGTGGTGGCGGGGTTCCTGCTGATCGCCGCGTCGCCGACGCTCGCGACGCTCGTTGCCGTATTCGTCGCCCGGCGCGTGGGACAGTACGCGATCGTCCGGCCTTGCCGTGAGATGCTCTATACGAGCGTCGACCGCGAGTCGAAGTACAAGGCCAAGAACGTCAACGACACGCTCGTGTACCGCACCAGCGACTTCGTCGTTGCCAAGGCGCACGATGCAATCGTCTCCGCCTGGTCGACGAGCCTCTCGGGGATCGCCCTGGTGGGGGCGGCGATTGCCGCACTCTGGACCCTGGTCGCGTTCCTCCTCGGGCGGGCGCACGAGCGCATGGCCGCCGGAGGCCGGCGCGCCTGATCAGTCGGAGAGCTGGAAGCGCAGTCGCGCCTCGACGCGCTGCTCGACGATGGCGCCGTTCACGACGCGCGGTACGTAGCGCCAGCGCTTGACCGCGTCCATCGCCGCGCGGTCGAACACGCCCTCGGGCTCTGCGCCTCGGACCACCGGGTCGCGCGTGGCGCCGTCCTTGGTCACGACAAACTCAAGGTCCACCCAGCCCTCGGTGCCGCGCTCGCGCGCCCGTTCAGGGTAAATGGGCGCGAAGAAGAAAGTCCGCCGCATCTCGTTCTCGGGCAGCACGGCGGGCGGCGCCTTTTGGACCGCGGCGGCAGGGCGCGCCACGCGCAGCGACATGATCTTGGCCGACAGGTTGGACACTTCGGCGGCGGGCAGGCCGGCGTCGGCCGCGGCGCGCAGGTATGCCTCGGCCGGGTCCGGCTTGCCGGCCGCGATCGCCGTGCGCGTTTCGGCGACCGCGCGGGCGGCAAGGAGTGTGCTCGTGTCGGCCAGGCCGTCGAATGCCGGGTCGGCGGCGCGCAGCAGGTCGAGGTAATGGCTTGCGGAGTCGCCCTTGGGCTCGACCAGGCGACCCTGGGCGATGCGCTGGTTGGCGAGGATCAGGAGCTTCGCGTTGTCTGCGCGGATCGTGTCGTTGCGCGCGGCCGAGATGTCCGCCCGCATGGCGGCGATCTGGCCGTCGCTCGCGCCGACGTCAATGGCCGCCTGCATCCATCGGTTCGCGTCGTCGAGTTGTTTCTCGCTGGTCGATTTCTGGACGTTGCTCTGGAGCAGCGCCGCGAGCGTGGTGATGCCGGCCTGCACGCTGCGATCCGCCGGATCGACGCTTTTCGCCGAAATCAGGTAGCTTTGTGCGCTGTCCTTGCCGATCAGCTGGTTGCTGCGCATGCGCTCGTTCGCAAGCTGCACGAAGGCCTGGACACGGACCGAGGGCAGTTCAGCCTTTGCCGGCGTCTCGATCGGGCGGCCCAGGGTGTCGAGGGCGCGCACCGGCTGGCCGGACTGCGCCTGAATCGCGCGTTCGCGCTCGAGCTGGCTCACGAAGAATTCGAGGCGCGGGTGATCCGGGCGGACGGAACGCACCGCGTCGATGGCGCTTGCGAGCCGCGTCAGGTCCTGCTCCATCAGCGCGCGCTCGGCCTGGACGAGGAGCTCGTCGGCGACGCTGTCGAGGCCGCGGCGCGCGAGGCCATTACCGGGATCGCGGGAGAGCACCGCCCGGTAGAGTTCGAGGGCATTCTGTCCGGGCGGCTCGATGAGCGCGCCCTGTGAGAGCGCAAGGCCTGCCGCGTCCAGCATTTTCTGGATCCGCGGGTCCTCGCCCGTGTCCACCCGGGCGGCAGCGGGCGGGGCGGCGGACTCGGGCCGGCTGGCGGACCATTGGCGGTTCCAGGGCTCCCATTTCGCGACGCCCCAGGCGATCAGCGCAATCGGGACGAGCAGGAGGGCGCGACGGCCCCAGCGGCGCGTGAATCCGTCGTCGAGCTTGAGCTTGAGCGGCGCAAGGACGGGCAGCTCCGAAGTGCCGCCGAACAGCTGGCCCTTGTGGCGCGGCGGCATCGTCGCGGTGAATTCCGTGCCGTTCTGCCGGCGCTGGGTTGCATCCACGAAATTGCGAATGCGCTCGGTGGAGGCCGGTTTGTGCAGGAACCGGAAGATGATTCCTTCGGAGACGAGCGGCGCGAGGTCGTGCTCGTCGTCGCGCCGGCCCGCGACGATGATCGCGAGATCGGGAAACTGCTGGTGCAGCTGGTTGACGAGGTCCTTGGTGTCGTGGTCGGCGAGTGCGGCATCGATCAGCAGCACCGCGTTTCCGGACGCCAGCATGAGGTCGGCCGCGTGCGACGCGTCGTCGGCGCGCCACACGCGATGGACGCCCGCGACCGCGTCGCGCAGCAGGTCGATGAGCGCCGGGTCGGCCGAAAGTACTACGACATTGGCGCAACCTGGGCGCGCCGCAGGCTGGCCGGGCGGCTGCACGGGTTCCGGCACTCGCGGTTGCAGCGGATCCTCCGGATCCGGAGCTTCGTCGCCGGGCTGCAGGTTCGAATAATCGATGTTCACGGGCTGCCCTGACTCGCGCAAACAGACGTCGTCCAGGGCACGGATGCCCATGAACGACCGGAGCGTCAATCCTTGACAAAATCGGTCGTGGCGAACGAGACACAGGTCGCGTTTCCGCGAGCCGCTCCCGCTGGCGACCCGAAAAACCCCACGCGCTCCGCGACTTGCGAAAAAGCATCCCCAGGGTGTCCACAGGCCCCCGGGGGCCGTTGCCGGGGCGCGACAGAGCAGCCGATTTTTCGACCAAAACCGAATTATGTGAATCTCGACAGCAGGCGGAAGCCCCCGGTATCGTGGCCCGGCCCTGCCTCGGGCAGGGGCGGCTACGGGAGTGGCGACCATCGCGCGACAGATAGCGTTCGTTTCAACCTTGCCGGCGGAGCATTATCACCAGCTCGAGGTCCTGCTGTTTTTCAACGGCCGCCAGCATCGCGTGCGCAAGGGCATCGAGACCGCGATCAATCGCTACGGGGCCCCGACGATCGTCGCCGAAGGAGATTCGCTGCGCGTGCGGGTGGGCGGCCAGACCGATGCGCAATGCCTGTTCGCAGTCGAGCGCGAAGGCAAGTCGTCCCGCCCGGTCGGCGTGATCCTCTACGTGCGCGACAGCTTCGAACGGATCACCGTCCTGCACCTCGTCGTCGCCGAGGCCTATGCGGTCGGAGGACCGCGCGCCGGCTACAACCTGTTGCTGCGCCTGGTTCAGGCCGTCAAGCGCGTCGCGCGCTGCACCTCAGGCATCCGCCACGTCGAACTTGTCTATTCACAGAACAGGCCGCGCGCTGCGTACGCCTGACCGGGAGACCACGATGGACCGCCTTGTACCCGCGCTGCTGGCCGCAGCGCTGTTGTCGTTTGCGTCCGCTCCGGTCTGGGCCGCCTCGAAGGAGGAAATCGACGCCGAGGTCAAGGAGGCGCTCGCGGAGCTCTACAAGCAGTCTTCCGCGGCGAAGGATCTCGCGGCCACTGCAAAAGGCATCCTCGTATTCCCGAAGGTCGTCAAGGGCGGGATCGGCATCGGCGGCGAGTACGGCGAAGGAGCGTTGCTGGTCGGCGGCAAGACGACCGGCTACTACAACACCGTCTCCGGCTCGATCGGATTCCAGCTCGGCCTGCAGCAGAAGAGCCAGGTGATCATGTTCATGACGCAGAAGGAACTCGACAAGTTCCTGAAGCAGAACAACAACGGCTGGAAGGCGGGCGTGGACGGCAGCGTCGCGCTCGCGACCCTCGGCGCCGGCGGACAGCTCGACACCGAGACCGCAAAGAAGCCGATCATCGGATTCATCTTTTCCAACAAGGGACTGATGTACAACCTGACCTTCGAAGGCTCCAAGATCACCAAGATCGACAAGTAGTCAGGCCGCGGCCCCCGAGAGGCCGCCAGTCAGCACCATCCGCATGGCGGTCTCGACGGAGAGCTCGAGCGGCACGACGCGCGAGCGCGGCAACAGCACTGTGTAGCCGCCGATCTGGTAGCTCATCGGGAAGTACACGGCCAGCAGGCCGTCCTCCGGAGCGACGATACCGAGTTCCGACGCGTCGTCCTGCGTCACGAAGCCGAGCAGCTGCGCGTCGCCGAATCGGGCGAGCACCACGTGCCGGAGGTCGCGCCGCTTGCCGCCGGTGGGCAGGAGATTCACGAAATCCCGCGTCGCGCCGTAGATCGTCTTGACCACCGGGATCCGGTCCAGGAAGCGCTCCCAGGAGGCGAGGGCGCTCTGCACCAGCAGGGCATTGAAGAACGTCCCCGCGGCGAGCAGCAACAGGAAGGCCGCGGCAATGCCCATGCCCGGGAGGTAGTGCTCGGCCGGGACGACGAACAGGATCAGCCTTTGCAGCAGCGCCTCGGTCGAGCTGCCGAGCCACCACAGCAGCCAGATCGTGAAGCCGATCGGCAGCAGGACCACGAGACCGCGCAAGAGCGCGCTTCGGAGCTTGCGTAACATGGGCGCCTCCTTTGGAGGGCGCATGATAGCGGCCCCGCAGCCGGCGCCTGTAGCGCTATGATTCGTGCGGGGGGGCCGAAAGAACAGGACCGAAAGGAGCAGGCCATGACCGTTGCCAAAGTCAGCGAGATCACTTCGACGTCCGAAAAGAGCTTCAACGACGCGATCACGAGGGGCATCAAGCGCGCGAGCAGGACGCTCAAGAACGTGACGAGCGCCTGGGTCGCCGACCAGGAAGTGGAAGTCGCGAAGGGCAAGGTAACCGCCTATCGCGTGCGCCTGCGCGTCACCTTCGTGCTCGAGGGCTGAACCATGCGGCGGCTGCCGCCCCTGTTGCTTGCATGCGCGTTCGCATTTGCGGCGCTGGCCGCCGGGCCCGCCACGATCGAGCCGAAGTCCGTAGGCGATCGCATGGCCTGGGCCGATCAGTCGATGGTTCTGCTCGACGTGCGCACGCCCGCCGAGTACGCCGAGGGCCACCTCCCGGGCGCAATCAACATCCCGCACACGGAGCTTGCGTCGCGCCTGGCCGAATTGTCGGCCTCACGCGACCGGGACATTGTCGTGTATTGCCGGAGCGGAAACCGCAGCGAGCAGGCGCTCGGCGTGCTGCGCGAGGCCGGTTTCAGCCGCGTCTTCCACCTGAAGGGCGACTACATCCGCTGGTCCGAGGAAAAGCGGCCGGTCGTCAAGTAACAGCTCCGCACCCACTGGAGGGGACGCACCCCTTCATATTCGTAGAGGGGCCGGACCCCTTCACGAATATGAAGGGGTGCGTCCCCTTCAATGGTTTTTCGGCGAATCAGACGAGTTCCTGGGCGGCGACGACGACGCAGCCGGGGCCGCCGTGCACGCCGAGCGCCGTGCCGAGCGGGATGATGGGCAGGATTTCCGCGCGGGGCAGTCCGGCGGCGAGGACATCGCGCACCTGGGCGGCACCTTCCGGCACGTTCGCGTGCGAAATCCCGATGCGCCAGCGTCTGGAAGGGTCGAGCCGCCGGCGCAGCAGCCGGCCGTAGCGCGGATAGGGATTCCGTCGCCCGAACAGCAGGCCGTCGAAACCGAGGCTGCCGTCGGCGCGGACGATCAGGATCGGCACCAGGCGGAGCCCGTCCGCGATCGGCCTGATCCAGCCCGGCACGCGTCCTCCGCGCACGGCGAACTCCAGGGTGACGAGACAGCCCCAGGTGCGCGTGCGCCGGCCCGCCGCGACCGCGGCCTCCCGCACGGCGTCGGCTTCCCCGCCCTCAGCCGCGACCTCCGCCGCACGCATCGCGATGAGCCCCTGGCCGAGCGCCGCCGTACCGGAGTCGAGCGTCACGATCCTGGCCCGCGTGCGCGCGCGCAGGACCGCTGTCTCCGCGCTCTGGAAGGTGCCGCTCACGCGCGACATCAGCCCGACGTAGACGACGGCCGCATAGTGCGAGCCCAGGAACTCGAATGCGCGCCGGAAATCGCCCGGTGGCGGTTGCGAGGTCTTCGGGTGCACCGGGTTCGTCTCGAGCAGGCGGAAGAACTCCGCCGAGGAGATCCCGACCTTGTCGAGGTAGCTCTGCGTGCCGAAGTGCACGCGCACCGGGACGACGTGGATGTCGAGCGCCTCGAGCACTGATTCGGGCAGGTCCGCTGCCGAATCGGTGACGACCGCGACGCGGCGGCGCGGCGCATGGTGCGCCATTTCCTGCTGCCGATGCATGTCATCGGCCTTCTCGCTGCTGACCGTGCCGAAGCCTGCGGCGAGCGAGAACAGTCTTGCAGGATCGTTCGTATGAACGTGCAGCCGTACCTTGCTCTGGGTGCCGGCCACCACGAGGCTCGAGCCGAATTCGGAGGCCGCCTCGCGTAGCTTGCGCCGATCGATCGATTCGCCGGTGACCATGCATTCCGTGCAGTAGCGGTGCACGAGGTCCACCTGCGAGCCGGCCGCGGTCTCGTCGTCCGCGAGGAGCAGAATCCCGGCATCATCGCCCGGTGCGATGCCGGTCTCGAAATAGTCCGCCATGCCGGCCACGAGCTCGACGAAGCCGAGCGCGCCGGCATCGACGACATTGGCGCGGCGCAGCATCTCGAGCTTGGCGGGAGTCGCCTCGAGCGAGGCGCGCGCCGCGGCAAGGGCCTCCCGAAAGAGGCCGCGAAAGTCCGGCACGCCCTTCGCCGCCGTGGCCGCGGCCGCCGCGGCGAAATCCGCGATCACCGTGAGAATCGTCCCCTCGCGCGGCTCGGCGAGCGACTCGCGGGCATAGGCCGCGCCGCCCTCGAACGCATCGGCGAATTGCGCCGTCGTCAGCGTGGCCGATTGCGCCAGGCGGTCGCCGACTCCCAGCAGGCATTGCGCGAGGATCGCGCCCGAATTTCCGCGGGCTCCGTCGAGCGCGGCATCGGCGACGCGGGTGAGCAGCTGCCCGGCGTGCGGCTCGGGATGGGCGCGCAGCGCCGTCAGGACCGCCTGCAGTGTCAGCGCGAGGTTCGTGCCCGTGTCGCCGTCCGGCACCGGAAACACGTTGATCTTGTTGATCAGTTCCTCGCGCGAGATGAGGCGATGTATCCCCGAGCGCAGCGCGGCGGCGAGCTCCGCGCCGCCGAGCGCCAGGGCAGGCTGGACGGCGGCGTTCATGGGCAGGCCGCGGCTAGAGCCGCGGCAGGAGGAAGCGGCGGCCGTGATAGGAGAGCACAGCGCCCTCACGCGTGATTTCCTCGACCACCGGACCCTCGGCAAGCCGCGCGCCCTGCGTGTAGCGGCGGCCGTTGATGAACACGGCGCGCTTGGCGGGATTGTCCGCGTAGATATGCAGGTCGATCGTGAGCTGCGGCAGGCCGGTGGCGGCTTCGATCGCGGGCGCGTCGTCCGGCAGGGCCTCGCTATAGGTCACTCCAGGCCTCGAGACCGGCGCGTCCGGGAGCAGCGTCGGGTCCGGCGCGTCGGGTGGCAGGGTCGCCGGCTCGCCGTACAGCTCCGTGGGCTCGTCCAGCGGCGTCTCATCCGGCATTGCGGCGGCCCCGAGCCCGCTTTGCGGTGCGGACGCCGTCGGCGAGGCCGGCGTGGCGACTGCGGGCGGCGTGTTCCCCGTGGCGGGCGGCGCGGCCGTCGCGAGCGGCGCCGCTTCCGGCGCGCGCGCGTCGCGCAGCACGAAATAGAGAACGACGGCGGCGTTGAGGGCGAGCAACGCGGCGATCGCGACCAGCGCGATCGGCAGGCGTCGATCGTCGCGCGCGACGGGAAATTCCGCGATGATCGGGCCGCTCTGGCGCTGGCGCTCGATCTCGGACTTGCGCAGCGCGTCGAGGATGAAGCTCATGCGCCCGCCTGCGGTCCGGCCCGCGACAGCGTCGGCGTGCCCGGAGCGCCGAGCGCGGAATCGAGCACGAGCTGAGTCTGCAGCCCGGCGATGCCGTCGACCGCAAGCCTACGGCTGCGCTGGAAATTTTCGACGAGCTGCTCGAGCTCTGCGTCGAAATAGTCACGAGTCTCGGTGGAGGCGGGCTGTCCGTTCAGCTGCTCGAGGCCCTGGCGCAGCCAGCGCACGTCGTCGCCCCGCATCCCTGCGCGTAGCGGGCGCAGGGTGTTGGTCTGCGGCCGCCACAGCACGAGGAACTCGCCGAACCAGTAGTCTGCCAGCTCGACGATCGGCACTTCGGCCTGGCTGCCGGCGACCAGCAGTTTCGCGCCGTCGCCTCTGAGTCCGGTCAGCACGACCTGGTGCGTTCCGCCCTCGCCATCGACGAGCGAGAGGATCGCCGGCCGGTTGATCAGCTTGAGCTGGGCAAGCGAGCCACGCTGCCAGACACAGGAAAGCCCGCGCGCATCCGCCTGTTCGCAGGCGAGTCCGCCGTCCGGCTGGTACTCGGCTCCCCAGAGCGAAAAGAGCGAGGCGAACGCGCCATCCGTCGTGGTCGATGCGGAATCCTTGGCCAGCAGGGCGCTGAGCGGCTCCCGCGCGGGCGCCGCGGGGGCAGGTTTCGGCGCAGGCGATTCAGCGGCCGCCGTCGCGCCCGGCGCGGGGGGCGCCGGGCGCTGCCGTGCGGGCCAGGCCTGCCAGAGCGCGAAGGCCAGGAGCGCAGTCCCCGCCACGGCGCCGCCGACTGCGAGCGCGCGGACCCAGGGCGCGAGCACTGGCCGGCCGTAGACCTCGGAAGCCGCGCGCCGCACGAGCGCGCCGTTGGCCACGTGCTCCTCGCGCGTATAGGCGCCGAGCAGCGCGCGGTCTGCGATGACGTTGATGATTCGCGGCACCCCGCCCGACAGCCGGTGGATCTCGCGCTGGGCGCCGGGCGTGAACAGGTCGCGCGTCGCGCCTGCGACGCGCAGCCGATGCCGGATGTAGGCGATCGTCTCGCGCCCGCGCAGCGCCTCGAGGTGGTAGCGGCCCGTAATGCGCTGTGCGAGCTGGCGCAGTTCCGGCCGCTCGAGCACGGCGCGCAGTTCCGGCTGGCCGATCAGGATGATCTGCAGCAGCTTCTGCGTCGCGGTCTCGAGGTTGGTGAGCAACCGCACCTGCTCGAGCACGTCGGCGTCCAGGTTCTGCGCCTCGTCCACCATCAGAACGATGCGTCGGCCGCGACCGTGCGCGTCGAGGAGGAAGTGCATGAGCAGGTCGACGAGCGTCTTCACGCTGCTCGCGGAGCTTTCCGGCACCCGCACGTGCAGCTCGTCGCAGATGGCGAGCAGGAATTCCGCGGGCGTGACGCGCGGGTTGAGGATCAGGGCGACGTCGCAATGCGGCGGCAGCTGCTGCAGGAGGCTCCTCAGCACCGTCGTCTTGCCGGTGCCGACCTCGCCCGTCAGCTGGATGAAGCCGCCCGACTCGCTGATGCCGTAGGCGAGATGCGCGAGGGCTTCCGTGTGCCGCTCACTCAGGTAGAGATAGCGCGGGTCCGGGGTGATCGCGAACGGTTTTTCGTTCAGCCCAAAGAAACTCGCGTACATGACGAGGGCATGGACCCCATCGACCGCTGGGCGTTCATGATGCCCTCGCGGGCGCCGCCCTGCAAAAGGACGCTGCATCGAAGGGGACGCACCCCTTCATATTGGCGAAGGGGTCCGGCCCCTTCACGAATATGAAGGGGTGCGTCCCCTTCCTTACCGGTCCGTGCCGCGGTGGATGGCTTCATCCCCGAAGCGGCCGTGGATGCGGTCGAGGGCGTCGTCGAGCCGGCCGGATTCGGTGGATTCGGCGGTGCTGAAGAGGTCGAGCTGCTGCTCGGGCTCGAGATCGCTGACGCCGACGCCGAGGAGCCGCACGGCAGCCCGCGGCTGCTCGGCGAGCCAGTGCTCGAGAAGGTCCGCCGCGACCTGGGCGATGAGCCGGGTCTCCTGCGTGGGCGGGTTGAAGCTCCGCTGGCGCGTGTAGGTCTCGAAGTCGCGCCGGCGTACCTTGATGCTCACCATGCCGGCCTTGAACTGCCGCGCGCGCAGCCGCGCCGTCGTGCGGTCAGCGAGCTGCGCCAGGCGCTCCTGCAATTCCTTGTGATCCCGGATGTCGACATCAAACGTTTCTTCCGAGCTGATCTGCTTCTCCGGGGCGTCGGAGACGACCGGCCGCTCGTCGATGCCCGCGGCGCGTTCCTGGAACTTGCGAGTCTCGCGGCGAAACAGCGGCCACAGCACCGATTCCGGCGCGCGCCGCAGCTGGCCGAGCGTGAAGAGCCCCTCCTTTTCCAGCCGCGCCGCAGTCTTCGCGCCGATGCCGAACAGCCGCCCGACCGGCAGCGGATCGAGCATGGCGGCGACGTCCTCCGGGCGGATGACGGTGAGGCCGTCGGGCTTGTGCATTTCGGAGCCGAGCTTCGCGAGCAGCTTGTTGTGCGAAACCCCGACCGAGGCCGTGAGGCCGGTGCGTCCCTGGATGCGCTTCTTGATCTCTCGCGCCATCTCCTCGCCGTCGCCGAAAATACCGCGGCTCGCGGTCACGTCGAGGAAGGCCTCGTCGAGCGACAGCCCCTCGACCAGGTCCGTGAACTCGCGAAAGACCTCGAAGACCTGCGCCGATATCTCGCGATAACGCTTGAAACGCGGCGCGATGACGACGGCCTGCGGGCAGCGCCGGAGCGCCTCGCGCATCGGCATCGCGGAGTGCACGCCGAAGCGCCGCACCTCGTAGCTTGCGGCGGCGACCACGCCGCGTCCGCCGGCGCCGCCGACGACCACGGGCAGCCCCGCGAGTTCCGGCCGGTCGTGCTGCTCGACCGACGCGTAGAAGGCGTCCATGTCGACGTGCAGGATCGTACGGTGGGGGTCGGTCACGAAAGCTGGTACATCGTATAGAGGAGTCCGGCCAGCATCGTGGCGCCGAGCAGGACGAAGTAGATCAGGGAGATTGCCGCGAACTTGAGCAGGGTCTTGAACCGGCCTTCGGCGTAAACGACCCGCATCGAACGGAACACGTAGTACGGCAGGTAGCAGTACAGGATGAACGCGGCGAAGCCGGGGATTCCGGCAAGCGGGAACTTCAGGTCGGAAATCGCGATCAGGATGGAGGTTACGCCGAGCAGCAGGAAGGTGAAGGCGTGGTTGTGAAGGAACACGACGAGGTGCTCGGCATACAACCGCCGCGGCTTCCAGTAGAACAGGCGTGCGACGCCGGCGATCAGCGGCAGGAACAGGAACATGATCTTCGGCGCCGCGGCGGCAAAATGTTCGGCGAAGCGTTTCCCGCCGTCGGCCCGCATCTGTACGCAGGCGCGCGACAGGGCCTTCTCGAAACCGTCCAGGGCGTCAATTTCGGAGATGTTGATATCGCAGTTTCGGCCGGCGTTCATGGCCTTGTCGAGATCTGCCCTGGCGACGCCTCCGGATTCGAGGTTTTTCTTGAGCTCGTCCGGGAGGTCGACGCCGACCGGGGCCTGGACGGTGGCACCCTTGCCGTCGCCGATATTGAAGGATTCGGAGCCCGGCAGCAGGGCCGATACGGCGAAGTACAGGATGCTGACGGCGAGATACAGGCGAAACGGCGGGATGTACTGCTGGTGCCGCCCGGCGATGAACTCGCGAGTCAATTCGCCCGGCCGCCGGATGAGCAGGCGCAGCGTGCGCCAGACCCGGCTGTCGAGGTGCAGCAGCGAATGGGTGACGTCGCCCGCAACTTCCTTCATCGACAGCACGTGCACGTCGGAGGACTGGCCGCACTGCGCGCAGTGCCTGCCGGTGATGATCGAGCCGCAGTTCAGGCAGCGTTTCGGCTCATCGGCGGGCGGCAGCAGCTCGTGCTTCGGCTTGAAGACCCGCCGTTCGCAACGTGCACGCCCGCCGAAGCGCTGGGCCGTCTCTGTCCGCATCCGAGTCGCATGGATCTCGAGGTAGTGATCGAGCGCCGCGACACTCTCGACCCGGTAGCGGACGCGGCGGCGCTGGCGCTCGCCCGGGGGCGTCTCGGGAATCTCGATGTTCGCGCCGTGAAAGCCCGGGCAGGCGAGCACGTCCCTCACGTGGCCGGGCAGCCAGGCGTCGTAATCCGCGACGATATCCGGGTCGAGCTGGCACTCGACTTCGTAGATGAGGTTGGCTGTCACGCTGCGGCCCGCCCGGGGGACAGCCCGATCTTAGCGCAGGATCCGCCTCAGGACGCGCTGCAGGCGGTGTCGATGTGCCGTAGCTTGTCCATGTCGCTCAGGCGGTAGAAACGTCGCAGGTACCGGAGCCAGGCGCCATCTTCTCGCCGGCAAAGCTCGCGCAGCCGGGGCTCGAGCCGGGCGCAGAAGCGCGCGGCCTGGCGGCTCGCGCGCCGGTAAAGCGATTCGTGGCCTGCTGCGAGCCCGGGATCCACTCGCGACCGGCGGAAGAGGAGCGTGTGCAGTTCCGCCGGGAAGCGCCGCGGATGACGCAGGCGAAGGAGCGCGACGCTGGCGACATACTTGTCGATCTCCGCCTGCAGCTCGAGCGCGAGGCGCGACACCGGCCGGTCATGGCCGGCGTTGTGCGCGACGCACAGGAAGTGGCTGACGCCCTCGAGCGCCGTCCAGCAGTCGGCAAGGTTGTCCTGGTCGAGGGCGTCGCTCGGGTCATGGCGCTCGAGCCGTTCCAGCAAGGCCGGGTCGAGGTAGAGCGAGATGCACATTTCATCGTCGAGGGCGGTCACGAAGAGCTGCTCGTCTCCCGGCGCATCGCTGCATTCGCCGGGGAGCTGGTGGAGGTCAGTGACGAGAAAGTCTTCGACGCGACATCCAATATCGAGGTCGTAGATTCCGGTCAGCAGGGCTTCGAGCCGTTCGAGGGCCCGCGCGGGCATGGCGGCTCAATTCGCGAACGCGCCGGCCGGCACCGGGCGGATGCCGAGCTTGAGCAGCAGCCGGTGCGCGCGCCGGCTGCCGGTCTTGTGCCACAGCTCGTAGAGGCGCAACACGTCGCGAGGCGAATGGCGGCCGGCGCCCTCGCCGATCTCGTTCAGGGCGTCGACCAGCGGCTGGAACTTGTTTTCGAGCTCGGCGAAAACGCTGCCCAGCACGCGCTGTGGCCCGTGATAGGGCGCCTGGGCCAGCGCGCCATACGCACGACCGCCCATGGCGATGTGGTAATCGATGTCGACCGGACGGCCCGAGAATCCCCCGGCGAGAAAGCCCGCGACGAAGAGCGCGACGTCGCCGAGGCGCTGGAGCATGCGGAACCGCTGCCGGTCGTCCGGCGTGTCCGCGGCCTCGGCCAGGAGCAGTGCGAGCGGTTTCAGTTGCGAGCGCTCGGCATCCGGCTCGAAGAGGGCATCCGTGTGCGAGAACATCGCGAGCAGGTTCACGATGTAGTGTTCGGTATGGTCGCGGACCCGCAGGTGCTGGTGCTCGAGCGCGCTCTGCAGCGCTTCGCGGAAGAACTCGCGCACGTCCGAGACGGTCTGGAGCTCCATGGCGCCAGTTCAGGGCATTCTGGAGTCGGGTTCTGCAAACTGCGTCGCAGCTTGCGGTGGCAGTCAGGGCGGGGGAGTGCTGAAGCCCGCGGCTTGTGAACGGGTTCGGGTCCGGAATGAAGGGGACGCGCCCCTTCGCGAATATGAAGGGGTGCGTCCCCTTCGCGTCAGGCGGCTGAAAACAGCCTTCTGCTGGAAACCGGCCGTCGTGAGACCGTGGTCCTGAAGCGGCCCGGCTTGACCACCAGCACGTCGCAAGGCAAGGCATCGAGGACGCGCTCCGCGGTGTTGCCGATGAAAACCCGCTCCAGCCCATGCCGTGACACCGCGCCCATGACGACCAGGTCCGCGCGGCGGCGTTTCGCCAGGTCCGGAATCACGCTTGCGGGGTCACCGACTTCAAGGTGCAGCTGACCCTGCGACAGGCTCAGTGGCGCGCAGACCCGTTCCATGGCCCGCCTCACGTCGAGCGTATGACGCCGATCGATCTTTGGATCCACGGGGACAATGAGCGGTTCTGACGTGCCCGTGGCAATCGCGATCGAGAGCGGCAGGTAGGCGTGGACCACGTCGAGCCGGCCGGAGTGCGCTGCCGCGATCGCCTGCGCCAGTTCCAGGATTCGCCGGTCCAGGCGTGCGGACCGGTCTCGCGCGTGCAGGGGATCGATCGCCGCCATCACGCGCGCCTTGCCGTATTTCGAGGGTTTCTTCACGAGCAGGAGCGGCGCGGGGCAGAGGCGGATCAGCTGCCAGTCGTTGTTGGTCAGAAAGAGGCGGGCGCCGAAGGGGCGGCGATGGGATTCGGCCACCACGAGATCCGGCCGGGTACGCAGCGCCTCGCGCACGATGCCCTCGAACGCCGGATAGTCCCAGACCGCGTGAACCGACACCTTCAGTCCGCGCCGCCGCAGGGGCCGCGCCAGCCGTTCCAGTCCCGCGCACGCCTCGGCGAGCTTGCCCCCCCGTTCCTGCTCGATATCCGTCGCCGCGAAACGCGCGTCGCGCGCGTAAGGGCTATAGGCGCAGTGGACGAGCGCCAGCCGCGCACCGAACGCTCGCGCCAGCTGCGCGGCCCGGGCCAGGCCCGTCTGGCGGTGCTGCCGCGGAAACTCGACGGCCACGAGAATGGTCTTGATGTACCGGCGCGCCATGGTGCGGCTCCTCAGGCGACCTGCATGCTGTCGCCGTCGCGCGGGTGATCCTGGGCGCCGCCGGCGGCCAGTTCGCACCCGTCGAAGTCGTCGACATTGATGATGTCCATGACCTTGCGGTCGTACTCGCGCAGCTGCGCGGCCTCCGCCTCGGTCACGATGCCGGCCGCCAACGCCTCGCGGATCTGGCCGGGCAGGTCGAGTGCCGTCACGCGGCCGGTCTTCACGCCTTCGACCCGGATGCGCTTCTCCAGCGGTTCGGCCGCAATGGCGAGCTCCATCGCCTGCTGCACGAGTCCGAGGTGGTTGCCCGGTTCCAGAGTGCGGTAGATGTACTGGCAGAGCCGCTCGCGCACTTCGCCCGGGTTCATGACGAGCTCCGCGATCTTCGGGTTGAGCCGGTCCGACGGCGCCGAATAGGTCAGCCCGCGCGGGAAGATCAGGAGACGCATCAAAGCGGCGAGCCAGCGCACCGGGAAATTCCTGAGGAAGCTGTGCAGCTGCTCCTGCGCCTGGTAGAGCAGCGAACGGCAGGCGAATTCGACCAGCGGCAGGTCGGATTCCGGACGGCCCTGATTCTCGTGGTGCTTCAGCACCATGGACGCGAGGTACATGGATGACAGGACGTCGCCGAGCCTCGCCGAAAGGTTTTCTTTTTTCTTGAGATAGCCGCCGAGCGACAGCATCGCGACGTCGGTCGCGAACGCGAACGAGGCGCTGAACCGGTTGATGTGCTCGTAGAAGCGCGTCGTCGGACCCGGCCTCGGCGACTTGACGATGCGCGCGAGCGTGATCGCCCCGAAGAACGAGCGCACCGCGTTCGAGATCGTGAAGCCGATGTGATGGAACAGCGCGGAGTCGAAATCCCGCAGACCGCGCTCGCGGTCCGGATCCCGGGCGGCATTCATCTCCTTCAGCACCCAGGGGTGGCAGCGCACCGCGCCCTGGCCGAAGATGATGAGGCTGCGGGTCAGGATGTTCGCGCCCTCGACCGTGATGCTGACCGGCACCATCTGGTAGCCGCGGCCGATATAGTTCTTCGGGCCGAGCATGATGCCCTTGCCTCCCTGCACGTCCATCGCGTCGTTCGCGACCATGCGGCCGAATTCGGTCAAGTGGTACTTGAGGATGCCGGCCGGCACCGAGGGCTTCTCGCCGCCGTCGATCGCGCCCGTCGTCACCGAGCGCGCCGCATCCATGATGTAGGCGCGTGCCGCCATGCGTGCGATCACGGACTCGACGCCCTCGAATTTTCCGACCGGCAGATTGAACTGTCTGCGGATGCGCGCGTAGGCGGCGGTCGAATAGACGCCGCCCTTCGCGCCGCCGGTCGCGATCGAGGGCAGCGAGATGCAGCGTCCCACCGAGAGCTGCTCGACCAGCATGCGCCAGCCCTGGCCCGCCATCTTCGGCCCGCCGATGATCGCGTCGAGCGGCACGAAGACGTCGCGGCCCTGGATCGGGCCGTTCTGGAACGGCCCGTTCAGCGGGAAGTGACGGCGGCCGATGGTGATCCCGGGGGTGTTGCGCGGCACGAGCGCGACGGTGATCCCGTAATCCGTCTTGTCGCCGCCCATGAGCTTTTCCGGGTCGAACAGGCGGAAGGCGAGTCCGATGAGGGTCGCGATCGGCGCGAGCGTGATGTAGCGCTTCGAGAAATGCAGGCGGATGCCGATGGTGTCGTGACCCTGGTAGGTGCCGCGGCAGACGATGCCGATATCCGGGATCGCGCCCGCATCCGATCCGACGCGCGGGCCGGTCAGACCGAAGCAGGGGATCTCCTCGCCGCGGGCGAGGCGCGGCAGGAAGTGATCCCGCTGTTCCTCGGTGCCGTAATGCAGCAGCAGTTCCGCGGGGCCGAGCGAATTCGGCACCACGATCGTCGACGCCACCGTGCTCGACCGGCTCGCGATCTTCACCACGACGGAGGAATGCGCATAGGCGGAGAACTCGAGCCCGCCGTACTTGCGCGGGATGATCATCGCCCAGAAGCCCTTCTTCTTGATGAAATCCCAGGCCTCGGGCGGCAGGTCCGCCCGCCGGTGCGTGATGTCGAAGTCGTCGATCATCCGGCAGAGTTCTTCGCAGGGCCCGTCGATGAAGGCCTGCTCCTCGGCAGACAACGCCGGCGCCTTGGCCGAGAGCAGCTTGTTCCAGTCCGGTCCGCCGGTGAACAGCTCCCCGTCCCACCAGACCGTGCCGGCCTCGAGGGCCTCGCGCTCGGTCGTGGACATCGGCGGCAGCATGCGCTTGAAAATCAGCAGGAAGCGGTTGGAGATCAGCACGCGGCGCAGCGGGCGGATGTTGAGCAGGAGGTGCGGGACGTAAACGGCCCAGAGCGCGGCTTTCCACCAGGGCGTACCCGCCCCGAAAAGCGTGTAGTAGACCAGCAGCACGCCGAGGACCAGCGTCGCCCTGGCGAGGCTCGCACGCTGGTAGGCGAGCCAGAGGACGAGGCTCGCGAACAGCAGCAGCCAGAGCACGGTTAGCACCATCGCGTCCCTACTTATACCGCGTTCAGCATGGAATGCGGGATTAGGCGGTGCACCCTGGGAAGCCCCGTGTTTGCACTGCAAAAACCGCATTCTGTGTATGCTGTCCGCGGGGAGGGAATCACCATGAGCAACTTGGTCGGGCGCGTGCAGAAAATCCTGCTGACGCCCAAGACGGAATGGCCGGTCATCGCCGCAGAGTCGGAGACGACCGGCGGCCTCTACACGCGTTACATCCTCATCGTGTCGGCGGTCGCGCCGATTGCAATGTTCCTGAAAGGCACGCTGATCGGCAGTTCCCTGCCGTTCCTCGGCACGTACCGCATGGGCATGGGCGCAGGCCTGTCGATGCTCGTGCTGAGCTATGTCCTCGGCCTGGTCGCGGTCTTCATCCTCTCGCTCATCATCAATGCGCTCGCGCCAAGTTTCGGCGCGCAGAAGGATTCGGTGCAGGCCCTGAAGTCTGCGGCCTACAGCATGACCGCGGGCTGGGTCGCGGGCATCGGGCAGATCGTTCCCTGGCTCGGCTGGTTGATCGGGCTCGCGGGTTTTGTCTACAGCATCTACCTGCTCTATCTCGGCTTGCCGTTTACGATGAAGGCCCCGGCCGAGAAGGCGGCGGGCTATACCGCGGTCAGCGTGATCGCCGCGATCATCCTCGGCTGGGTGTGCTGGGCGATCGTCGCCAGCGTGGTCGGAACGAGCATGATCGGCGTGATGGGCGGGGCGAGGTCGTCGATCAGTTCGCCGGGCAAGTTCGAGAAGGGCACGACCGGCGCCGCGCTCGAGGAATGGGCGAAAAACATGGAAGCGGCCGGCAAGCAGGTCGAGGACTCGGCGAAGGAGAACAACGGCGCGCCGTCGTCCGCGGCGATCGGCTCGCTGGTCGGCGCCGTAGTGGCAGGGGGCAAGGGTTCCGAGGCGCTGCCCACGGACCGGATGAGAGCCTTCCTCCCCGAGACGCTCGCGGGCCTGCCGCGCACCAGCGTTTCAGCCGAGCGCAACAATGCGATGGGGATCCAGGTGTCCGAGTCCCGCGCCGACTATTCGGATGGCGCGGGGCGGAACCTGCAGCTCAAGGTCACCGACACGGGCGGCGCGCAGGGATTCGTGGCGCTCGCGGCCTGGGCCAACGTGGAGCAGGAACGCGAGTGGCAGGGCGGCTACGAGCGCGACTATCACGCGGACGGGCGCATGATCCACGAGCGCTGGGACGGCGCCAACGGTTCGGGAGAATACGGCGTGATCCTCGGCAAGCGTTTCTCGGTCGAGATTTCGGGCAAGGCCGCGAGCATGGACGAGCTCAAGGCTGCGCTCGGCGCCGGCGTCGATATTGCCGGACTCGAGGCCGTCGCGAGCCAGTCGAAACCCGCCGGCTGAAAAAACGAAAGCCGGCCCCATGGCCGGCTTTCGCGGACGGAGCCCTTCCCCGATTACTCGGCCGGACGCAGGGTCACTTCACGATCGTAGGTCGTGCCGAGATACGTGCGCATTTCGAGCCGCGGCTTGGCCAATTCCGCCTGCTTGGCATTGTCGCCCGTCGCCCAGTGCGCGGCGGAGATCGCCTCGAATTTGTCGTCGTCGCCCTTGTTGTAGTCGAGCGCCTTGGCGAAATTCGAATACAGCGTGCAGAAGAGCACGTCATAGTCGTTCGGGTCCCGCGGCGGCTTGACGAAAGTCTTGAAGTCGACGATCAGGCCCTGTTTCTTGGCCTCGATGTTGATCGGCTCCGAATGGGCGCGGATCCACTTCATGTAGGTGTCGAACATGCCGGGGTTCGTGCGATAGGCGCTGCACTCCCACACCGGGCCCTCGGTCCAGTGTTCCTGTGCGGCCGCTGAAACCGACAGGAACGCCAGTGCCGCGGCCAACAGGCCGCCTGTGATTGATTTCATGAAATCCCCTTGGTGATTGCTTTGGTCTCGCCTTGTGGCGAGCGTGAGATTCATTTTACGCCAAATCCTGCGGGGACTTTCGTCTGATTACCAGGCGATGCCGTAATCCTCGCCGTGGTTGCTCGACCCGCCCCAGAACGTCCCCTGCGCCGGGTCGATCAGGATGGCGTTGATGGGTCCGGATGTCCGCGAGGCGTATTCCGGCTTGTAGCCGCGCGCGCGCAGGTCGCGCCGGGTCCAGTCCGGGATCGAGTCATTGAGCGTGATGCGCCCGGGGAAAATTTCGTGCGCGCCGAAGGAATCGTGCATCTGCCAGCTGGTGAAATTCGGCGCCTCCGCCGCCTGCTGGGGCGTCATGTGGAACTCGACGATGTCCAGGAAGAACTGCAGCAGGTTCTGGTCCTGCGTGTCGCCGCCCTGCACGGCGAAAGCGAGCCAGGGCCTGCCGTCCCGGAAGGCGAGCGAGGGGGTCAGCGTCGCCCGCGGACGCTTGCCGGGCTCGATGACGTTGAATGGATTTTCGTTCGCATCGAGCACGAAGGATTGCGCGCGCTGGCTCATGCCGATGCCGGTCCGGCCGGCGATCACGGCCGGCAACCAGCCGCCCGAGGGCGTCATGGAGACGATCCAGCCGTCCCGGTCGGCCGCGACGACGGAGGTCGTGCCGCGCAGCATCGAACCCGTGTCCGGATCGGTCGCCGCGGCAAAGCGCGCGGGATCGAAGTCGGGATCGAGGCCGGCGCGCTTCTCCGGGAGATCCCGGTAGGGATTCGTGCCGCCCTGGAAGGGATAGGGATCGCCGGGTCCGATCCCCGCGTCGTTGCTGTCCGGGTTCACGAGCGCGGCGCGCGACTTCGCGTAGTCCTTCGACAGCAGGCCCTGGATCGGTTCCTCGGGCGGAAAGTAGGGATCGCCGTAGTAGAAGTCGCGGTCGGCGTAGGCGAGGTTCATCGCCTGGTAAAGCGTGTGGATATAGCCCGCGCTGTTGTAGCCCATCGACTTCAGGTCGAAGTTCTCGAGGATGTTCAGCGCCTGGAGCATCACCGGGCCCTGGACCCAGCGGTCGAGCTTGTAGACGTCGATCCCGTGGTAACTCGTGTGCCGCGGCTCTTCGAGCTCGACACGCCAGCGAGCGAGGTCGTCTTTCGTGACCAGGCCGCCCTGTTCCCGCGCGCCGCGCACGAACTCGGCGCCGATGTCGCCGCGGTAGAAGCGGTCGTAGGCGGCGCGCAGCGCCTCCTTGCGCGATTTCCCGCCCTTGAGCGCAAGGCTCTCGGCCTCGACGAGCTTCCGGAGCGTCGCGGCGAGGTCGGCCTGCCGGAAAATCTCGCCGGCAACCGGCGCCTCGCGCGGCGCGCCCGCGTGCGGGAGCATCACGGCCCTGGCGTACGGCCACTGCTTGATCTCGGATTTTTCGGCTTCGATTCGATCCGCGGTCTCGCCGTCTATCGCATAGCCGTCGGCCAGCTCGATGGCGGGAGCTAGGACGTCTCCGAGCGAGAGCGTGCCGAATTCCGACAGCATCGTGATGAGCGCTCCCGGTGTGCCGGGCGTTACCGCCGCGAGCGGTCCGGTCTCCGGCGGGTACTTCATGCCCTTGTCGCGGTAGAACTCCGCGGTCGCGCCGGTCGGCGCGACGCCGAGCCCGTTGATTGCGATGATTTTCTTCGTCTTCGGATTGTAGATCAGCGCCTGGGTCTCGCCGCCCCAGGACAGTGTGTCCCACAGGGTCGACGTTGCCGCCAGCATGGCACAGGCGGCGTCGACCGCGTTCCCGCCCTTTTCGAACATCTTGGCGCCGGCCGTCGCCGCGAGGGGCTTGCCCGTGATCGCCATCCAGTGCGAGCCGTGCAGCGGCGGCTTCTGGGTCTTCTCCTGTGCGCCGGCCGTGCCGCTCGCGAACATTGCCAGGCAGGTTGCCGCCGCGGTGGCGCGAAGGATGTTCGACATGACTGTGCTCCTCAGACCAGGTCCCGCACGCCTTCGCGCTCCTCGAGCAGCTCGCGGTGCGTGGCATCCATCCGCTCGCGGCTGAATTCGTCTACAGCGAGCCCCTGCACGACGGTGTACTTGCCGTCCGCGCACGTGACGGGATAGGAATACACGACGCCCTCGCCGATGCCGTAGCTGCCGTCGGCCGGCACGGCCATGCTGACCCAGTCGCCGTCGGGCGTGCCGAGCGCCCAGTCGCGCATGTGGTCGATCGCGGCCGAGGCGGCCGAAGCGGCCGACGACGAGCCCCGCGCCTTGATGACGGCCGCACCGCGCTGCTGCACGTCCGGGATGAACTCCTCCCGATACCATTTCACGTCGACGAGCGATTTCGCGGGCTTGCCGCCGACGGTGCAGTGCGAGATGTCCGGGTGCTGCGTCGCGCTGTGGTTTCCCCAGACGATCATCCGGCGGACATCCGTGGTGTGCTTGCCGGTCTTCGCCGCGAGCTGGGCGAGCGCCCGGTTGTGGTCGAGTCGCATCATCGCGGTGAAGTTCTGCCGCCCGATGTCGGGGGCGTTGGCCGCGGCGATGAGCGCATTCGTGTTGGCCGGGTTGCCGACGACGAGCACGCGCACGGTGCGGCTCGCGGCCTCGTTGAGGGCCCGGCCCTGGGCCGAGAAGATCCGGGCATTCGCGAGCAGCAGGTCCTTGCGTTCCATGCCGGGACCGCGCGGGCGCGCGCCGACGAGCATCGCGTAGTCGCAGTCCTTGAACGCAGCCCCGGCGTCATCCGTCGCGACGACGCGGTTCAGCGTCGGGAAGGCGCAGTCCGCGAGTTCCATCACGATTCCGCCGAGCGCAGGGAGCGCGGGCGTGATCTCGAGCAGCTGCAGGTTGACCTGCCGGTCGGTGCCGAGCATCTGCCCCGAGGCGACGCGGAAGGCGAGAGCGTAGCCGATGTGGCCGGCCGCGCCTGTGATCGTGACGTTTGCGGGTGTTTTCTCCAAGCGAGACTCCAGCGGGGTCAGGTCGGCGCGACACGCGGCGCAATTGTAGCAGCGCGGGCCGATGCGATTTCGTTAGCATGCAGGCTGCGGGTCGGGCGCCATCACGGGAGGCGCATTGAGCGGCGAAACGCAGATCCATCCGGGCGAGTCCGACGAATTCGCCTGGCACGCGAAGGACAACCCGCTGCCGGAGGCCGCTGACGTCGCCATCATTGGCGGCGGAATCGTCGGCGGTTCGGCGGCCTATTTCCTGGCGCGCAGCGGCATCTCCGTCGCGCTCTTCGAGAAGGGCCGCATCGCGGGCGAGCAGTCGGGCCGGAACTGGGGCTGGGTACGCCAGCAGTGCCGCTCGCCGGTCGAACTGCCCTTGATGATGCAGAGCCTCCGGCTCTGGAAGGAATTGCCGGCGCAGCTCGGGGAGGACGTCGGGTTCCGGCAGGGCGGCACGCTCTATCTGGCGGAGGATGCGAGAGAGCTCGAGGCGCTGGCCGGATGGCTCGACGTCGCACGCGGGCACGCGCTGGACACGCGCGTCGTTTCCGGCCGCGAGTTGAAGGCGGTATTCGCCGCTGGCGATCGCTGGGCGGGCGCGCTCTACACCGCGAGCGATGGCCGTGCCGAACCCTCGCGAGCCGCGCGCGCGATCGCGCGCGGCGCCGCGCAGTCCGGCGCGCGGGTCCTCGGCCGCACGGCCGTGCGCGGCGTCGAGACGGCCGCGGGCCGCGTGTCGGCGATCGTGACGGAGCACGGCGCCGTCGCCACGCGCGCCGTCGTCTGCGCGGCCGGTGCCTGGACACGGCTTTTTTGCGGTTCACTCGGCATCCGTGTGCCGCAGCTGCCGGTGCTCGGCAGCGTCGCGCGGACGGCGCCCGCGCCCCGGCTCCTCGAGGGTCAGGCCTGGGCGACGGCGGTCGCGATCCGGCGCCGCGCGGACGGCGGCTATACGGTCGCGCACGGCCACTCGTCCCTGCATTCCGTCATTCCGGCGAGCTTTCGCTACGCGACGAAATACCTGCCCGCATTCCGAGAGAGCCACGGCTCGCTGCGCGTCGCCCTCGGCGGCGATTTCTTCCGCGCCCTGGCGACGCCCTCGCGCTGGCCGCTCGACGGGCCGTCGCCTTTCGAACGCGAACGCGTGCTCAACCCGAAACCGGAAGCGAGCGTGCTTCGGGAGATGCGCGCGGCGCTCGATCGCCGGCTGCCCGAGCTGGCCGGCTCGCCGTTCGTCGAGACCTGGGGCGGCATGATCGACGCCACGCCCGACATCCTGCCGATCATTTCACCGGTGGATTCGATCGGTGACTTCTACGTCGCAACCGGCTTCAGCGGTCATGGCTTCGGGATCGGCCCCGGCGCCGGTAAACTGGTTGCGGGGATGGTCAGCGGAACCGCGGATCCGGCCGTTCTGGCAGGATTCCGCCTCAGCCGCTTCTTCGATGGGTCGCCGATCGTGCCGGGACCCGCGATTTGAGGAAAGACGGGGGCGGCATGACGGACGACACCAAACCGGTCCAGGCCTCGGAATTGAAGGCGGCGCTCGCGCCGCAGTTCTACTCGAGCCCGGAGATCTTCGCGCTCGAGGCGCGCCACATCTTTCACGGCCAGTGGTTCTGCGTCGGCCGCCTTGAACAGGTCCCGGACAAGGGCGACTGCCTCCTGGTCGAGGTCGCGGGCGAGAGCGTGATCGTGCTACGCGGCCGCGACCAGGCGGTGCGCGCCTTCTACAACGTGTGCCGACACCGCGGCAGCCGGCTCATCCGCACCAGCCCCCTGCCCGACGTCTCGGATCCCGCGGCCACCCGCTCGGGCCGCGTCGGCGCCGCCATCGTCTGTCCGTATCACGCCTGGAGCTACCACACCGATGGCACGCTGCGCGCCGCGCCCTTCGTGCAGTTCGACGCCGCCTGCCCGAAGGAGAATTTCTCGCTGGTACCGGTCGCGCTCGAGACCTGGGGCGGATTCATCTTCCTCAACCTGTCGCAGAACGCGGAGCCGCTCGTCGGGCAGGTCGAGAAAGCGGTCCAGATGCTCGGCCGCTATCCGTTCGCCGCGATGCGCCGTGGCGCGCAGATCGTCTATGACGTGCGGGCGAACTGGAAGGTGATTCTCGAGAATTACAACGAGTGCTATCACTGCGGCCCGGTGCACCCGGAGCTCTGCGCGCTGGTGCCCGCGTTCCGCGACAAGGGCGGTGCCGGGCTGGAGTGGGCGGACGGCATCCCGCACCGCGCCGGCGCCTGGACCTTCACCGCGTCCGGCACTTCGGCGCGAGCGCCGTTTCCCGGGCTGTCCGAGGCCGAGCGCACGCATCACAAGGGCGAGCTCGTGTACCCGAATCTGCTGCTTTCGGCGGCGGCCGAGCACGTCGCCGTCTTCACCCTCTGGCCCAGGGCGCCGGACTTCACCCGCATCGGCTGCGAATTCCTGTTTCACGAATCGGAGGTCGCCAAGCCCGATTTCGACCCGACGGACGTCGTGGATTTCTGGGATGTCGTGAACCGGCAGGACTGGCGAGTCTGCGAGGGCGTCCAGCTCGGCATGCAGTCTGGCGGATTCCGCGGCGGCTTCTATGCTCCGATGGAGGACCCGAGCCTCGACATCCGGCGTTACCTCGCGCGGCACCTCGGCGATCTGCCCGGCATTCCGCGCGACTGACGGCGCACGATGACAGCGAAGCGCTACGACGTCGTCGTCATCGGCGGCGGGCACAATGGCCTGACGTCGGCGTTCTATCTCGCGCGCGCGGGGCTGAAGACGCTCGTACTCGAACGGCGGGAGGTACTCGGCGGCTGCGCGGTGACCGAGGAGATCGATGCTGCGAAGGCGCCCGGCTGCCGCGTTTCCACGGCGTCCTATATGGCGAGCATGCTGCGGCCCGAGGTGATCCGCGACCTCGCGCTCGACCGGCACGGGCTGCGCATGGTCGCGGCCGAGCCGACGGTCCAGGCCGTGACGCCGGACGGGGTGGTGCTGCCCTGGTGGAGCGACCCCGCGCGAATGCAATCGCTCCTGTCGAAATTCGCGCCGGCAGACTGCGGGCGCTTCCTTGCGCTGGAGCATCGGCTCGCCGGGCTCGCGCGCCACCTCGAGCCGCTGTTCATGCAGGCGCCGCCGGAGCTCGCACGCGGCGGCTTCGCGGGATTTCGCGAGTTGCTCGGACTCGCGCTCCGGTTCCGGGGCGTCAGCGCGCGGCAGATCCCGGACATGGTCGCCTTCACGACCGGCAGCCTCGGCGAGTTCCTCGACCGTTCGCTCGAGTCGCCGCACCTGAAGTCGCTGATCCTGGCGAACAGCCTTTACGGCAAGCACGGCGGGCCCTATGACCCGGGCACGCTGTTCGGCCTCCTGTTCCACCTGCTGGGCGGTGGCGCGGAATCGAAGCGGGGTTTCGTCGGACACGTGATGGGAGGCATGGGGGCGATCACGGCGGCGATGGCGGCGGCCTGCCGTGAGCAGGGCGTCGAATTGCGCACCGCTGCGGAAGTTGCGGAAATCCGCGTCGCGGGCGGCCGCGCATGCGGCGTCACGCTCGTGGATGGCGACGGCATCGATGCCGGCTTCGTGGTCTCCAACGCCGATCCGAAACGCACATACCTGAGGCTCGTGCCCGCGTCCTCGCTCGACCCGGAGTTCATCGCGGCGGTGCGCGGCATCAAGATGGACGGGCCCTGCGGAAAGCTGAATCTGGTCCTTTCCGAGGAGCCGGTGCTGGAGCGAAGCGATCCCGCCGCAGATGCGCTGCAGCGTTCGCAGTTCACGATCGTGCCCTGGCTCGACGGCGCGCAGCAGGCCTATGGCGAGGCGCGGCGCGGCCGCATCGCGGAAGAACTCTGGATCGACTGCCTCGTACCCTCGCTGGTCGACGACTCACTGGCGACGCCGGGCCGTCACGTGATGACCTGCTTCGTGCAATACCTGCCGTACACGCTGTCGGGCTCGGACTGGAGTCTCGAGCACGCGCGGCTGGAGGCCCAGCTCCTGCGCCAGGTCACCCGATTCGTGCCGGCCGTCGGGCGCTCGGTCGTCGCAAGCCGCCTCTACACGCCGGCGGACCTCGAGAGCGTCTTCGGCATCACCGAGGGCAATATCTTTCACGGCGACCTGCGCCCCGACCAGCTCTTCTTCATGCGCCCGGTGCCGGGCCACGCACGCTATGCCTCGCCCATTCCCGCGCTTTACCTTTGCGGCGCGGGCACGCACCCGGGCGGCGGCGTCACGGGCGCGCCCGGCCACAACGCCGCTCACCGGATCCTTTCCGACCTGAAACATGACCGCGCGCTTCGAAGGGGACTCGGACGATGAGGCATACATGACGGTCGTTCGCGGCTTGCCAGTGCGATACCGCGTCCTCGCGCTGCTGTTCATCGTCAGCTTCGTCAACTACCTGCTGAGGAATTCGATCTCGGTCGCCGTGCCGAGCATTCGCGGGGAGTTCGGCTTCACGAGCGCGGAGCTCGGCTGGATCCTCGGAAGCTTCAACCTCACCTACACGTTCCTGATGATTCCGGGCGGCGTTTTCGGCGAGCGCCTCGGGGCGCGGCGCGCGCTGGCCGTGCTTGCCGTCACCTGGGGCGTCCTCAGCTGGCTTACCGGGTTCGTGCCGGCCGTGATGGCGGCTTCTGCGACGGGCGTGCTGGTGGCGCTGGTCGGCGTCCGCCTGCTGGTCGGGGTCTCGAACGCGGCGACCTACCCCGTCATGGCCGGGGCGATCGAGAGCTGGTTCCCGCCGGGGCGCTGGGCATTCGCCAATGCGGTCAGCAGCTCGGGCATGGCCCTCGGCCAGGCTGCGATCGGCCCGATCGTGACGGCCCTGATCCTGCACTACGGCTGGCGCGAGTCCTTCTACGTGCTGGCGCCGGTCGGCATCCTGGCCGGAATCTGGTGGTACGCGAGCACGCGCGACCGGCCCGAGCAGCACCCCGCCGTTACCGGCGAGGAAGCGGCGCTGATCTTGGCCGGGCGCGACCGCGCTGCGCAGGCCGCCGCTCCCGGCGGGTGGCGGACCGCGATCCTGAACCGCGACGTGGTCCTGCTCGCCATCGGCTACTTCTGCATGAACTTCGTCTTCTACCTGTTCTCGCAATGGCTCTTCACCTACCTGGCCGAGGAGCGCGGATTCTCGATGCTTGAGGGCGGCTGGCTCTACGTGCTGCCGTTCGCGACGGGCTCGGTGCTCACGCTCGCCGGCGGCTGGATCTGCGACCTGCTCTGCCGCAGGCTGGGGCCGCGGCGCGGCTGCCGCGCCACCGCCATGCCCGGACTGCTGCTCGCGGCGGTCTTCCTCATCGCGGGCGCATATGCACCGGATCCATACGTCGCCGTCGCGATGCTGTCGCTGTGCTTCGGCTTCACGCTCTTCACCGATGCGGTGTACTGGGCGGCGGTGACCTACACCGCCGGACCGCACACGATGAGCGCGACCGGCGTGCTCAATTTCGGCGGCAATGTGCCGGGCCTGCTCGCGCCGATCGTCGGCTACATGATCGATCACGCCGGTTGGATCCCGACCCTCGCCAGCGGCTCCGCCATTGCGTTGGTCGGCGCCGTCCTCTGGCTGTTCGTGCGCCTCGATGGCGCGCAGGAGGCACAGCGATGATCGATTTCCCGAAGCTTCACCGTGTGCCGTACGACGGCAAGTTCGCGATCGGCGACTTCTCCTGCGACCCGCCGAAGGGCGGTCCGGGGGAAGCGAAGCTCGAGGCCGAGCTCGCGAAGTCCGTGGAACACCTCGACAAGCTGCAGCGGCGGCTGTTCGCGGACCGTCGGCACGCCCTGCTCGCGATCTTCCAGGGCATGGACGCGGCCGGCAAGGACAGCACGATCCGGAAAGTGTTCTCCGGCGTCAATCCCGCCGGGTTTCGCGTCCACGCGTTCGGGCGGCCGAGCGAGCTCGAGTTGCGGCACGATTTCCTGCAGCGTGCCGGCATGCGCCTGCCCGAGCGCGGCAAGATCGGCATCTTCAACCGCAGCCATTACGAGGAAGTGCTGGTCGTGCGCGTGCACCCCGAGTTCCTGGCAGCCCAGAACCTGCCGGAAACCGGCGGCGGGGAATTCTGGGAGGGCCGCTTCGAGTCGATCCGGGAGTTCGAGGAGCATCTCGCGCGCAATGGCACCGTGATCGTGAAATTCTGGCTGAACGTCTCGCGCAGGGAGCAGAAGAGGCGTTTCGTCGAGCGCATCAAGGACGCGGACAAGAACTGGAAATTCCGCCTCGGCGACCTCGATGACCGCGCGCGCTGGGAGGATTACCAGTCCGCCTATGAAGCGATGCTGCGCGCGACATCCCGGGCGTACGCGCCCTGGTACGCAATGCCGGCCGACGACAAGGACTACATGCGGGCGGCGGTCGCGCGCATCGTGGTCGAAGTGCTGGAAAGCGTGAACCCGGAGTACCCGTCAATCGGCGGGTCGCAGCGCGGCGAGCTCGAGGAAGGATTCAGGCGGCTGGAACGGGAATAGCCGCCTGGCGGGCGTGCCGCACTTCGTGCTGCCGCCGGCCGGCCCGGCGCCAGAGCGCGAGCGCGAACAGGAATCCGAGCGCGCTCGAGCAAAAGAAGTACCACATCATCGGCTGGTAGCCCGCCGGGTTATGCGGGCCCGCGGCATAGGCGTCGTTGAGCCACCCGGCGACGAGGTTCGCGCCGGCAATGCCCGCGTTCTGGATCACCCACATGAGTCCGAGCGCGGTGCCGAGCCGGTTCGCCGGCACGAGTTTCGCCGTCAGCGGCCACATCACGGCCGGCACCAGCGAGAAGCTGACGCCGATCAGGACCGTGCCGAGACCGAGCGATCCCTGTGGCATGGCCAACACGGCAATCGACAGCGGCAGGAGCAGCGCGCCGAACGCGAGCAGTGGCGCGTAGCGCCCGACGCGGTCGCAGAGCCAGCCAAAGGCCGGCGTGGCGAACAGGGCCGCCAGGAAGACATAGCTGTTGATGGCGCCTGCGGCCGCCAGGTCCAGACCATGCACGTGCTGGAAAAACTTGATGGAAAAAGTGCTGCGGAACGCGAAGATCACGGAGTACCAGAGCACGCAGAGGACCAGCAGGTACCAGTACGCCGGCCCGAAACGCGCGGCCTCGCGAAGCGAGAACCGCGGCGCCGAAGCCACGGCCTGTGCGCGTGCGCCGTGCCGGTGATCGAGCCACCAGTAGCCGGCGCAGCCCGCGAGCGAGGCCGCCGCAAACAGGGCGGCGATCTCCAGCGGCGGCTGCCAGCCGGCAGCGTAGGCATCCGCAAACCAGGTCGGCGACATGTCGGCCGCATAGGCGCCGCCGCGTCCGAGCGCGAGGCTGAGCCCCATGGCGAGCGCGAGGTGCCGGTGCGGAAAATAGCGGGCGACGGCGGCGAGGGTCGCGATGTTGAATGTCTCGGCGCCGATGCCGAACAGCAGGCGCCCGGCGGCCATGGGGGCGAACGCGGGCCCGTAGGCCGTCAGCAGCGTGCCGGCGAGGCAGATGGCGGCCGTCCAGGTCATCATGCGAGCGGCGCCGAAGCGGTCCACCATCAAGCCGCCCGCCAGCATCAGGACGATGTTCGGCAGGTTGTAAATGGCGTTCAGCATGCCGATCTGGGAATTGCTGAAGCCCCGCTGCTGCTCGAGCAGGTCGGCGACCGGTCCGATCGAGTCGTAGACGTAGTAGTTGCCGAAATTGGCGAGCGACAGCAGCGCGAGCGCCACCCAGGGCAAATATCGAGAAAATTTCAAGGCCTGCGCTGGCCGTGCTGTTTCAACCAGTCGGGATAGGCTGCCACGAAGCGCGCGAGCTCCGCGTCCGCCTCGGCGGCGCGCCCGGCCTTGCGCAGGGCCGCGATGTCCGCGTACCACGCTTCGGGTGTGCGCGTGCCGTCCGTGGACTGCATGAAGGAAGCGTCGGCGGGCTTCTCGGCGGCGGGCGCCTCGCCCGCCGTGATTCCGGTCGCCGGTGTCGGCGCCGGTTCATCGGCGGGCGGCCGCTCCATTTCGCTCGCGGCCTTGATTTCCTGCTCGGGCCCGCCGATGCGCGGCGCGGGTGGTGGCACGGATGGCGTCGCTGCCGATTCGCGCCTCGGCGGGGCGGGTGCCGCCGTTACGTTCCGCTTCGCCGCAGTCGTTGCATCCGCGGCGCGTTCCGGCACGGCAGCCGCCCCCTCGTGGGTCGCGGCAGGCGCGGGCAGATCGGATTCGGTGACGACCGGGAATTTCGCCTCGCGGCCGACCTGCGACTGGACGATCAGTACGGCGACGAGCACGCTCGCCGCGAGCGATGCCGGCAGCCACCAGCGCGCGCCCTTCGGCGCGATGGCCTTGCGGGCTGCGGCGCGGATCCGCGCATCGGCCGTCGCGGACGGTGCATCGGCGCGCTCCTGCAACAGGCGCTGCCAGGGCTCGCGATCAAAGGACGTGTCCTGATCCTTTTCCATGTCCTCAGTCCGGCGCCCGGTCGGCCAGCTCCAGTTTGAGCCGCCCGACGGCATAGCGCAGCCGGCTCTTCGCGGTTTCCGGATTCACGCCGGTCGCTTCGCCGATCTCGGCGATCGACAGCCCGCCCTCCACGTAGAGCAGGAATGCGGTGCGCTGTTCCGGTGCCAGCGTATCGATTGCTGTGACGAGCCGCTTGCCGGCCTCTTCCGCCAGCACGGCGTCCAGCGGCCCGCCGGACGATTCGTCGGCAGCGGTCGCGACGGCCTCATCGTCCTTCGACTCGCGCCGGTCACGGCGTCCGCTCCTGCGCCAGTGGTCCATGCAGCAGTTGTGCGCGATCCGGTACAGCCAGGTCGCAAAGCGCGCTTGCGGCCGGTAGCGGGCGCGATTCGCAATGACGCGCGACCAGCATTCCTGGAAAACATCGTCGGCCGCTGCGGCGTCCCCGACCGAGTGTCGAATGAAGCGCCAGAGGGCGCCGCGGTGGGTGGCGTAGAGCTGGTCGAAGGCCATGGCGTCGCCTGCGGCATAGCGCAGCATCATTTGCGCGTCGGCGTCGCCTTCTCCCATCGGCGGCCACTCTACCCGGAAGGACAGACCCGACCCTTGCTTGAACGTTCAAAGCGACCCGCGGGTGTTCGAAGCATGCGCGAAAAATGGCGCAGCCGGGCTTTGCCGCAGCCCCCGAGGCCGGTCGAGCAGACTTTGCTCCTCTATAAGCGATTGTTTTTATTGAAATAACTCAACGACTTTGAACTTGATCGTAAAAAGTACTTGCAATCGATTCAGTGTTATAGTCAACTACAACACCAGAGGAGCACATCAGTACATCGGGACCCGGCCAGAAGCCGCAACCGACTTGAAGTAAAGGAAAGGAGAAAGTCATGTTCACGATGGTCTCGCAGAGCACCCGGAAGACGGTCAGCGCCGTGGCGGCAGTTGCAATCGTCTCGTTCGGCGGTCTGGTCATGGACCAGAGCTACCTGGCCGCGGCCCCCCGCGGAACGATCGAAGTCGGCGAGCTGACATCCCTCGACCATGCCGCGATCGCACAGGCTCAGCTGCCCGAAGTGGTCGTCCTCGCCAAGCGCGAGTCCGGCCTCCCATTCGCGGCGGCCGAGCTGCCGGAGATCGTGGTGGTCGCGAAGCGGGCTGCACACCTGGTTGCGAAGGAAGACAACCGCAGGCACACGCCGGCTCCGGCCATCAATGCCGGACTCTGAAGGTGCTCTGCTAAAGTAGTCTGGTAGCGGGCTAGTTCACTTAGACGCACGCATGGATACGAACTGGAACGACAGCCTCCCGATTTACCGCCAGCTGCGTGATCGCGTGGTGGCGATGATCCTGGAAGGCGTGCTGAATGACGGCGATCCCCTGCCGTCAGTGCGCAGCGTTGCGGCCGAGTACCGCCTGAATCCCCTGACGGTCCTGAAGGGCTATCAGCAGCTCGTCGACGAGCAGCTCGTCGAGAAGCGCCGCGGACGCGGCATGTTCGTGACCGAGGGCGCGCGGCGCGCGCTGCTCAAGGACGAAAGACAGCTTTTCCTGGAGGAGGAGTGGCCCAAGATCGCGGGCCGCATCCAGCGCCTGGGCTTCGAACCCAAGGAGCTCCTCGACAAGCTCGACCAGATTCCCCCCGCGCCGGCCCCGTCACTGACTGCCGCGCGGAATGAAGACGAAGCCGACGAGGAGGGCGGGCGTGACTGACCTGATCGTGGCGCGCGGGCTCGGCAAGAGCTTCGGCACGACGCGAGCTCTCGACGCCGTGAATTTCACGGTCGGCGCCGGCCGCATCGTCGGGCTGATCGGCCCGAACGGCGCCGGCAAGACCACGGCGCTGAAGGCGCTGCTCGGCCTGACTCGCTTCGAGGGCGAACTCGCGGTGCTCGGCCTCGATCCCTATCGCCGGCGCCACCGGCTCATGCAGGACGTCTGCTTCATCGCCGACGTCGCCGTGCTGCCGCGCTGGATCCGCGTCGCTCAGCTGATCGATTTCGTCGCGGCGACACACCCGAAGTTCCGTCGCGACGTCTGCGAGCACTTTCTCGCGCGCAGCGACATCAAGAAGGCGAGCCGCGTCAAGGAGCTGTCGAAGGGCATGGTGACGCAGCTGCACCTCGCGCTCGTCATGGCGATCGACGCGAAGCTGCTGGTGCTCGACGAGCCGACCCTCGGACTCGACATCCTGATGCGCAAGCAGTTCTACGAGACGCTTCTGAACGAGTATTTCGACGAACAGCGCACCATTCTCGTCACGACGCACCAGGTCGAGGAAGTCGAGCACATCCTGACGGACCTCCTGTTCATCGACAGAGGTCGCATCGTGCTCGATGCGTCGATGGACGAATTGCAGGAGAAGTACGCGCAGGTGTCCGTCCGGCCGGAGCATCTGGCCGCCGCGCGTACGCACCAGCCGATCGCGGAGCGCCAGGGCCTCGGCCGCACGCACATGCTGTTCAGCGGCGTGGAACGCGCGGAACTGGAGCGGCTGGGAGAGGTGGGCGTGCCCTCGGTCGCCGACTTGTTTGTGGCCGTGATCCAGGGAGCGCGCGCATGAGCAGATTCCTCTGGCTGGTCCGCCGCGAGGTCTGGGAGCACAAGGCGATCTGGTTCGCGCCGGCGATCGTGATCGCCTGCCTCGTCGTGCTCGTCGTGACCGGCAATGTGCATCTGGGACCGATCGGGCAACTGAAGGCGAACATGCCGATCGGCAACCTGCCGCTCGAGACGCAGGTTCGCCTGCTCACGATCGTCTATTCGGGGCTCGCGCTGGTCGTGTTCATGGTCATGGGCGTGGTGGCGTTCTTCTATGCGCTCGACGCGCTGTACTCGGATCGCCGTGACCGCTCGGTGCTGTTCTGGAAATCGCTGCCGCTGTCGGACGCAGAGACGGTACTTTCCAAGTACGCGACCGCCGTCATCGTGATACCCCTGATTGCGGTCGCCGGCGCGCTGATCGCCCAGCTGGTCGTCGCGGCCGGCGGGTCGGCACGGCTCGCCATGGAAGGCCTGCCTGCGAGCTTCATGTGGCAGCCCGAGGCGCTCGTCGGCGGGATCGGCGTCGCTTTGCTTTGGTGCGTCACCGCCATACTCTGGTATTCGCCCGTCGTGAGCTACCTGATGCTGGGCTCGGCCTGGGCGCCGAAGGGCCCCTTCCTGTGGGCGGTGCTGCCGCCCGTCGGGCTCTGGATTCTCGAGCGCGTTGTGGTCGGCTCGCACTACGTTGGCGATTTCATCGGCTACCGCCTGTTCGGCCTGTACGGCCTGCTGGCGCCTTCACAGTCGGTCAACGTCGACGTCGATGACCCCCACGTTGGCTCCGAACTGGGCAAGTTATCGAACGTCGATCCGGTCGGTAACCTGCGCGAGTTCTATGCGTCCCCGGATCTCTGGCTCGGCGTGCTCGCGGCGGCGCTGCTGCTCGCTGCCGCCGTCTGGGTGCGCCGCTACCGCGACGAGACGAGTTGATCGCATGACTGGATGGAGCCGCAAGATGACTACGATTATCCACGCCACCGCCGCGCTCGCCCTGCTCGCGGCGAGCCTCCCCGCCCTGGCTGCGAGCGCGACGGTAACGCGTGCCTGGCAGTTCAAGCCTGAATCAAGCGAGGGCCTCAAGGTCCGCAACCTCATCGGCGAAGTCCGCGTTGAGCGCGGCACCACGCCCGGCATCCACATTTCGGCGACAATCACGATCGATGCCGCATCCCAGGCCGAGGCGGAGCGGCTCGCGGGCCTCATCGATTTCCGCACGTCGGACGTCGGCGCCGGCTCGCGCTTCGACGTGCGTTTGCCGCGCGAGCATTTTCCGAAGATCTACTGGGAGAAGGGCGCCTCGGGCTGGTGGTCGGTGAGTTACGTCGAGCACCTCGGCGAGCGAATCCGGCTGGTACGCGACAAGGGCGAGGCGCCCGCCGTGCGGGTGGACCTCGTGATCAGCGCACCGGCCGGCGCCAGGCTCGATGTCAGCAACGTGTTCGGAGAGATGGAGGCCCTGGGTTTCTCGGGCACGCTGAAACTCGATGGCGCCGCCGATTCCCTGACCTCGACGCGCGGCGAAGGCGAAGTCACGCTCGACGCCGGCAGCGGCGAGGTCGTGGTGAATGGCCACCACGGCCGGGTCGTCGCGGATACCGGCAGCGGTTCGGTGAAAGTGACGGACTGCGAATGCGAGCTCCTCGCCGACACGGGTTCGGGTTCGGTGACCGTCCGCGGCGGAACCGGCAGCGTCTCCGCCGACACCGGATCAGGCCGCGTGGACGTCGATGGCTTCGCCGGGTCGTTCGTGGCGGATACCGGCTCCGGCGCCGTGCGGGCGCACGGCCTTTCGAAGGTCGAGCGCCTTGACGTGGACACGGGTTCCGGCGGCGTCACGGTCGACGGCGATCTCTCGGCGCTGAAGCGGCTTCGAATCGACACCGGCTCGGGCAGCGTAAGCCTGGGCTCGTCGGCGCAGCCTTCGATGGAGATTCGCATCGATACCGGCAGCGGCGGCGTGAATGTCGATGCGCCGGGCGCCACCGTTCACGAATCGAATGATGTCTGGACCGTGCGGACGAAGGAAGGCCTGGGCCACGGCGACATCGAGACCGGCTCCGGCAGCGTCAACATCGACTTCCGTTAAAATGAAGGGGACGGCGCCAAAGGGGACGCTCCCCTCTGGGGGGGCCGCCCCCTTTGGCGGTCCCCTTTGGCGCTCATCCGGTCAGCAGGACGGCCTCGGCGTGTTCCTGTGCCTCGGGCGTACCGAAGAGCACGACGACATCGCCCTCCCGCAGTTTCATCTCCGGGTCCGGGTCGCGGCCGACGATGCCGTCCCGGCGAACGGCCGCGAATGACACCTCGGCGCCTCGCTGGCGAATGTCATTGATGCTGCGGCCGATCGACCAGGCGCCGGGCGGCAGCACGACCGTGTGCAATTCCTCGCGGAACACGCCTGAATCGTCGATGCCGCCGGCCGCGTCGCGACGGAACACGGAACGCAGCGTCTTGTAGCGTTGCCGGCGTATTTCGCCGACTGCGCGGATCACGCGCGAAGGTGGCACCTGGAGCATGTGCAGGGCGTTCGATACGAGCGCGAGCGCCGCCTCGAGGGTTTCCGGCACGACTTCCGTGGCGCCGGCCTCAAGAAGGTCTTCGAGATGCGAATCGTCCGCGGCCCGCACGAGCAGCGGCATGTCCTGGCGCTGCAGGCGCACCGCCCGGACGATGGCGATCGCGCGGGCAGGGTCGGAGAACGTCACGACCATCGCGCTCGCGCGGGCGATGCCGGCCGCCTGCAGCATGCCCTCGTCGGATGCGTCGCCATAGACGACGGCATCGCCGGCGCCGCGCGCCGCGCGCACCCGGGTGGGGTCGAGGTCCACGGCCAGGAACTCGAAGCCTTCGCCTTCGAGTACGCGGGCGACGCTCTGCCCGACGCGGCCGTAGCCGCAGAGGATCACGTGTTCACGCCGCGCGAGCGCCTGGGTGGCGGCCCCGATCCGTTCGAGCCCGGTCACCGCAGATCCTGACTGGCGCAGCAGGAATCTCGCGATCCGCTTGTTGTGCCGGATCAGGAAGGGTGACACCAGCATGCTGACCGTGATCGCCGCCAGCAGGGGCTGCGTGAACTCCGCGCCGATGAGCCGGTTCTGCAGGAGCAGGGCAAGCAGGGCGAAGCCGAACTCGCCGCCCTCCGAGAGCACGATTCCCGTGCGCAGCGCCTTGAACCATTCGCCCGCAAAGGGTCGCGCCGCCAGCGTCACGATCGCGGTCTTGAGAACCAGCAGCCCCCCGAGTACCGCGACGGCGGCAGGCAGCTGCCGGAGGAGCCCGGGCACGTCGAGCTGCATCCCGATCGTCACGAAGAAAAGCCCGAGCAGCGTGTCGCGGAACGGACGGATGCCGGCCTCGATCTGGTAGCGATACTCCGTTTCGGCCAGCATCATGCCGGCGAGGAAGGCGCCCAGCGCGAAGGTGAGGCCCGCCGCGTGCGTCGCCCAGGCGGATCCGATTGCGACGAAGAGGACGGCGAACGTGAAGAGTTCACCGGCGCCGCTCGAGGCGATCTCGTGGAACAACGGGCGCAGCAGCCAGCGTCCTGCCGCCAGGACGATGAGGAGCGCGACGCCGGCCTTCACGATCGCGAGGCCGATCTGCAGCAGGCTGTATTGCTCCTGCGGCGAGGCGAGCACGCCCGCGAGCGCGAGGAATGGCACGACCGCCAGGTCCTGGAACAGGAGCGTGCCGAAAGCGAGCCGGCCGTGGGTGCGGTTGAGCTCGTCCTGTTCGGTGAGCTGACGGAGCACGATCGCGGTCGATGACATGGCGACGGCGCCGCCCAGCAGAATGGCGACTTCCGGCGCCATCCCGAAAGCCCAGCCGATCGCGGCCACCGCGGCCGTCGTTGCGACGACCTGCAGCCCCCCGAGCCCGAACACCTCCCGGCGTGAAGCAAGCATTCGCGGCAGCGAGAACTCGAGGCCGAGCGTGAACAGCAGGAAGACGACGCCGAACTCCGCAAGCGCCCGGGTCGTCTCGGTCGCCGCGACCCATCCGAGCGCATAGGGGCCGACAATCATGCCGACCAGCAGGAAGGCGAGAATCAGGGGAAGGCGCAGTCGGCGAAGCCCGACGACGACCGCCAGCGTCACCGTGAGCAGCACCAGGACATCTTCAAGTACGCTATTTTCCAGGAGCGCCTCCCAACGCACATGTTGTCGCCGCGGTCGCCATGACGCAAACCCGACGACGCGTCGCGAAGGGGACGCACCCCTTCACGAATATGAAGGGGTGCGTCCCCTTCGAGAGCACCTGCTAGCATCGAGCTCGATATCCGGGAGAGGATGACGTGCCGTTCGAGGTGAAGGACGAGGGCGGCCGCTTGCGGCTACGGCTTCACGGCCGATGGACGGTCGCGGAGGCGGCGACGCTCGAACCGAGCCTGCAACGGGTCGCGCTCCGTTCGGGCGGCGATTGCCTGTTCGATCCGTCCGGCATCGAGTCCATCGACCTGACCGGCGCCTGGCTGTTGCGCTCACTGGAGCGGCGGTTCCGCCAGTCGGGAGCCCGCGTCGAATGGGCCGGCCGGCGGCCGACCCAGCTCGACTTCATCGACCGTGCCGAGGCGGGCCTGGCTGAAAGCGCGCTGCCCGCGACGGAGCCGCCCGCCGGCATCCCCGGCATCCTGGAGAGCCTTGGCCGCAGCGCCGTGCTCGCGAAGGAAAGCGCGCTCGACCTGCTCGGCTTCATCGGTGCGGTGACCGCGGGCTACGGCCGGCTGTTCGGCAGCCTCAGGCGGCTGCGCCTTCCGTCCATCGTGCGGCACGTCTACGAGACCGGGCTGACGGCCGTGCCGATCGTCTCGCTGATCGCTTTCCTGATCGCCGTGATCGTCGCTTACATCGGTGCGCAGCAGCTGCGCAAGTTCGGCGGCGAAATCTTCGTCGTCGATCTCGTCACTGTCGCCGTGCTGCGAGAGCTGGGCGTGCTCCTGACCGCCATCATCGTCGCGGGCCGTTCCGGCAGCGCCTTCGCCGCCGAGCTCGGCGCGATGAAGCTGAACGAGGAAGTCGACGCGCTGCGCGCGATCGGCATGGACCCGGTCGAGGTGCTCGTACTGCCCCGCATCTTCGGCCTCGTGATCGCGTTGCCCGCCCTCACCGTGCTGGCGGACGCCACGGGTCTTGCGGGCGGGGCGCTCCTGTCCTGGTACCTCGTGGACATTCCGCTTGGCCAGTACGTCGAGCGCGTGCAGGGCGCCATTGCCGAGACGACTTTCTGGGTCGGCATCGTCAAGGCGCCGGTCTTTGCCCTGCTCATCGCGATGGTGGGTACGCTGCGCGGCATGCAGGTGCGTACCTCCTCGCGCGAGCTCGGTCGGCTGACGACAGTCGCGGTCGTACAGTCGATTTTCCTCGTGATCCTGGCCGATGCCATCTTCGCGGTCATCTTCATGGAGCTCGACATCTGATGGCCGCCGTGATCGAGGTTCGCGGGATCGTGAACCGCTTCGGCCGCCAGGTCGTCCACGACGGCCTCGATCTCGAAGTGCAGGCGGGCGAGGTATTCGGCATCGTCGGCGGTTCGGGCAGCGGCAAGTCCGTGCTGCTGAGGACCATGCTCGGGCTCCAGAAGCCGGCCAGCGGCTCGGTGCGCATCGAAGGGCAGGCGATCACCGGCCGGCCGGAACGCGAGCTGCTTGCGGTCAAGCGGCGCTATGGCGTCATGTTCCAGCGCGGCGCGCTTTTCTCCTCCCTGTCCGTGGCCGAGAACGTGCAGCTTCCGATCGCCGAGCACTTCCGCATCGGGCCGGACCTGCTCAGGGAGCTCGCGTTGTTGCGCATCCGCATGGTCGGCCTGCCCGGGGACGCCGCCGTCAAGTTTCCCGCACAGTTATCCGGCGGCATGACCAAGCGTGCCGCGCTCGCCCGGGCGCTGGCACTCGATCCTGCGATCCTGTTCCTCGATGAGCCGACCTCGGGACTCGATCCCATCTCGGCCGCGGCCTTCGACCGTCTGGTCCTGGAGCTGCAGAAGGGACTGACGCTGACAGTCGTGATGATCACGCACGATCTCGATACCATCTTCCGGGTCTGCAACCGGGTGGGCGTGATCGTGGACGGCCGGATGATCAGCGGGACGCTCGACGAGATCGTCCGCAACGACCATCCGTGGATCCGGGACTATTTCCATGGCGAGCGCAGCCGCGCCCCGCGTGGACGGACGGTGACCGATGGATAGAGAAGCCAATTACGTCGCAGTCGGTGCTTTCGTATTGCTCGTGCTCGCGCTGGGCGCGGGTTTCGTGCTCTGGTACACGGACAGCGCGGGCAGCAGGCAGGACCGGCGCTACGAGATCTATTTCGAGGGCAGCGTATCGGGCCTGTCCGAGGGCGGTTCCGTGCGCTACCTCGGCGTGTCCGTCGGCCGGGTGGCAGGCATCGGCATCGATCCGCGGGATGCGGGTCGCGTGCGCGTGATCGCGGACATCGCTGAGGACACGCCGATCCGGGGCGACACGGTGGCGCGCCTCTCGCTGCAGGGAGTCACGGGGCTGCTTTTCGTCAACCTCCAGCCGCGTGACCCCGGGTCGCTGCCGCCGCCGCGGATCGAGAGCCTCAAGTACCCGGTCATCCCCTCGCAGCAATCCCAGTTCGACGAGCTGGTCAGCAGCCTTCCGGACGTCGTGGCCAAGGCGGGCGAAGCGCTCAACCGCATTAACGCGACGCTTTCAGACCGGAACGTCGAGGCCGTGACCAAGACCTTCGGCTACGCGGAACAGGCGACATCGGACCTGCCGGAGGCAGTCAGGGAGGCGCGCTCGATGTTCCTCGACTTGCGCGCCGCGGCGGATGAGATGAAGGCGGCGGCCACCGGGCTGCGAGAGCTGACAGGCTCCAGCGGCGAAGAGATCCGGACCGCCGCCGCCCGCATGCGCGAGTCGGCCGACAATGTCGCTCGGACGACGGCGCGACTCGACCGCCTGGTGGACGAGAACGCGGGGCACGTCGACCGCTTCGCCGACCAGGGCCTCGCGGAATTCGAGCAGCTCGTGCGCGAAACCCGCCAGGCCGTGCGTAGTTTCGACACGCTCACGAAAAGCCTCGAGCAGGACCCGTCCCGCGTGATTTACCGGCCGGCACCGGCCGGCGTGGAGATTCCGCCATGAAAAACCTGTTGCTTGCGGCGGCCGGCGCCGCGCTCGCCTGCGGCTGTTTCGGCGGCCTCAAGAACGTGGCGACGCAGCCGGTGATCTACCGCGTGGACGCGCCGCAGCTCGCCGCGGGCAGCAGGCTTCCCGCCGACCTCCAGGTGGTCGTTGAAGGCGCTGCGCCGGGCCTCGATGGCCACGGCATCGCCGGCCGCTGGCCCGGCAATCGCCTCGACTACATTGCCGGCACGCGCTGGGCCGACAACCTGCCGGAACTCGTGCAATCCGCCCTCATCGCGTCAATGCAGGATTCGGGCCGCCTGCGTTCCGTGCAGGGCGACCTCGGGCGCTTTCGCGCGACTCACACGCTCGTCGTCGAAGTGCGGCGCTTCGATGCCGACTATACGGCGGGCGGGCTTCCGGTCGCGCAGGTGTGGCTCGCAGCGACGCTGGGACGCACGTCCGACCGCCAGGCGCTTGCCGCGTTCACGGTGACCGCTGCGGAGAATACCGCTGAAAACCGGCAGGCAGCGGTCGTTGCGGCCTTGAATGCCGCCTTTGGCCGGGCGGCCGCGGAGCTTGCCGACAGGAGTTTCGAGGCGATTGCCGCTGATCCCGGCGCGCGTCAGCCTTCGGCGAACATCGGCCCGTAGTTCGACTCGCCGCGGCCCTGCGCGAGCAGGAGCTCCAGGAAATCCTCCGCCGTCATCGGCTCGCCGAACAGGCGCCCCTGTCCGTAATGGCAGTCGCGGCTCCGGAGGAAATCCAGCTGCTGCTGCGACTCGATGCCCTCGGCCACGACCTTGAGGTCGAGGTTCTTGCCCATCTCGATGATGGTGCGCACCAGCGTCGCGTCTTCGCGCGAGACCGTCGCGTGGCGGACGAAGGACTGGTCGATCTTGAGCGTGCCGACCGGGAACTGCTGGAGCGCGGAGAGCGAGGAATAGCCCGTGCCGAAATCGTCGATCGAAAGATGCAGCCCCATCGCATGCAGCTCGTCGAGGAGACGCACCATACGGCCCGCCTCGGTCATGAGGGTGGTCTCGGTGATTTCCAGCTCGAAGTTCGAGGGGGAGACGCCCGCATCGTCGAACACGGACCGGTAGCGCGTCAGGAATTCCGCCTGGCGCAGCTGCTTCAGCGACAGGTTGATCGAGACACGGCCCGGCTTCGGCACCTGGTCCTGCCAGGTCCGGTAGTCGCGGCAGACGCGCTTCAACACCCACTCGCCGATCTCCTGGATCAGGTTCGATTCCTCGGCGAGCGGGATGAACTGCGAGGGCGGGATGTCGCCGTGCCCCGGCAGCCGCCACCGCACCAGTGCCTCGCCGCCGACGACGCGCCCGTCGCGCAGGTCGACCTTGGGCTGATACATGATCACGAGCTCGTCGCGCTCGACCGCGCGGCGGAGCTTGCTTTTCAGCATCAGCCGCTCGACCGCGGCGACGCTCATTTCCGGCGTGAAGAAACTGTGGCTGTTTCCACCGTTCTGCTTGGAGTAGTACATGGCTGCGTCCGCGTCGCGGATGAGGTCCACGACGTTGTCCGCGTCGCGGGGGCACAGCGCGATGCCGACGCTGCCGGTGACGTATAGCTCGTGCTGGTTGAGCTGGAATGGCCGGCCGAGCGCGTCGAGGAGCTCGCGCGCAAGCGCCCCGATGACCGCGCGGTTGTCGGTCGCCGCCGGGAGATTCTCTACGAACAGGGCAAATTCGTCGCCCGCGAGCCGCCCGAGCATCGTGTCGCGCGGGAGCTTGCGGTTCATGCGCTCGGAAAGGATCTCGAGCGCCCGGTCGCCCGCCGCGTGGCCGAAGGTGTCGTTGACTTCCTTGAAGCGGTCGAGGTCGAGGTAGATGAGGGCGAGCTCGCGGCCCGCACGGCGGGTGCGGGCGATCGCCTGCTGCAGCGAATGCTGGAACTGCAGGCGGTTCGGGACCTTCGTGAGCGTGTCGTAGCGGGCCAGGTAGCGGATGCGCCGCTCGGCGCGCTTGCGCTCGGTGATGTTCCGGGCGACGAAGATGCAGCCCTGGAAACGCGGGTCCTCAGCGGACATCACCGAGCCGGAGAGCGAGACCGGGATCGTCTGCCCGGCCTGGGTGCGCACCGTGAGCTCGAGCATCTCGTTCGTCGCCTGCTCGATGTTGAAGTGGGGGCGGTCCTGGTCGGAGATCAGGAAGGCGAGCTCGCGGCCGAGCAGTTCCATCTGGGACCAGCCGAGCATCTGCGTCGCCGCCAGGTTGACGCGCTTGATGAGGCCGTCCGGCGAAGTCACGAAGACGGCGTCGTTCATGCTGTCGAGCATGATGTCGAGCGCCCGTCCGGTCGCCGCGTGGTCGGAGAGGTTGATCCGCAGGCGCTCGAGGGCGCTGCCGAGCGCACGGCCGACCCGCCCCTGCGGCACCTCGACGCGTGTCGCCCAGTCCCCGCCCGAGAGCCGCTCGACGGCTTGAAGAAGGTCCGCCAGCGGCTCGTTGAGGCGCTTCTCGATACGCCAGGCCATGTAAATGGCAATGGCGAGCACGGCGGCGAGGCCGATGAACGGCCAGGAGGAGCTCAGGAATCCGGCCATGGCGCCGTGGCGAAGCCTCGCGTAAACGATCATCATACCGCGCTTGAACGGAATGCAACTGACTGGCCGCGACCGCGGCCATCTCGTCGAGCTTGCCGAGCCGCGCTGCCTGCTGCACGCGGCGGTGGCGCGTCCGTTTCTTGCCATGCGTGATGCCGCCGCACGCGCCGGGTTTGAACTTTTCCCGGTGTCCTCGTTCCGCGACTTCGCCCGCCAGCGCGCGATCTGGAACGCCAAGTTCCGGGGCGAGCGGCCCGCGTTCGACCGCGAAGGCCGGCGCGTGGACATGGCGGCCCTCACGCAGGGCGAGCGCGTGGAGGCGATCCTGCTGTGGTCGGCGCTCCCGGGCGCGAGCCGGCATCACTGGGGCAGCGACATCGACATCGCGGACGGAAAAATCCTGGCTACGGGCTACGAGCCGAAACTCGAGGTCGCCGAGTACCGCCGCGGCGGCCCGTTCGCGGCGCTGACCGGCTGGCTCGGCCGCAACATGCGCCGCTACGGTTTCTTCAGGCCCTATGCGCGCCGCGGCCGCGGCGTCCAGCCGGAGCCCTGGCACATCTCCTTTGCGCCGGTTGCCCGGCCGGCGCTCGCGCGCATGACGTTGCGCCTGCTCGCCGGGGCGATCTCGGGGGGGGATGTCGCGGGCGAGTCGGAGATCCTGGCGCGGCTGCCGTCGATCCGCGAGCGCTACGTGCTGGATGTGGATGCGCCGCCGCGAATGCGGTCGCGATTCGCGCGGCTCAGGGCGCGCTGACGACCGCCTGCGGTGCGGCGAATACCTCCCTGAGGTGCTTGACGAGCAGCGCGCGCACGCCGTCCATGGCATTCGCCTCGACGGTGAAGACCGGCGGATTGCGACGGAGCATCGGCCATCGGCTGCCGCGCGTGAGTCCCTTCAGGTACTGCACGTTCTGGCGGATCGCGTTCATGTATGGGTTGTCGCCGCCGAAGAGGGGCTCGACGTAGCGGTAGCTGTGGCCGAAAGCCGTCCCGAGCCGGTTGTCGATCGTGGACGCGATGAACCCGGGTGTCTGGCGCAGGAGATCCAGGCCCGAACCGTAGAGCACCCTGACGCCTTCCGCTCCTGCGTACACGGCGACGTCGCCGAGCACGAATTCCGCGTACAGGCGGTCGCGGCATTTCTCCAGGTAACAGCGGTCCGCCATCTGCGCCAGCATGTCGGCCGTGCCGAGCAGGTGGCCGGCGAGGCGGTCGCGCGCGTCGGCGACGCGCAGCAGGTCGAGCGGCATTTCATAGCCGGTGAAGTGCACGATGCGTGTGGCGACCGGCACCCAGCCCGCGAGGCCCTCGCGGGGCAGGTATTTCGCGATGAAGCGCGCGCTGCGCGTCACGTGGTTGCGCGTGAACACGGCGCCGTTCGGGATTGCCGCCTCCCCCGTCTCGCGGATGTAGCCGGAGTCGTGGAACAGGGCGGTGATGAGCGCGACCAGCGCCCGTTCCGCGCCGAGGCGCGGCCCGTCCGGATGGCTTTTCTCGTAGCCTGCGAGCAGGCGCGCCATGGCGAGCACGACGTCCTGGGTATGCTGCAGGTCGTGGTAGACGGTGTCGACGCCGAGGTAGCCCGGGGTCCGGCCGGTGAACAGGCTCTCGAAGTCGCGCAGGGCCTTCTCGAGGGTCTCGCGCGGCGCGCCCGGCCAGGTGTCGGCATAGAGTTCGAGCACGGCCTCGCGGACCGCCGGGGGCGAACTCACCTGGACGGTGTCGGTGACGTCGAAATCGCTGCGGCGGCAGGGCCTTGGCACGGGGCGGCGAGCCCTTTTCAGTGGCGTTTCCGGAGTCGATTTTACCCCCCGGAAGGGCGCGTCCACTTGCTGTGCTGGCGCGGACATGCGCGGCATCACATCCTGAGACTCAATCTATGTCAAATGTGGCCGTGACCGGGACGTGGTCCGAGGGCCGCTCCCAGCCGCGCGGGGCGCGGTCGATGGTGCAGGCGGTGCAGCGCCCTGCGAGCGCGTTCGAGGCGAGCATGAGGTCGATGCGAAGCCCGTGATCCCTGCGAAACGCATTCATGCGGTAGTCCCACCAGCTCCAGGATTTGGCCGGCTGCTCAAAGCGCCTGAACAGGTCAGGCAACCCGAGTGCGACGATCCTGGCGAGCGCCTCCCGTTCGGGCGCACTGACGTGGACCGAGCCCTCCCAGGACGCCGGGTCGTGCACGTCGCGGTCCTCGGGCGCGATGTTGAAGTCGCCGACGACCAGCAGGTACTCGTGCGATTTCAGGAGCGCCGCGAGGTAGGCGCGCAGCCGCTCCAGCCAGGCCAGCTTGTAGGTGTATTTCTCCGAGTCGACGGCCTGGCCGTTCGGCACGTAGACGTTGACCAGCCGCAGCGGGCCGACCGTCGCCGCGATCACGCGCCGCTGCGGATCGGCATCGCCCGGAATCCCGTGCACGACGTCTCTCGCCGCTGCGCGCGAGAGGATCGCGACGCCGTTGTAGGTCTTCTGACCGTAGCTGGCCGCATGCATGCCGAGCGACTCGATCTCCGCACGCGGAAAATGCTCGTCGGCGAGCTTGAGCTCCTGGAGCGCGATCGCATCGACCGCGTGGTCCGCCAGCCAGCGGCTGAGGTGCTCCATCCTCACCCTGAGCGAGTTGACGTTCCAGGTCGCGATACGCATCACGGCAGCAGCGGCGCCGGCGCCAGCCCCATGGAGCGCGCGACCAGGCTGTACGGGAAGGCGTGGCAGCGGAAGTTGAGCACGCTGGCGGCGGTGTTGTATTGCTCGCGCTTCTCGTCCACCCGCGCATCGAGCGTCTGCGCGCGCTCGCGCAGCGCCGCGAAGGCGGCGCTGGTGCCGAACTGGGGATAGTTCGCGGCGAGCCTGAAGAGCGCCGCGGCGGCCGCGCGATGCGATTTGTCCGCCGCGGCGAGCGCGGGGATGTTCACGGTTCGGGCGGCCGCCATGACGGCGCTGCCGGCCGTCGATACGCGATCCAGCGTGTCGCGCTCATAACGCATGAGCCGCGCGCACAGCCCGACGATCTGGATCATCAGTTCCTGTCGCTTGACGAGCTGGGTCTCGAGCGCGCTCCAGGCTTCCTGCCGCGAGTCCGTGAGCCTGGCCAGGCCGCGGCGCGCGGCAGCGACGATCGTCGCGGCGAGCGCTGCGAACGCGAGCACCAGGATGAAGGTCATGATCCGATCGAGTATATCATCGGCCTCCGCGGCACCCGCGCGGGAAAAACATGACGCTATCCTGGGATCTGGTCGTGATCGGAGGCGGCAGCGGCGGCCTGGCCTGCGCGCAGCGCGCGGCGCGGCATGGCGCCCGGGTCGCGGTCGCTGAACCGGGTCCGCTCGGAGGCACCTGCGTCAATGTCGGCTGCGTGCCGAAGAAGGTCATGTATTACGCGGCCGAGCTTGCGCACGGCATTGCGGACGCCGCGGACTACGGCTTTTCGGTTTCGCTCGCGCAGCATGACTGGGGTGTATTGAAGGCGAGGCGCGATGCCTACGTCGAGCGCCTGCGCGGCATCTATCTGCGCAATCTCGAGATGAGCGGCGCCACGTTGCTGCGCGCGCGCGCGCGCGTCGCGGCGCCCGGTCGCGTCGAGGCCGCGGGCGAGCTGCACGAGGCGGCGCATATCGTTGTCGCGACCGGGGGTCGGCCGATCGTACCGGTACTGCCCGGCGCCGGCAGCGGCATCACCTCGGACGGCTTTTTCGCGCTCGAGCGGATGCCGGCCTCGGTCGCGATCTTGGGCAGCGGCTATGTCGCCGCCGAGCTGTCGGGCGTGTTCTCTGCGCTCGGCGCGCGCGTCACGGTCGCGTTCCGCGGCGACCGCCTGCTGCGGTCATTCGACGACATGCTCTCTTCGCGCCTCATGGCTGCGATGCAGGCGGACGGCATCGAGATTGCGGCGGGCAGAGCACCGGCCGCGATCGAGACTTCGGATGACGGCCACCGTGTCCGGCTCGCCGGCGGCCAGGCGCTCGGTCCCTTCGAATGCGTGATCTGGGCGATCGGCCGGACGCCGAATACGCCGGGCCTCGGGCTCGAGCACGCCGGCGTGACGCTCGGCCCGCGCGGGGAGATCGTGACGGACCTGCGCCAGGACACCAGCGTCGCCGGCGTGCATGCGATCGGCGACGTCACGGGCCGTTCCGAGCTCACGCCGGTCGCGGTCGCAGCCGGGCGAAGACTTGCCGATCGCCTGTTCGGCGGCGAGCCCGATCGTCACCTCGATTACCGCCTGGTCCCGACCGTGGTCTTCAGCCATCCGCCGGTCGGGACGGTCGGCCTGACCGAGGCCGAGGCGCGCGCAATCCACGGCGATTCGGTCGCCGTATTCCGGCACGATTTCATGCCGCTGTATCACGGCATTACGGCGCGGCGGCGGCGCGCCGAGGTGAAGCTCGTGACCGTGGGCGCGGAACGCCGCATCGTCGGCCTGCATGCGGTCGGCATGGGCGCCGACGAGCTGCTCCAGGGATTTGCGGTTGCGCTGCGCCTCGGCGCGACCAAGCGCGACTTCGACGACACTGTCGCGATCCACCCGACCAGCGCGGAAGAGCTGGTGACGCTTCCCGGATGAGCATTCGCCCTTACCGGGAATGGCGGCCCGAGGTCGGACCGCGCGCCTGGATCGACCCGGCCGCGACGGTGATCGGGCGCGTGACGATCGGCGCGGATGCCTCCCTGTGGCCCGGCGTGCTGGTGCGCGGCGACGTCAACGCGATCGCGATCGGCGCGCGCACCAATCTCCAGGACGGGAGCATCCTCCACGGAGCGAGCGCGCGGCTCGCGGGCGGCGACGGAATTCCGGTGCGGATCGGCGATGAATGCACGATCGGCCACGGCGTGATCCTCCACGCGTGCGCCGTCGGGAATCGCTGCCTGATCGGGATGGGGGCGATCGTGATGGACGGCGTCGTGATCGGCGACGAGGTCATCGTCGGTGCCGGCGCCCTGGTCCCGGCCGGGCGGCATCTTCCGCCGCGGACGCTGTGGATCGGGAGCCCGGCCCGCCGGCAGCGCGTACTCGAGGCGAAGGAGATCGCCTTCCTCGCGGAGTCGGCCGCGCACTACGTCGCGCTCAAGGACGGATACCTGGAACCGCCGAGGGGTTAGGCAGGCTCTGCGCCGGCGGCGTGGAGCGTGTTGCGCACGCGCCGCCGGTGCGGAGCTTCGCTACAGGCGGTCGAGCGCTCCCATCACGGTCTTCGTCTCGGGCCGCACGCCGTGCCAGAGCAGATAGGATTCGGCCGCCTGTTCAACGAGCATGCCCCAGCCCTTGTGCGCGCGCCTCGAGCCGCGCGCGGCTGCCCAGCGCATGAAGGCCGTGTCGCCGCGCCCATAGGCCATGTCGTAGCAGACCGTGTCGCGCCCGATCGCGCGTGCCGGGAGTTCCGGGACCTCGCCGGCAAGGCTTGCGGCGGTTGCGTTGATCACGATGTCCCAGGGGCGGTCGTCGACCTGCGCGAAGCCTGACGCGGAGATCTCGCCGAGGTCCGAGAATTCGTCGCGCAGTCTCTGGGCGCGCTCGGGCGTCCGGTTCGCAATGCGGATCTCCCGGGGTTCCTGCTCGAGGAGGGGCGCGAGTATGCCCCGCGTCGCCCCGCCTGCGCCGAGGATGAGCAGGTGCGACCCCGGGATCCTGGCGTCGAGGTTGCGGATGAGGTCGGTGACGAGGCCGACGCCGTCGGTGTTCTCGCCGTAGAGCTCGGTCGGGCTCCTGCGGATGATGGTGTTGACGGCGCGCGCCCGTTCTGCGCGGGCCGAAAGGTCGTTGACGATTTCGGCCGCGGCAGGCTTGTGCGGCAGCGTCACGTTCGCGCCGCCGCCGCCTTCGACGAAGAAATTGATCACGGCATGGCGAAAGTCATCGGGTGCCACGTCCTGCACCTTGTAGTCCACGACGTGGTCGAACTGGCGCGCGAACATGCCGTGGATGAAGGGCGACCAGCTATGGCTGACGGGATGGCCGAACAGGACGAAGCGTCCCGGGCCCGTGTTGGCTGTCACTGGCTCTGATCTCCGCGGAGCCACTCCGCGACGCGTCCCGCATAGTAACTCAGAATTCCGTCTGCACCCGCGCGCCGGATGCAGACGAGGCTCTCGAGCACCGTTTTCTTCTCCTCGACCCAGCCATTGGCGGCGGCGGCGGCGATCATCGCGTATTCGCCGCTCACCTGGTACACGAAGGTCGGAACGGCGAACGTGTCCTTCACGCGCCGTACGATGTCGAGGTAGGGCAGGCCTGGCTTGATCATCACGATGTCGGCGCCCTCCTCGATGTCGAGCGCGACCTCGCGGATCGCCTCGTCGCTGTTGGCCGGGTCCATCTGGTAGCTCGCCTTGTCCGACTTGCCGAGCATGGCCGCGGAACCGACGGCGTCGCGGAATGGACCGTAAAAGCAGGACGCGTATTTCGCCGAATAGGCGAGAATGCGGGTGTCATGAAGGCCGTCCTCCTCGAGCGCCGCGCGGATTGCGCCGATCCGGCCATCCATCATGTCCGAGGGCGCGACCACGTCCGCGCCGGCCGCGGCCTGCGAACGCGCCTGCTGCACCAGCGCCTTCACGGTGGCGTCGTTCAGCACGTGGCCCGACGCGTCGATGAGGCCGTCCTGCCCGTGGGTGGTGTAGGGATCGAGGGCGACGTCGGTGATGACGCCGAGTTCCGGCACGGACTTCTTGAGCGCGCGCACCGCGCGCTGCACGAGCCCCTCCGGGTTCCAGGCCTCGCGTCCGTCCGCGGTCTTCGACGCGGGATCCGGCACCGGGAAGAGGGCGATGGCCGGGATGCCGAAGGCGTACAGCCGGCCGGCTTCCGCCACCAGCAAGTCGGTGGAAAGCCGCTCGATGCCCGGCATCGACGCGACGGGTTCGCGCCGGTTCCGGCCCTCGATGGCGAACAGCGGCTGGATCAGGTCATCCGGCGCGAGACGCGTCTCGCGGGCAAGACGCCGCGAAAATACGTCGCGCCGCATGCGGCGCAGGCGGGTGCCGGGAAAACTTCCTGTGGCTCGCCGACCCATCAGGCTCCTGATTCGGCTCATCCTGCGGTAGAGTCGCCCGCCTGGGGCCGGAAATAACCTTCGAATATGACCGGTCTTTATACATGAACCGCGCGGACGGAGAAACGGACCGGCGTCGTCGTTTCGGCATCGTGTGTGAAAACCTCCGGCCGGACCTGCTGCGATTCGCTTGGTGGCTGGGTCGTGACCGGGTGCTTGCCGAGGATGTGGTCCAGGAGTCGATGTTGCGGGCCTGGAAGTCGTTCGATTCGCTGACGGACGAGGGCAAGGCGAAATCCTGGCTGCTCACGATCGTGCGCCGCGAGTTCGCGCGGACCTTCGAGAAGAAGCGGCTCGAGCTCGCCGACGTCGATGCGCTCGTTGCCGCGGAGTCGGACCTGCTTTCGGCCCCGGAGGACGAGCGGGTCGCCGAGATGCGCAACGCGATTTTCCGCCTCGACGAGGAATACCGCGAGCCGCTCGTCCTGCAGGTGCTCATGGGATACTCGACTCAGGAAATCGCGGACATGATGGGAATGCAGCAGGGCGCCGTGCTGACACGGCTGTTCCGCGCGCGCGCGCGGCTGCGCCAGGCGTTGGGCGTGGCCGGGGACGAAGCGTCATGATGGACTGCCTGGAATTCAGGCGCCGCGTGGGGGCCGAGCCCGCCGCGCGGGATCCCGAGATCGACGCTCACCGCGCCGCCTGCCCGGCCTGCGCGCGCTACCATGACGAATTGCGCGCGATGGACGGGCTCATACGGCGCGCGCTCACGATCGATCCATCGCGCGCGGCCGGGACGTCATCGGCGACTCCCGAACCGCCCGTCGCGGCGCGGCGGCGAATATTCGCGATCGCGGCAAGCCTCGTGGCGGGCATCGCGGTCGGGTTAGTCCTGCTCGTCGTCGCACCTCGCGCATCGATCGCGCGCGAGGTGATGGGCCACGTGCTGCGTGAAACCAGCACGCTGGAAGCGACGGCGCCCGTATCCGCGGACGCGCTTGCCGGCGTGCTCGACCCGGAGGGCGTGCGGCTGCGTCCCGGCGTCGGCGATGTGACCTTTGCGGCGCGCTGCGTCTTCGACGGGCGCGTCGTGCCGCACCTCGTCGTGAGGATGCCCGAAGGGCCGGTCACCGTGCTGATGCTGCGGCATCGCACCGTCCCGAAGCCGATCCGGATCGACGAGCAGGGATACAAGGCCGTGGTGCTGCCGGCGCCCCGCGGCAGCATCGCGGTCGTCGGCCAGGGCGCCCTGGATCTCGATGCGGTCGCAGGAAAGGTGTACGGCGCCGTGGAATGGGGTGACTAGGCTCACTCGCCTGCGAGCCGCGAGACGCGCGTGCGGCCGGCGCCGCCCTCGGCAAGCGCACCGTGCAGCGGCGGCAGTATCTGCCGCAGGTCCTCCTCGAGCCGCCACGGCGGATTGATTGTCACCAGCCCGGAACCATTCAGCCCGGCTCGCGAGTCATCCGGGTGAATGCAGAGCTCGGCGATCAGCAGGCGCCGCAGCCCGGCCGCCTCCAGCCTTCGATGCAGCCGTGCCGCCACCGCGCCCTGCTTGATCGGGTACCAGGCCGTCAGCACGCCCTGCGGCCAGCGCCGGGCCGCGGCCGCGAGCGCATCGGCAACCCGCAGGAGCTCGTCCTCCTGTGCCTCGTATGGCGGATCGATGAGCGCGAGCCCGCGCTTTTCCGGCGGCGGGAGCAGGGCGCCGAGCGCCTCGAAACCGTCCCGGCAATGCACGCCGACGCGTGCGTCGCCCCGGAATTCCCGCCGCAGCGCGTCCGCCTCCGCGGGCTGCAGCTCGCAGAATGCGGCGCGATCGCCCGCGCGCATCAGCGCCGCAACGATGAGCGGCGAGCCGGGATAGGCGTGAAGCGCGCCGTCCGGTCCATTCAGGCCGTGCAGGATCTCGAGGTAGCGGGCGAGGGCGGGATGTACGGCCGCCAGCCCCGCGGTGACGAGTCTCCCGATGCCTTGCGCCGCTTCGGTGCCCCGCGCGTCGATTTCATAGCGGCCGCGGCCCGCATGAGTGTCGAGCAGGAAGAGGGGCCGGTCCTTCCCTGTGAGGCGCAGCAGCGCCGCCGTGAGCGCGACGTGTTTCATCACATCGGCGAAATTTCCGGCATGGAAGGCGTGGCGGTACTTCACGCCTCGCCGAGCCAGTCGCGCGGATGCAGGTAGTCGCGGTAGAGCCGTTCCTCGGCGGAGCCCGGCTCAGGCGTCCAGCCGTATTCCCAGCGCACGAGCGGGGGCAGCGACATCAGGATGGATTCCGTCCGCCCGCCGGTCTGCAGGCCGAAGAGCGTGCCGCGGTCGTGGACGAGATTGAACTCGACGTAGCGGCCGCGCCGCAGGAGCTGGAAGGCGCGTTCGCGCTCCCCGAAAGGCGTGTCGCGGCGCCGCGCCGCGATCGGCAGCCAGGCCCTCGGGAAGGACTCGCCGACGGCACGCGCGAATGAGAAGCAGGCCTCGAAAGAGGGCGCATCGAGGTCGTCGAAGAAGAGCCCGCCGACGCCGCGCGTCTCGTTGCGGTGCGGCAGGAAGAAGTAGCGGTCGCACCAGGCTTTGTACCGCCCGTAGGCGCCCGCGATCGTCGCACAGGCCTCCTTCGCGGTACGGTGCCAGTGCAGCACGTCCTCGTGCACCGGGTAGCAAGGCGTGAGATCGAAGCCGCCGCCGAACCACCATACGGGTACCCCGCCCGCGGGCTCCGCGATGAAGAAACGCAGGTTCAGGTGCGTCGTCGGGACGTGCGGATTGCGCGGATGCAGCACGAGCGAGACGCCCGTCGCGGAGAATGGCGCGCCGGCAAGCATGGGACGCTCCTGCGTCGCGGAGGCGGGCAGGCTCGCGCCCATGACCTCGGACAAATTGATCCCGCCCTGCTCGATGAGCGCGCCGTCCTTGAGGACTCGCGACTCGCCGCCGCCGCCACCCGGGCGTTCCCACCGGTCGCGGCCGAAGCGCGCGCCGCCGTCGGCGCGCTCGATCGCTTCGACCAGGCTCTGCTGCAACCCGGCGAGCCATGCGCGCACGGCGACGCGATCGGTCACGGTTCAGCCTCCCGCAGCGGGCTCTTCGCGCGCCGCGCTTTTCGCGCGCGACTTCTTCCTGGCGGCCTTCGACCTCCCGGGCTTTGCCTCTTTCGAGCCCGCGCTGTCCGGAGCTGCAACCGCTTTCTTCCGCGCGCGCGGCTTCGCTGCGGGCGCACTGGCTGCGGCGCCATCGGCGGCGGGAGCCGGCACGGCGGCCCTGGCGCGCCGTCCGAACCGGCCCTTGCGCTCCGGCGCCGCGGCGAGCAGGGCCTGGCATTCCTCGAGCGTGAGCGAAGCGGGCTCGCGGTCCTTTGGCACCTTCGCGTTGCGTTTCCTGTCGGTGACATACGGGCCGTAGCGGCCCTTCAGCACCTGGATGCCGGCCTCCGGATAGTCCCTGATCGTGCGCTCGCGGTCGGCCGCGAGCTTCGCCTCGATGATTTCGAGTGCGCGCGGGAGCTCGAGCGTGAACGGGTCATCCTCCTTGATCGAGGCGTACTTGGCCCCGAACTTCACGTAGGGGCCGTACTGGCCGCGCCCGACGCCGATGGGCGTGCCGTCCGGCGCGTGACCGAGCTCGCGCGGCAGCGAGAGGAGCTTCAGCGCGTCAGCCAGGGTGACGTCATCCATGTGCTGCCCGGGCAGCAAGCTCGCGAAGCGCGGCTTCTCGGGGTCGTCGCGCGTTCCCTGCTGGACGAACGGGCCGTACTGGCCCATGCGCACGCTGATCGGCTTGCCGGAGACGGGGTCCCGGCCGATCTCGCGCGACTCGGCGACTTCCTCGCGGCTCACGGACTTGGTGATGTGCTCGACGAGCTTGATGAACGGCTTCCAGAAGCGGCCCAGCTCGACGTGCCACTCCTTCTCGCCGTTGCTGATCTCATCGAGCACGTCTTCCATCTGCGCGGTGAATCCGTAGTCGACGTAGGTGCCGAGGAACTTCACCAGGAACTTGCTGACGATCTTGCCGATGTCGGTGGGGATGAAGGCCCGCCCGCTCATCTCGACGTAACGCCGGTAGCGCAGCGTCTCGATGATCGACGCATAGGTGGAGGGCCGGCCGATGCCGTGGCTCTCCAGCGACTTGACGAGGCTCGCCTCCGTGTAGCGCGGCGGAGGCTGCGTGAAGTGCTGCTCGGGCCGGATCGATTCGAGCGCGACGATCTCGCCGGGCTCGAGTGCGGGCAGGCGCTGTTCGTCCTCGCTCTCGACGTCGGTCTCGTCCTCGTCGTGGTCCTCGTGGTAGGCGGCGAGGAAACCGGGCTCGAGCAGCGTCTGGCCGTTCGCGCGCAGCACGTGGCGGTTGCTGCCCGCCGCCGCATCGCGCTCGCCGGCGACGAGATCGACGGCCACGGTGTCAAAGACCGCCGGCGCCATCTGGCAGGCGACCGCGCGTTTCCAGACGAGGGCATACAAGCGGCGCTGGTCGTCGTCGTGCAGGTCGTGCTCGGCCTTCTGCGGCGTCTCGGTCGCGACGGTCGGCCGGATCGCCTCGTGGGCCTCCTGCGCGTTCTTCGCCTTGGTCTTGTATTCGTTGATGCCGTCCGAGAGCGCCTTGTCGCCAAAAGTCGCGCGGATCATGTCGCGGATCTCGGTGATCGCGTCCCTGGACAGCGACACGGAGTCGGTGCGCATGTAGGTGATATGGCCGGATTCATACAGGCGTTGCGCCGTCTGCATCGTGCGCCGCGCGGTGAAGCCGAGTTTGCGCGCGGCCTCCTGCTGCAGCGTCGAGGTCGTGAACGGCGGCGGCGGATTGCGCCGCTTGGGCCGGCGCTCGACATTCCCGACGGTGAGGCGCCCATTGGCGGCCGCGAGGATCGTGCGCTCGACCTCGCGTGCGCGGGCCTCGCTCGTGATGGAAAAACGGGCCTTCTGCGTGTCCGCCTCGACCTTTTCGCCGCGGAACTCGATGAGCCGTGCCGGAAATCGCGCGGAATCCTTGGAGGCATCCGCCTCGACCGTCCAGTATTCCTGGCGGATGAATTTCGCGATCTCCGCCTCGCGCTCGCATATGAGCCTGAGAGCGACGCTCTGCACCCGGCCTGCGGAGAGGCCCGGCTTGATCTTCTTCCAGAGCAGTGGGGACAGGTTGAAGCCGACCAGGTAGTCGAGCGCGCGGCGCGCCTTGTAGGCGTTGACGAGGCTCTCGTTCACGCCGCTCTCGGCCTCGGCAACTGCCGCGCGGACCGCGTTCTTCGTGATCTCGTAGAAGCGCACGCGTCGCAGGTCCTTGCCGTCGAGCGCGCCATGCTCGCGCAGGATCTCGGACAGGTGCCAGGAAATGGCCTCGCCCTCGCGGTCCGGGTCGGTCGCGAGGTAGAGCGCGCTCGCCTTCTTCATCGCACGCTCGATTGCCTCGACCTTCGGCCGGCTCTTGTCGATGAGCTGGTACTTCATCTCGAAGTCGCGGTCCGGATTCACCGCGCCTTCCTTCTCGATGAGGTCGCGGACGTGGCCATAGGAGGCCAGCACCTCGAAGTCGGGCCCGAGGTATTTCTTGATCGTTTTCGCCTTGGCGGGCGACTCGACGATGACGAGATTTCCGCTCATGTATCCCAGTTCAATGCAAGGTCCCAGAGACGCCAAAGCCGCGGGTCCGACCGCGGCTCCCTGGCGCGAAGGGGGCGACGGCGTTCAGTGCATTGCGTCCCGGCGCTCGTCGAACACGAGGTCTTCCATCCGCTGGTAGGCGTTTTCCTGCCCGGGCTGACTGAACAGCACCATCAGCACCACCCACTTCAGCTGCTCGATGTCGATGTCGTCGGCCTCGAGCGCCAGCAGCCTGTCGATCACGACTTCCCGCTGCGCCGCGGACAGGATGCCGAGGTTTTCGAGGTGCAGCAGATAGCCGCGGACATCGGTGTCGAGCCGGACCTGTTCCGAGCCGCTGAACACGCGGACCGCGCGCGCGGTGCCCTCGCCGAGGACGCGCTCGGGGTCGGCAGCCAGGCTCTCGAGCCAGACCAGCGCACGCTCGATGTCGGTTTCCGGGTAGCCCGCCTGCTCGAGCTCGGTCTTGAGCTCGTCGCGGTCCGGTGTGGAATCGTCCTCGGCATCCAGGAAGTTTTCGAACAGGTGGATCAGGATGTCGAGCACGCTGTCCTTCATCGGGCCTGCCTCGGTGATGTCCGGCCGTACCGCCCGCCGGCCAGGGTCTCGACCCGGCCTTCGAGTTCGAGCAACTGCAGTTTCGAGATGACGGACCGGGCGGCCAGTCCGGTTCTTTCAACCAGTCGGTCGAGACCCGTCGGCTCGAAACCGAGCGCATTCAACAGCATTTCCGCGTCGCTGTCCAACGCGTCGTCCGGAATATTCGCGATGCCGCACGGTTCGGATGCAGGATTCGCCGCATCCGGCAGCCCGGAAATGCCGAGTGCCGCGAGTACGTCGTCGGCCGATTCGACGAGCGCGGCGCCGTCCTTGATGAGGCGATTGCAGCCGCGCGCGAGGGCATTATGTATGGAGCCGGGAACCGCCATGACTTCCCGTCCCTGCTCGCCGGCGAGGCGCGCGGTGATGAGCGAACCGGATCGTGCCGCGGCCTCGATCACGAGCACACCGCGCGCGAGGCCTGACATCAGCCGGTTGCGGCGCGGGAAGTTGCGCGAACGCGGAGGAGTACCCGCCGGGAACTCGCTGATCAGCGCGCCTGACGCCGCGATTGCGGCGGCGAGGCCCTGGTGTTCGGCCGGGTAGACGCGATCGAGCCCGGTGCCGCATACCGCGATCGTGACGCCACCCACGGCGAGCGCGCCGCGGTGGGCCGCCGCGTCGATGCCGGCCGCCAGGCCGCTCGTGATCGCAAGGCCCCGGGCGGCGAGGCGCGCGGCGAAATTGAAGGCCGTCTCGCGCCCCACGGCGGTCGCCGCGCGGCTGCCGACGATGGCAATCTGCGGCCGCGAGAGCAGGGCGGGGTCGCCCTCGACGAAAAGCGCGGGCGGCATGCCGGGGACTGCGGCGAGCGGGGCCGGGTAACGCGGATCGTCGGCGGTCAGGAGCGTCCGCCCCGGCCTCCCGAGCCAGGACAGGTCGCGCTCAATGCCTGCCGGGTCCCGGTCGCCCGGGTCACGCAGGCGCTTGAGCCAGGCGGCAAGCTCCAGCGTACGGTCGGCAGGGGTCACCGGCCCATTGTCCGCGGCCGGCCTCCAGCGGGTTTCTCCAAAAATCGCCGCCAACGCACTCATTCAGAGGGGACGGTCCCCTCTAGAGGGGACCGTCCCCTTTGAGTGGAGGCAGGGGGTACTTCAGACCGCTCGCGCAATTGAAGAGTACGACCCGTTCATGCCTGCCGACCCGGCCGTCCGCGAGCGCCGCGTGCCAGGCCGCGACGGTGGCTGCGCCCTCCGGGCAGAGGAGAAGCCCCTCGCCCTTCGCGACCTCCGCCAGCGCCACATTTATTTCTGCATCGTCCACGGCGATGGCGAAGCCGCCGCTTTCACGCACCGCCCTCAGGATCAGGAAGTCACCAATCGCCGCGGGCACACGGATCCCGGCCGCGCAGGTCTGCGCGTCCTCCCACGGGGTCGCGTGCTCCGCACCTGCCTGCCACGCGCGCACGATGGGTGCGCAACCGGCAGCCTGTACGGCGACCATGCGCGGCCGCGCAGGTCCGATGAGACCCACGGCCTCGAGCTCGGCAAAGGCCTTCCACATGCCGATGAGGCCCGTGCCGCCGCCCGTCGGATAAAAGATGACGTCGGGCAGGATCCAGCCGAGCTGCTCGGCGAGCTCGATACCCATCGTTTTCTTGCCCTCGATCCGGTAGGGCTCTTTCAGTGTGGAGACGTCGAACCAGCCCATGCGCTCCCGGTCCTCAGCCACTCGCCGCCCGCAGTCGTTGATGAGCCCGTCGACGAGCGTCACCCGGGCGCCCGCGAGCGCGATCTCGCGCACGTTGATCTCGGGCGTGTCGGCGGGGCAGAAGACGTGTGCCTCGATGCCCGCACGCGCGGCATAGGCGGCGAGCGCCGCGCCCGCATTGCCGTTGGTCGGCATGGCCAGCCGGCGGATTCCAAAGGCCTTTGCCATGGAGACGGCGAGCGCGAGCCCGCGCGCCTTGAAGGAGCCGGTCGGCAGGCGGCCCTCGTCCTTGACCAGGAGCGACGACACGCCCGCGCGTTCCGCGAGCGTCCGAAGCTCGACCAGCGGCGTCTCGACCTCGCCGAGCCTGACGACGTCTTCGTCTCTCCGCACCGGCAGGAACTCGCGGTACTTCCAGAATCCGCCATCGCGCGCGGCAAGCGCGCCCCGCGACACCGAGCGCCGGATCCCGCCGAGGTCATAGCGCACGAGCAGCGGCTTGCCCGCGTCCGACAATCCGTGTGGCCGGTCGGCCTCGTAGCGCCGGCCGGTCACGCTGCATTCGAGGTGACTCGTGAACGTCTCGAACTCCCGCATCCCGCGAGATTACCAGTCTCACGCCGTCAGCGAAGAGACGACCGGCGCGCGCAAGGGACGGGGCGGGCTCCCTCGCTCGTTCCGCCGGAACTTTAGTCGCTCACTCGGGGGTCCCGGCCGCAAGCGATGCACGCGGGCCAGTCTTGCGATGCGACCGCCGGAAAGGAAAACGCCGGCTCGAGGCCGGCGTTTCCGCGAACGAACGATTCAGGAAGCGTCAGGTGCCGGCGCCGGGCGAACGAACCGCGTCGCCCACGTGCACCTCGCGATCCGACCGCCACATGAGCCCGTAACTCATGCGGTCATACGCCTTGAAGATCATCGCGAGCCCGTTGCGTTCGTCGGGCAGCTGAACTGTGCGGCTCTCGCGGTTCGGAGTCGTGTCGCGGACCTTGTCGCCCGCTTCCCAGACTTCAAGCACGTGGCCCGGCGCGAGACCGTGCTTCGTGCCGCGGTTGATGATCACGATGTCGTAGTCGGCGACGATCGTGCGGTCGTCGATGACCGACATGATCCTGCCGTCGACCTTCGACGACGGCGGACGCGGAATGAAGTCCGTCTTCGCTTCGCCGGGGAGCTGCAGCAGGATGTCGCCCTCGAGCGTCTCACGCGAGGCGTCGACGACGCGCAGTGTCGCCGGGTTGCCGACGCGGTTGACGTCGGCCTCGCCCGTGAACAGGCCCTGGTAGCCGAGCACGTCGCCGTCGTCCGGGTCTTTGAGCTCCTCGCCGACGTGGTAGATGCTGTAGCGGTTGCCGATCGCACCATCGGACAGCCGGCGCACGTAGATGTCGTTGCCGACTGCGGAGATCAGGCGGTCGTCGCGCGCGCGCGCCACGTAGGGCGCGCCCTTGACCTGATCCGCCGACAGCACCGCCGGGCGCGACATGAATGCTGCGATGCGTTCATACGGGATCGCGTGAACCGCTTCCGACAACGGGTTGGCGCGCACGCGCGGCGAGAGGCGCACGGCGCCCCCGCTCGCGATCGAGACCTGCGGTCGCCCGTTGACCCAGGTGAGCGCGAGCTCGTCGCCCGGGTAGATCAGGTGCGGGTTCGCGACCTGCGGGTTGATGTGCCAGATCTCCGGCCAGTACCAGGGATCCGTCAGGAACTTCGCGGAAATGTCCCAGAGCGTGTCGCCGGGCTGGACGACGTAGCGGTCCGGCGCATCGGGCGACATCGGGATGACGCTTCGGTCGATGCCCTGCTCCTGGCCCGTTGCGACGGCCGCAGGCAGCGCCACGGCGATCGCCAGAGCGGCAACGACGGCGGCCGTCATCGCGCGCAGGGGGTGCGGGGAACGGATCTTCGGGGTCATTGCCATGCGGGATGCTCCCTTACTGCCGGGTCGGCCGTAGAATCGTATAATTCCCGGCATCCGGATACCGACGTAAGTCCATGCTTCGACGAACTTTAGCAGCATTCGCGGGTCAGATACACGCGCCCAACGGCCTGCTCCCATGACGCGCCTCACAATACTGGAGTATCCGGACCCCCGCCTGCGGACCCGGGCGGTCCCCGTGGACGCGGTGGACTCCCGTTTGCGTGAACTGATCGACGACATGCTGGAGACCATGTACGCCGCCAAGGGCATCGGCCTGGCGGCCACCCAGGTCAACGTGCACCGGCGCCTCCTGGTTGCGGACATCTCCGAGGGGCACGACGAGCCCCGCGTCTTCGTCAATCCGGAGATCCTCGCGCGCGACGGCACGGAGACCTCGCAGGAAGGCTGCCTGTCGGTGCCGGGCTATTACGACGATGTCGAACGCGCCGCGCGCATTCGGGTGCGCGCCCAGGACCGGGACGGCAAGACCTTCGAAGAGGAGCTGGACGGGCTCCTCGCGATCTGCATCCAGCACGAGATCGACCATCTCGACGGCAGGCTGTTCGTCGATTATCTCTCCGAGATGAAACGCCAGCGCGTGCGCAAGAAACTCGAGAAGGAGCGGAAGCTGCGCGCGGAAGGCCGCGCGCCCGAGTCTTCGCGCGCGCCGGCGATCTGACCGGCATCGCCGCCATGGACCCGAGCCTGGCGGTCATCTTCGCCGGTACGCCCGATTTCTCGCTGCCGTCGCTCGACGCGATCGCGGCCTCGCGCCATCGCGTCTCGGCCGTCTTCACGCAGCCCGACCGGGCCAGCGGCCGCGGCCGGCGGCTCGCGGCGAGCCCCGTGAAGCGGCGAGCGCTTGCGCTCGGGTTGCCCGTGCGGCAACCGGAGAGCCTTCGCGTCGCCGGCGCGTGCGAGGAGATCGCCGGTTTCGCACCCGACGTGATCGTCGTCGTCGCCTATGGCCTGCTGTTGCCACCCGAGATCCTCGGGCTGCCCCGGCTCGGCTGCCTCAATGTCCATGCCTCGCTGCTGCCGCGCTGGCGCGGCGCCGCGCCGGTTGCGCACGCGATTCTCGCCGGCGATGCAAAGACTGGCGTGTGCATCATGCGCATGGAAGCAGGGCTCGACACCGGGCCGGTGATGCTCCGGCGCGAGGTCGCGATCGGCCCGCGCGAGACGGCAGGGGCACTGGAATCGCGGCTCGCGCGCGAGGGTGCATCCCTGATCGTCGCCGCGCTCGACGAGCTGGCGGCGGGGGCCGCCGCATTCGAGGCGCAGGATGCGTCGCGTGCGAGCTATGCCGGGAAACTGACCAAGGCCGAGGCGAGGCTCGACTGGCGGGAGGCGGCCTCCGCACTCGAACGGCGCGTACGTGCGCTGCATCCTCGCCCCGTCGCCGAGACGACGCTCGGCGGCGTCCAGCTCCGCATCCACGAGGCCGAAATCGGCGCGGCCGCGGGCGCCGCCGCGCCCGGCACGATCCTGCGCGCCGACGCCGGGGGTGTCGTCGTGATGACCGGCGACGGCACGCTCGCGCTCAAGCGCCTGCAATTGCCCGGGCGTCGCGTCGTAACCGCCGCCGAACTCGCGAATGCGCAGCCGCTTGCCGGACGCAGGCTCGGGACTCCCTGATTGGCACGGGCATGAGCACGCGGGAGGGTGCCGCGATCCGTGCCGCGGCGGCGCGCTCGGTCGCGGCAGTCGCCGATCGTGGACGCCGGCTCGAGGATGCCATCGCGGCCTTCGGGCAGGACGTGCCGCGCCCGGCGACGCAGTCCCTCGCGTTCGGCACCGTGCGGTGGTATTTCGAGCTCGATGCCTGCATCGCGGGGCTCCTCGACCGGCCGGACGCGAAGCTCGATTCGGAAATACGCGCCCTTATGCTGGTCGGGCTCTTCCAGCTGCTGCACGGCAAGACCCCGGAGCACGCCGCCGTTTCCGAGACCGTCGAGGCGGCGCGTGCTCTCGGGCGGCCGCGTGCGGCGGCCCTCGTCAACGCGGTCCTTCGCCGATTCCAGCGCGAACGCGAAGGCATCGTCGACGCCGCACATCGCAGCCGGGCCGCTCGTCATGCGCATCCGGAATGGATGCTCGACGCTTTTGCTCGCGACTGGGGGGCGGGCGGGGAAGCGATCGCGGCCGCAGGCAACTGCGAGCCGCCGATGTGGTTGCGCGTGAATGCGAGGCGCACGACGCGCGACGAATACCGGGCGCGCCTGGCCGCGGCGGGACTCGCGGCCGAGCCCTGCGACTTCGCACCCGAGGCGCTGCGGCTCATGCAGCCTGCCGACGTCGATGCGTTGCCCGGCTTTGCCGAGGGCGATGTGTCGGTGCAGGACGCCGCCGCACAGCTCGCGCCGGGATTTCTCGCCGTGGCTGCGGGCATGCGCGTTCTCGATGCCTGCGCGGCGCCGGGCGGCAAGGCTTGCCACCTGCTCGAGCGCGTGCCCGCCGTCGCCGAGCTCGTCGCGCTCGACATGGACGCCGCGCGTGCCGCACGTATCGAGTCGAACCTGGCACGGCTTCGTCTCGAGGCGCGTATCGTCGTCGGCGATGCGGGAAGTCCCGCGAAATGGTGGGACGGTCGCCCATTCGAGCGCATCCTTCTCGACGTGCCCTGTTCCGGCACCGGCGTGATCCGGCGCCACCCGGACATCAAGCTGCTGCGCCGTCCCGACGACATCCCGAGATTTGCCGCGCGGCAGGCCGCGCTTCTGCAGTCCTGTTTTGGCCTGCTCGCGCCCGGCGGCCGGCTGGTCTACGCGAGCTGCTCGGTCCTGCGGGCCGAAAACGCCGAGGTGGTGGGCCGCTTCCTCGCCGGCGAGCCGTCGGCGGCCGATGTGACCGAATCTGCTAGGCTTTTGCTGCCGGGCGCACTGCCGTGGCAGCTTGCGGAGCCTGGCTGCGCGCTCGCAAGCGCCGCGGCTGACGCTGACGGCTTCTACTACGCCTGCCTCGAGAAGCGGGCCTAGGAGCCTCTAGTCCCGCATGGGCGCGACCGCGTGCGATTTTCGTCCGTGGCAAGGCGCGACGAGCGAGGTGTATCGATGTTACCTGGGCGAGAAGCAACGCAGCCACGGACGAAAATCGCCCGGTCCCTGCGCGTTACGCGCCTGCCCTGGCGGGACTTCGTTGCTCGCCTCGCTCATGGTTTCGACCAGGGCGCTCCGGCTCGCGTCTTGTCCCGCCAGGGCGCGCACGCCACGCGCTCGATGCGGGACTAGATCCGAGGCTCCGGGGAACCGGCGTGTATTCGGTGCGGGGACGTCGCTGGCTCATTCCTCTCGTTGCGCTGCTTGGCGCGGCAACGGTCTCCCCCACGCGCGCGGAGGACCCGGGGCGCTTCCAAGTGAGGAACGCCTACGTCGAGCTGGCGAACGGCACATGGCAGCTCGACGTGAGTCTCGACCTCGCGCTGGCCGACGCGGCGCAGCAGGCTTTCGAAGAAGGCGTACCGCTGGTGCTGAAGCTCGAGGTCGAGGCCAGCGTCGAGCGTCGCCTGCTGCCGGACGAGAACGTCGTCTCGATGACGCGCGAGTGGCAGCTCGCCTATGACGCGATTTCCGAGCGCTTCGTCGCGACTGACGACCGGAGCGGCGCGCACGTCAGCCATGCCACCCTGGCCGAGGCGCTCGAGGCGCTGTCGCGCATCAGCGGGATCACGATCGCGGACACTACGACGCTTCCCGAGGGCAGGCGCTTCAACATGCGCGTGCGCGCGTCGGTTGAGATCGGGGAGCTGCCCGCCGCCGTCCGCCTGCTGCTCTTCTGGAAGAGCTGGTCGCGCACCACGGAATGGTACGCGTGGAAGGTGCGGCCATGATCCGGCGCTGGTTCCCGTTTGTGGCCGGCGCCGGCATCATCATCTGGGTCACGGCGCTCGTCATGCTGGCGATGACGTCCGAGGGCCCGCAGCGATTCGGCGAGCTTTATCTCGTGATCCTGCTGGTCAACATCACCGGCGTCATCGCGCTCCTCGTGCTGATCGGCGGCCGGCTCGCGGACTTCGTGCGCGACTGGCGCAGGCATGTGCCGGGCTCGCGGCTGCGCGGCCGCACGCTCCTCATGTTCGGAGGACTCGCCATCGCGCCGCTGCTCCTGGTTTTCACGTTCTCCGTGATGTTCCTGACACGCGGCATCGACAGCTGGTTCCATGCCGAGGTGCGCCAGGGACTCACCGACGCGCTCGGCCTTTCGCGTGCGTCGCTCGACCTGCGCATGCGCGAGTATCTCGACCGCACCGAGCGGATCGCGCAGCGGCTCCAGGGCCTGTCCGGCGGGCCGCTGTACCTCGCGCTGGATGACGAGTTGCATGCCTCGGACGCCGAGGAGCTCATCGTCACGAGCGCGGGCGGCCAGCCGCTTGCCTACAGCCGCGTGGGCATGCTGCACCAGCTTCCCGGCGTGCCGCCCGAGGAGCTGCTGCTGCAGTTGCGCCAGGGACGGCCGCTCGTGAGCCTGCAGCCCGCCCAGGGCGGCGGCTACGAGGTGCAGGCGGCGACGCAGATCCGCGTCGGCACCGCGCTGCACGCGAGGCTGCTCATCGCGACCTATCCGGTGCCGCAGCGCCTGTCCGACCTCGCCGCCACGGTGCAGGCCGCGTATCAGCAGTACGGGCAGTTGTCGTACCTGCGCGAGCCGCTGAAGGCCTCGTTCGTCCTGACGCTGTCGCTGGTGCTGTTGATGGCGCTGCTCGCCGCGATCTACGGCGCGCTGTATTTCTCCGAGCGTCTCGTGCGCCCGGTCCAGGACCTGATCGCCGGCACGCGCGCGGTCGCAAAAGGCGACCTCGACACGCGCATCGAGCGCCCCTCGCACGACGAGATCGGCTATCTCGTCACTTCATTCAACGACATGACGAAAAAGCTCGCCCGTGCGCGCGAGGAGACCGAGCGAAGCCGCGCCGCGGTGGAGGCCGAGCGCGCGGCTCTCGAGGTGATCCTCGCGCGGCTCACGAGCGGCGTCGTCTCGCTCGAGCCGGACCTGCGCGTCCGCGTCGTGAACCAGGCCGCCGGCAGCATCCTCGGCGTCGACTTCACCGGCAGTGCCGGCAGGCCGCTCGCGGAAATCGCGGCCGGGCAGCCGCTGCTCACCGAACTGCACGAAGTGCTGCAGAGGCACATGGAGGCCGGCGAGACGGAATGGCGCGAGCAGGTGACGCTGCGCACCGATGCCGGCCGGCGTGAGCTCGTCTGCGCCTGTACGGCGCTCCCAGGCGACGCCGGCGCGCAGGGGCTGGTGCTGGTGTTCGACGAGGTCACGCAGCTGCTGCAGGCGCAGCGCCAGGCGGCCTGGGGCGAAGTCGCTCGCCGCCTCGCGCACGAGATCAGGAATCCCCTCACGCCGATCCAGCTTTCGGCCGAGCGCATGCGGCGCAAGCTCATGCGCGGGCTCGGCGCTCCCGAGGCCGAGCTCCTCGACCGCTCGACGCACACGATCGTGCAGCAGGTCGAGGCGATGAAGCAGATGGTCGCGGCGTTCTCGGAATACGCGAAAGCGCCGGAAATGCACGTCAGCGAGTTCGACCTCGGCGTGATGATCCGCCAGGTGTCTGACCTCTACCACGCGCAGGATCCGCGCGTGGCCTTCGGCCTGTCGCTCGATCCGAGGGCGTCCTCGCTCGAGGCCGACCCCGGGCGCATCCGCCAGCTCCTGAACAACCTGTTGACGAATTCGCTCGAGGCGCTCGACGGGCGGCCGAATCCTGTCATCATGATCGAGACGAAGCGCGTGGGCGACCAGATCGCCCTGACCGTCATCGACAACGGACCGGGCTTCCAGGGCGGCCTGCTCGAGCAGGCATTTGATCCCTACGTCACCTCGAAACCGAAGGGGACGGGGCTCGGGCTCGCCATCGTGCGCCGGATCGTCGAGGAACACGGCGGCGCCGTCGAGGTCGACAATGCGCCGCAGGGCGGCGCGAGGGTACGCATTACGTTGCCGGCGGCCGCGCGTGAGGCGCGGCGGGCCGAGGCGAGGAGAGAGAAAGCATGAGTTCGCCCAGAATTCTCGTCGTCGACGACGAAGCCGATATCCGGGGATTGCTCTCGGAGATCCTCGCGGAGGAGGGCTATGAGATCGAGGTCGCCGCTGACGCCGCTTCCGCCCGGCGAGCGGCCGCGCGCCAGGAGCCTGACCTCGTGCTGCTGGACATCTGGATGCCGGACATGGACGGCATCACGCTGCTGCGCGAATGGAATGAAAAGCACACGCTGCGCTGCCCCGTCGTCATGCTGTCAGGCCACGGCACGGTCGAGACCGCGGTCGAGGCGACTCGCCTCGGCGCCTTCGACTTCGTCGAGAAGCCGCTGTCGATCGCCAAGCTACTGCGCACGGCGGAGCGCGCGCTCGAAGCGGGCAAGCGCCGGCGGCAGGCGCAGCGCACGCTGATTCCGCCGCTGGTCGCGCCGGTCGGCAAGAGCCGGCTGATGCAGAGACTGCGCGAGCAGGTGCAGCAGGTCGCAGGCCACGACGCCGCCGTCATGCTGGTCGGCGAAGCGGGAACCGGCCGCGAGGCATTCGCGCGCTACATGCATTCGCTGGGGTCGCGTGCCGCCGGCCCATTCGTCGCAGTCACCTGCGCGAGCCTCGACGACGCGACCGCGGCGGCGAAGTTGCGCGGCGCTTCTGCCGGCGGCAAGTCCGAGCCGGGCTTCTACCAACAGGCCCGAGGCGGCACGCTGTTCCTGAGCGGCGTCGAGGACCTGACCGCGCAGGCGCAACGCCTGCTGCTCGCGGACCTCGAGCAGGGCGGCTGGCAGCGCGACGGCGCGGGCGAGGTCATCCCCTTCGATGCCCGATTTGTCACGGCGGCCGTGCCCGGGCACGATGGCCCGGCGAGCGGGCTGCGTCGCGACCTGCTCGCGCATCTCGAGGTCATCTCGATCCGCATTCCGCCGCTTCGCGAGTACGCCGAGGACGTGCCGGACCTGCTCCGCCACTACGTCGACCGGTTCGTGGATGAGGAGGGCATGCATTTCAGGCGTTTCTCGGTCGCCGCACAGAACCGGCTGCGGAATTACCCCTGGCCGGGCAACGTGAGGGAACTCCGGAACCTGGTGCAGCGCGTGCTGATCATGGGTGGGCCGGAGGAGATTGGCCTCGACGAGATCGAGCAGCACCTTGTGGTGCAGCAGGCCCCGGACGAGCCGCTGGTGAAGCAGGACCTGCTGGCGCTGCCGCTCCGGGAGGCGCGCGAGCAGTTCGAGCGGGCCTACCTTCTCCAGCAGCTCATGCTCTGCAACGGCAAGGTGGGCCTGCTCGCCAAGCGCGTCGGCATGGAGCGCACGCACCTCTACCGAAAGCTCCGCTCATTGGGCGTAGACTTCCGGCAGATCACCGAGGACTGACCGGCGTCATCGAGCAGGCGACGTTGACGAATGGGCGGGGCCTGACCCCGCCTAATCGCCGACTTTGACGATCAGGAAGTCGACCTCGGCTTCCTTCAGCCGCTCGCGGATTCGGTTGAGCTCGGCGGGATCGCTGATGGGCCCGATGCGGACGCGATGCCAGGTGTCGTTGTCGATCGCGACGCGCTGCACGTTCGACTCGATGCCCTGGAGGGCCAGTTGCGCCCGCACGCGGTCGGCGTCCTCGAACCGCTTGTACGAGCCGGCCTGGAGCACATAGGCGCCTTTCTTCTCCGCGGCTTCGGGCGCGTCGCGGGGCATCACGACCTCCTTCTCCGGCACCACTACCTCGAAATTCGGCAGCATCTGGTAGAAGTCGTAGCGTTCGCCCGGCTCGTCGGCGGAGGATTCGCGGGCCGACGCCGGCTCGGCCGGGGCCGCGGCCTTGCCATCGGCCTCCGGCGGCCGCGGCCCTCGCGGGTCGAAGACATAGAGTGCGAGCCCCACGGCCAGGCCGGCGACGAGGCCGATGAAGAGGCCCGTCCAGCCGGAGAATCCCTCGCGGCGTCCGCGGCTGCGCTTGTAGTCCCTGGCGACCATCGGCTTCCTTACATCGTCTCCGGGGCCGACACGCCCAGAATCCCGAGTGCATTCTGCAGCACCTGGCGCGCCGCGGCGATCATTGCGAGGCGGCCGTTCCTGCGCTCCGCGTCGTCGACGATGAAGGGTAGCGCCGCGTAACAGGCGTGGAAGGCCTGGGACAGCTCGCGCAGGTAATGCACGACGACGTGCGGCGCCCGCTGCGTGGCGCCCTGGTGCAGGATTTCCGGCCAGCGCGAGATCTCGCGCATCAACGCAAGCTCGGGCGACTCGCCAAGCACGGGCAGGGCCGCAATCCCGGCGTCGCGGTCGAACGGCAGACCGCGCTCCGCGGACTGCTTCAGCACGCTCGCAATGCGCGCGTGCGCGTACTGGACGTAGTAAACCGGATTGTCGATGCTCTGCTTCTTTGCGAGCTCGAGGTCGAAGTCGAGGGACTGGTCATTCGAGCGCATCACGTAGATGAATCGCGCCGCGTCGTTGCCGACCTCGGCGCGCAGTTCCCTGAGCGTCACGAATTGCGCCTCGCGCTTGCCCATCGCGACTTTCTCGCCGCCTTTGTAGAGCGTGACGAACTGGACCATCGGCACCTGCAGCGATTCCGGCGGCTCACCCATCGCCGCGAGCCCCGCGCGTACGCGCGCGACATAGCCATGGTGATCGGCGCCGAGGATCGTCAGGAGCAGGTCGAACCCGCGCTCGCGCTTGTCCAGATGATAGGCGATATCGGAGGCGAAGTAGGTCTTCTGGCCGTTCGCACGGATGACGACGCGGTCCTTTTCGTCGCCGAAGGCCGTCGCCCGGAACCAGATTGCGCCCCCCTGCTCGAAGACGTGGCCATGCGCGCGCAGCCGCTGCAGCGCGCGGTCGATGGGTCCGCCGTCGTGCCCGTCGCCGAGATCCTGCTCGGAGTACCAGCGATCGAAGCGCACGCCGAAGTCGGCGAGGTCCTCACGGATGTCCGCGAGGATCTCGGTCAGCCCCGAATCGAACGCGATGCGGAAACCGTCTCCGAGCAGCGCTTTGGAGCGGGCGATGACGGCATCGATGTACTGGTCCTTGTCGCCGCCCGCCGGCTCGTCACGCGGCAGGCCGGCGATGACCTCTGCTGCAGGCCGGCGCAGCGATTCGCCCCGGCGCTCGCGCAGCCGCCCGGCGACGGTCCGCACGTAGTCGCCGCGATAGCCGTTCGCCGGAAACGGGATCGTCTCGCCGAGAAGCTCGAGATAGCGCAGCCACACGCTGACCGCGAGAATGTCCATTTGCCGCCCGGCGTCGTTCACGTAGTACTCGCGGTGCACGCGCCAGCCGTCCGCCTCGAGCAGGTTTGCGACCGTCGCGCCGAAGGCCGCGTGCCGGCCGTGGCCGACATGCAGCGGCCCGGTCGGGTTCGCGGAGACGAACTCGATGATCGCGCTCCGGCCGGCGCCGTCGCCGCCGCGCCCATAGTCATCGCCCTCCGTGAGCACGCGGCTCATCTCGGCCTGCCAGGCGGCGGGCGTCATGAAGAAGTTGATGAAGCCCGGGCCCGCGATCTCGGTCTTCGCGATGATCTCGTTTGCGGGCAGTGCCGCGACGATCTTCGCGGCGAGCGCACGCGGATTCGAGCGCGCGGGTTTTGCAAGGCGCATGGCGATCCCGGTCGCGAAGTCGCCGTGTGCCGGATCGCGGCTGCGCTCGATGCCCGGGTCGGGCGGCGGCGAATCGCCGAGCGCGCCCGCCGGCAGCGCCGCGAGCGCGTCATTCACCAGTTTTTCGATGCGGTTTTTCAAGCGCGCGATTCTAGCTCAATCGACTTCCGAGGGATCGACGTCGAGCGACCAGCGCAGCGTGCGCGGCGTTCGGAGTTTCGCGACTTTGGCGACCCATTCGGTGAGGAAAGCCTGCAGCGCGCCGCGCGCCTGCGACTCGAGCAGGAGCTGTGCGCGATACCGGCCCGCGCGCCGGGCCATCGCGGCGGATGCCGGGCCAAGGATGCGGATGCCGTGCCTGCCAGAAGCCGGCGCTGCGGCTTCGGCCGCCCGGAGGAAATCGAAGGCCTCCGCGCGCACGGGCGAATCGGCGCGCAGCAGCGCGAGATGCGAGTACGGCGGCCACTGCGCCTCGCGCCGCTCCTCGAGCGCGAGCGCCGCGAAACCGTCGTAGCCCTCGGTGATGAGGCACTTCAGCAGCGGATGATCGGGATAGGCGGTCTGGATCAGGACCTCGCCGGGCCGGTCGCCACGGCCGGCGCGGCCGGCAACCTGCACGATCTGCTGCGCCAGGCGCTCGCTGGCGCGGAAATCGGCGCCGAAAAGCCCCTGGTCGGCCGCCAGCACGACGACCAGCGTCACGTCGGGAAAGTCGTGGCCCTTGGTGAGCATTTGCGTGCCGAGCAGGATCCGGGTGCGGCCGTCCGCGACCGAGGCGAGCGCGCCCTCCATGTCGCCGCGCCGCCGGATCACGTCCCGATCGATGCGCACCAGCGGAGACTTCGGGAACATCTGCATCAGCGTCGTCTCGACGCGCTCCGTGCCTTCGCCCACCGGTGCCAGCTCGTTGCCGCAGCGCGGGCAGGCGAAGGGCATCGTCTTCTCGGCGCCGCAGTGATGGCAGGACAGGAGCGCGCGCCGCAAGTGCACCGTAAGCCGCGCGTCGCAGGACTTGCAGGGCGCGATCCAGCCGCAGCCGGAACAGAACATCGTCGGCGCATAGCCGCGCCGGTTCAGGAAGACGAGCACCTGCCCGTTCTCTCCGAGATGGCGTTCGATCGCCGCGATCGCCGGCGGCGAGAGCCCGTCGCGCGCCGGATTGACGCGCAGGTCCACCACCGTGACCCGTGGCTTGCCGGCGCGGCCGGTGCGCAAGGGCAGCGAGACCCTCACGTAGCGCCCGGCTGCGGCATTGGAGAGCGTTTCCAGCGACGGCGTCGCGGAACCCAGCACGACCGGTGCGCCGGCGCGCTGCGCGCGCGAGACCGCGAGGTCGCGGCCGGAATAGCGGAATCCGTCCTGCTGCTTGTAGGAGGCGTCGTGTTCCTCGTCGACGACGACGAGGCCGAGTGCGGGCAGCGGCGTGAAGACCGCGGAGCGTGTGCCGATCACGACGGGCGCCCGCCCCGAAGCCGCGGCGCGCCAGGCTGCCAGGCGCGCGCCGTCGGCGAGCGAGGAGTGCAGCGCGACGACCGGTGCTGCTAGCCGCGCGCGGAACCGGCCGACGAGCTGCGGCGTCAGAGCGATCTCGGGCACCAGCACGAGCGCGCCGCGCCCGGATTCGAGAACGCGTTCGATGAGCCGCAGGTAAACCTCGGTCTTGCCGCTGCCGGTGACGCCATGGAGGAGAAAGGCGCCAAAGCTCCCGAGCGATTCCCCGATCCTTGAGAGTGCTGCGCCCTGGTCGGCCGTCAGCACCGGGCCCGGGCGGCCGGCGCCGGCGGCCGGCGAAGCTTCCGGCCGCAAACGCGATTCAAGCCAGCCGCGCCGCGCGAGATCGCGCCGGGCGGCCGTGAGCGCGGCCTCCGTGATGGCTGCGGATGCGACTCCCTCGCCGGCGGCGAGCGCGGCCAGTTCCTTCTGTCGCCGGCCCAGGCGGGCGCCGGAATGGATTGCCGCCCGCCCGGCGACGGAGAGCTGCCACACGATTTCGTCCCGAAGCGCCGCGCCGCCCGTGCGCAGCATTTTCGGCATCGCGCCGAAGAGCACCTCGCCCAGCGGATGGTGATAGTAGTCCGCTGCCCAGCGCAGCAGGCCGAAGGTGGCCTCGTCCCAGAGCGGCGTCGCGTCGAGAGTCTCGATGACCGGCTTGAGGCGCGCCCGCGGCAGCGTGCTCGCCCCGGCGTGCGCGGCGACGACGCCGACCGCGCGCCGGCGTCCGAGCGGGACGCGTACGCGGGCACCGGGGCGAGGGGCTGGCGTGTCGCCCGCCGCAAGGTAGTCGAAACACAGCCTGAGCGGCGTGTCGAATACGACCTGGAGGATGGGTAACGAATCGCTCAAAAATATTCTTGGGCGTCAGACACTTGTATACGCTGGCATCGCGGCGTCAACCGCCGCAGCAACGGAACGTTATACACCCTGGGCTGCGCGCGGAGTCGGGCGCTGATGGAGGACGAACCGGTGAGTCGCTCTGCTACGCTCGATGCGTCATTGTCGCTCGATCGCCCGGGCGACGTGCTGGAGGAAACGGTGGACCGGGAGCGCGCGCTCGACAGGTTCCTCGCCGGGATCGAACGCCGCGCGCTTCGCATCGCCTCCATGGCGCTTCGCGATCGCATGGAAGCCGAGGATGCCGTGCAGGACGCGATGATCCGGCTGGTGCGCAGTTACGGGCGTCGTCCCGAGCCCGAATGGCGCCCGCTCTTCTACCGGATCCTGCGCAACCGCATCACCGACTTCCAGCGCCGCCGGAAGCTGCGGCGGGTCGTCATGGCCGTCTGGGCTGGCCGCGACGCCGGGGAAGAGGCGCCCGATCCGCTCGACGACGCAGTCGATCCACGAAGCCGGCCCGACCAGGCGCTCGAGGGCGAGGAGCTGCTCGCGCGCATCGAGGCCGTGCTCGCCACGCTTTCAAGCCGCCAGCGGGAAGCTTTCCTGCTGCGCAATTTCGAGGGACTGGACGTCGCGCAGGCGGCCATCGCGATGGGCTGCTCGGAAGGCAGCGTGAAGACGCATTACTTTCGCGCCATGCAGGCCCTGCAGCAGGCGATACCGGAGGGGAAGACATGAACGAGTCCATGCGCAAGCTGGAAAAACGCAGCCGCGCGGCTTTCGACGCGAGCGTCGAGGCGCAGGACGGCGCGACGCGCTCGCGACTTGCCCGCGCGCGGGCGGCGGCGCTCGAGGGGCTGAGTCACCGGCGCATCTCCGGGCCGGCGCTCTGGGTGCCTGCGGGCGCCGCAGCCGCGGCGGTGGTCGCGGCGCTGCTTTGGCAGCGCGAGGACGACGCCGCACCGGGGCCGCCGCGGGCATCGGCCATTGCGCTCGAGGATCTCGACATCGTGGCGGGTGGCGAGGACTTCGACATGCTTGCCGCGGACGAGGGGTTCTATGACTGGGCGGACGAGCAGATTTCGGGCGACGTGGGCTGAGCCATGCGCGGCCCCGGATTCCTGACCCTGCTGCTCGTCGCCTGGCCGGCCGCGGCGGCGGACACGCCGCCCGCGCGGGGGCAGGCGACCGTCTCGCCGAACGCCGAGTTTCTGGAGTTCCTCGGGGAAACGGCCGGCGAAGACGAGGACTTTGTGTGGTTCATGGAATCGGCAGAGGCCGAGCGCGCGCTGGAACGCATCGAGCAGGAGACTTCGAAGGAAGACGACGATGAATAAGTTCGCAGCAATGCTGATCGCATGGCTCCTGGTCGGCGGCGTGGCCGCCGCCGCGGACGAGCCCTCCCCTGAAACGCCCGTAGCCTGGGACTCGCTCGACGGACCGACCCGGGATCTGCTCGCGGGTCAGAAGGCGGGCTGGAACGCGCTTACGCCCGACCGCCAGCGGGCGATGGCGGAAGGCGCGCAACGCTGGCTTTCGATGAGCGACGAAGATCGCTCCCGGGCGCGGACCCGCTGGCAGCAGTGGCGGAAACTCACGCCGGCAGAGCGTCAGAAGCTGCGCGAGCGCTGGCGCCGGTTTCGCGAACTGACGCCCGAACGGAAACAGAAGCTGCGCGAGGCTTTCCACCGCTTCCAGTCCCTGCCGCCCGAGCGGCGCGAGGAATTGCGCGAGCGCTGGCGGCGCCTGACGCCGGAGCAACGACGCCAGGTCATCCAGCGGCGCGCGGGCACGCGGCCCGCCCCGCCTGTTCGCCGGCCTTAGGGTCCCGGACTCGCATCCCGGGCATGACCGTGGGAGGATATTCCCACCATGCCGAACGCACCGCTGAAGCGCTCGCACGAACGGATGATCGCCGGGGTTTGCGGAGGCCTCGCCGAGTGGCTCGGCTGGAAAGCCGACCGTGTCCGCATCGCCTACGTGATCGTCTCGATTCTTTCCGCGGCGTTCCCCGGCATCATCGTCTACCTGCTGCTGTGGCTCCTGATGCCCGACGCCGACGAGGCCTGAGACGGAGGCGCCGGGGAGGTTCGCCTTCAGCCATCTACGGAGTGCTGAGTTGAGTCGTAGCGCCACTGAAGGGGAGCGTCCCCTCCGGCACACTTGAGTCCCCCCGCCGACCGCGCCCAGGCCGAATCATGCGGCCCGCGCCATGACCCTGGCGCGATGCTCGAGGCCCGGCGACGCACGCTCGATGCAATCTGCCGGGCCGGGCCGCGGATTCGCCCGGGCATGACCGAGGCCGATGGCGTCGCAGTGCTGCACGCGGTGCTTCGTGAGAACGGACTCACGCAGGCATGGCATGACGTCAACCTGCGATTCGGCCTCAATACGCGGCTGTCCTTCGATGCGCCGTCGGATCCCGGGGTCGTGCTCGGCGAGGACGACATTTTCTTCGTCGACATCAGCCCGGTCTGGCGGGGTTGCGAAGCCGACGGAGCCGACACCTTTGTGACAGGTTCCGACCCCGAGATGCGGCGCATTGCGCGCGATGCCCGCGCCGTGTTCGACGCGGTGCGTTGCCGCTGGCAGCGCGAGGGCCTGACGGGCGAGGCGATGTATCGGGCCGCCGCCCTGGAATCGGAGGCCCGCGGCTGGGTCCTTGACCCGGCCCTGAGCGGCCACCGCGTGTCCGATTTCCCGCATTCGGCGCAGTTCGACGGCGCGCTCGCCGACATGCGCTTCGTGCCGTCGCCGGACCTCTGGATCCTCGAAATACAGCTCCGCCACCGGTCGCGCCCCTTCGGCGCGTTCTACGAAGATCTCTTGACCGACACCTGAATTGAAGGGGACGCACCCCTTCATATTCGAGGAGGCAGCGGTATCCCCGAATATGAAGGGGTGCGTCCCCTTCAGTTCGACTCGCTCGCCATCCGGCACGCCCGCACCCGGAATGGCGAGACTTCGATTAGCCGGCGGCCTTGACGGCGTGGATCAGCTCGCCCGCGACCTTCTGCGCGTCGCCATAGACCATGCGCGTGTTGTCGAGATAGAAGAGGTGATTCTCGATGCCGGAGAACCCGGCACCCTGCCCGCGCTTGATCACCAGCACGTTCTTCGCCTTGTCGGCGTTCAGTATCGGCATGCCATAGATCGGGCTGCCCTTGTCCGTGCGCGCCACCGGGTTCACGACGTCGTTCGCGCCGATGACGAGCGCGACATCCGCGGTCTCGAACTCCGCATTGATCTCGTCGAGGTCCGAGATCAGGTCGTAGGGCACGCCCGCCTCGGCGAGCAGCACATTCATGTGTCCCGGCATGCGCCCGGCGACCGGGTGGATCGCGAAGCGCACCATCACACCCTTGTCGATCAGGAGCTGGGCCAGCTCCCAGACCTTGTGCTGCGCTTGCGCGACGGCCATGCCGTAGCCCGGGATGATGATCACCTTCTGCGCAAAGGCCATCATGATGCCGGCATCCGAGGGCTCGATCGGCTTGAGCGAACCGGTCACGCCCTCGGCCGCCGCGGCCGGGCCCTCGCCGAAGCCGGAGAACAGGACGTTGCCGAGCGAGCGGTTCATGGCTCTCGCCATCAGCTGCGTGAGCAGCGTGCCCGCGGAGCCGACCACGATGCCGGCGATGATCATCGCGGCGTTCTCGAGCACGAATCCCTCGAAGGCGACGGCGAGGCCGGTGAACGCGTTGTAGAGGGAAATCACGACCGGCATGTCGGCGCCGCCGATCGGCAGTGTCATCGTAACTCCGAGCAGGAGCGCGAGCGCGAAGAAGCCGATCACCATCTGCATCGTGGGATGGCCCGAGATCACGATCGCGCCGCCGAGCGCGAGCGTCGCGGCGACGATCAGCAGGTTGACGACCTGTTGTCCCTTGAAACGAAAACTGCGCTTGATGAGGCCCTGCAGCTTGCCGAAGGCGACCAGGCTGCCTGCGAAGCTGACCGCGCCGATGAAGGCGCCGGCCGATGCGAGCGAGGTCACCACCGGCCCATGCTCAAGGGCCGCGGCCGGGTCCGCGGAGGCCATGCGGAACAGCTCGACTGCCGCGATCGCCGCCGCGGCGCCGCCGCCCATGCCGTTGTAGAGCGCGATCATCTGCGGCATGTCGGTCATCGCCACGATGCGGCCCGACCACCAGGCGAGGCCGCCGCCGATCGCGATCGCCGCGAGCATCAGCGGGAAGTTGCCCATCCCGGGATAGAGGAAGCTCATCAGCGTGCCGATCAGCATGCCGAAGCCCGCGACCACGATGCCGCGGCGGGCCGTGACCGGCGAGCTCATGGCCTTCAAGCCCATGATGAACAGGAATGCGACCAGCAGGTAGCTCGCGTCGATCGCGAGCGTCGCGACGTTTCCGGGGACGAGTCCCTGCATCAGGCGGGATCCTTCTTCTTCTGGCCGCTCGCCTTGAACATCTGCAGCATGCGCTCCGTGACGACATAGCCGCCGACCGCATTGCCGGCGCCGAGCACGACGCCGATGAATCCGATCGCCTGCTCGAGCGGGGTGTCGGCCCGGCCGAGCGCGACCATGGCACCGACGAGGACGATGCCGTGCACGAAGTTGCTGCCCGACATCAGGGGCGTGTGCAGGATCACCGGCACCCGCGCGATGATCTCGTAGCCCGTGAAGGCGGCCAGCATCACGATATACAGGGCGATCACGCCTTCCATTACGCGTTCTCCACGAGTTTTCGGGTGGGTTCGTGGCGGATGATCCCGTCGTGAGTGACGCAGGCCGCCGCGAATACTTCGTCGCTCCAGTCGATGGCGAGCACCCCGTCCTTGATCGCGGGCTTGATGAAGTTGAGGAGGTTCTTCGCGTACATCTCGCTCGCGTGATATGCGACCGTTGCGGGGAGGTTCACCGGGCCGATGATGCGCACGCCCCCGTGATCGACCGTCTCGCCGGCGCGGGTCAGCTCGCAGTTGCCCCCGCCTTCGGCGAGCAGGTCCACGATGACCGCGCCTGGCTTCATGCGCTCGACGGCGGCGCGGGTAATGATCCGCGGCGCCGGACGTCCCGGCACGCCGGCGGTCGTGATCACGCAGTCGGCGGCGGCTATGCGGCCGTCCAGCACTTCCTGCTGCTTCGATTTCTCTTCCGCCGTCAGTTCGCGCGCGTAGCCGCCCGTGCCCTCCGCGCTGACACCGGTCTCTACGAACTTCGCGCCGAGCGAGCGGATCTGCTCGCGTGTCGCGCTGCGTACGTCGTAGGCTTCGACCACTGCGCCGAGGCGCCTCGCGGTCGCGATCGCCTGCAGGCCGGCGACGCCCGCGCCGATCACGAGCACGGTCGCCGGGCGGATCGTGCCGGCCGCTGTCGTCAGCATCGGGAAGAACTTGTCGAGGGCGGCCGAGCCGATCAGCACGGCCTTGTAGCCGGCGACGGCGGCCTGGGAGGACAGTGCGTCCATCGACTGCGCGCGCGAGATGCGCGGAATGAGCTCCATCGCGAAGCTGGTGATCCGCTTTTCCTTCAGCGCGCGCACCAGCGCGGTCTGCGCATGCGGCGCGAGGAAGCCGACGACTGTCGCGCCGGGCTTCAGCCGGGCGACGACGCCGGCATCGGGCGGCTGGACGGCAAATAGGAGGTCGGCGCCAGCGATGACCGCCTGCTCCCCGTCGGCGAAGGCGGCATCCCTGTACTGGGCGTCCGGGAAGCGGGCGGCGATGCCCGCGCCGTGCTCGATCAGGACCCGGGCGCCGAGGGCCGCCAGCCGCGCCGCCACGTCAGGCACGACTGCGACGCGGTTCTCACCTCGCACGGTCTCTTTCCGCACGCCGATCGTGACTGGCATCCAAACCATCCCCTGGTCATTGCCGGCCGGGCGGCGGCGCGTTGGAAAATATCATAATCGTGCCTTATTGTTTGGGGCTTTCGGGGGCCGAACAGGGCACATGGGCAGGGAAACCGGCATGGAGAGGGTGGCAGTCAAGGCGGAAGGGACGCCGTTCGCGCTGTCGCAGCAGGTGCTGCGCACGGATGCCTCGGGCATGCCGCTCGAGTGGATCGACTACAAGGAAGCCGTGCGCCTGCATTGCCTCGGCCAGGTCGCCTATGCTTTCGGAAGCCGGCTGTATGAACTGCACGGCGGGACCAACGCGCGCACCGGCCTCCAGACCGTCATCGAGGTGAACTCGATGATGGCGACGCAAGGCTCGTCCGGGAATCCGGGCAGCCTGCGCGGCGACTACGTGCCGCCGCTCAACAATGAGACGCTGTTTCGCCGCGACGCGAACCTGTGCATGTACTGCGGCGGCCGGTTCACGTCGCACCAGCTTTCGCGCGACCACGTGCGGCCGTTCTGCCAGGGCGGCAAGGATGCCTGGAACAACGTGGTCGCGGCTTGCCGTCGCTGCAACAACCAGAAGGCATCGCGCACGCCGGAGCAGGCGGGCATGCAGCTGCTCGCCGTGCCGTTCACACCGACCTACGCCGAGTACATCTACCTGAAGGGCCGGCGCGTGCTCGCCGACCAGATGGAGTACCTGCTCGCGCATTTCCCGCGTACGAGCCCGCTCCACGCACGCATCCAGCGATTCGTCCAGTGATGCGCGCGGGACCGCCCGCGGTCCACCTCATCGACGCCAGCTACTTCGTGTTCCGCGCCTATTATTCCGTGGGCCTCGAGATGACGGATGCCGACGGCCAGCCGGTCAACGCGCTCTACGGCTTCGGGCGCTTCCTCGGCGACCTGCTCGAGGAGGCGAAGCCGGAGCACGTGGCGGTCGCATTCGACGAATCGCTGGCGACCTCGTTCAGGAGCGAGATCTACCCCGCGTACAAGAAGAACCGCGAACCGGCGCCACCCGAGCTGAAGCGGCAGTTCGGCCTGTGCCGCGAGCTCTGCCGGCTGCTCGGCGTCGCGGAATTCGGGAGCCCGACGCACGAGGCGGACGACATCATCGGCACGATCGCGGCGCGTCTGCGCGCCGCCGGGCATCGTGCAGTGCTCGTGACGCGCGACAAGGACCTCGCCCAGCTCGTGCGGGACGGCGACCACTACTGGGATTACGCGGGCGAGCGCCGCTACGCCTATGCCGACATCGAGGGTCAGTTCGGCGTGCGCCCGGAACGCATGGCGGACTACCTCGCGCTGACCGGAGATTCGGTGGACAACATCCCGGGCGTGCCGGGCGTGGGGCCGAAGACGGCGGCGGCGCTGTTGCGCGATTTCGCCTCGCTTGAGGAGATCTACGAGGGCCTCGACCGCGTCGCTTCGCTCCCGATCCGCGGGGCGGCCAAGCTCGCGGACAAGCTGCGGCTGCATCGCGAGGCCGCCTATTTCGCGCGACGCCTGACGGTTATCGCCTGCGATATGCCGCTCGAGATCAGCTTTGAGACGCTGCGCCGCCGCAAGCCGGACCTCGAGGCGCTCGGCGCTTTCTACGACCGCCATAAGTTTGGCGCCGCCTTGCGCCGCCAGGCGGAGCGCCTCCTCTGAAGGGCCCCTGAAGGGGACGCACCCCTTCATATTCGTGAAGGGGACCGTCCCCTCTGCGAACATGAAGGGGTGCGTCCCCTTCGGGGAAGGCATCCGCTTCAGGAGGGCGAATGGATCCGCAATTCGTTGCGCTGCCGGACTACCGTGAGTATCCGCCGGCGGAAATGGCCGAACGTGCCCGGGACTTCGCGGCCGAGATGGGCCGGCGCCGCACCGTGCGGGATTTCTCCGATCGCCCGGTGCCGCGCGCCCTGATCGAGGATTGCCTGCGGACCGCCGGCTCGGCACCGTCCGGGGCCAACCAGCAGCCCTGGCAATTCGTCGCGGTGTCGGATCCGGCCGTCAAGCGCAGGATCCGCGAGGCGGCGGAGGCGGAGGAACGCGAGTTCTACGCGCATCGCGCGCCCGGGGATTGGCTGGAGGCGCTGCGCGCGCTCGGCACGGACGAGCACAAGCCCTTTCTCGAGGCCGCGCCGTGGCTGATCGCGGTCTTTATCCGGCGCTTCGAACGCCTGGGGGACGGCAGCAAGCGCAAGCACTACTACACCGACGAGTCAGTCGGCCTTGCGACGGGACTGCTGCTGGCCGCCGTGCACCACGCCGGGCTCGTGTCGCTGACGCACACGCCGAGCCCGATGAAATTCCTCAACGAAATCCTCGGTCGCCCGAAGGATCTTGAGCGGCCCTTCCTCCTGCTGGTCGTCGGCTACCCGGCAGCCGGTGCGTTGGTGCCCGACATCAGTCGCAAACCCCTCCCGGAGTACTCCATCTTCTTCTGACGCAGGCACGGGGACTGCGCCTCCTGAATGCGCACATCGCGCGACTTCATGGGCGGACGCTCCCGTCCCGCAGGGCGGACGCGACGAGCCGCCGCAACAGCCGCTCCTTCATGCCTCTCGCTTTCGCCAAACCCATCCGCTCGAGCAGCGTCTCGAGATCGGGATCCCGCGGCAGCGGGCGCAGCAGCCTCGCCGCGATCGCGAGCTTCCCGCTCCAGGTTTCCGAGCCCCCCCGGAGGCGCCGGAGCGCATTGCCGAGGCGGATTTCCTCCGCTGTGAGGTCGCTGCCATAGGGAAGCGCCCCGAATCGCCCGGCTGCCCGGTGCGATGCGAGCGCCTGCTCGAGCGCTTCGGGCAGATTACGCCGGTGCCGGTCGGCGATCCGATGGCCTGCCGGCAGCTTGCCCGCGCGCAGCGCATCGGCGAGAAGGCCGGGCTGGAACCGCGAATCGGCGACCTCGAGCATCGCGGCCGCGACTTCGGCGTCGCTCTTGCCGCGGATGTCGGCAACGCCGTACTCGGTCAGCACGATGTCGCGCAGATGGCGCGGGATCGTTTCGTGGCCGTAGTTCCAGCGGATGTTGGAATCGAGCCGTCCGTGGGTGGCGCGGGTTGCACGCACCGCGATAATCGAACGGCCGCCCGGCAGGTCGTGCGCCTGGGCGACGAAATTGAACTGCCCGCCGACGCCGCTGACGACCCGCCCGTCTTCCAGGCCGTCCGACACGAGCGCGCCGCCGAGCGTGGCCATCATGGCGGAGTTGATGAAGCGCGCGTCGCGCCGCTGCCTCATCCTGGACTCCCACTCGGGCCCGAGCAGCTCGTTCGTGAAACTCACGGGCATCATGCGAAAGAGCGCGCGCTCCTCGTCCGGCATGGCGCGCAGTTCCTCGTAGAAGGCCCGCGGTCCCAGCAGGAAGGCGCCGTGCAGCACGGCGCCGTCATCGGCGCGCCGTTTCAGGATGCCCTCCCGGTAGAGGTCGAGGAAGCCGTCGACGAACATCTCGGTGACCGCGTACAGACCCTGCTCGAACGGCGTGTCGCCTCCGAGGGACTGCAGCTCGGCCGCATACCGCGGAAGCAGCCCGATGTCCGCCAGCGCGCGCCGCCAGTCCGGGTTGCTGCGATGCCGCAGCGTCAGCGCATGGACGATGGCGTCGCCCAGCTCGCCGATGCCGATCTGGATCGTGCCGCCGTCGCGCACCAGCATGCTGGCGGCAAGCGCGATCGAGTGGTCGGCGGTGGCGATCGGCAGATTCGGCGGGGCGATCAGCTCGTGGTAGCCGCGCGGGTCGTCCACGATGAAATCGAAGGCCGAGGCCGGCAATTCGGCGGCGCCGAACATGAACGGCATGCGGTCGTTGACCTGGCCGATGATTGCGACCGGCATGCCACCTCGCTCGCGTTCGCGCAGCGTCGGGATCAGGTCGGCGGTGACGTCCGGGTTCGAGCCGAGGCTGGCGCGGCCGCCCGCGGCATCCGGCCGCAGCGCGATCTGCTGCGCGATGACGTTCGCGCCCCGGGCCGCGACCGTGCGCGCGACATCCGTGTAGTTGATGCTCGCATAGGATTGCTGCGCGAGCGGTGAGCCGAGCCAGGCTCCCGGCTCCATGAAGAATTCCTGGACCCGGATGTTGGGCGGCAGCGCCGCGGCTCTCAGCGGCGCTATCCAGGCCGGTTCCGGCGCGTGGTCGAATATGCGCGACGTGATCGGCTCGACCAGCCGCCGTTCGAGCTCGCTGTTCGGCTGCGGGCGCGCCAGCGTAAGGCCGGTGAGGATGGCGAGCTCGATGCGCGGTTCCGCGGCCGCGCGCCGGTAAAATTCGTTGACGAGCGCGGCGGGTTTCCCCGCGCCGATCGGCGTGCACAGGACGACGTGCCGGCCGACGCGAGAAAGCGCCTGCTCGACGCAGTCCTCGACGCCGGGGAACTGCCATGGCGTCCGCCCGCTCATGACACGGACTCTAGCCGATGGGCGAGAGTTTCAGGTCGAATCGCACTTCGACCTCGTTGCCAATCCACTCGGTGGACGCCCAGTCGCCCTGGCCGAGGCCGAAGTCGAGGCGTTGCAGGCTGGCGCCGCCCTTCATCGCCGTCGCGCCGCCCGCGGGCTGGAGCGTGAAGCGGACCGCCACCGGCTTCGTGACGCCGCGGATGGCGAGGTCACCGGTCGCGCGCCATCCCGCGCCGTCGCGTTCGAAGCGGACCGCGTGAAACGTCGCCTGCGGGTGCTTCTCGGCCCAGAAGAAATCGGGGCTGCGCAGGATTTCGTCGCGTTCGCCATCCTGCGTTTCGATCGAGGGCGTATCGACCGTGACGTCGAGGCGTCCCTGGGCGGGGCTCGCGGGGTCGAAATCGAACTTCACCTGGAAGCGTTTGAACGAGCCCGTGAACCTCGCACCGGCCTGCGTCGCGGAGAACTCGAGTGTGCCCGAGGATGGCCCGGCCTGCCGGACGTCGGCCGCAGCGACGGGGCAGAGGACGAGGGCGGCGAGCAGCGCGCGCGGGATCATCGCCGCGGTCCCGGCCACATGCGCATCAGGAGCCCGTCCCGGTCGACGAACTGGTGCTTGAGCGCCGCGGCGACGTGCAGTCCGGCCAGCGCATACAGCGCCCACGCCAGCCTGTGGTGCAGGTCTTCCAGTCGCTCCTTGAGAGCGTGATCCGGGCCGACGAGATCGGGCAACTGCGCGAGGCCGAACCAGCTGACCGGATAGTTCGACGCCGAGGACATCATCCAGCCGGAGAGCGGCATGGCGAACAGCAGCGCGTACAGGGCCCAGTGGTTCAGGTTTGCCGCCAGCTGCTGCCAGCGCGGCATCGCCGGCCGCGGCGGGGGGCGGTCGATCCAGCGCCAGGCGAGACGGACGAGGGCGAGTCCGAGTATCGTGATGCCGAATGACTTGTGCCGGGCGAGGATCGCCAGCTTTTCCAGCCCGCGCGGCAGGTCGTCCGCGATCTTCCCGAGCGTCACCTGGACGATCAGCAGGGCGACGATCGCCCAGTGGAGGGTCTGCGCGACGTATCCGTACCGAGAGGCGGAGTTTCGCGCTGGCATCAGGTCTTGGAGAATACGCCCGTGCGCAAGTTCCTGTGGCCGATTATGCTGCTGGCCGCCGGCTGTTCGTTGCCGCCGCGCGGGGAAGTGCCGCCGGTACCGCCGGCGCCCGTGCCTGCGAGGCCCGCAGCGGAACTCCCTGCGGAATCATGGCAAGTCGTCTCTTCCCATCTCGAGGTGCGGGTGTACCGCGACGGACCGATGCAGAAACTGGGTCACAATCACCTGATCACGTCGGATGCGCTCGAGGGCGAGATCCTGCTGCGCGAACCCCTGACGCAGAGCGGCTTCGAGATTCGGCTGCCGCTCGAATCGCTCGTGGTCGACGACACCGACGCGCGCAACGCCGCGGGCGGCGAGTTCGCGGCGCCGGTGCCGCAGAAGGACCGCGACGCGACGCGTCACAACATGCTCGGCGAAAAGTTGCTCGATGCCGCGAACCACGTTGCGATCCGCCTGGTCGCCGAATCGGTCTCGGGCGAACCCGGGAATTATGAGGCGCGCGTGCGCGTCCTGGTCCGGGGCGAGGAGCACGTGGTCGCCGCGCCATTCGACGTGACGATCGAAGGCGGCCGCCTCGCGGCCCACGCGAGCTTCCACCTGACCCATGCCGACATCGGTCTCGAGCCGTTTAGCGTGGCGCTCGGCGCGCTCAAGGTGCGCGACGATTTCGAGGTCGATCTGCGGCTCGAAGCCGGGCGCGGATCGTGACCGGGATCCGGTTTCGCAATCCCGAAGTCCGGATGTCCGCTGCTCTTGCCGCGGCCCAGGCGGCCGTGCGCGATCCCGCGGTGACGTTGCGCGACATCCTGGCGCTGCTGGGCGAGCAGGGTCTCCTCGTGTTTTGCGGTGTGCTCGCCGCGCCATTCCTGCTGCCCGTGACCGTGCCCGGCATGAGCACGGTGTTGGGACTGCCGATGCTGCTGATCGGCTTCGCCGTGATGGTGAGCCGCGTGCCGTGGCTGCCGGAGCGGCTGCTGAGCCGCAGCCTGCCCGCGGCCACGGTGCGCGGCGTGCTAGGCAAGGTGCGCGGCTGGGCGGAGCGCTTCGAGCATCTGGTGCGGCCGCGCTGGCTCGGCCTGACCGACGGGCGGGCGGCCAACGCGCTGAACGGCGCCCTGGTCATCCTCGCCGTGCTGCTCCTGATGGCGCCGCTGCCGCTCATTCCTTTCGTCAACTCGCTGCCGGCCCTCGCAGTCATCCTGCTCTGCTTCGGCATGGCCGAACGCGACGGGGCGGTGCTCGTCCTCGGCTATGCCGTGACGCTCGTTTCCTCGATCTATGTCGGCGGGCTGATGATCCTCGTGTTCTACGTCGGTCTGCATTACCAGCAGGCGTTCGACGTGCTGCGCGGCTGGTTCAGCTCATTTTGAGTCGATTTCCGCGAGCAGCGCCTTCGCGCCGTAGACCTTTTCGAGCGCCTCCCGGATGTAGGCCGGGTGTACGCCGACCGACCGGTTCAGCCGCTCGTCGAACCAGTAGCTGCCCGAGATCGAATGGATGTTGCCGTCGAACGCGAGGCCGACGATCTCGCCTTTCGCGTTCAGCATCGGGCTGCCGGAATTGCCGCCGACGATGTCGTTGTCGGTCGTGAAATTCACGCGCGTCTTCATGTCGAGGCGGTCCTTCGCCGCCATCCAGCGCGGTGGCACCTTGAATGGCGGCTCGCCGGTCGCGCGCTCAAACAGGCGGGACAGCTCGGTCCAGGGCCGGACTTCCTCGCCTTTCTCGACCCAGCCCTTCATGGAGCCGTACGAGAGCCGGAGCGTGAACGTCGCATCGGGATAGATGCGGGTGCCGTACTGCGCGAAGCGCGCCTTCGCGATCTCTTCCTGGCCGCGCTGCGTCGGGCCCTCGACCTTTTCCTCGTACTGCGTGCGCAGTGACCGCGCCGCCGGATCGACGGCAGCGGCCAGGCGGATCATCGGGTCCTGGCTCGCGTCGATCGCGGCCTGCCCGCCTTCATACAGCGCCATGCGGGCCGCAGGGTCGGCGAGCGTGCTCTGGCGGACGAGGCGGGTCGCGAGCGAGTCGGGCGATTCCTTCCCGAAAACCTGCCGCACGACCGGGTCGTCCGGACCGAGCCACTCGCGCATCCGCTCGAGTCCGAACGAGAGCCTGAGGATCTCGAAGTCGGGGTAGATCGGCGCGGGGGCCTTGAGACCCTGCACCACGGCCGGGAGCCTCGCCTCGGTGAATTCCGGGAGACGGGTCGCGTTCGGCTTCGCGCGTTCGGCGGCGGCCCGCACGAGCGTGCGCGCATGGGCGAAGAGCCCGCTGTTGAATGCCGCGGCGCCCTCGATGAAAGTATGCGCCACGAGGACGTTGCGCCAGGTGTCCTGGGCTTTCTCGATGTCGGTCCAGGCGCCCGCGGCCTGGGCGAGCGCGGGATTCGTGGCCACGGCCTGGCGCAGCGCTTTCTCCTTCGACAGGGCATTTTCGATGAGCGCCGGATCGAGCAGGGCGTCGAGCTGCTTGCGGCGCACCTTGATCGAATTCTCGATCAGGTTCAGGTAGTGCTCGGCCGTGCGCCGCGGCTCTTCGCCCATCTTCGAGTACTGGATCATGCGTCCGCGCAGTTCGGAGTAGCGCAGCAGCCAGAACGGCAGGTAAACGTCGCGCTGGACCTCCAGCTCCGAGACGGTGAGCAGCCGATCGGTGTTGCCCGGGTGGCCGGAGACGAACACCGCATCGCCGGGCTGTGCGCCGTCCCAGTCGAAGCGCAGGTGATTCGGGGTTTTCGCCGGCTCGCCATTCTCGTAGGCGCGCAGCAGCGACATGTCCAGGCACCAGCGCGGGAACTGGAAGTTGTCCGGGTCGCCGCCGAAAGCCGCGATGCCGCGTTCCGGCACGAACGCCAGGCGCACGTCCTCGTAACGCCGGTACTTGTACAGCCAGTACTGGCCGCCCTGGTAAAGGGTCACGCGCTCGCACTTGAGCGGGCCACCCTTGGCCCCGGCGGAAGACTCCTCGCAGGCCTGCTCGAGCCGGGTGAGCGCGGCGCGGCGCGCTTCGACCAGCCCTTCAGGCGCGACGTCCTTGACGGCGGCGGCGACCTTTGCGGTCACGTCCTCGGTGCCGACCAGGACCGAGACCGCGTCCTCCCCGCACTTCAGTTCCTGCTCTCGCGTCCCGGCGAGGAAGCCGCTCGAGACCAGGTCCTTGCCTTCGGAGGAATTCTGGGCGACGCAGTCCTCGGCGCAATGGTGGTTGGTGAGGATCAGGCCGTCGCCCGAGATGAAGGACCCGGTGCAGCCGGTCTCGAGCCGCACGGTCGACTCGCGCACGTGATTGAGCCAGGACGCGTCCAGCGTGACGCCGTATTTCTGTTGTATTGCGGGCACCGGGGGATTGTCGAAGGTCCACATGCCTTCGTCGGCTGCGGCCGGCAGGGCAAGGAACAGGGCGATCGCCGCAATCGGAACGATCTTCATCGCGTACCCCATGGAATGTGCAGGGCCGCCGGCGGCGGCGAGGCCGTCATGGTAGCGGCTGACGGATGTCCGGGGACAGGGCGGCCCACGATTCGGCGCGGATCGCGGGCTCTTTATCGCGCCGGGTGACTCGGGGCTGCGCGCGGTTGGGCGAGGGCGGTTCGCGGTCGGGCTTCTGCGTGTCGGGGCAGGTCGCGCGCTCCGGGTCGAAAAAGAGCGTCAGCAGGGCCGTTGCCGCGATCGGCTGGCCGTCGCGCCAGGCCGGCGAGAGGCGCGAACCGCGGGCAATTGCGAGCGCCGCCTTGTCGAAAAGTCCGGCCGGTTCGGCGACGAGGATCTTTGCCGCGAGCACCTGGCCGCTGGGTCCGGTTTCGACTTCCAGCGCGACGCGCCCGGTCGTGTGCCGCTCGCAGGCGACCATCGGAAACGGGGCGCTTGCGAGCGAGGTTGCCGGCACCACGTTAAGCGCAGTGTCCGGCAGCCGGAAATTGAAGCGCCGCGTCTCTCGTCGCTCGGGCAGGCCGGAGACGGGTCCGTGCCAGGCACGCACCGCGGCGAGCGCCGCATTCTCGAACTCGCCACGCGGCATGGCGGCGATGACGCGTGCGTCCTTCACGTTTCCCTCGGTATCGAGCTCGTATTCGACCTCGACATAGCCCTCGATGCGCGCCGCCAGCAGGCCGGGCGGATAGATCGGCTGCGGCCGGTCGCCCGGGACCGTGCCGGCCGCCGTAGCCGCCGCGTCGGTGAGGGCGAAGCGCAAACGCGTGCGCAGGCGGCACTCGATCGGCACGCCGTTCGCCAGCGCCGGCTTGAATCGCCAGCGCCGTACGCCCTCGGCCGCCGCCTGCTCGAAGTAGCCGCGGGGCTCCGCGCGGACCATGCGCACCCAGCCGACGTTGCCGTCGCGCAGCACCGTGAGCGCGACCTCGACCGAGCCCTCCACGCCGATCTCGCGCACAGCCTGGGGAAAGACAGGCGCTTCACGCTGGATTGCGATCGGCGGCGTGATTCCTGGCTGGTCGCAGGACACCCAGGCCTGGGCGGCCGGGGCGGCGAGCAGGAGGAGCGCGGCGTTCGCCCGGCGCTTCATGCGGCGGTCATAATGAAGAGTTGCGTGCCTTCGGGCGCCACCAGCAGCGCGTGGCGCGAGGCGTCCGCATTGCCCGGCAGCCGGAGCGCAAATTCGAAACCCGCATCCGTGAGCTTCCCGACCCGCGCGCGGACGTCGGCAACCCCGAAAAGCAGCGCCGGTCGCGTCAGCGTGCCCGGCTGCAGCAGGGCGACATTCAGCGAATCGCTGGTGAGGCCGATGTGGGGGTACGGCTCCTCGCCCTCCTCCGCGGGGACGAAGCCGAGCCGCTCCCAGGCTTGCCCGGCCCGGCTCAGGTTGGCCACCGGCAGCAGATACTCCTCGAACCAGCCAAGCCGGGACGTCTCGCCGGGCCCCTGCTGCGGCGGTGAATGCGTGCGCGCCTCGAGGAGCCGGATGCGCTGGCCCGACACGTCGAAACTCGCCTCGTTGAACACGTCGCTTCCGAGCCGGCGGTCGACGATGTCGAATCCGTTGCGCTCCAGCGCCTCGACGCGCTCAAACAGGCCGGGCAACACGAAGGCGAGGAGCGGCGACTGCGCCAGCTCGCGCCCGTGAAGTCCGATCGTGAGCCGGCCGTCGGCGACCGCCGCGTAAGGGTACGGGAAGGCCTCGCCGGTCGTGACCTGCATGAAACCGAGCCCCTCGTAGAAGGCGAGCGACTCCAGCAGGTCCGGTGCGTGCACGCTGATCTCGTGGAAGCGGCCGATCATCGCAGCTGTTCCGTGACGAGGCGTGCCAGGCAGCCCACCTGCGCGGCGTCGTCATTGAGTGCGGGGATGTACTCGAAGTCGAGCCCGCCGGCCGCGAGAAAAGTCGCGGCGCCGCGGATCGCGATTTCCTCGAGTGTTTCGAGGCAGTCCACGGCGAACCCGGGGCAGGCGACCGCGAGGCGCGGCACGCCCTCGCGCGCCAGCGTTCGCAGCCGCTCCGCCGTGTAGGGCTCGAGCCAGCGAGCTCGCCCGACGCGTGACTGAAAGGCGACGGACCAGCGCCCGGCAGGCAACTCGAGCTTTGCGGCGACGAGTCGCGCCGTCGCGTGGCAGCGTTCGCCGTAGGTATCGCCGGCCGCGGCATAACGGCGCGGGATGCCGTGGAACGAGAACAGCAGATGATCGAATGGCGCGCGCACGGCGGCAATGCTGGCCGCGAGCGCCGCGACGTGATCCGGTTCGGCATGGTAATCCTCGATGACGCGTCGCTCGGGCGGCACGGGCCAGCGTGCGATTGCGGCTTGCACGCGGTCCAGGGCCGCAGCGGTCGTCGTCGCGGAATACTGCGGGTAGAGCGGAAGCACGACGAGCCGCGTGGCGCCCGCCGACTGGAGCGCCCGCAGCGCGAGGTCGATCGGGGGATTTCCGTAGGTCATGCCCATGGCGACTGCGGGCGGCGTGGCCAGCGTGGCGGCCAGCCTGCGCTCGAGCGCACGCGTCAGCGCCTCGGTGCCGGTCAGGAGGGGAGAACCTGCGGCGGTCCAGATCTGGCGGTAAGCGCGGGCGCTCTTCGCCGGGCGAAACGGCAGGACGACGGTACGCAGGACCAGTTGCCAGGGAATCCGGGGCAGGTCGACCACGCGCGGATCGGAGAGGAACTCCGCGAGGAACCGCCGGACCGCCTCCGGTGTCGGCGCATCCGGCGTGCCGAGATTGACGACGAGGACGCCGGTCTTGGACGGCATGTCGTCACGATACCCGATGCCCGGCAGCGCCGGTATGCGGGCCGCAGGCGAAAAAAAGCGGCCGGGAGGATCTCTCCCGGCCGCTGCGCACGCGAATCTCGAATCAGAAGCTGGCGCGCACGTAGGCCAGGATAGAGGACGCGTCGTTGCCGTCCTGGTACTCGGCGCCAATCGCCCAGGTCTTGTTGAAGTGGAAGCGGCCGCCGACGAACACCGACGTGTCGTCTCCGTTGTTGCCGCCGAGGTCGCTGTAGCGGACGCCGCCTTCCAGTTCGACGCCCTCGGTGACCCGGCCGCGCAGACCGAGATCAAGGAGATAGCCGTCGTCGTCCGCACTGAAGCCGCCCGGCGCGCTCAGGTCGATCCTGAACCAGCCCGCGCGCCCGACGAGGTCGAGGCTCTCCGTCAGGCCATAGTGGCCGCCGATGCCGACCACGGTCTGGTCGATGTCCACGTTCTGGACGCTCAGGCTCGAATACTCGGCAAACGCAAAGTAATGTTCGGCGAAGCCGACCGACCCGCGCAGGCCGAAACCGTCCGCCGACGGCCCGACGCCGTCGATGTCCGTCTCTGCATATCCGAGGTCGACGAACGAATAGCTCATGTCATCGGCAAGCGCCGCAAGCGGCGCCACCGCCAGCATGAGGCTGCCCAACACGAGTTTCATGCATTTCATGGTCCGTTTCCTGTGTGATTGAGGGTGTTCCGCTGGGGGTGCGGAATATCGACCGGGCATCCTAGTGGCCGGTTTCACGGGCTGACATAAAATCGTGGCGTATCTGTGACCGGCGTCATGAACCCGCGGCCGAACGCGGGCGTCAGGTCACGAAACCCCGCCGACGCAGACGTACTTGATCTCGGTGTAGTCGAGGAGCCCGTACTTCGATCCTTCGCGCCCGGTGCCCGACTCCTTCATGCCGCCGAAGGGCGCGACTTCGGTGGAGATGAGCCCGGTGTTGAGGCCGACGATGCCGTATTCGAGCGCCTCGGAAACGCGCCAGGAGCGCGCGAGGTCGCGCGTGTACAGGTACGCGGCGAGGCCGAACTCGGTGTCGTTGGCCATGGCGATGGCTTCTTTTTCCGACTTGAATCTGAACAAGGGCGCCACGGGACCGAAGGTTTCCTCGCGCGCAACCATCATCGCAGGCGTCACGCCCGTCAGAACGGTCGGCTCGAAGAAGGTGCCGCCCAGCGCGTGGCGATGACCGCCGGCAACGACCCTGGCGCCTTTCGCGGTCGCATCGGCGATGTGTTCCTCGACTTTTTTCAGCGCGGCGTCGTCGATCAGCGGGCCCTGCTCGGTCTCGCCGGCGAGGCCGTCGCCGACGCGCAGCTTCCGCACCGCGGCCACGAGCCTCGTGGTGAATGCCTCGTACACGCCGTCCTGCACCAGCAGGCGGTTGGCGCAGACGCAGGTCTGTCCGGTGTTGCGGTACTTGCTCGCGATCGCGCCCGCGACCGCCGCCTCGAGGTCGGCGTCGTCGAACACGATGAAGGGTGCGTTGCCCCCCAATTCGAGCGAGACCTTCTTCATGGTCTTCGCGCACTGCGACATCAGGAGCTTTCCGACCTCGGTCGAGCCCGTGAACGACAGCTTTCGAATGCGAGCATCGCCGGTGAGCACGCCGCCGATCGCGCGTGCGGGTCCGGTGACGACGTTCAGGACGCCCGCGGGAATGCCGGCGCGCGCCGCGAGCTCGGCCAGCGCCAGCGCGGAGAATGGGGTCTGGGTCGCCGGCTTGCACACGACGGTGCAGCCGGCCGCCAGCGCCGGCGCGACCTTGCGCGTGATCATTGCGGCCGGGAAGTTCCAGGGCGTGATCGCGGCGACCACGCCGACCGGCTGGCGCAGCACGAGAATGCGCTTGTCCGCCTGGTGGCCGGGGATCACGTCGCCGTAGACCCGCTTTGCCTCTTCCGCGAACCATTCGACGAAGGAGGCGGCATAAGCGATCTCGCCTTTCGATTCCGCGAGGGGCTTGCCCTGTTCGGCCGTCATGAGCATTGCGAGGTCGGCCGCGTTCGCGAGGATCAGGTCATTCCAGCGCCGCAGAACGACCGCGCGCTCCTTCGCCGTCCTCGCGGCCCAGGCGGGAAAAGCGGCGTGCGCCGCGGTCACGGCCTGTTCCGTCGCGGCCGCGTCGAAAGCGGGCACGGTCCCGAGCTGGCCGCCCGTTGCCGGGTTGTGCACGGGAATCGTCGCGCCGCCCGGGGCGTCGAGCCAGCTGCCGTTCACGCAGCATTGCTGGCGCAGCAGCGCAGGGTCCTGCAACGCGAGGCCGCGCGTTTCCGCGAGCCTGCGGCCATCCTGCGCGCGCATCAGGCCGCCTGCACGACGCGCTGGTCGATCGCGCCGAATATGCTGTGGCCCGCCGAGTCGAACATCTCGATCCGCACGCGATCTCCGAAGGAAAGGAATGGCGTCATCGGTTTTCCCTGGTCCACCGTCTCAAGCATGCGCCGCTCCGCGAGGCAGGTCGAGCCTGAGGCGCGGTCGCGGTTCGATACGGTGCCCGAGCCCACGATGCTGCCCGCGCCGAGCCGGCGCGTCTTCGCCGCGTGCGCGATCAGCTGGCCGAAATCGAAGGTCATGTCGACGCCCGCGTCCGGCCGGCCGAACGGCTCGCCGTTCAGGTGGACGACGAGCGGCCGATGCAACCGCGCGTCCCGCCAGTCGTCGCCGAGCTCATCGGGGGTCACCGCAACCGGCGAGAACGCGGTCGCCGGCTTCGACTGGTAGAAGCCGAATCCTTTCGCGAGTTCAGCCGGGATCAGGTTGCGCAACGACCAGTCGTTCACCAGCATCACGAGCTGGATGCGCGCTCGTGCCGCGGCGCTGTCCGTCCCCGTCGGGACGTCGTCGGTGATCACCGCGACCTCGCCCTCGAGGTCGATTCCCCAGGCCTCGCTGCCAAACGGCACATCGGCCGTCGGTGCGAGGAAATCGTCGGAGCCGCCCTGGTAGACCAGCGGGTCGGTCCAGAAGGATTCGGGCATCGTAGCGCCTCGCGCCCTGCGGACCAGTTCGACGTGGTTCACGTAGGCGCTGCCATCCACCCAGTGGTAGGCGCGCGGCAGCGGCGAGAGCGCCTCGGCCGGGTCGAACGGGAAACTCCTGGCACGGCCGGCCTCGAGTTCGCGGGCGAGCGCCGCGAGCGCGGGTTTCTTGCGCGCCCAGTCGTCGAGTGCGCCCTGCAGCGTCGACGCGATGCCCTGGGCGAGCATCGCGCGCTCGAGGTCCTGGCTCACGACCGCGAGGCGGCCGTCGCGGCCCCCGGCCAATGACGCGAGCTTCATCTCGCCGGCGTGCCTTTCCAGCTGTTCACGTAGCCGGTCCATTCCACGCGGGCGGCGGCGGGCGCGATCTCGAGGGCGTCGCGCGTGTCGACCATGACGGCGTACTCGTCGGTCGCGGGCTTCGACTGCACGAGCATGCGCGAGAGCGCCTTCGGGTGCGGCCCGTGCGTGAAGCCGCCCGGGTGCAGCGTGACCATGCCCGGATGGATGTTGTCGCGGCTGAAGAAGTCGCCCGCGTGATAGAAGATGACCTCGTCATAGTCGTCGTTGTTGTGGAAGAACGGGATCTTGATTGCGCCGGGATCCGTCTCGAACGGGCGCGGTACGAAGGTGCAGACGACGAACCGGTTGCCGACGAAGGTCGTGTGCGCCGACGGCGGCAGGTGGTAGCGGTGGCTCATCAGCGGGCGGATGTCGCGCACGTTGATCCGGCAGGCCGAGAGGTCGCCGTGCCAGCCGATTGCGTCCAGCGGGTTGTAGGGAAAGGTCACCGTCGAGACGGCACCGTGCCGCTTGACCGCGACGCGCCAGGGCTTCTCGTCCTGCTGCGCGAGGAAAGCCTCGTCCACCCGCGGCGCATCGAGCATCGCCGGGTCGAAGATCGCATGGCCGCCGACGAGGCCCTTCTCCGGCAGCATGTACGAGGCATTCGTCGCCTCGATCATGAGCAGCGCCGAGGGGTCGGCGCACTCGAGTCGCCACATCGTCCCGCGCGGCAGGACGATGTAATCGCCCGTCTCGAACGCAAGCCGGCCGAAGTCGCAGTAGAGATCGCCGCGGCCCCGGTGCACGAACAGAAGCTCGTCGCCGTCGGCGTTACGGGCGAGCGCGTCCATGCGGCCATCGGTCCGCCAGAAACGGATGCGGACACTCGAATTGAAGAGCAGGTCCGGCGCCGACCAGGGATGGGGCGGGACGGCCTCGAGCTTCGTGAAGTCGAAGGCATGGGGCTGCAGTGGTCCGTCGAAGGTGGACCAGCCGGTCGGCGGGTGGCGGTGATGGAAGAAAGCCGCCGGGCCGAAGAAGCCCTCCTTGCTCATCTCCCGCTCGTAGGTGCCTGGCGGGAGGTCGGCGTGGGCCTGCCGCGAGGCCTTGCCCTCGACCCTGGGATGTCCGATATGGCGTTTCATCCGTTCAATTTAGTTACAGATGTAACCATTAGCAAGTCGACGACCGCCGGGGGGCTGACCTCGCCGATGAGGGTTCCGTGGTCACTTTTCCATGATCGCCGTCACGCCCATGCCACCGGCGGTGCAGACCGAGATCAGGCCGCGGCCGGATCCGCGTCCTGCCAGCAGCTTCGCGAGCGTCGCGACGATGCGCGCGCCGGTCGCCGCGAACGGGTGGCCGACCGCGACGCTGCTGCCTTTGACGTTGAGCTTGACGCGGTCGATCGAGCCGAGCGGCTTTGCCAGGCCGAGCCGCTCGCGGCAGAACTTCTCGGATTCCCAGGCCTTCAAGGTGCAGAGCACCTGCGCGGCGAAGGCCTCATGGATCTCGTAGAAATCGAAGTCCTGCAGCCCGAGCCCCGCGTCGGCAAGCATCCGCGGCACGGCGTAGGCGGGCGCCATCAGGAGCCCTTCGCCGCCCACGAAATCGACCGCGGCGGCCTTGGCATGGGTCATGTAGGCCTGGACCGGCAGGCCGCGCTTGTTCGCCCATTCCTCGCTCCCGAGGAGGACCGCCGCCGAGCCGTCGGTCATCGGCGTCGAGTTGCCGGCGGTCAGCGTGCCGTCCTTCGCGAACGAAGGCCTGAGTTTCGCGAGCTTATCCAGGCTGGTGTCTGCGCGCACGTTGTTGTCGGTCGTGAGGCCGAGGTAGGGGACGACAAGGTCCGCCATGAAGCCCTCCGACCAGGCCCGGCTCGCGTGCTGGTGGCTCGCGAGCGCGAAGGCGTCCTGCGCCTCGCGGGGGATCTGCCATTCGCGGGCCATCTTTTCCGTGTGCTGGCCCATCGACAGGCCGGTGCGCGGCTCGCCGGTGCCCGGGTAAACGGCCTTGAAGTGCCGCGGCCGCAGGCTGAGGAGGGGCCGCATGCGAGCGCCGAGGCTTTTCGCGCGGAAGACCCGCAGCATGATCTGCTGGTATTCCTTGCCGAAGACGATCGGCGGGTCGCTGACGGTGTCGACGCCGCCGGCGATGCCGCAATCGATCTGCCCCAGCGCAATCTTGTTGGCAATCACGATCGCCGCCTCGATGCTCGTGCCGCAGGCGCGCTGGACGTCGAGGCCCGGCGTCTCCGGCGCGAGTCCGGAATCGAGCAGCGATTCGCGTGTCAGGTTCCACTGGCTCGAATGCTTCATCACCGCGCCCGCGACCACGTCGCCGAGGCGGAGGCCGCGCAGCGAGTACCGGTCCACGACCGCCTTCAGCGAGGCCGTGAGCATCTCCTGGTTGCCGACGCTTGCGTAGGCGCCATACGCGCGCGCAAAGGGTATGCGGACGCCGCCGATGACGGCGACACGCCGGGCTGATGATCCGACCAGCATGTGGGCTCTCCGGTGAATGGGGCGGTGCCTGCATTGGGTAGAATGCCAGCATCAGAACGGGCCCGCCACGGCGCGCCGTCCGGTGCCACATGAGCGAACCCGGCAGCTTCCGCAATGCCTTTCCGCGCGATTCACGCGCGATCCTCCGTCTTGCGGGCCCGCTCCTCGTCAACAACCTGGTGATCGCCGGCATGATGCTCACCAACACGATCGTCGCGGGGCGGATCGGCCCCGGGCCGCTCGCGGGCGTGGCCGTTGGCGGCAGCTACTACCAGATGTTCTGGCTGTTCGGGCTCGGCGTGCTGATGTCGATTTCGCCGATCGTCGCCCACGCCTACGGCGCCGGGCGCGACGCCGAAGTCGGCCGCCGCTTCCGGCAGGGCGTCTGGCTTGCGCTCATGCTGGCGGTGCCGCTTGTCGGCGCGCTGGCCTGCGTGGACCCGCTCCTCCGCTGGTTCGGGACCGACGCACGCGCCATCCCGCACGCGGCGGGCTACGTCCACGCCATGTGTTTCGGCATGCCGGCGATGCTGGTCTTCCTGGCTCACCGCTATACCAGCGAGGGCATCGGCTGGACGCGGCCCGTGATGTACACGGCGGCCGTCGGGCTTTTGGCCAATATCGTCGGCAACTGGCTGTTCACGATCGGGCACCTCGGCATTCCCGCGCTGGGCGCGCGCGGCTGCGGCATCGCGACGGCGCTGGCCTGCTGGGCAATGCTGACGACGATGCACGTCTACCAGCGACGCAAGCCTGTCTATCGGCGGTTCGGCCTGTTCGAGCGCTTCGATCCGCCGGACCGGGCGGCGCTCGGCGAAATCCTTGCGCTCGGGGTGCCGATCGCGGGCTCGGTCGTGTCCGAAGGTGCGCTGTTCGCCGTCGCGGCGCTGCTCATGAGCACGCTCGGTACCGAGATCGTCGCTGCGCACCAGGTCGCGATCAGCTATGCATCGCTGATGTTCATGATCCCGCTATCGCTTCATTCCGCGACCACGATCCACGTGGGCCACCAGATCGGGCGCGGCGACATAGGCGCCGGACGCAATGCCGGCTGGAGCGGCATCGCGATGTGCGGGCTGCTGATGGCGCTGTCCTCGCTCGTGATCCTTGCGTTCCGCGACGGTATCGCCGCGGCCTACACCACGGATCTCGCGGTGCGGGACCTGGCGGTCTGGTTGCTGCTGTTCGTCGCGCTGTTCCAGGTGCCGGACGGGCTGCAAGTCGGCGCGGCGGGCGCGCTGCGCGGCTTCAGGGACGCCAACGTGCCGATGGCGCTGAATTTCTCGGCCTACTGGCTGATCGGATTCCCGGCTGCGTGGTGGTTCGGAATCCGGCGGGGTGCAGGACCCTCGGGCATCTGGGCCGGGCTGATCGCGGGGCTGGTCACCTGCGCCCTGTTCCTGATCCTGAGGTACCGCCACATTTCACGCGCACGCATGGGGGCGTCCGCCTGACCGGCGGGAACAGCCGCGTCCGGCTCAGGGATTGATGGCGTGATCCGGGACGGCGCCGGCCGCGATCGCGACCGCGCGCCAGCCGCCCGCGTCCGCGGAGGCGGCGAGCCAGACGCGGCGCTCGACGGCGAATTGATGGACTGCCGGCAGGTTGTCACGTAGCGCAAGCACGGCGTTTGCCAGGAGCACTTCGCGGTAATGCGGCAGCCCGTCGATGGCGGAATTGCGTCCCATGGGATGCAACTTAATGTGGCCGTCGGCCGGAATCCAATGACGGGTGTCGCAGTCCGGTGACGAATTAGGCGCATCGACCTACCCGACCGTCCGCCACCGCCTGCCCGCTGATGATCGCTCGCCGGCGCCGGGCGGGGTTCCCTCGCTCGCTCCGCCGGACCTTGAGTCGCTCGCTCGGGACCCCGCCCGGTCACTTCGCGCGCCGATTTGCTAGTAGCCGCTGTTTGCGGAGTAGTAGCCGTGGTTCAGCGTTTCGACGTCGACCAGCAGCCCGTCCTCGAACCGCAGCCGCCGCATCAGCTTGCTGGGCCCCAGATTGTAGGTCCAGTACTCGACGGACACTTCGTACGAAGTGTGGATCGGGATGCTACCGCGGTAGAAGTAGTACGGCCGGACGATTTCGCGGCGCTCGACGCTCGTCGGCGGCCCGCAAAGCGCGGAGACTTTGTCGACGGAATCTCCGTCGGTCATGAGCTTGGTGCCGCAGCGGAACGAGTCGGCGGCGGCAGGCTCGGCCCACGCCAGCGCGGCAGCGATCACGATCATTCCCAGGACCGACTTCTTCATGGCGCCAGCTTGCCCCGCGGCGGGTGAACGACGGCTGAAAGCCCGAGGGCCCAATTTACGCCGGCTGCCGGGCCATCACCAAGACCGGGCCGACCAACGGTTCCTTAAGTTTGCCGGGAGCCGCAGAATGGCCGGCTTATGCCCAGAGCGCGCCTCGACCGTTCCTTTGAACGCCGCCTGTCGGGGCTCGTCAACGCACGCGAACGGGGCGTCCTGTCCGGCGGCCTCAAGGGGGTCGAGCGGGAAGCCCTGAGGGTGACCCCAGACGGGCGCATCTCGCAGGCGCCGCACCCGCGAACGCTCGGTTCGGCCCTGACCCATCCGCACATTACGACCGATTACTCGGAGGCTCTCATCGAGCTCGTGACGCCGCCGTTCCCGCGGTCCTGGGAACTGCAGCAATACCTCTGCGACATCCACCAGTTCGTCTACCAGGAGCTCGGCGACGAATTGCTCTGGGCGACGAGCATGCCCTGCGGAATCGATGGCGACGACGCGATCCCCATCGCGCGCTATGGCAGCTCGAATATCGGCCGCATGAAGCACGTCTACCGGGTCGGCCTCGGCCTCCGTTACGGGCGGATGATGCAGGCCATCTCGGGGGTGCATTTCAACTACTCCTTCCCGGACCGGCTCTGGCCTGTGCTCGAAGCCGTGAACCCGCAGAGGCAGCACGGCCAGGCCTTCATCGACGACGCATACTTCGCGCTGCTCAGGAACTACCGGCGCTACGGCTGGCTGATTCTGTTCCTGTTCGGCGTCTCGCCCGCCGTCTGCGGCTCGTTCTTCGCGGGACGCGAGGTGCCCGCCGGCCTCGAGCCCCTCGGCCGCGGCAGTTTCTTCGCGCCTCACGCCACCTCGCTGCGCATGAGCGACCTTGGTTACCGGAACAAGAATCAGGCCGGGGTCTACGTCTCGGTCAATTCGCTCGGGGAATACGTGCGCGACCTGTCCCGCCTCATTTCGACGCCGCATCCGGAGTACGAGGCGCTGGGCGTCGAGGTCGACGGCGAATGGCGGCAGTTGAATGCCAACCTGCTGCAGATAGAGAACGAGTACTACAGCTTCATACGCCCGAAACGCGTCGCCTTCTCGGGCGAGCGGCCGACGAAGGCCCTCGAGCGCGGCGGCGTCCAGTACGTCGAGATGCGCTCGCTTGATGTCGGCGCCTACGACCCGGTCGGCGTCAACCAGCGCAAGCTGTGCTTCCTCGAGGCCTTCGCGGCGCTGTGCCTGTTGCGTGAAAGCCCGCCCCTCTCGCACGAGATCTCCGGGAAGTACGAGGAGAATCACGTGACGGTCGCGAGCCGCGGCCGCGAGCCGGGGCTTGCGCTGTGGTCGGAGCGGGGGCCGCTTGCGCTCGCCGACTGGGCGGGCGAGATCCTCGACCAGATGCAGGGGCTCTGCGAGCTGCTGGACGCAGGAGAGGCCTCGAGGCCCTACGCGGCGGCCCTCGCCTTCCAGCGCGCGAAGCTCGCGGACTTTGCGGAGCTGCCGTCGGCGCGGTTGCTTTCGGACATGCGCCGGCAGGACATGTCTTTCGCCGAGATTGCGCTGTGGATGTCACGGATCCACCGCGACTATTTCCGCGAGCTCTACCCGCCGAATCCCGGCCGGCTCGCCCAGCTGCGCGACGAGGCCGCGCATTCGCTCCAGCAGCAGCGCGCCGTGGAGGCGAAGGATACGCTGCCATTCGCCGAGTTCGTGGCACGCTATACTGCCGGATCGCTGGTTTGAACCGAGCCGTTGACTTGACCGCCGCCGATACGCCCTCGCTGACGGAACAGCTGCAACGCGGATTCCACGGATTGAGGTTCGAAGGCCAGCTGGAATCGGCCTACTGCCGTGACCAGTTCCACGAACGTCTGCGCTACCTGCGCATCAACCTGGCAATTCTTGCGGCGATCGCCCTGATCGTGATCCAGGTGGACCGCGTGGTCGTGCCGATCATCGGCCGGATCGTGCCGGATCTTGCCCGCACCGGCGTCATGCTGCCGCTCCTGCTGGGGGGCTTCGCGGTCACCTTCGTCCGCCGCGCGGATGCCTGGTACCCGCGTTACATCGCGGTGGCGATGACGGCGGCGCTCGTCGCCATGTCCTGGATCAGCCTGTTGGCCTGGAGCGACGGCGAACCGCGCGTTTTCGTCCGCCTGCTGCTCGCGATGGTCGCCGTGTACTTCGTGCTGGGGCTCGCGTTTCGCCCAGCCATCGCCGTCAACGCGATCGCACTTGTCTTTTACGCGGCATTGGCCACGGCGAAATCGATGCCGGCCGTGGAGCTGACGCACTACCTGCTGACGCTCCTGATCGCCAACGTCATCTGCGTCGCGGGCGCCTATAACCTCGAGCACGCGCGCCGCACGGCGTGGCTCGAGGGCCAGCGTCTCGCCGAGACGGCCCTGCAGGACGGGCTGACCGGAATCCATAACCGGCGGCGCTTCGACGATCACCTGCAGCGCGTGTGGGCCCAGAGCATTCGCGAGCGCAAGCCGCTCGCGCTCCTGCTGGGCGACATCGACCATTTCAAGCCATTCAACGACCGCTATGGACACCAGGCCGGCGACGAAGCCTTGAAAGCCGTCGCGGGCGTGCTCGGGCGCTTCGCCCGCCGTCCGCTCGACCTGGCCGCACGCTACGGTGGCGAGGAGTTCGCGGTCATCCTGTTCGATACGAAGCGCCAGCACGCGGAACGGATCGGCGAGGAGATCCTGGAAGCCGTTCGCCAGCTCCGGATACCGCACGCGGATTCGGGCGCGGCGCCGGTGCTGACGATCAGCCTGGGCATCGCCTGCGTGGTGCCGGCCGCGCGCCGCAGCTGGACGGGCCTCATCCAGCTGGCGGACCAGGCGCTTTACGCCGCGAAGGACGGCGGCCGCAACCGCATCGAGGTGCTCGAGCGGGAGTACGAGCACATGCAGACGGGCTACTTCCACCGCAGCCTGGCAGCACGGGGCGGCGCGGAAAAGGAAGAAGCTCAGTAGATTGCGATTTCGCGCCGCCCGCGGGAATCGCGCGCGGCCCTGAACATGCCCTCGGTATTGAACTCGAGCGAGAGGGCGCCGTCCCTGTCCACGACAATGACGCCGCCGTCGCCCCCGATCTCCTTCAGCATCCCGTGAACGACGTCGTGCGCGGCCTTGGCCGCCGTGACGCCCGAGAGGCGCACGCGCGCGCAGATCTCGTGTGCGACCACCGCGCGAATGAAGTATTCCCCGCTTCCGGTTGCCGAGACCGCGCAGGTCGCGTTGTCGGCGTAGGTGCCGGCACCGATGATCGGCGAATCGCCGATGCGTCCCCAGCGCTTGTCGGTCAGGCCGCCGGTCGAGGTCGCGGCGGCGAGGTTGCCGTTCCGGTCGCGTGCGACGGCGCCGACCGTGCTGAAGAACCCGATGTCCCCGCGGACGGAGGCGACTCGCTCGCTCTTCTGCGCGTCCTCGAGCTGCTTCCAGCGCTGCTCGGTGTAGAAATAGCTGCCCGGCACCAGCGCCACGCCCTGCTGGAGGGCAAATTCCTCCGCGCCTTCGCCGGAGAGCAGCACGTGCGTGGTGCGCTCCATCACCATGCGTGCGAGCTCGATGGGATTCCGGATGTGCCGGACGCCCGCGATGGCTCCGGCCTTGTGCGTTGCGCCGTCCATGATCGCGGCGTCGAGTTCGTTGACTCCGGCGTGGCTGAACACGGCGCCCTTGCCCGCATTGAAGTACGGTGAATCCTCGAGGATCTTGACCGCCGCCACGACGGCGTCGAGGCCCGTGCCGCCTTTCTCGAGCACCGCGTATCCCGCGTCGAGCGCCTGCTCGAGGGCCGCGCGGTAGACGCGCTCGTTCTCTGCGGTCATCGAGGCGCGGCTGATCACGCCGGCGCCGCCATGAATGGCGATCGAGATCATCGGTTCGTCTCCGTCTGCGGCAGCCGCTGGCAGCGCGACGGCCAGGCAAGCCGAGAGGGCCAGGAGGAATGAGGGGCGCATCCCCGCTATTATCCGCGAACACGGCCCCGGCGGGCGAATCGGCCGAAACGGGGAGCAGGAGTCTTGGAATGAAGCATTCACGGCCGGCGTCGATCGCGGCCATCGCTCTGGCGCTTGCGGCCTGTGGCAACGGCGGCGACGCGCTGCTCGGCACCCTCGAGCGCGACCGCGTGGAGCTCGTCGCGGAGGCCCAGGAGCCCATTGTCGAAGTGACGGTGCGCGAGGGCGACACCGTGGAGGAGGGGCAGCTTCTCCTGCGGCTCGATCCCGCCGCCGCGACCGCGCGGCTCGAGCAGGCGCGCGCGAATGCGGCCCAGGCTGAACGGAGGCACGCCGAAAATCTCGCGGGCGCCCGCAAGGAGCAGGTGAACCAGGCGCGCGCGGTGGCCGCGGGCGCCGCCGCGCGGGCTGACGCCGAATCGAAGGAATTCGAGCGCATCGAGAAGCTCGTCGCGGACCGGATGCTGCCCGCGAACGCGCTCGACAAGCAGAGGGCGCTGAAAGACAGCGCAATCGCGGACGAGCGCGCGGCCCACGACCGGCTCGCGGAGCTCGTGAACGGCACTCGATCGGAGGTCATCGAACAATCCGCCGCGGCGCTCGCCGCGGCGCGCGCTCAGGTCGCGGAACTCGAGCTTTCGCTTGAGCGCCATTCCGTCCGTGCGCCGCGCACCGGCATCGTGGATGCGCTGCCCTACAAGCTCGGCGAGCGCCCGCCGAAGGGCGCGCCGGTGATCGTGCTGCTCGCGGCAGGCCAGCCGTATGCGCGTGTCTACATTCCCGAGACGCGCCGCGCCGCGGTCAGCGCGGGTACGCCCGCAACCGTCGCCATAGACGGCACGGACCACCCGTGGAAGGCAACGCTGCGCTACGTCTCCTCCGAGGCCGCGTTCACGCCGTACTACGCATTGAATGCGCGCGAGCGCGGGCGCCTCGCATACCTCGCCGAAGTCGTGCTCATCGAGCCCGAGGCGGCCGGCCTGCCGACCGGCATGCCGGTCGAGGTGACGTTCCGGGACGGCCGTACCGGGTCGTGACCATCGCGATCACTGCGCGCGACCTCGCGCGCCGCTTTGGCACGGTCTGGGCTGTCGCGGGCATCGATCTCGACGTGCCGCACGCGCAGATCTACGGGTTCCTCGGCCCGAACGGCTCGGGCAAGTCCACCACAATCCGCATGCTGTGCGGCCTCCTGGTGCCGACGCGCGGCACCGTCACCGTGCTCGGACATTCGGTGCCGCGCGATTCCGAGATCGTGCGGCGCAAGATGGGCTACATGACCCAGCGCTTCTCGCTGTGGGACGACCTGACCGTGCACGAGAACCTCGAGTTCATGTGCCGGGTCTATGGGCTCGACCGCAGGACGCGCCAAGCGCGAATTGCCGACCGCATCCGGAGCTACGGCCTCGAGGATCTCGCGCGCCAGCGTGCCGGAACGCTCTCGGGCGGCGAGCGTCAGCGTCTTGCGCTCGGCGCGGCGACTCTGCACGACCCGGAGCTGCTGCTGCTGGACGAGCCGACCAGCGCCGTGGACCCGCAGAGCCGGCGGGATTTCTGGGAGAACCTGTTCGCGCTCGTCGCACGTGGCACGACGATCCTCGTTTCCACGCACTACATGGACGAGGCCGAGCGCTGCCACCGGCTCGCGATCCTCGATCACGGCCGCATCGCGGCGGAAGGCGAGCCCAAGGCGCTGATCCGTGACATCGACGCCACCGTGATCGAGATCGCCAATGCCGATTTCGGGGCGGCGCGCCGCGCGCTGGCGGGCGTCGCGGCCGTGCGCAGCATCGCCCAGCTCGGCAACCGCCTGCGCGTGCTGCTGCCGCACGGGGTGGACGATCCCGTCGAAGTCCTGCGCGCCGCGCTCGCCACGGACAATGCGGGCGCGACGGTGGAGCGGGTGGGCGCCTCGCTCGAGGACGTATTCGTCGCTGCGACGCAGTTGGGCGAATCCGCCGGCCGACGGGAGCGCGCCGCGTGAAATGGCTCGAACGCCTGCTCGCCGTCGCGACCAAGGAAGTCCGCCAGCTTTCGCGCGACCGGATCACGCTCGGGCTCATCGTCGGCATCCCGACGATCCAGCTCCTGCTATTCGGCTACGCAATCAACTTCGACGTCCGCGGCGTCTCGGCGGCGGTGCTCGACCAGTCGCGGACCTCGCTGTCGCGCCGCCTGGTGGGTGACCTCGGTGCAACGCAGGTGCTCGGGCGGATACGCCAGGCCGCTACCGACCGCGAGCTTCGTGAACTCATTCAGCGCGGAGATGCGAATATCGCCATCGTGATTGCGCCGGACCTCGAGCGGCGCATCATGGATGGCAACCGCGCGGCGATGCAGATTCTGGTCGATGGCAGCCAGCCCGCACTCGAGAACGTGGCGGCAGGTCTCGCCGGCATGCCGCTCCTCAGACGCGCCGGCGCGCCCCCGCTCGCGCGGCCGGTCGAGATCGAAGTCGCCTACAACCCGGAGAAGCGCACGGCGGTGCAGATCGTGCCCGCGCTGTGCGGCGTGATCCTGACGATGACGATGGTGATCTTCACGGCGAGTGCGATCGTGCGCGAGCGCGAGCGCGGCAACCTCGAGCTCCTCATCACGACGCCGGTTTCCTCGGCCGAGCTGATGGTGGGCAAGCTCTTGCCTTATGTCGCGATCGGCCTCATCCAGACGACGCTGATCATCACGCTCGGCTATTTCCTGTTCGGCGTGCCGGTCGCGGGAAGTCTGATCGACCTCTATCTCGGCGCGCTGCTCTTCATCGCGGCGTCGCTCTCGCTCGGGCTCCTGATCTCGACGATTGCGCAGACCCAGTTCCAGGCGATACAGATGGCGATCGTGACGATGCTGCCGTCGATCCTCATGTCGGGCTTCATGTTTCCGTTCGAGGGCATGCCGAAGGTCGCGCAGTGGATCGCGCAACTGCTGCCGCTGACGCACTTCAACGAGATCATCCGCGGTATCGTGCTCCGGGGCGCGGCGCTCACCGACATGCGCCCCGAACTCCTGAAACTGCTCGCCTTCCTGGCCGTCATGCTCACCCTTGCCATGGCCCGCTTCCGCAAGCGCCTGGACTAGCGAAGTGGCGGGCGGGGACGGTCCCCCCTGGCACTGGGGCGGCGAATGACGCATGTGCCTGATGCCAAAGGGGACCGCCCCCTCCTAGGGAGAGCTGCGCGCCTCAAATGGAACCCCCCATTCCGCCATGCTATTCTCCGCGCCGGCCGTAGCCCTTCGTACGGCCAAGGTGACAGGACCCGCTGATCGAAGATTCGCCCGAGCCGAGCTATAGCCCCGCCAGACGATCCCGACCGTGTTTCCTGCCGTGTCATGAATGGCCGTAACGACCATCGCAAGGTGGCCGCGATCGGCCGTGTTCTACTGAAAAGCGAGAGATTTGAGTCATGAAGATCTATGTTGGAAACCTGCCATTCTCGGCAACCGAAGCCCAGGTACGCGACCTGTTCGCGCAGCACGGTGCGGTTGAGTCCGTGGCGCTGCCGGCAGACCGCGAAACCGGACGTCCGCGTGGTTTCGGCTTCGTCGAGATGCCGCAGGCCGAGGCAACGAAGGCCATCGAGGCCCTGAACGGCTTCACGATGGGTGGCCGTCAGCTGCGCGTCAACGAAGCGCAGGACCGTCCCCGCGGCGCGGGCCGTCCGGGTGGCGGCGGCCGTCCGGGCGGCGGCGGCGGCGGCTTCCGTTCGGGTGGCGGCGGCGGCGGTGGCGGCGGACGCTGGTAAGCAACCGCTTCTCGCTCGCGAAAGGCCCGCTTCGGCGGGCCTTTCTTTTGGGGGCCGTCCCCTCTTGCGGCGGAATCAACCGAGTCCTTTTTGAAGGTGAACATCCCCTTCAGAATGGATGCGGTGAGAATTACTGGCTTCCCCCCGATCGCGAATCGCAAGGCCCGCGTGCTGGTCCTCGGCAGCATGCCAAGCGAGGCGTCACTGGCAGCCGGGCAGTACTACGCCTTCCGTCACAACCAGTTCTGGCGGATCACGGGCGATCTCTGCGGCTTCGATCCGGCTGCGTCCTACGCGCGCCGCAAGGCGGCGCTGCGAAAGGCCGGCATCGCCCTCTGGGACGTCGTCGGGAGCTGCACCCGCAAGGGCAGCCTGGATGCTGCGATCGTCGAGGACTCGATCCGTGTCAATGACTTCGCGGCATTTCTGGCGGCGCACCCCGCGGTCCGCCGGGTCTGCTTCAACGGACGCAAGGCCGAGTCCGCCTGGCGCCGCCGCGTCGGCCCGGCGCTTTCGTCCTCGCTGCGTCTCGAGTACCGGCTGCTGCCCTCGACGAGCCCGGCCCACGCCGGGATGAGTTATCGTGCCAAGCTCCGGGCCTGGCGGAGCTCAATCCCGTGTTGAATCGCAGACAAGTCCTGCAGGGCCTCGGCGCGGGCACGCTGCTCGGCGCCATCGGCGTCCAGGTTTCCGCCGCGGCGGCAGCGCCCGACGTGCTCGTGATCGGCGCGGGCGGCGCCGGACTCACGGCGGCCAGGGAGCTCATGGCGAAAGGTGTCGCCATACGGGTGCTGGAGGCGCGCGATCGCATCGGCGGGCGCGCGTTCACCGAGGCGAGCATGGGCGTGCCCTGGGACCACGGCTGCTCCTGGCTGCATTCCTCGAATATCAATCCCTGGGTCGCGTACGCGAAGGAAAACGGCTTCGACGTGTTCCCGGACCGCTTCCCGCGCGAGATCTACGACGGCGCGCGGCGTCTCAACGGCGCCGAGACAGCGGGCTATCGCGCCGTCACCGGGCGCATGCGTCGCGAGCTCGACAAGGCCGGCGGCCGCGGTCTCGACATTCCGGCGGAAGCGGCGATGACGCAGGAGACGCTGGCGGATCCCTGGTACCCGATGGCCATGAACGACCTGACGGGCTGGGAAGGCATCGAGCCCGCCAATTTCTCCGCGCTCGATTCCTACCAGTATGTCGAGGACGGCGAGGACTTCATGATCCCGCGCGGCTACGGCACGCTCCTCGCGCACTACGCGAAGGGCGTGGATGTCCGGCTCAACACGCCGGTCACGCGGATCCGCTGGGGCGGGCGAGGGGTTGCGGCCGAGACCGACGCCGGCCTGGTTTCGGCGCGCGTCGCGGTCGTTGCGCTGCCGTCGTCCATCATTTCCGAGGGCTCGGTCATCTTTTCGCCGCACCTGCCGGTCGAGGTGCTGCAGGCGCACCATGACCTGCCGCTCGGGATCCTCGACAAGATTGCACTGCGTTTCCGGAAGAATGTCTTCCCGTCGGAAACGACGGAATTCCTGAAGATGAAGCGCGACGACGGGCGTGGACTCGCTTACCTCACGCGTCATTGGGACAGCAACGTCTGCATCGCTTTCGCGCCGGGCCGGCTGGCGCGCGAGCTGGAGGCGGCGGGCGAGGCCGCCGCGATCGAGCATGCGCTGGGCGGGCTGACGGCGATGCTGGGCGGCGACGTCCGGAAGCAATTCGATCGTGGCGCGGCGACGGCCTGGGCCGCGGATCCCTTCGCGCGCGGCTCGTACTCGCACTGCGTGCCGGGCCGCTACGGCGCGCGCGCGGTGCTGACGCGCGCCGTCGGCGGGCGGATCGTGTTTGCCGGCGAGCACACCGAGCAGTCGGCCTATGGGACCCTGCATGGCGCGCACCTTTCCGGAATTCGGGCCGCGGCCGAGGCGAGGCGGCTGCTCGGCCAGGCTTGACGCATGGGCTACCTGCTCTACGACTACCTGCCCTCGGGCAACGGCTACAAGTGCCGCCTGACAATGAAGGCGCTCGGCATTGCGTACCGGCTGGTCGAGCTGGACATCGTCGCGGGCGCGACGCGGACCCCGGAATTTCTTGCGATCAACCCGAATGGCAAGATCCCGGTGCTGATGGTTCCGGACCGCGGCCCGCTTGCCGAGAGCCATGCGATCATCAATTTCCTGGCCGAGGGCACGGGGCTGATGCCCCCGGACAAGTACCAGCGCGCGCTCGTGTGGCAGTGGCTCGGCTTCGAGCAGTACCAGCTCGAACCCGGCATCGGGACCGTCCGTTTCTGGCTGAATTCGCTCGGCAGGACGCCGGCGGAACTCGGCGACAGGTACGCGGAACGTTTCCAGCGCGGCGCCGACGCGCTCGCCGTGCTCGAACGCGGGCTTGCCGGCCGGCGCTGGCTGGTCGGCGACGGCGTGACCCTCGCCGATATCGCGCTCTTCGCGTATACGCACGTCGCGGGCGAGGCCGGCTATCATCTGGAAGCGTACCCTGCGATTCAGTCCTGGATCGTCGCATTCAAGTCCCTGCCCTGGTACTCGCCGATCACGGCTCCGTGAAGGAGATATGCATGGACCCCGAGGACCTCAGGCGAATCAGCGAATTGCTCGGTCAGATCCGGGACAACCAGGAAAAACAGCTCGAACGCCAGGCGGAAGCGCTCGGGATGCAGAAGCAGCAGTGCGAGATCGCGAGCCGCCAGGTGGAACGCGCGGGCAAACTGCAGGATCGTGCCGAGGAGCTGCAGGCGCGCGGCATGGGCATCATGAAGACCGCGCGCAGGTCGATCGCGATCGTGCTGCCGGTCGTCATCCTGCTGATCGCATACCTGAGCTGGCTCCTCTTCCGGTAGCGCGCTGATTGACTGGAGCGGCCGTCATGCTACGTTTTGCGTCGTGAAATACCTGCACACGATGGTTCGGGTCAGTGACCTCCCGGCCTCGGTCTCTTTCTATCGACTGCTGGGCCTGCACGAAATGCGGCGCATCGAGAACGAGAAGGGGCGGTTCACGCTCGTCTTTCTCGCCGCGCCCGGCGACGAGGACGCGCAGGTCGAGCTGACCTGGAACTGGGACCCGCAGGCGTACACGATCGGCCGCGCCTTCGGCCACCTCGCCTACGAAGTCGAGGACATTTACGCGACCTGCGCGAAGCTTCAGGCCGGCGGTGTGACCATCAACCGGCCGCCGCGCGACGGGCACATGGCCTTCGTCCGCTCGCCCGACGACATCTCCGTCGAGCTGCTCCAGAAAGGCGCGGCCTTGCCGCCCGCCGAGCCCTGGGCCTCCATGCCGAATACCGGCAGCTGGTAACTCGCGGGCAGCGGCATTGGCCCTGCACCGGCACCGTTGCCGGGTTCCGAGCAAGCGAATGTCCGTTCCCCTGAGCGCGCGAGGAACCCGGCCGGTGCCGGTGCTGAAGCGATGTCGCTAACCCGCGATATACCGCCGCAGGTCCTCGATTTCGTGCTTCTGCTCGTCGATGACCGCCTTGACGCAGTCGCCGATCGAGATCACGCCGACGAGCTCGCCATCGTCCACGACCGGCAGGTGACGAATTCGCTTTTCCGTCATCAGCATCATGCACTCGTTGACCGTGTGCTGCGGCCCGACGTGGATCACCGGCGAGCTCATGATCGTACCGACCGACGTCTCGGTCGACTTGCGCCCCATCAAAACGACCTTGCGCGCGTAATCGCGTTCGGAAATGATGCCGGCCAGCCGGCCCGCCTCGAGTACGGGCAGTGCGCCGACGAAGTGATCGGCCATGAGCTGAATCGCGGTCCGGACCGGGTCGCCGGCATCCACAGTGAAGACGCCGGGTCTCTTGCCATCGAGCAATTGCCGCACGGTGCGCATCGCGGATCTCCCCGAAGAGGCTTTTCCGCGATCTTACGCCCGAGCACGCCAGGCCGCGAGGATCTCTGCCTCCTTCTCCGGGGCCAATCCCGAGCGCAATGCCGCCTGGCGCTCCGCCGGACGCGTCTCGTGCCAGGCGAGCGTGTCGCGGACGATGTCCTCGAGCGGCCGTGACCTGAGGCCCTGATCGGCCGACGCCTGCATCCCGGTCAGGGAGCCGCCGGCTTCCTCGCCGCGCATCGGTCCCCAGGGCGCGAAATTCATCTCCTCGGGCGCCAGGTGTTCCGCGAGGAAATCCTCGTCGATCCAGGTGAGCTTCGTGTCCGCGCCCGTGACCTTGCGGCTCGCTTCCATCAGCCCGCCCATGGTGAGCGCGCCCGGCGGCGTCACGGCATTGAAAGTGCCGTCAACCTGCCGTTCGACGAGGTCGAGCATGAAGGCGGCAAGGTCGCGCACGTCCACGATCTGGATCGGGTCGACGGGGGTGCCGGGCACGGCCATGTCGCCGCCTCTCGCAAAGCGCGCGGGCCAGTAGGTGAAGCGGTCGGTCGGGTCGAGCGGGCCCACGATGTAGCCGGGACGCACGATCGAGGAACGCGTGCCATAGGCGTCGCGCACATAGGCCTCGCAGAGCGCTTTCATCGGCCCGTAGGTCTCGTTCGTGATTTCTTCCTGGTCCTTGTTCTCGAGCCTGCCTGTCGGCGAGCCGATGTCGTTCGGCCTTTCGAAGCTCGCATAGGCCGAGACGCTCGAGACATAGAGGCAATAGCCGGTGTTCGGCCCGAGCAGGTCCGCCGACATCCTGCAGTACTTCGGGATATAGCCCGTGTCGTCGATGACCGCGTCCCACCGGCGGCCCTTCAGGGAATCGAGCTGCCCCTTGCGGTCCCCGATGAGCGTCTCGACGTTTTTGACGCCGTCCGGGTGGCGCTTGCCGCGGTTGAAATGCGTGACCGAGAAGCCGCGCGCGAGCGCGAGCGCCGTCAGGTGCGGTCCGATGAAGCCGGTGCCGCCGAGGATCAGGAGGGTGCGCGCGGACTTTTCTTCGGCCATGAGCGGGACTCCGGCGAGTGCGAGCGCCGTCCCGGCGCCGGCTTTCAGGATTGTGCGTCGGGAAAATTTCATCCTGTGCTCCTAGCGTGGGCCGGCGGGCGCGTAGCGTGAGAGCCAGTCCTTGACCTCGCCGTACCAGAACAGGGAATTCTGGCGCTTCAGCACCCAGTGATTTTCGTCGGGGTAGTACACGAGCCGGCTCGGCACGCCGCGGTTCTGCAGGATCTGAAACAGCTCCATGCCGTTGTTGAATGGCACCCGCTGGTCGAGCTGGTTGTGGATCACGAGCGTCGGTGTCTTGAAATCGGCGGCGCTCGTGGCCGGGGAATAACGGGCGAATTCTTCGGGATTCTCCCAGGCCTCGAAGAAGCGGGCCTGCTCCGCGCCGTAGTCGCCGCCGTACATTGCGTACATGTCGTAGACCGCGGCATGGGCGATGAGCGTCTTGAACGGATGCGGCCGGCCGAGCAGGACGCAGGCGAGGAAGCCGCCGTAGCTGCCGCCGCCCGCGGTCAGGCGCTCCTTGTCGATCCAGGGCTTCGATTCGAACCATTCCGCGGCCTTGATCGTGTCCTCGTAGGGCTTGGTGATCAGGTCCGGGTTGATCGAGTCGGCGAAAGCCTGGCCGAAGCCGCTCGAACCGTGGAAATTATGCCACGCGGCCACGTAGCCCCAGCTCGCGAAGACCTCGGCGTTCCAGCGGAAGGTCCAGCTGTCGGCGACGCCGTTGTGCGGCCCGCCGTGGAGCAGGAGGTAGAGCGGGTACTTCTTCGCGGGATCGAAGCCGGGCGGATAGACGACCCACATCTGGATCTCGTCGCCGCCCGCGCCCTGGTAGGTCACGCTCTCGACCTTGCCGAAGTCGGTCGCGGCGAGCTGGGCGTCGTTGTGGTCGGAGAGCCGGGTCGCCGCGCCGTCCTTCGTGGAGACCGCGACGAGCGTCGGCGGCTCGGTGAATGACTGGCGCAGCGCGATGAGCGTCGCCGGTCTGCCCGCGATCGCAAGCGCGCTGAAGCTCGAGCTCGTCGTCAGCGCATGTTGCCTGCCGTTCGCGACGTCGAAGCGGTAGATGCGCTCGGTCCCGGCGTCGTCGATCGGGGCATAAAAGCCCTTTGAGTCCGGCGCCCAGGCGAGTTCCTGGATCGAGCGGTCCCAGTCCGCCGCGATGCGCCGGCGCGCGTCGCTCTTGCGGTCGACCAGCCAGAGCTGTTGCGTGTCCCCGTAGAAGCCCTTGATGTTCTGGCGCGTGAAAGCGAGCCAGCGGCCATCCGGGCTGTAGGTCGGCTGGTCGTCATTCGCGGGATTGTCGGCGGTCAGGTTCTTCGCCGGACCGCCGCCCGCCGGCACGACGAAAACGTCGGTATTTTCGTCGGTGCCGGTCGCGTCGCTGTTCGCGACGAAGGCGATCTCCCGGCCGTCCGGCGAGATGTCGTAGGAGGTGCCGCCGGTCTCGCGCCGCGACAGGGACTGGCCGGAGTCGACCGTGATCGCGACCGGCGTGCCGCCCTCCAGCGCGATCGAGAACAGGTGAGGGATGCGGTCTTCGATGAAGTGGTCCCAGTGCGTGACGGGCGGACGGTCCCAGGTCATCGCCGTCATCTTCGACTCTTCGCGTTCTTTCAGCTTGTCCCGGGTCCTGGCCCAGTCCGTGACCTCGGGCCAGACTTTCGAGATGAATGCGATGCGGGTCGAGTTCGGGAACCACTTGGGCGTCGCGACGCCGGTCGGGATGTCGCCCACGCGCGTCGCCTCGCCGCCGTTCGCCGCGATCACGTAGAGCTGCGGCTGCGTGTCGTCGCCGCGCTTGGCGACGAAGGCGATGTACCGGCCGTCCGGGCTCCAGGCGGGCTCCGACTCGTTCCCTTTCGCGCTCGTCAGGCGCTGCGGCTTGCCGCCCGGGGTCGGAACGAGGAAGAGGTCCGCGTCGCCCTTGTCGTCGTCGGCGTCGTAGCGAGTGACGACGTAAACGGCGAGCTTGCCGTCCGGCGAGATCGCGGGACTTCCAATTCGCTTCAACTGCCACATCGTTTCCGCCGTCAGCGGGGCGGGCATCGTGTCGGCGGCCACGGCGGCCGGCAGCACGGCGAGGGCGGCCGCGAACAGGCGGATGGCATGATTCATCGATCGACTCCCAGGCCGCGGCTGGGCGGCTTTCCGAGGTGCGCGTGATTCTGAGGGCTGCGGCCGCGGCCTTGCAAACCCGTTTCGGCGCAGGACGGGCACGTTGCGCCGCAATCGCGATTGGCGGACAGTGCCGCCATGCGCGATCTCGACGAATTGAAAGGGCGCGTGCGGGCTTTCGTGGCCGAGCGCGACTGGGACCGCTTCCACAGCCCGAAGAACCTCGCGATGGCGCTGTCGGTCGAGGCCTCGGAACTCGTCGAGGTCTTCCAGTGGCTCACGGAAGAAGAGAGCGCGACGCTCGACGCCAAGCAGAGACGGCGGGCGGCCGAGGAACTCGCGGACGTCCTGTGGTTTCTCGTGCGGCTGGCCGACCGGCTCGACATCGACCTGCTCGAGGCCGCCGAAACGAAGCTCGCCGCGAACGCCGCGAAATATCCCGCCGACCGCGTGCGCGGCAAGGCCCGGAAGTACGACGATTACTGAAGGGGACGCACCCCTTCATATTCGCAAAGGGGCGCGTCCCCTTCAGCGGGCGGGAGGCGGCGCCGGATTCGGCCCGGTCGCCGCGCGCTCGAGGAACCAGTGCGTCACGCCCTGTTCCTTCGCGCCGACGTAATGGAACCAGCGCTCCTCGATGCGCTCCGGAGCGACGAAGCGGATCTCGCCCTGATGCACGTGGCCGTCGTGATCGGCATCGAATCCCGTTCCGCCGTCGAACTCCAGCTCCACCAGATCGGCGGTCGAATCCTCGCCCAGCTTGTATGCCGGCTGGTTGCCGGCCGCGGAGTACTGCGTGGCGAGCAGCTTTCCATCGGAGAGGAAGTACACCGTCATCGACGACAGGCTGCCCGCGGGTTTCTGGAATTCGACGACCGCCTTGCCGCCGCTCACGACTTCGTAGCGCACCGAGACCGGCGGGCCCGCGATCGGATCTTCCATATGCCCGGCCCAGTCGCCCGCGAGCGACAGGATCCGGTCATAAATCGCCTTGGGGTCCGGCGGGGCCGGCGTGGCGCCCGACGCAGGCGCCGCAGCGCAGACCACCGCGGCCGCGGCCAGGAATGTGCGCGAATACTTGGGCATGACGGGCTCCTTCATGCACCATGATAACGGCACGGCATCGGACGGGGCAGGCATGACGGCGAAGAATCGGCAGTCGGTGAATACGCCCGCGCGCCTTCGGCGCATGTACATCGATTGCCGGTACGGGCAGTTGCATCTGACGACCGCCTATCCCGCGAGCGGCGGATTCGATGAAGCGACGCCGCTCGTCTTCCTGCACGCCGACGACGGCAGCGGCGCGGACTTCAGCCGTTGCGCGGTGCTGCTCGGCACCGACCGCTCCACTTATGCGCCCGACCTGCCGGGCAGCGGCGGATCCGATGCGCCGAAGGGCCGCATGGCCGTCGCGGGGCTCGCGCTCGCCATCGCCGACCTCATCGACCACCTGCGCCTGCGCCGCGTCGATCTCCTGGGCTGCGGCCGCGGCGCGCTCGTCGCATTCGAGCTCGCGGGCACGCGCCGGCAGAATGTGCGCCGGTTGATCGTCGCGGGCACGCAGCAACCCGCGACCGGACTGGAGCAGCCGGTGCTCACGCTTTCGCCGGATCCCGGCCGGATCCTCGAGGAACCGGCCGACGGCGTCGTCGCCGAGATCCGCGCCTTCCTCGACCGCGTCTAGCCTGCGGCGACGGCGGGCCGCCGGCCGATCGCCGCGGTCGCGACCAGCACCGCCACGAGCAGCGGCAGCGTCGCGAGATTCAGCCGTTCCCAGCCGATGGTCGTGACCGCGAGCCCCGCGAGCAGCGATGCCATCGCCTGGGCGCCGAAGACCAGGAAATCGTTCAGCGTCTGCGCCTGGACCCGCTCCCGCGCCCGGTAGGTCTTGGTGAGCATCGTGGTGGAGGCGATGAAAAGCAGGTTCCAGCCGAGTCCCAGCACGCCGAGGGCCCAGCCGTAGTGCAGGACCGAATGTCCGGCCAGCATCGCGATGGCGACGCAGCCGGCCATCAGCAGCGTGCCGGCGACGATGACCGGCCCGTCGCCGAACTTCGCGATGATCCAGCCGCTTGCCAGCGAAGGCAGGTACATCCCGAACAGGTGGACCTGGATCACGCGCGCCGTGGCGACTTCATCGTGGCCGTCGACGACATGCATGCTGATCGGCGTCGCCGTCATGATGAAACTCATGACCGCGTAGGAGGCGAGCGCGCCGAGCACCGCGGCGCGAAACGCCGGTTGCGCCGCGATCTCCCTGAGCCGCCGCGGCGGCACCGGGTCCACGGCGTCGGCACGCCCGGCGCCGCCGATTTGCGAGAGCAGGACGGCCGCGAGCAGGTAGAGGCCGGTGGCCGCATAGAAGGAACCCGCGTGATGGGCTGCCGGGACGAGGTCCGCCGTGCGCACGGCGAGTTCGGGCCCCAGCCAGGCGGCGACGAGCGCGCCGCTCATCACGACCGAGATCGCGCGGCTCGCATGCGCCATGTCGACATACTCGGTTGCGGCGAAGCGGTATCGCATGACGACCGCGTTGTTGCCGCCCAGCAGGAAGGCGGCCGTGCAAAAGAGCCAGAAGCGACCCGTCGAGATCGCGAATCCTGCGAGGACGCATCCCGCCGCCGCCTGGAGTGCGCAGCCGACGAATACGGCTCGCCGCCCGAAGCGGTGGATCAATGCGCCGGCGGGTATCACGCTCGCCGCGAGTCCGGCGATGAGTACGGACACCGGCAGCGTCGCAAGCGCGGGCGCCGGTGCGAGCTCGGTGCCGATGATTCCGCCGAGCAGCACGAACAGGAAACTGCCCGACATGCACAGCGCCTGGGTCGCGGAGAGCATCCAGACCGGCCGCATGGCGGCCATCGTACACAGCGCGCCGGCGCGCGGACGGTGTGACGCAGTTCACAATCGGGCTCGCCGCCCGGCACCCGACGGATGGCTAAGTCTTTGATCCATAATGGATGGTGATCGAGCTGGGTGGCGCCGGATGCGGCTACGGGGATAATGGGCGCATGGAAAAGGGGGAAGGGGACAATACCCGGGACGACGGTATCGTCGCCGAGGATGTCACGCAGCTCGTCGAGCACATCGAGTTGACGGGCCCCCAGCGCGTGTCGGAAGGCCACGAATGGGAACTCGCGACGCCGGCCACTGATCTTGACGACGCGCCGGTCCTGATCGGCGAAATCCCGGACGACGATCCCGAGCTCGACAGCATGTCGGTCGAGGAAGACGCAGAGCTCTTTACCGAGACCCACGCCGACCTCAACCAGCTGCTGCCCGCCGGCGAGCGTCGGCGCGACCAGGCCGCGGCCCTGGCTTCGGAACGCTCCCGCTGGCAAAAACGCGTCGAGGAACTGCTCCGCGCCCTGGCTGAGCGCGACCAGCTGCTCGCCGAGCGCGAACAACGGATCGAGGAGCTTTCGGCCAGGCTCGCGACCCGCACGCTCGAGCGCGAGGGACTCGCGGCCGAACTGCGGGAGTCACGTCCGCTGAATGCCGGGGTCACGGACCCGCTTCCGCCGGATGCGCCCGCAGCGCGTGCGCGTGCCACGGCGGAGACTGACCTGGAAGTCGACCTGACGCTCGAACTGCCGGTGCCGGAATTGCCGGCGGCCGCACCGGCCGCGGCCGCCGTGCCGCGCCTGCGCCGTTACCTGATCGGCCTCGACATGGTCGGCTGCGTGCACGAAATCGCGGGCCGGCGCGTCAACATCGGCCGCACGCGCGACAACGACCTGCGCATCGTCGATCCCACCGTGAGTCGCCTGCACGCGATGCTGACGGTCCGGAACGGCGAGGCAATGCTGGTCGACGCGAACAGCCGCAACGGCATCTTCGTGAACGGCATTCAGGTGCGCTATGCGCGCCTCGACGACGGCGACCTCGTGACCTTCGGGACGGTCCGCTTCCGCTACCGCGTCGGTTCCGGCGCGATGGGCGGCGCGGGCGGATCCGCCTGAAGCCGCACCCTTGATATCGGCCTGAGCGCGATCAGCGCGACCAGGCACAGGACCAGCAGCACCATTGCGAGCGGCACCGGCGAACGGCCGGTGAATGCGGCGACGACCTGGGTCGCGATCGCTGCGGTCACGAGCTGCAGGAATCCCAGCAGTCCCGAAGCCGCGCCCGCGATCGTGGGGTCGCGCGAGATCGCGCCGATCGTCGAGGAGGGCGCCGCGATGGCGTTCGCGAAGCCGATCGCCATGCCCGGGATGAAAAGCGCGAGCGGATGCCAGACGCCCGCCAGCGCGAGCGCGGCCATCGCGAGCGTGCCGGCGAAGGCGATCATCCCGCCGAGTCGCATCATGCGTTGCCCGCCGACGCGGCTCGTCGTGCGCGCCGCGATCATGAACCCGGAAAAGGATGCGACCGCCGGAAAGAAAAGCAGCAGCCCGAAGCGTGAGGGCGACACGCCGAGGACGTCGATCGCGACATAGGGCGCGCCGGTCACGAAGGTGTAGATCATGCTGACCATGCAGGATCCGAATACGAGGAACGCGAGGTACTCGCGCGAAGCCAGCAGCCGCCGGTAGCTGGACAGGTAGCGAAGCGAAGGCCCGGCGGAGCGGTCCGCGCGCCGCGTGTCGCGCAGGTTTCCCGAGGCGAAGAGGAAAACGCAGACGCCTAGGATCCCGGAGAGCGCGAACACGGCGCGCCAGTCGAGCCACTCGAGCACGAATCCGCCCAGTGTCGGCGCAAGCATGGGCGCGACCAGGATCGCGGTCGCGGTCGCGGCGAGCGCCGCGGGGGCCCGGGCCGGGCCGAAGTGATCGAGGATCGTCGCGCGCATGACCGACATCGCCGCGCCGCCGCCGAACGCCTGCACGACGCGCGAAACGACGAGCCCGTTCAACGTCTGCGCGACGATGCCGGCGGCGCTGCCGAGCACGAAGAGTCCGAGCGAAAACAGCACGATCCGCCGCCGGCCATAACGGTCGGAGAGCGGCGCGACGGTTAGATTGCCGAGCGCAATCGAGAGGATCGACAGGCTGATGAGGAGCTGCGCCGCGTGCGGCGGCACCCGCATTGCCGTCGCGATGGCCGGAAGGGCCGGCAGCAGCACGTGCAGGCTGAAAGTGCCGATGGAGCCGATGATCGCGGAGCCGACGATCAGGCGGCGGGAAGCGTCGCGTTTCTGCAAGCAGGCATCTTGCAGCGGGTTCCCGCGGGCCGCAACCGACCCGAAAGCGCCCGCCTGCTAGAATGAAAGGGGCCGGTTTGCCCGGCTCACCATGCTGGCCTATTTCCTGATCCTCATCTCACTCGTCGTCGTGAACGGACTGTTTGCGATGGCGGAGCTTGCGCTCTTCTCCTCGCGCCCGACGCGCCTGCGCCAGCTCTCCCAGGACGGCGGCCGCGGCGCGCGCGCGGCCCTGCGCCTCCTCGACGACCCGACACGCTTTCTCTCGACGGTGCAGTTCTACATCACGCTGATCGGCGTGCTCGCGGGCGTCTACAGCGGCGCGCGCTTCGCCGAGCCGCTCGCCGACTCGCTCGCGCGACTCGAATACCTGGTTCCCGTCGCCGAGTACCTGGACACCGCCGCCTACGGCATCGTGGTCGTGGGCGTCACTTACCTTTCGCTGGTGATCGGCGAGCTGGTGCCGAAGCGATGGGCCCTCACCAATCCGGAGGTGATCGCCTCGCGCCTCGCGCCGCTGATGGAGGCGCTCGCACTCGTCAGCAAGCCATTCGTCTGGGTATTGCAGGGTTCGACCGAGCTGGTGACGCGGCTGCTCGGCATCCGCACGACGACGAGCCGCGCCGTGAACGAAGAGGAGATCCGCTCGATGATCGCCGAGGCGACGCGCACGGGCATCTTCCACGTCGCCGAGCACCAGATGATCGAGGGCGTGCTGCGGCTCCCGGACCGCACGGTGAGGAGCATCATGGTCCCGCGCGGCGACGTGGTCTGGCTCGACGCCGCCGACAGCCGCGAGACGGTCTGGAACGCCGTGCGCACCAGCGGCCATTCGCGCTACCCCGTCTGCCGCGGACAGCTCGACGAGCTCGTCGGCGTGGTGATGACCGGCGACCTCGCGGAATGGCTCGGCGACCCGGCCTCGGGCGAGCTTGCGGCGCGCGCCCACGCGCCCCTCATCGTGCACGAATCGACGCGGATCCTGAAGCTGCTCGAACTGTTTCGCGAGTCGAAAATGCATTTCGCTGCGATCGTGGACGAGCACGGCTCGATCGAGGGCGTCGTCACGCCCTCCGATATCCTGACCGCGATCGCCGGAGAGCTGCCGGAGGCTGCGAGCGAGGAACCCGCGGAGGCGATCGCACGCGATGATTCTTCCTGGCTCATGGACGGCCGCATGCCGATCGACGACGTCGAGCGCCTGCTCGGCCGGGGTGTCATGCGCTCGGGCGACGACTACACGACGCTGGCTGGCTTCGTGCTGGCCCAGCTCGGCCACCTGCCGACGACGGGCGAACATTTCCGCTGGCGCGGCCTGCGCTTCGAGGTCGTCGACATGGACGGCCGGCGGATCGACAAGCTGCTGGTCCAGCGGCTGGCGCCCGCCTGAGCCGATGAGCGAGCGGCCCATCCGCCCGGGGCGTCACGCGACGACGCCGATCCGCGGCCTCGACCATCACCTGATCCGCTGGGGCCCGGAATCGGACGATCCGGTCCTGCTGCTGCACGGTTACGCGGACTGCGCGGCCACCTTCCAGTTCGTCGCGGACGAGCTGCCCTCCGGCCTGCCGCTCGTCGCGGTCGACTGGCGTGGCTTTGGCGAATCCGCCCGCAGTCCCGGCGGCTACTGGTTCCCGGACTACACTGCGGACCTCGAGCGAATGCTCGATGCGCTTTGCCCGCGCGGGCCGGCGCGAATCGTCGGCCACAGCATGGGTGCCAATGTCGCCATGATCTATGCGGGCGTCCGGCCCGGGCGCGTGCGGGCGCTGGTGAATCTCGAGGGTTTCGGCCTGCCGCGCACCCAGCCGTCGCAGGCGCCGGCGCGCCTGGCGCAATGGCTCGATGAGCTGCGAGCGCCCCTGGAGTTTTCCGAGTACGTCGACGCGGCGGCGCTCGCCGAGCGCATCGCGAAGCGCAACCCGCGGCTGCCGCCCGGGCGGGCGGAGTTCATCGCCGCCTGCTGGAGCGAGCCCCGGCCCGGCGGCGGGCTGCGCCTGCGGGCGGACCCCGCACACCGCCGCACGAATCCCTACCTGTACCGGCGCGAGGAAATGGAAGCCTGCTGGCGCCGGATCGAGGCGCGGGTCCTCCTGGTCGTGGGCGCCGAGTCCGAGTTGACCGCGAGGCTGGCGCCGGAGGGCGGCGTCGAATCCTTCCGGTCGCTGGTCCGGGACCTCGCCGTCGAAACGGTGGCCGGCGCCGGGCACATGCTGCATCATGACGAGCCGCGCGCGGTCGCGCGGCTCATCGAGACATTTGTCGGGAACCCCGTGGCATGAGATGGTGGCTGCGCAAATTCCTCCGGCGCACGATCACCTATTCGTGGGCAAGACGAATCGTGGTCGCCGTCATCGGCGGCAGTATCGTGCTGATCGGCATCGCGATGATCGTGCTGCCCGGCCCCGCGATCGTCGTGATTCCGCTCGGCCTCGGCGTGCTCGGCCTCGAGTTCGCCTGGGCTCGTTACTGGCTGCGGAAGCTTCGCGCCACGGCGCACGAAGTCGTGAATCGCGTGCGCGGCCGTCCGAAGCGGCCCCCGGTGCCGCCATCCTGACGGCGCTCGTTCCCGAAGCGTCGCCGGCGCGCGGACTATCCGGCGGGACCCCCGAGTGAGCGAATGTCCGTTCTTCTGAGCGAACGAGGGGAGCCCCGCCGGTGAAGCACGCGCGCCAGCGCCATCGCGGTACCTAGCTCTTTAGGCTTGCCTCGACGGCGGCGAGCGTGCGGGCGAGCGCGTTCTCGGACTTCGCCGGCAGTTCCGCGATCTCGGCCAGGGTCGCGGTCTTGAACGCGCCTTCCCGCACCGACGGCAGGTTGATGCGAACGTTCAGGAGGGCGGCTTCGAGTCCGGCCCTGGCGAGCAGCGCGCCGACGCCGGCGTCCGAAGCCGAATTCCGGTTTCCGGAAACGGCGGCGGCCTCGGCCAGCTCGAGTGCCTGGAGGCACAGCCGCGCGGTGGCGAGCGGTACCGCGGTCGCTTTTTCGTAGGCGGCCGCAAGCGCCGCCTCCCGCGCACGCTGCTGCTCCTCGCCGAGCTTGGGCAGGCGCATGGCCGACAGCACGTGGTCGAAGGCCTGGGTGTCGTCGTCCACCGCGCGGAGCAACGCCGCTTTCAGCGCCTGTGCACGCTCCGCCAGCGACGACAGGGAGTCCCACGCCGTCTCATAGCCCGCCTTGCCGACGGTGAGGTTGGCGACCATCGCCGCCAGCGCGGCGCCGAGGCTGCCGGCCAGCGCGGCGGCCGAGCCGCCGCCGGGCGCCGGCGAGTTGCTCGACACCTCGTCGACGAAGCGCTCGACGGTCATTGAAACCAGCGGTGCCGCCACGCGGACAGCGTACTCGATGATCCGCTTCCCGGGATCGAAGGGCGAAAGCTGGGCGAGGCCCAGCGACTGAATGGCGATTTCGACGAGTTCACGTTCCGGCAGGCCGGTCGACCGGCCCTGCTTGCGCAGGTAGAACCGGCCGGCCTCGACCAGCGGCTCGAGCGGCGTCATGCCGACCAGCTCGGAACCGGTCACCACGAGGCCAAGCTTGCCGGCCTCCTCGCGCGCGGTTTCGAAAACCGTGTGGAGCGGCGTCGTCCGGTGGCTCAGGAGGTTGATCGATACCTGCGCCTGCCGATATTGTTCGATGTACCAGCCGATCGCCTTGACCGCCTGCAGACGGCCCGGCACCCGCAGCTGCTGGCCCTTCTCGTCCGTGACGATCCGGTTCTTCGCATCCCGTTTCAGGCGCCCCGCTTCGCGGATGTTGAGCGCGACTTCGTTGGCGAGCTTCTGGTCCCGCGTGTTGACGTTGACGTTGTAGGCAATGAGGAACTCGCGCGCGCCGACGGCCGTGGCGCCGAGCCGCCCGTTGAACCGGGCAGGCCCCGCGTCCGGCGCCCAGGCGGGGTCGGCGAGCCTCCGGGCGAGGCCCTCGTACTCGCCGGCGCGGACATCGGCGAGGTTGCGCCGCTCCGGCCGCGTCGCCGCGAACTCGTAGAAATAGACGGGTAGGGCCAGCGTGTCGGCGAGCCGGCGACCCAGCGCCCGTGCGACCTCGACGCACTGGTCCATCGTCACCCCGGATACCGGCACGATCGGGCAGACGTCGAGCGCCCCCATGCGCGGGTGCGCGCCCTCGTGCTTCGACATGTCGATGAGGCCGGCGGCGGCGACCGCGGCCTGGAATGCCGCCTCGCTCACGGCTGCGGGCGTGCCGACGAACGTATAGACCGTGCGGTTCGTGTCGGCGCCCGCGTCGACGTCGAGCAGCCGGACGCCGCCGACGCCCGAGATCGCCCGGGCGATCGCGTCGATGACCGCGCGATCGCGCCCCTCGGAAAAGTTCGGGACGCACTCGACGAGCGGGGACATCAGGGCGCTCCGCCCTCGAGGTAGTCCACGACCAGCGTGGACATCAGGCGCATGGCGATCGGCACGGCCTCATCGGCTGCGTAAAAGGTCGGCGTGTGATGGCCGCCCGAGACCCTGCCTTCGGGCACGACGCCAAGCTGGAAATAGAAGCCCGGCACCAGGTTCGCGAAATACGAAAAGTCTTCGGCGCCCGTGATCGGCGGGACCTCGCGGATATTGTCCTTGCCGACCAGCCGTTCGAGCGTCGGCACGAGCCGGGCCGTCAGTTCCGGGTCATTGACCGTCATCGGGTGGCTGCGGTCGAAGGAGAGCTCGAAGCTGGCGTGCGCGGCCTGGGTCACGCCGGCGAAGATGTCGCGCATGCGGGCTTCGATCGTGTCGAGGTCCGTGTCGTCGAAGGTGCGGATCGTGCCGTCGAGTTCGACGGATGCCGGGATGATGTTGTTGCGCTCGCCGCCGCGAAAGATGCCGACCGTGATGACGTTGTCGGACAGCGGCGGCAGCACGCGCGAACGGATCGTCTGCAGCGACATCACGATCTCGGAGGCCGTCACGATGGGATCGACGCTAAGATGCGGCGTGGAGCCGTGTGCGGGCCGGCCTTTGACCGTCGCCTTCCAGCTTGTCGCGGCGGCGAATGCCGGCCCGGGCCGGTAGGCGACCTTGCCGAGCAGTTCATTGTCTCCTTCCGCGTCCGGCGGGCTGCCGTTCGTGTGGAAGGCGATTACGGCGTCGGGCTTGATCGTCGAGAAGACGCCTTCCTCCACCATCATCCTGGCGCCGCCGTTCTCGCCGGCCGGCACGCCTTCTTCCGCGGGCTGGAAGATGAACATCACCGTGCCCGGCAGGCGGTCACGCAGGGATGCCAGCACGGCGGCGGTACCGAGTTGCGCGGCGGTGTGAACGTCGTGGCCGCAGGCATGCGCGACGCCGACATCCTGGCCGAGGTAAGTGCTTCGGACGGTCGACTTGAACGGGAAATCGCTCTGTTCGGTGACGGGCAGAGCGTCCATGTCCGCGCGCACCGCGATCGTCGGCCCCGACATCCCGCCCTTCAGGATGCCGACGACGCCGGTGTGTGCGACGCCCGTCTTCACCTCGATGCCGAGCTTTCGCAGCCGGGTCGCGACGATTTCCGCCGTGCGCGTCTCGCGGTTCGAGAGCTCCGGGTGCTGGTGAATGTCCTCGCGCTCGGCGATGGCCGTGGCGGAATACTTCGCGACGAGATTCGAGATCTCGGCATCGGTCGGCCGGGTAGCCGCAGCAGCGGCGCCCGCGATAAACAGGCAGGCGGCGGCAAACGTCGTCCATCGTGCTGAATGCATGGAATTAAATCCCCCTGAAAGGTCTACCGGGCGAACATCTGTCCCGCGGTGTCGCGGAAGGACTTGAATTCGAGCGCGTTGCCGCTCGGGTCAGTCAGGAACATCGTCGCCTGCTCCCCGACCTGGCCCTTGAACCGGACATGCGGTTCGATCACGAAGTCGACGCCAGCCGTGCGCAGCCGCGCGGCCAGGGCCTCCCAGTCCGGCCTCTCGAGCACCAGGCCGAAATGCGGCACCGGGACGTCGTGGCCGTCCACGGTATTGTGCGCGGCCCGCTCGCCGTCCGCCGCCCGCGCCACGACATGGCAGACCAGCTGGTGGCCGAAAAAATTGAAATCGACCCAGTCGGCCGAGCACCGCCCTTCGGGGCAGCCGAGCAGGCCGCCATAGAAAGCGCGGGAGGAGGCGAGGTCGCGTACGGGAATGGCGAGGTGAAACGGCGCCGGCATGCTCAGGCGTCGAGCCGCGCCTCCATCGAGATCGCGGCCTTCAACACCCGGCTGAGCGGGCAATTGGCCTTCGCCTTCTGCGCGGCCTCGTCGAACTTCGCCCGGTCCGCGCCCGCCGCGCGCGCGCTGACGTCGAGGTGCACCCTTGTAATGGTGAAACCCGCCTCGAGCTTTTCGAGCGTGACGGTCGCCTTCGTCTCGATGCGCTCGGGTTTGATGCCGGCTTCGCCGAGCGTCAGCGAGAGTGCCATCGTGAAGCAACCCGCATGCGCGGCGCCGAGCAGCTCCTCGGGGTTCGTGCCGGGAGCGCCTTCAAAGCGCGTGCTGAATGAATACGGCGTGTTTGAAAGGACCTTGCTCTCGGTCGTGAGCGTGCCCTTGCCGTCCTTGAGTCCGCCCTGCCAGGCGGCGGTTGCCCTGCGTTCCATGCCTGCTCCTCATTGTCCGCGCGGCCTGCGCGTCGTCAGATAGTAATGCCACAGGAGCCGCGCCGCGACCGAACGCCACGGCGCCCAGGCGGCGCTCAGGTCGAGCTGCCGTTGCGCATCGGGCCGCCCGCGCAGGTTCTTGACCTCGTGCAGAGCGACTGCGAGCGCGAGGTCGCCCACGGGCCAGACATCGGGACGCCGCAGCGCCATGAGGTAGTAGATGTCGGCGCTCCAGGGGCCGATGCCGCGCAGCGCCAGCAGGGCGTTGCGGCCGGCCGCGTCGTCGCCGCGCGCGATGCGGGCGAGGGAAAGGCTGCCGTCCAGCACCGCCTGCGCGAGGGCGTGGCAGTACGAGGCCTTCTGCCGCGTGAGCCCGAGCCGGCGCAGCCCGGCGACGCCGCGCCCGGCGACCCGATCTGGCGTCATGCCGCCGAGGTGGTCGCGGATCCGGCGGAACAGGCTGCGCGCGGCGACGATCGAGACCTGCTGTTCGATCACGATATGGACGAGCGTCGGGAAGCCGGGCCGGCGCGCCCACATCGGTGGCATGCCGTTTCGCGCGACGAGAGCCGCGAGGTCGCGATCGCGGCCCGCGAGCGCGCGCACGGCCTCGGCCAGCGTGACCCGGGTCAGCGCCCGCGGCGGGGCGGGTGCCTGGCGTTGAACGGCGCGCAAGCCTAGGGCCGCGGCGTCAGCCGCTCGCTGAAATGATAGCTGCTAAGTTCGAGTCCTTCGCGCAGGTAGAAGCGGTGGGCGCGCTTTCGCTGTACGCCCGAGTCGAGATGAAACACGTCGCAACCGTGCTCGACGGCGAGCTCCCGCAGCCACGCGAGCAGCGTCTTGCCGTGGCCTTTCGAGCGCTCGGTCTTGGCGGTCACGAGGTCATCGACGTAGAGATGCTTGCCGCAGAAGAGGTTGTCCGAGATTCGATAGCCCGCAACCGCGACCACGCGACCCCGTTCGCGGATGCAGGCGAGCCGGAAACCCTTTGCCTGCATCGCGCGCACGACCGGCAGGAAGTCCGCGCGATGGACCCGCGGCCTGAGCTCCGCCATCACGTCATAGCAGGCGGCAATCTCCTCGTCCGTGCGTACGTGCTCCGGCATGCTCAGTTCGCGAGGTGGTATTCGACCGTCGCGACGACGCGGACCTTCTTGATATGCGGCGTCGTGCTGTCGCGGTTTTCGATCGAGAACTGGCCCTGCTGGGCGGAACGTATGTGGCCGAGCCGGCTTCCCGAGTCGGCGGCGAATTTTTCCGCCACCGTGCGGGCGTTCTTGGTCGCTTCCTCGATCATCGCGGGCTTCAGCGCCGACAGCCCGGTGAACTCGAATCGCGCCTGGTTCTGGTAGCCCTCGCCGGAGAGCGCGACACCCTGCTTGCCGAGCGAAATGACGTCGCTCATGGCCTTGCGCACGGCCTCGACGTCTTTCGTGTACACGGTCACCGTCGAGGTCGCGGTGTAGCGGTAGACCACGTTGGCCTTGTCGCCGTAACTTTGTGCATAGAGGTCGGTGACCGCCGGCGGGCCGGTGGTGACGGCCTCGGGCGCGATGCCGTGCCCGGTCAGGAATTTCGAGATCAGCCCGTTCTTGCGCTGCAGCGACTCGAACAGGGCGTTGAGGTCGTTACCGGCGTCCTGGAAGGTCAACGGCCAGATCGCGACGTCGGCCGGCACTTCGCGTTCCGACAGGCCCTTGACGACGACGGTGCGGTCGAACTTCTTGACGTCGACGGCGGCGTTGCCGAGCAGCCATCCGAGCGCAATGAAGCCCAGGAGTATGCTGGCGCCCAGCACGACAAGGCTTCTCGAAATCGGTTCGTTCATGTCATTTCCTCGGGGAACCGCGGGGCGAATCCGGCGCGGGCCATTTTCTCATGCGGGCTTGCGCGCGAGTAGGGCCTCGCGCCGGGCAAGGCTCCCCGCGGGCCAGAACTGCTTGCGGTCGTAATACTCCGGCACCGCGGGCGTGCCCGTCGGCAGGACCACCCAGGGCTGCTTCGACGCCGTGAAGATGTGGATATCCGGCGGCAGCCGGTCGGGATCGTCTAGCGTGCCGACGCGCACGAAGCTGACCGCGGGGCCGGCCCCGGAATAGTGGCTCCAGAGCGCGATTCGGCACCCGGGGCAGCGCGCGATCTTCTGGCCCTTGCCGCTTGCCGAAGGCGTGTCGACGAGTTCAGGCTTCCCGGCGAGGAGCGTCACGCGGTCGGCCTCGATCATGGCGTTCAGCGCGAACGAGGCGCCGGTCTCGCGCTGGCACCAGCGGCAATGACAGCAGTGCACGAACAGCGGCGGCGTCTCCATGCGATAGCGCACCGCCCGGCAATCGCAGCCGCCTTCGGCCGGGTAGCCTGCACCGGACATCACCCGGCCACTCGCGCGTAGAGCATGCAGTCGATGACCTCGCCGTCCTTGCATGCGCTTTTCCGCATGACACCCTCCCGCGTAAATCCGCATTTCTCGAGCACCCGCATCGAGGCCGGGTTCCATGCGTACACCGGCGCCTCGAGGCGCAGGAACCCGAGCTGCCCGAGCGCATGCCCGGACACCGCGCCGACGACGCGCGTCATGATGCCGCGTCCCCAGTGGGACTCGCCAAGCCAGTAGCCGATGTGGGCGCAGTGCGCATGGACGTCGGCCAGCGGCTCGAGCCCGACGCAGCCGGCGGCCTCGCCTTTCACTTCGATCGCCCAGCCGGCACGCTGCGGCTGTTCGCGCGCCAGCGCGAGCCAGGACTCCGCATCGCACTCCGTGTAAGGATGCGGGAAGCGGTCACGAAGGTTTCGCCAGATCTTGCGGTTGTTCGCGTGGCGAACCAGCGAGATGCAGTCGTCCTCGCGCCAGTCCCGAACGATCGCCGGGCCGCAGTCGAGCCGCATGCTCAGCGCGATCCGTCCTGCAGGGGCGAGAATTCCCCGAGCCGGGCGACCCGCGCCGTGAACCCGGTCGTCGCCATCAGCGCGGCTCGCCGGCGAGCCAGGCCTCCGCTTCGGCGACCGTCGGAAAAACGGTCAGGGGCACGCCGCGGTTGTTGGCGACGGTCTCCGCGAATTTCATCAGTTCGCCGCCGGCGTTGACGTCGACGAAAGCAACTGCCTTCAGGAGACCGCGCGCGTGTGCGCTGTTGTCGGAGGCGATCTGGTACACGTCCCAGGTCTCGAGCCGGCGGCCGCTGAGATTCTCCTCGACCAGCACATTGAAGACCTGCCGGGTCTCGCATTCGCGCAGCAGTTCCCGCAGATAGCCGACCACGTTCTCCATCGTGTTGGCGCCGGTCACGATGGCGTGCAGGTACGTCGGCTTTTCGATGATCTTGAGCTGGTAGGACATTTCGCGCCCCTGATAGCGGGGCTGCCGATTATCTCAAAACCGGGCCGCGCACTGAAAGGGCAGGCGCTAACCGGAATGATCGTGGACGGCCCGCCAGCCTGCTGGCGTCCAGGGACACGCCAGCGTGAACCGGCCCGACCGTTCGGGCTTGCCGCCGCCCGGTCTCAGGTCGTGCGCCCCGCACCGGGCCGGGTGCAGGTCTCCGGTCGTGGCATTCAAGGTCTTATCCCGTGCATGACGATGACGTCGTGCGGCCCCGGCAGCCGCTCGCGCATGCGGCGGTTGATGCGATTGATGCCATCGATGAGAAAGTGCCGGCCCGACCATTCGAGAACCAGGATCGGCAGGTCGTCGCGTTTGGGCCGCGCGCGATCGTGTGCATCCGGATGCACCAGCGGTGCCAGGCGCTCGAGCGACCAGCGCTCGCGTGAGACCCAAAGCATGTCGCGGGTCAGGACCGGCGGCTGCTCCGGCAGCTTCAGTACGCCGTCCATTGACATCACGAAGCGATTCTTGCGCCAGAGGCGATTCAGGGTGTCGATCCAGGCGTGGGCGGGCTTGCGCCGGTGGAATTCGAGCTGGTGCTGCAGCTGCAGCCAGGCCTCTTCGTCAGCCGTCACGGGCGACTCCCCCAGTGTCCGCCGGCAGCTCCTTGTAGAAGACGACCGTGTCATGCGGCCTGCCATCCGGATCGAGCGCGTAGCGCGGTATCGTGCCGGCGACAGTCCAGCCGAGCGCACGATAGAGCGCCTCGCCCGCGTCGCCGCGCTTCGAGTCAAGGACGAGCAGCCGGAAACCCGCGCCGCGGGCCTCGCGTTCGAGCGACTGCATCAGCAGCCGGGCGATGCCCTGGCGCCGGCTGCGCCGGTGCACGATCAGCTTCGACACGTCCGCGCGATGGGGCTGGTTCGGGGCCCAGGCCGGATGCAGCTGCACGGCGCCGACGATGCCCGTCGCGTCGCGCGCGACGAGGCAGATGGCGCCCGAGGCGGTCGAGGCGAGGTGCCTGCGCCACCAGGCGCAGGCCTCGTCCGGCGTGAGCGTCAGGAAACTGACCGCGGCGCCGGACTCGACCGCATCGACGAGGATGTCGGCCAGCGCAAGCAGGTCCGCCTCGCTGACCGGAGGCTTCAGTCGCTCGACAAGCGCAGTTGCGCTCATACGCCGCGCCAGGATCGAAGCCGCGGCGGCCGGCGCGGGACGTTCCTGCGGTAGGCCTCATGGTCCGAACCGTGCCGTCGCAGCAGGGTCGGCTCCTCGTAGAGCAGGACAAATGCGACGAAGCCTGCCCAGGCCGCACCGTACTGCAGGAGGGCCAGTGAACCGAAGTACAACGCCTGTCCGGCGATTGCGAGCACGACTCCGACGTACATGGGATTGCGCAAGTGCCGGTAAAGTCCTGACACGACGAGATGCTTCGTCGGGGCGACGGGCGCAGGCGTCCCAAGGCCTTTAACGGCAAACCGCGCAAAGCATTCCACGACGACTGCGAGGCCCAGCATGGCGAGCAGGATGCCGCGGCTGGCGGCGCCGGATCCCTTCAGCCTGGAAAGCATCAACTTTGGTCGGGCCTCCTCATTGCCCGGGCGGCGGTTGCCAGAGCTCGACCTTGTTGCCTTCGGGGTCCATCACCCAGCCGAATTTGCCGTATTCGGAGTCGTCCGTCTTTTCCAGCACGTTGCAGCCCTCGGCGCGCAGCGACGCCAGGAGCGAGGCAAGGTCCGCGACGCGGTAGTTGACCATGAACGTGGACCGGCTCGGCGCGTAGTAATCGTTGTTGATGTCGCCGATGTTCCAGACCGTCGTGCCCTTCATAGGATGGCCCGCGTCGTCAGCCCAGGAGAAAGCCGCGCCTCCCCAGGGCTGCACGTCAATGCCGAGGTGCTTCTGGTACCAGGCGCGCAGTGTCGCCGGATCCTTCGCCTTGAAGAAGATGCCGCCGATGCCGGTGACTCTGTTCATCGTGTGCTCCGGGTGAAACGGGCCGTCGCGACCGCGATCGGCACTCCGAATAGAAACATGTGCGAAAGCAGGTCGAGGCCCGCCGACAGCGGCTTGAACGTCACCGGATGCGGAAATGCCGAGAGCGGCAGCACGACGAGCCGCATCGCGAGGAACACGAAGAAGCCGAAGATTGCGCCCGCGAGGACCGGATGCGCGACCAGGCGCGGCAGGCGCGCGGCGCCGGCGGCGAACAGGGCGGCCCATGAAAGCGACATCCCGAAATGGCCGGCGAGACCGAGCGCCGCGGCCGCGGTCCCGCCGGAGTAAGCCGCCTCGCCGAGCAGCCCGCTCGCGACAGTTTGCAGGAGCCGCGCCGGTCCCACGCCGTTGACGGCCGCGAAGGTGAGCGCGAAGAGGATGTCGAGCGCGCCGGCGATCGTCCCGCCGACGAGCACTGCCCGGAGTTGCGAGCCTGCGGGTACCATGGCGTGGATTGGACCTTGCCTCGCGCGGCTTGTCCAGAAGGAGCGCCATGCATACCGGTTCCTGTCTCTGTGGAGCGGTCCGTTTCGAGGTCGCGGGCGAGCTTAAACCGCCGGATGCCTGTCATTGCACGCAATGCCGAAAGGTTTCCGGCCACTATTGGGCGTCCACCGACGTCCCGCGCAAGTCGCTGACGATTCACGGCGCTGACAGCGTCGCCTGGTTTCGCTCCTCGGAGAAAGTGCAGCGCGGCTTCTGTTCGACCTGCGGCTCGGCGCTCTTCTGGGACCCGATCCAACAGGACAGGATCGGCGTCGCCATGGGCGCCTTCGACTCGCCGACCGGCACGCGGCTGGCGATCCACATCTTCGTCGCCGACAAGGGCGACTATTACGACATCGGGGACGGCCTGCCGCAGAACCCTCAGTAGCGGCACGGCCGGCGTTTCACCCGCCATTCGCGGCGATGCACTCGATCTCCACGCGCGCGCCCATCGCGAGGCCGTTCGCACCAAGCGCGCTCCGCGCGGGAAATGGCGCCTCGAAGAAAGTCCGGTAGACGTCGTTGAAGGTTCCCCATTCGGCGATGTCCGCCAGCATGACCGTGCACTTGACCACGTCCCGCATCGAATAGCCGTGCGCTTCGAGCGACGTCCGGATATTTTCCAGCGCCTGGCGGGCTTCGGCCTGGATGCCGCCGGGAACGAGCTTCAGCGTGCCGGGCTCGATGCCGATCTGGCCGGAGAGGTATAGCGTGCGGCCGACCCGGACGGCCTCGGAGAAAGGCAGGTTGGTCGGCACGACCCTGCCCGAATTGAGGAACTCGACGGCGCGGGACTCGTCAGCGGACGAGGAATGAGTGCCGGCAAGCATCGAAGCCGCGGCAAGGGCCCAAGTGGTCTTGTGCATATTTCGTCCCTCGGGATGTGTCAGCCGCCAAGTCTAGTCCACCCGAAGCGAGGCGCGCGGCCGGCGAACCCGGTGGCCCAACCGGGTTGGGTTGCGAAGACGGCGGTCGATCAGTGGCGTTCGCTGGCGGCCTTTTGCCTGAAGAACATGACGCAAGCGATCATGAAACCCAGCAGCACCACCGACGCCGAATAGCGGCTGAGGGCCAGTCCGCCGGACGCAACCGGCTTGTCGAGGAAGTCTCCCAGCACGGCGCCGAGCGGCCGCGTCAGCACGAAGGCGGCCCAGAACAGGAACGTGTGCGAGATGCGAGTCCAGAAGTAAGCGGCCGCGAGTATCAGCAGGAGTGAGCCGAAGATCGCCGCTGCCCCGACATAGCCGAGTCCGGCGGTATCCGCCGTCCAGTCGCCCAGAGCCGTCCCGAGGGTCTGCGAGAACATGATCGTCATCCAGTAGAACATCTCCGCTCTGGGCGAACTGATCGAGGCGACAGAGACGGTGCCCAGCGTGCGGTACCAGACCGCGAGCGATCCAGCCAGAAGCGCGAGAAGAAGCAGGCTGCCTCCCGCATAGCCGATGCCCAGGGAGCGCGTTGCGAAGTCGGCGAGCGTCGTGCCGACCGTGGTCGTGGCGACGATGGTCATCCAGTAAACGTAGGGGTGAAATCTCCTCGCCGCGATCTGCACGCCGACCGCGGCGAAGATTACGGTGGCGACGAGATACCCGAGATCCATGGACATCGAAACGGCATCACCGCCCGTTTCGCCGAGCGTCGTCGCCGCGATCTTGATGAGCCAGAACAGCAGCGTGACTTCCGGCACCTTGCTGGTGCGCACTTCCGAAGTTTCACTCACGCGATTTCCTCCAGCGCGCATTCCGCGTCGAACGGCCAAGCGCCCGGCCGCAGGTCATCAGGCCCGATAGGCCGCGCGCACCGGCACTGCGGCCTTCAACGTCTGAAGCACGACACAATAGCGTTCGGTAAGTTCCAGGAGTTTCTGGAGTTGTTCGGCAGTCGCCGGGGATTTCAGGGCGATTTCGAGTCGGATGTCCTTGAAGCCGACCGGCACGTCTTTCGATATGCCGAGCGTGCCGCGGAAATCGAGGTCGCCTTCGGCGCGCAGGCTGCCTTCATCAATCGGGATGCCGAGCGACGTGGCCACGGCCGACAGCGTGACGCCCGCGCAGGCCACCAGCGCCTCGAGCAGCATGTCGCCCGAACAGGCGTGCGCGCCGGAGCCGCCAGTGGCGGGATGAAGGCCCGCCTCGACGAGCGCCTTGCCGGTCGCGACGCTGCACGTGACGCCCTCGCCAAGTCGGGCGTCCGCACTCAGCGTGACGGTTGCGGTTTCCGGCGCATTCCGATACCGCTCCTTGAGCGGAGCCTGAAGGGATCTAAGGTCGATCATGCGGCCTCCCGCTCGATGCCCGCGCAATCGGGCTCACGGACAGCATTCACCCGTCCCATCGTTCGAATCCGATGGGTGCTCCCGACTGGATGGTATTTTGAATCTCGGCGACTGAATCTGTTTCGCGAAGCAGGCGCTCGATCGTTTGACGACCGCCTCGTCCGAGTGCGCCGTGGCGCCCGCTGTCCAGGAGCCGGCAAGCACGGCGACGGCAAGCGAGCCTTTGAAAAACGGTCACTTTGAGGCGATCTTCCAGTACGAGTCCTTTCTGACGATCCTTCCATCGCGGAACTCAAGCAGGTCGACCCCCCGCACCCGCAGCTTTTCGCCGCTGGTTGTCGTTCCCGTCAGCAGCCATTCGGAGGCCCCGAAATTTCCGCTGACCCAGTGACGGTCTTCCCCGTAGTGAACGTCGGGCAAACCCTCGAAGCGGCTCAGCAGGCCTTTGCGCACGGCTTCCTTTCCCGACAGGCGCTGACCCCAGGGTTCGGGGCCCTTCGGCATATCGAGTTCGCAGTCATCGGCAAAGAATGCCATGACCGCGTCGATGTCATGCGCGTTGAATGCTTCCAGCAAGGCCTTCAAGGTCGCGACCGTTACCTCGCGCTCCTGTGACATGGCGACCTCCGTCGGAGCCGTGGCGGCAAGGCAGGCGCCCAGGACCACCCCGGGAAAATGAGTCTACGATGCGGATTCATTGGCGTTTTTGCAGCTGATACCGGCCGCCTCCTAAATCAGTGGCGTCCTGGATCGAGTGACCTCGAAACCAGGGTCGGGGATTTCGATTTGCGAAGCGATGAGTTCCGGAGCCCGGACGATGGAGAGTCCACCGGCGGCGCCGCATGGAAGGCGGCCAGTCGGTCAAGAACCTTCGCATACATCGCCGCGGCGACCTGGAGTTCCTCAGGACACTGCCTTCTGCGGCGGTTTCCGCTTGCCGGAGCCGTTGTGGGCAACCGCCCGGCGAATGAGCGCCTTGAAGGCTGGCCCGTCAACCTCCTCTCCTTCGTGAATGTCGATCGCGCGGCGTACGTTTCCGTCGAGACTCGAGTTGAAGAGGCGGGCCGGGTCCTTCAGTGACGCGCCCTTGGCGAAGGTGAGCTTCACGATCTTCTTGTAGGATTCGCCGGTGCAGATGATGCCGTCGTGCGACCAGACCGGAGTGCCCATCCACTTCCACTCCTCGACGACGTCCGGGTCCGCTTCCTTGATGAGCTCGCGCATCCGGCCGAGGGTATCTCCGCGCCAGTCCCCGAGCTCGGCGATTTTCGCCGAGATGAGTTTCGATGCCGACCGACCCTTGCCCGCACCCGATTTTGTCACGTTGTCATCCTGTCAGAATCCGGCCAGCGCCTTGAATTCTATCCCAAGCGATACCAGCAGGCGTGTGTAGACGGCCACGATCAACGCAAAGACCACCGCCATCGCAAGAAGCTTCTTCCAGCGGATACGCTGCAGCACGCCGCCTTTGCCGTCGTTCACTTCATCCGCCACCTCATCTCCGAACCATAGCGACAAGAACGTACCGACGCCGGAAAGCAGGATGATCGCCCAGTATGGATACGGCGTGGTCAGGATCTTTTTGAGCAGCGACGTCAAGAGTGCCTTGTCGTAGTCTGCGGCGAAAAAGCGCAAGGACACGACGTTGATGGTGATGGCGAACGCCCAGACGAAAAGTTCCGATACGATCATGCGTACGCCGAACAGCAGCCGCAGCGGAAAATCGAGCAGGAAGCCGCCGTCGGCTACGGGCGTGCACAGGACGAAAAAACTCCATGTCAAAAGCGAAACGATGCCGCCGGTCGCAAAGTCGTATTTCGCGCTGAGATAGGCGAAGTACCCGCTCAGCACTCCCAGCAGGATCAGGAATTTGACGAGCGATTTTCGGCCGAATGCATGCCAATTCATGCCGAGGCAACCGTCTTCCGCTCGCCCGCGGCTCCCCTCGCCAGATCGCTCCCGATGGCTGGCCGGTGAGTTGGCTGCATGCGTTTAGGAGGCTGGAAGTCCGCGATCCTTTGGCTCAATTGAAGAGAAAGCGCTGATGGTCACGTAGTATCCGTCCGGATCCCGGAGCGAGAACTCCTCGGTCCGGGTACTTGGGTTCACGTGCGGCTCCTCTTCGAAGCGGGCGACGAGAGCACGCGCCCTCGCCAGAACCATGCCGTAATCATCGACGCGGAAAAACAGCAGGAGACCGTTGCCGGGCGTCGCATGATCGGGACTGGTCAAGGGCGGATGGTCGTGGGCTCCCCATGCGTGGAGGCAAAGCAGGACGGTTCCGTCCGAATCGAGGATCTGGCCAAAATAGTCATGGTGCGGCTGCGTCTCGGGCTGGGCGAAGAGCGACTGGTACCACTTGAAGCTGCGCGGCACGTCGTGCACGCCGATGATCGTCCACGTGCGTTTCATGGGGATACTCCTGCGGCGCGCGCTGACCGCCGCATTGCATGGTTGGGCGTCGCGTTTCCTAGCGCTTCAGCTCGACGACCACCTCTCCCGAGACTGGATCGGAAACGCCCAGACCACCGCCGAGGTCTTCCAGAGTATCCCTGAACCGATCCAGCAATCCAATCATGCGCTCCCTGGCTCCAGCGACGCTGGACATGTCATCCCATTCGCCGACGATGCAATAAGTTCTGTCTCCAGTCTTCACCAACGAGGCGCGCCGCATGCCTGGAAAGTCCGCCTGCGCCTTGCGGTGCTCATCAATGAATTTATCCTCGCGGCCGGGTTTGACGCGGAATCGCACGACATTGAATGCAGTCACGATCGATCTCCTCCAGGTCAAGAGTTTCGGGTAAGTCTGCCAAAGTCATCTCCATTGGTCATCCAGCGAAGCCACGCCCAATGTCCGCAATAAGCAAGCGCCGTCGGCAAGTGGCTCCTGACGGCCGCCGATCAAGACCTCTGGCGAGCGCTTGCGGCCCCTGCAAGCGTCGTGACGACGAGCGCCGGATGCCGCGTCGCAGGGTTACGTGGCGCATTCAACGAATTCGGTTTCAGCTGCCACCGCTTCGACGCACAGGCTGACCGTGCGCCCGACACTGCAGGTGCGATGTATCGTGCCGGCGGGAACTACCGCGCTCTGCCAGGGCCCGAGGGTCATCCTGCGGCCGTCGGCCAGCTCGATTTCGAGTTTTCCTTCCATCACGAGAAAGAGCTCATCGGAGTGGAGATGCTTGTGCCAAGGATATTGCCCGGTCAGGATTCCCATTCGCAGACAGCTCGTGTTCACCTGGCTGAGGACTTGGTTCCGGTACGCATCGGTGACCGCAGCCGCTTCAGCCGCGAGATCGACCACCACGAGCGACGGATAGCGCACGGGCTCGCTGGCGTACGCTTCTGCGGAAGGGATTGAAGGCGTCACTGGAAACCCCCGTCGGGAATCGAGAAAAGGTCAAGCTTTACGCGCCGCCTGACGCCCACGTGCGGTGTCGACGCGCGAAGACCGCTGCATCGCATGGTCATACAACCCGGCAGTCGATCGCATTGCGGTCGCGGGTTCTGAAAATCGCCACTTCGCGTCGCTGGTCATCGGCGAGGTACACAACACGACAGTTGCATTGGCGAATTCTGAACCGATCCGCGCAACCCGCAAGTTTTTCGCAGCCGTCGGGTCTGGGGTCGCCGACAAGGGCCGCCTCGACCGCGTTATTCACCATCCCGGGCATGGGTCGGTCGTTGGCTGTTGCCCGGAGTCGCAGGACGAGATTTACGTCCGCCTCGAAATCAACCATCGCTCGATTGGGGGAGGCCATGGGGGCAAAATGAAGTCAAAACGTCACGATGCCATCACGGGTTGTCCAACGTTCGCTTACCTGGCGCTGGCACCCCCACCGCCAAGGAACGCGGATGCACCAAGAAAATAGCCGAAGTCATACCAGCCGCCAGAGTTCGGAAAAGCGTAGATGCGATAGTCAGTGAAGATGCTTCCTACCAGGCTGAAGAAGATAGTGAAGCCATGAAGCAGGCCGGACCAAAAACCGGGTGGGTTGATCGCGCTCGGAACCGGCTGCATTGCACACGACGCGAGCATCGACGCTGCAACAACCATGATGCCGAAAAGCAGGAGCCGATTGGCGTGCGATGATCGAAGGATCGTCATTGTCGATGCTCCAAGTGCGGCCTGACATCCCGGATGAGCGGCGGGCCGCCGACGTTCAGCTCCAGGCACGTCGGCCTCTCCGGCGTCCGCTCCGTCCGATTGTCAGACCCCACCTCGTCAAATGTCCAGCTTGCGCTCGCTCATCCATTTGACGATTGAGGGATCGCGGTGGGAAAAGAAGCTGCTGGTACCAGTATCCAGGGTGGAGATCTTGGCCATGTCGTCCATATCGAGTTCGAAATCGAAGATCGCGAAGTTTTCAAGCATGCGCTCCTTGCGCACGGACTTTGCAAGTACCACAACGCCGAGTTGTACTACCCAGCGCAAGACGACTTGTCCAATGGTCTTACCATGCTTGTTGGCAATGCCTTTCAGCAATTCGTTCTGAAATAGGTTGTTGCGACCCTCTGCGAATGGAGCCCAAGCTTCTGCCTGCACGGCGATTTCACGCATAAGAGCAATGCTTTCGCCTTGTTGCTGGAACGGATTGACTTCTACCTGGTTAACGGCGGGCCTGACCTCGTTGAACGCGACAATATCCATCAGCCGGTCTGGCTGAAAATTGCTGACGCCGACGGCGCGCAGCTTTCCGCCACGGTATGCATCCTGCATCGCGTGCCAAGAGCCGTGCACATCACCGTACGGTTGGTGAATCAGGTACAAATCGAGGTACTCCAATTGCAGGCGCCGAAGCGAGTTGTCGATAGCCCTGCGTGTGCGCTCATAGCCAGTGTCCTGCACCCACAATTTTGTGGTCACGAATAGGTGCTCACGCGCCACGCCGCCGTGCCTGATCCCTTGCCCCACTGCTGCTTCATTCAGATAGGAGGCAGCGGTATCGATCAGGCGATAGCCAGCATCGATCGCATCGATCACGCAACGGCTGCATTCCTTTGCGTCGGCAATTTGAAAGACGCCGTATCCGACGATAGGCATGGCAGTGTCGTTGTTTAAGGTCACGCTTTGCATGGCGGAAGTTCCCGACATTCGCAATGGGGCGGTGATCGATTTGGCGAGGTCTGACGTCCAGGCAGAGCGGTCGGCGCTCCGCCAGACCGCTCGAGCCCGCCGTTAGTCGGCTTGATCTGCAAGCGACACCCGCTGCTTTTCGCACGGTCCACGCGCCTGCGGCGCGGTCGCTCGAACCCGTCACGGACCGCTTCAACGGATTGTTAGGCCGCACACGCCCCATGACGGCAACATGGCGCCGTTCAGTCCAGAAACTTCCAGGTGTTGGCACCGTCGAACCTCCGAACCCGGGTTGACTCAATCACGCACGGATCGAAGTTTCGGAAGTTAACGCCCATCCTGCTCCTGGCGCGACTGATAGGTTGCCAGTGCGTCACACAACCGCAGTTGGCGCATCTATAGAGCCTAAGGTACTTGTCGCCCCAAGAGTAATGGGCCACCGCACCTCTGCGGGCGACGATCTTTACCTTGCTTCGATCGTAGTAACCCCAGAGCCCACCTTGGCGACGACAGATTGAACAGTTGCAGCTGGTGAGGCGCCGCGGCTTGCGTGGGACTTGGATCTGCACTGCTCCACAGTGACATGAACCTGTGAGCATGGCATCGTCCTTTTGTGCGGCCTAACGTCCGCGTTGAGCGGGCTGCGCGAGGGGTGGCTGGCGCGCCGCAGGCGCACAATCTCTCCTCGCGCCTGCGGCGCACCCCTTCCAAGCTGTCACGGACCGCTCCAACGCATTGTTAGGTATCACGCGCCGCATTCTCGAAGGTATGCACGTCATTGCTGCAATACCTAAAGCCTTATGAAATATGGGACGGCCGCCAGTAATACTCCCACGGCGACGATGACAAGGCTACTGTCAAGGAAGTAGGAATAGCCCATTAGCGCGATCCCACACAGGAATGGAACCACCAACTTTTGCTTCCGGCCATACAGGAAATAGCCCAAGCCAATGGAACTGAATACTACGCCCCACAATAGCGTGGCTCCATTCACTCGCGATCTTCCGCTTGTCCTGCAAAATCCTCTGAAGCGACACCACGCGGCATCTGACTGTGACCCCTAACGCATAGTTGGACGGCACTTGGTCATGACGACGGGTTCCGACTTGCCCGAATGTCTTTCTTTGCCATCTGCGGCAAATCATCCGCGATGTGGTCCCAAGGGGCCCTAAATTCTATGTAGATGTGCTTGTCCGGCCTGATGAGGGGATCATCATCGAGGGCGCCCGCTGGTATCTCGAACCAGGCCTGCCGAGTCTTTGATGGGTTTGGCACCTGTGAGCCGCAGCGGCTGCAGAAACTGGTGTCATATGGGGGGGGCGATTCGCTTACCGGGCGTTCGTACGTCTTGATCAAGTCCGCGCCTTGAAGAAGACGGAAGTCCTCACCACGCACTCCAAGCCAGGTGAGGTAGGCAGATCCGCTGACTTTTCGGCAACGAGTGCAATGACAAAGCTCGAAGGGACCGACCGCGCGTTCGATTTCGAATCTGACGCCACCACAGAGGCAGCTACCGTGGAGCATCGCACATCTCCTCTCCTAAGTGCCGTCCAACGTCCGCTGCATCGCATAGTTAGGCGTCACGACTGTCCGTACCGTTGCCGCTGATACTTCCAAGTCCAAGTTGTCGCGCCATCGAGTTTGCGAATCCGAGCGCCTCGCAGCTCGGCAGGCTCAAAGTGTGTTGCATTCACAGCGACAGGGTAGGCAGGGCCCGACTTGCGGTACCGGTAGTGTGTAACGCATCCGCATCGCTTACAACGGAAGTACGTGCGAACCTTACGCCTCCAGGAGTACCTGGCGAGACTACCGGCCGCAGCCTCAACTCGAACCGAACCCGCGCTGAAGTAGGCCCAGAGGGCCCCGTAGCGGCGACAAATTGAACAGTTGCAGCTCGTCAGAGTTCTCGGTGCCCGAGGGACGTGAATACGAATGGCGCCACAATGACATGTCGCGGTAACAGGCAAGTGGCAACGCTCGTGACACCTAACGTCCGCGCTGAGCGGCCCGCTCGAGCCTCTCACGGACCGCTCCAACGCATAGTTAGGCGGCACGGCATTCATCATTTGTTGTTTCTTTTAGTGTTTGCGTCTAGGGCAAAGCCAATGGCAGTGCCTAAAGCAACGCCAATTGCTACACCCAATCCAACATTCTTGAAGGCGGCACCTAACCCGGCACCTATGGCTGCACCTATGGCCATCCACAACGCAAGATTGTTGCCGCTCCGCTTGCCTTCGGCTGGCATCTCATCAGGTTCTGCCATCAAAGATTCTCCACACCGTGGTTGCGCTTTGTCTAAGTATCGCGCTTCCGCGTGAGTCGTTCACATTCCAAAAACACGACGATCCATGCGTTCATCTCCGAGTATTTTGCATCGAAATCCCTCAACCCTAGTCGCAGTCTCTTTGGCGAAGCGGCAGCACCAGTGCCGCTTAACGTCCGCGTTGAGCGGGCGGCGCGATGCGTGGCCGGGGCGATAATTTTCTGCGCGCCTGCCGCGCGCTCGCTCCAGCATTTCACGGACCGCTCCAACGCATAGTTAGGCATCCACAACAACAGGGTCCCCGATATGGATGACCCCACCCACAACAATGCGAGCTCGAAGCCCACCATTGCGCGGAAAGTACTTGAGGACGTCTTGGTGGGTTCGCTTTGCAAACAGGCTGCAGGGCTCACATAGCTCAAGGCCCTCGAGAGTCGCGCCTCCGACCTTGAACCGCCTGCCACAAAGTTCGTTGAGGCGAACTCCAAGAGTCACGATGTTGCGCCGGGGCATGTCCGGCGTAAATGGGACGTCGACCATCTCCGAAAACGCCGCAATATTCTCGCTCTCGATGAGGGTCACTTGATAATCGGGGCCGCGACGATTGGCCGGGTCGGCATAGCGGTCACCGTCAAGTCCACCGTCAGCTAGTGCCGCCACATTTTGCCGCGGTTCCATGGGAGCTCCCCTGGTCGGCGCGACGAAAATGTGGGCGACGCTTGCCATGGATACCTAACGTCCGCGTTGAGCAGGCCGCGGCACAACCCAGCCAGGCGCCGCGGGCGCTACACTTTCCGAGGCGCCCGCGGTGCCCTTCTTCAGACTTTTCGCGGACTGCTCCAACGCATAGTTAGGTTTCACTCCTTTCCGCGTGGGATCGGAGTCTTCGCGAGGCGATCTGCCATGCGGGTCTGCCAACCCGGGCCGGTCGCGCGCCAACGCTTTACTACCTCGGGCGGCAACCGCAGGGAAATGAGCTGGCGCGGATTTGGCGAGCGCGGCCGGCCACCCTTGTTGACGACGGCACGGCGCAACATCTCCTCGGTCAGCTCCGGGAGTTCCTTGTACTCGGAGCGTCGAATGCGGTGCGCATCAACGCGCTTCAGGTCAGAACCCAAAGTACGGCGCGAGGCGGTCTTGCTCACGTCTATTGGCCTTTCTCATGCTGAAAATGTGGCGATCCGCGCCACGCGGGGCATAGCCGATAATGACCAGGCGACCTTCAAGTGTGCCGTAGCAGATCATGCGAACTTCGCCATAGTCCTTGCGCGTATCCTCGAACTCCACGGTCAAGCCGGCGAATACGAGTGGGGCATCGTCAAAATCGAGACCTCGTTCCTCCAGCGTACGTGCACGCTTGTCAGGATCGTAGGTGATGCCCATGGGTTAGTGTATATACAATAACTATCCTAGGCAAGGCGAGTTCGATTTCGGGCCTGATTGGCCAGATACGCTCTCGAGAGTGAAACCTAACGTCCGCGATCGGCGACGGCGCGCGCTCGGCGCGCCGCTTGCTGATCGAAGGTTCTGGATACTGCTAGCAGTCCCTGCATGCGGCGTGCCGACGCGCGACGACCACTGCATCGCATAGTTAGACCGCATCGCAGATCATGTTGACCATGGGGACCCCTAGGCGAACACGGCCAGCGCAAGCGCTTGGCATGCCAAGGCGATCACGGCGAGGATTGTCCGAACCGAATGAATACGCTCCCAGCGGCCCCAAATCTCAGAAAACTCGCGTGGAGGTGCTTTGCTGTCCCAAGTCATGAGCTGCCGGTTAATCGGAATGTTAATGGTTCGCGTCAGGAAAGCTGCTACCAGCAATCCCAACGATGCCGATACGAGCAGCCAGAATGCGACGATAGGCCCGTCGGCCCGGAGAAGTATGGTCCAAGTAAGCGTGCCTAACACTGCGGCGAGTACGAGGGGTGGCATCATGCGCTGAAAGATTTGGTGAATGATCTGCTGCAATTGGATGAAACTGCCCGGAGCAAGCTGCGTGGAGGCGCGAGACACACCAGCGCGGTGCCCAAGGAAGATTCCCGCGATCAAGCCGGTCGAGACGAGAGCGATTACTCGTGCAGCGATTAGTAACGTCATAAGTGGCTCCTCGCTCGATTAGAAAGCAGGCTAGAAGCTAATGCGGTCTAACGTCCGCGTTGAGCGGGCGGCGGCCGGCGCGCCGCAAGCGTAAAATCTCTCCGCACGCCCGCGGCGCGCTCGCTCAACGCTCTCACGGACCGCTCCAATGCATAGTTAGGTGTCACGCGCTCTTGCCCCTGCGAACCTTTGCGGAGCCTGCCTTCACGCGAGACGTAAGCCCCCCTGCTCTGGTGCCACTGCGCGAGCGACATGGTGGGATAGTGCTTGAAGTGTGGATCTTTGGGGCCACCCTCTACCTTTACCCAAGATGCTTTGGAACCGACAAGACAGTGCACGTTCTCCGGGGGAACGGGCAGCCGTGAATCAATTGCGCCAGCATGCGGGTGAACGAGTTCAGGCCAAGTGGGATCCCAGACCCACAAGGCGGAACCGCAGAAGGTGCAGAAGTGTCGACGCGCGCTACTCAGGTGCGTACCAGTGCCAATCTTGTTGGGAAGACGAGCGCGATACACACCCAAATGTCGCTTTCCAGTTACCTTCAACGTATCCGATGCTGCGCCCAGGTTGATTGCGTAGCCGCCCGTTCCTGCCGTCTTCCGGCAGATAGAGCAGTAGCACCGCATGAACGGTACCGGTTCGGCGGACTCAACGGAGAACTTGACCTTACCGCAATGACAGGAGCCTTTCAGGTTCATAGGGCTCTCCTATTCAGTGACGCGCCGCAAGTATTTCTCGTGACACTTAACGTCCGCGTTGAGCGGGCCGCGCGAGGCGCGGCCGGCGCGCCGCAGGCGCGACAATCGTCCGCGCACCTGCGGCGCGCTCACTCAACGCTCTCACGGACTGCTCCAACGCATAGTTAGATCTTCCTGCGAGCCGGGATCAGGCGACTTCGAGCAAGACGCGCGGATTGCGGTGGGCTACGAGCAATAGCGTTCTCGCGGCGCCTGAAGGCGCTCGACGCCCTTGTTCCCAGTCCTGGAGGGTGCGAACCGAAACACCAAGCAGGGTGGCGAATCGCGACTGAGACAAGCCGACTCTTTGGCGAATCTCCGCCACATTCGGGATTTCAATAATGCGACTGTAGTCGCCACGCTTGAGCTCCCGGAGCCCGTCGCGGATCTCGAGACCAATGTTGCGCTTGCGTTTACTCATTGCCAAGTTCCTCACGAATCTGTCGCAGCAGATGGGCGGGAATTGAATCCGCCACGTTCTTTGGGTACATTGTCAACATCCAGATGACGCCCTTAGGGCGCCGCACGTAATAGATGACGCGGTAACCGCCGCGTTTGCCCCGACCTGGAGCTGCCCAACGCAGCTTACGGACACCGCCGGTTCCGGCGATAACCGGGCCCAACTCCGGGTTGGCCACCAGCGCAAACTGCAGTTCGGCATAGTGCTCGTCCGAGAGGTACTCCTGCACCAAGCGTGTGAACAGGTGCGTCTCGATCAAGGTGAACACCGATGCATTATACGGCAATGCCGTATAGTGTCAATGTGGCGCGTTCTGAGCAGGAAGATCTAACGTCCGCGTTGAGCGGGCCGCGCGCAGCCGTTGCAGCGCGCCGCAGGCGTAAAATCTCTCCGCGCGCCTGCGGCGCGCCACCCGCAGCGTTTCACGGACCGCTCCAACGCATAGTTAGACGTCACGATCTACGCGCTCTTGCCAAGCGGCTGGATCCCGCGCCATGTGCAAAGCGGCGAGTACCGCAATGTGATCCTGCGCCGCGACAAAGAAAACTGCGAATGGGAAATGACGCAGAAGCGCACGTCGTGCCTCAGCACGAACCCGCTGGAACCGAAGAGGTTGCCGCTCGATGTCCGCGATGCTGCGCGACATCTCCACAAGGAAGCGATCTCCGAGTCCGGGCTGCTGCGATTCATACCAAGCGTAAGCATCGCCAATGTCCGACTCCGCCTCGGGCCGGACAATCAGCCGCACATCAAGCCTGCTTGAGTATTCGGGCCTTCACATCGGGCCAGGGGGATCCAGCGGTCGCATCCTTCCGATAGGCATCAAGGCGGCGATCAAGCTCTGTTTCTTGCGCCTTCGTGAGCTCCAGCGCTTCAGGGACCTCGGCGATGCTGTCCCAGATCGTTTCCACGAGCCTGAGTCGCTCCGCGACTGGCAGGGCCAGCACTTCCGCGATGCTGATGGGCTTCATTGCTCGAATCTACCACCGCTACGCGCCGTGTCCAGTCTGCGACATAAAGTGACGTCTAACGTCCGCGTTGAGCGGGCCGCGCGAGGCCGTAGCCAGCGCGCCGCAGGCGCTAAAATCTCTCCGCGCGCCTGCGGCGCGCTACCCGCAACCTTTCACGGACCGCTCCAACGCATAGTTAGACGTCACGTCCACCATCTAAGTGCCCCACGCATTGAAAGAAACGTATACGCCCTATGTAGTCGCTCTCTATTGGCAATAACACTACCGTCACCACGGACCAAATACCCAAACCACCAGCTTGGCGCAATGTTCTGCGCGCCTGCGGCGCGCTCGCTCAAGCCTGTCACGGACCGCTCCAACGCATAGTTAGGCATCAGTCGAGTGATCCCGCTGGCCCTGGTGGCGCTATCCACTGGCTGCCACGAACCGTGGCGATTAGCGTACGCCGATTGGGGTTGGCGGAGCAGCGATAGAACAGAATGCGGCTGAAGCGCTCGGTGGAGCTGCCGGACGGGGCACCGCGCGGTGGCTAAGAGCCGGGCCTGGACGCTCGAAGCAAGATTTCATGGCGTCAGGTACAGCTCTTGCAGACTGATGTCTAACGTTCGCGATCAGCGGCGGCGCGCAGTCGGCGCGCCGCTTGCTGATCACAACCTGTCCGCGCCGGTACCTGTCCCTGCAAGCGGCGTGACGACGCGCGACGACCGCTGCATCGCATTGTTAGGTCTGTGCTCGGATACAACTGAACACCGGCCATTCGTTTGCAGATACTCTCAATGAAGCGCATGGAGAGCGCTCCAATACATGATACTGCGCTACTTCAATAGGCTCACCTTTTGGGCTCGAATCCAGCCATACGGCGTGAAGCGAGCCGTCACTGCGACCGAAAACCAATTGCCAGGCATGGGAGTCATCGGAAGGGATTTGCGACGCAACCCAAAAAGGTCTCTTCTCCTTCAACGCCAAGTCAGTGCAATTGCGCGCACCAGAGCTATCGCCTCGAATAGGCACGAGGCCACATGCCACCGCGTCACTTGGTGCCAGATCGTGAATGTGCCGCATTAGCTCAGCTTGCATTTCCGCCGCAGTGGGATGACTGGATATCGCAGCGTAAAGAAATATCGTCATCGCGACTCCGACAGCAAGGAATGACAGCAAGACCGCGATGAAACTCTGTCGTATCTGCACAGACCTAACGTCCGCGTTGAGCGGGCCGCGCTAGGTCGTTCCAGCGCGCCGCAGGCGTAAAATCTCTCCGCGCGCCTGCGGCGCGCCACCCGCGATCGTTCACGGACCGCTCCAACGCATAGTTAGAACTCAATCAAGACCTGTTCGTCGCTCTTTACCCGCCAACAGCCAAAAACGTTTTTGACCTGAAGTGTTCGAGCATAACCATAGAGTCCAGGCTGGAGGTCGCCTTGAACTACGACATATGCGATTGGCCCACTGGATCTGTAACCCTCCGTTGGCCCCGATTGAAGGCACGGAAACGCTCCGCCCTCAATCCACCACCGCTCATGTGCGCCGTCAGCGGCAAAAGCTTGCACCTCAAACCCGACGATAAGGTAACCGGAATATATATCCTTCCCAATATCCCTCCCGATCTCGTCGGATCCACACCCTCCGAGAGCGACGAGCGCTAACCACAAGGCGGCTTGCCGCAATTGAGTTCTAACGTCCGCGTTGAGCGGGCCGCGCGAGGCCGAACCAGCGCGCCGCAGGCGTAAAATCTCTCTGCGCGCCTGCGGCGCGCTCGCGTCAAGCCTTTCACGGACCGCTCCAACGCATAGTTAGGCCGCAGAGACCGTGAGCTTGACGCCCAAACTCTGCAACACCTTGAGCACCGTGTCGTAACGGGGCTTGGCTCCTGGAGTCAATGCTTTGTAGAGACTCTCGCGACCCAGACCTGACTCTTCAGCAATGCTGCTCATGCCACGTGCCTTCGCGACATTACCGACCGCCGCAAGGAAAACATCCGGATTGGGATCCTCAAGTGCAGCGGTGAGGTACTCCGCGACCACCTCATCGTTGGTGAGGTAAGCGCTAGGATCAAATGCTTTCAGCTTGGCCATGATTCTCACTCCAATTCAGCGAGCAGGCGTCTGGCACGGGCAATGTCGCGTTGCTGGGACGACTTGTCGCCACCACATAGCAGAACAATCACAATCGTCCCGTGCGGCGCGAAATAAACGCGATAACCGGGGCCAGCGAATACCCGCAGTTCGTGGAGTCCACCGCCCAAGCTCTTGCTATCGCCCAGATTGCCGAGTCGGACTGATTCCAGCCGAGCCAGGATCCGGGCCTTGCCTTTCGCGTCCCGCAGCCCAGCCAACCACTTGCTAAATGCCTCCGTTCGCTGGAGCTGATACACTGATAGAGTGTATCCGAATGGATACACAACCGCAAGTGCGTTGAAACCGGCCTCTCTGCGGCCTAACGTCCGCGTTGAGCGGGCCGCGCGAGGCCGTTCCAGCGCGCCGCAGGCGCGATAATCTCTCCGCGCGCCTGCGGCGCGCTCACCCGCAACCTTTCACGGACCGCTCCAACGCATAGTTAGAACTCAATCAAGACCTGTTCGTCGCTCTTTACCCGCCAACAGCCAAAAACGTTTTTGACCTGAAGTGTTCGAGCATAACCATAGAGTCCAGGCTGGAGGTCGCCTTGAACTACGACATATGCGATTGGCCCACTGGATCTGTAACCCTCCGTTGGCCCCGATTGAAGGCACGGAAACGCTCCGCCCTCAATCCACCACCGCTCATGTGCGCCGTCAGCGGCAAAAGCTTGCACCTCAAACCCGACGATAAGGTAACCGGAATATATATCCTTCCCAATATCCCTCCCGATCTCGTCGGATCCACACCCTCCGAGAGCGACGAGCGCTAACCACAAGGCGGCTTGCCGCAATTGAGTTCTAACGTCCGCGTTGAGCGGGCCGCGCGCAGCCGTTGCAGCGCGCCGCAGGCGTAAAATCTCTCCGCGCGCCTGCGGCGCGCCACCCGCAGCGTTTCACGGACCGCTCCAACGCATAGTTAGACGTCACGATCTACGCGCTCTTGCCAAGCGGCTGGATCCCGCGCCATGTGCAAAGCGGCGAGTACCGCAATGTGATCCTGCGCCGCGACAAAGAAAACTGCGAATGGGAAATGACGCAGAAGCGCACGTCGTGCCTCAGCACGAACCCGCTGGAACCGAAGAGGTTGCCGCTCGATGTCCGCGATGCTGCGCGACATCTCCACAAGGAAGCGATCTCCGAGTCCGGGCTGCTGCGATTCATACCAAGCGTAAGCATCGCCAATGTCCGACTCCGCCTCGGGCCGGACAATCAGCCGCACATCAAGCCTGCTTGAGTATTCGGGCCTTCACATCGGGCCAGGGGAATCCAGCGGTCGCATCCTTCCGATAGGCATCAAGGCGGCGATCAAGCTCGATTCTTGCGCCGTTCGTGAGCTCCAGCGCTTCAAGGACCTCGGCGATGCTGTCGCCAGATCGTTTCCACGAGCCTCGAGTCGCTCCGCGACTGGCAGAGCCAGCACTTCCGCGATGCTGATGGGCTTCATTGCTCGAATCTACCACCGCTACGCGATCGTGTCCAGTCTGCGACATAAAGTGACGGTCTAACTACAATTGAAGGTCATCAATGACGCATAGTTTTACGTCATTCGTGCCCGATAAGCACCTGGGCACGGCGTAAGTGCCTGTGTAACCTCGCGTTGGACATGATCTAACTGCGACATAAGGCAAGCCAAGGATGGTAAAGCCACGGGTGCTGCTCGAGCAGGTGCGGGCCTGCATTCGCACCCGGCACCTGAGCTTCAGGACCGAGAAGACGTACCTCTACTGGATACGTCGCTACCTCTGGTTCCACGAACTGAAACATCCTCGTGACCTCGGCGCGGAGGGGGTCGGCGCATTTTTGACGGCCCTGGCCGTAAACAGCAAGGTCGCGGCGTCGACTCAAAACCAGGCGTTGGCTGCGATCCTGTTCCTGTATCGCGAGGCGCTCCAACTCGATCTGCCGTGGCTGGCGGACGTGGTGCGCGCCAAGCGCCCGGTTCACATACCGGTTGTGCTGACGCATGCGGAGATCCAGTCAGTCCTGGCACGGCTCGACGGGACGATCTGGCTGGTGGCTTCGATGCTCTACGGGTCCGGTGCGCGGATCAACGAATGCCTGCAGCTGCGCGTGAAGGACATCGATCTCGCGAGACGCGAACTCGCGATTCGCGACGCCAAGGGCCAGAAGGATCGGGTCACCGTGCTGCCGGAGACGCTGGTCCCGCACTTGCGCGACCATTTGTCGAAAGTGCGTACGCTTTACGAGGCTGATCGTGCGGCGGGCAAGCCAGGCGTTTCACTCCCATTCGCATTGCGCCGGAAATATCCGGGCGCTCCGACGGCCTGGGCGTGGCAGTGGCTGTTTCCCGGCAAGTCGTTTTGTCGCGATCCGTACTCGGGCGAGTACTGCCGCTTTCACCTCCAGTCGCAGAACATCCAGCGTGCGGTCAGGAGCGCGATCCGCGCCGCGGGCATCGAAAAGCCCGCGAGCTGTCACACGTTCCGTCACTGCTTCGCGACGCACCTGCTCGAGGACGGTTACGACATCCGCACGGTACAGGAGCTCCTGGGCCACGCGGACGTGAAGACCACGATGATCTACACGCACGTCCTCAACCGCGGCGGTCGCGGCGTCAGGAGCCCGCTCGATGCTCCTTCCACACCATCGCCGCGAGCGCCCACGCCGCGATGAGTGCGACCAAGCTGATCCCCATTGGCATTGCATGGCCATTGACCAGTACGGGCCAGCCGACGATCAATCGCACCAGGTGGACGAATCCGAACAGGACCAGGATCAAGACCGTAGTCGTCGTGAATGGCTTCATGGCCATCTGCCTCCGCAATGACCCGCGTCGAACCCAATCTCAGCGCGATTCCATGCGCGGCGCAAGCGATGCGATAGCCTCCGCGAAGCGCTCTGGCGCGCCGGGCTCGGTGCGGAGATAAATGGCCGGCTCGACCAGCTCCATTTCCATGACGCGAAAGGCATCGCCGCTGCGCACGAGATCTGCGCGGGCGTAGAGGAGTTTTTGCCCGACTGCGGCGATCGCCGCGTTGCCGGCGGCGAGCAGCGCGGGCTCGGGCGTCACCGGAACGATCTCGCTGCCATACTCTTCCTGCACCCGGAAGTCGCCGGATTTCGGCACCTTCAGGACGCTGTGGCTGTGGGCGCCGTTGAGATAGATCAGCGAGAACTCGCCCTCGTCCACGATGCCGCGCTCGAAGGGCTGCAGCATGAGCGGGCGATCGGCAAAGTACGCCTCGATTTGTGCCGCCTGCGCTTCGGCGCTGCGGCGGTCGAGCCGCCAGGCGCCCTCGGCATTGCCGCTCGTGACGGGCTTGATGACGGCCTCTTCGCCGCGCAATTCGTCGAAGAGCGGAAGCAGCTCGCCGGCCCGCAGCCCGTCGCGCCAGAACGTGGGCACGATTTCGACGCCGCGCGCGGCCAGGTCGCGCAGGTACGTCTTGTGCATGTTCCAGCGCACGATGTCGCTGCCGTTTTCGAGCCGGACGCCGCAGTTCTCGATTTTTCCGAGGACGTCGAGAAACCGGTCGGCATGGTGCTGGTAGTCCCAGGTCGAGCGGATGACGACGAGGTCGTAACGCCGCCAGTCGACGCCGGGCCGGTTCCACGGCAGCGTCTCGACCTTCCACCCGCGCCGGGCAAGCGGGAGGATCGCGAGGTCGTCGTCGATGACGAAGCCCGTAGGATCGCTGAGCGTGAGGAACGCGACCTGTCGCATCATCAGAAGCGTGCGGTCCAGCGAAACGTCTGGCGGCCGAAATTGAGCTGTTCGAGGCCCCAGGCGATATTGTTGCGCGCCTGGCGTTCGAGGCGGTCGCGGAACTCATGTGTCGCGTACACGGACCCGCGGTTCACGTAGGAATTGAGGATGGTGCTGCGCTGCATGCGGTAAAGCGCGGTCGGCAGCCACCAGTACTCGGCGCGGATCTGCAGCTCGTATTCGGCATAGCGGTCCGCATCGGCGCCGAGGATGGCGAGATCGATGTCGACCAGCAGTTGCGCGGGCGGCTCGGCGGGCTGGACGCCGTGCCGGGTCGCGAGGATCAGCGATCGCACCAGCCGGCAATCCGCGGCGGGCCGGCCGGAGCGCTTGAGGACGCTGACCGCGGCATTGGCGCTGCGCGCCTCGCTCTTCCTGGAAAACGTATTGTAAATGGCGTCATGGAACCAGAGCGCGTACTCGACGAGCGGATTGGCGGCCTGGTCGTTGTGGGCGCGGTCGAGAAGGGCGAGACATTCGTTGACGTGCCGCGTCGTGTGGAATTTGCGAGCGGCCTCCTCGTAATGGGATTCGAGCCAGCGGAATGCAACTAGGGGCCTGACGATGCCGAGTCGAGCCGCGAGGTCGCTCCAGCGCGCGGCGACGAGCGTTTCCTTCACGCCGCCGGTTCCCTGGGATAGAGCATGAGCTGCGTGCAACGGAAGAGCGCAAGGGTCTTGGCGGTGTCGCGGTGCGTCACGACGGCGTCCCAAAGCTGGGTGGTTCGCCCGAGGTGCTGCGCGGTCGCGATGCAGGCGACGACGCCCTCGCGCGCGGTGCCGAGGAAATTGGTCTTGAGCTCGATGGTCGTGAATCCGGTCGCGCCCTCCGGCAGACGGGCGATGCATCCGTAACCGCAGGCGGTGTCGGCGAGCGTAACGACGGTGCCGGCGTGCAGGTAGCCGTTTGGCGCGATGTGGTGCGGCTGTATCGCGAGCTCGGCCTGCAGTGTCTGGTCGGTGAGCTTCGTGAACGCGATGCCCATGTGGCCCGGCAGGAACCCGATGCCGCGCCGGTTCAGCTGTTCGAGCGTGATCACGCCGCGCCGTCGCGCAGGATCGCCGCGGGCCGCACCAGCCCGAACTGGGCGGCGAGCTCGGCCGGGTGCTCGGCGTTCCAGATCACGAGGTCGGCTACCTTGCCGGGTTCGAGCGTGCCGCGCGACTTGCGAAGCCCCAACGCCCGCGCCGCGTGGCGGGTAACGCCGAGCAGCGCCTCCTCGGGCGTGAGCCCGAACTGGGTGCAGGCGAGGTGCATGTTGAGCTGCAGCGAGGCGAGCGGGGCGCTGCCGGGATTGACGTCGCTGGCGACCGCCATGGGGACGCGGTGGACGCGAAGCAGCTCGATCGGTGGCAGCTGGGTCTCGCGCAGGTAGGAATACGCGCCGGGCAGCAGCACGGCGACGGTGCGGGCGGTCGCCATGGCCTGCACGCCCTCCTTGTCGAGGTGCTCGAGATGATCGGCGGAAAGTGCCTTGAACCGGGCCGCGAGCGCCGCGCCCCGCTGGTTGGAGAACTGCTCGGCATGCAGCTTGACTGGGAACCCGAGCTCCTTGGCCTTCACGAACACGCGCTCGACCTGCTCCGCGGTGAAGCCGACGCGATCGCAATAGGCGTCGACGGCGTCGGCGAGCCCTTCGGCCGCGGCAGCCGGCATGATCTCCTCGCAGACACATTTAATATAGTCGTCGCTGCGGTCCTTGAATTCGGGCGGCACGGCGTGGGCCGCCAGGAGCGTCGTGCGGACGGTCAGCGAGAGGCGTTTGCCGAGCGTGCGGGCGACACGGAGGATCTTGAGCTCGTTGTCCTTGTCGAGTCCGTAGCCGGACTTGATCTCGATCGCAGTCACGCCTTCGGCGACGAACCGCGCGGCACGCGCGAGCGCAAGCGTCAGCAGGTCGGCTTCGCTCGCGGCGCGCGTGGCGGCGACCGTCGTGGCGATGCCGCCGCCGGCCTTGGCGATGTCCTCGTAGCTCGCGCCCTGGAGCCGCTGCTCGAATTCGCGGAAGCGCGAGCCGGCCCAGACGAGGTGCGTGTGGCAATCGATGAGCCCGGGCGTCACGAGCGCGCCGCGTGCGTCCGTGTGCGCGACGTTCTTCGGCAAGGCCGCGGGCAGGTCTTTCCGCGGGCCGACCCAGGCGATGCGGTTGCCGGCGAGCGCGATCGCGCCCTTGGGGATGAGGCCGTAGGGGCGGCCGTCGGTGCAGGTCGCGACGGTCGCATTGCGGATGAGCCGGGTCCAGCCGGTGGTGTCGAGGAGTGCCACGGACCGAGAGCTTACCGGAAGCCGCCGCCACCGCGTTATGCTGCGTGTCTCATTGCCCGCCGTGGATGCCTTCGTGCCGGATGCCCCGATCACGCGCGAGTTCGTCTCGGAATTGCCGAAGACGGACCTGCATGTCCACCTCGACGGCTCATTGCGCATCCCGACGCTGATCGAGCTCGCACGCGAGGGCCGGGTGGATCTGCCGAGCTACACGGAGGGCGGCCTGCGCGAGACCGTCTTCAAGGAGCGTTACTCGAGCCTCGGCGATTACCTGAAAGGCTTTCGCTACACGGTGGCGGTGATGCAGTCCGAGGAGTCGCTCGAGCGCATCGCCGCGGAGCTTGCCGAGGACAACCAGGCGGAGGGCGTGCGCTACCTCGAGGTGCGCTTCGCGCCGCAATTGCACGTGCGCCCCGGCCTCGACGCGATCCAGGTGCTGGCCGCCGTGGACCGGGGCCTGCGCCGCGCGCGGGACGCCTACAACCGGCGGCCCGGGATCGCCGCGGGCCGCGAACCGCCTTTCGAGTACGGCATCATTTGCTGCGCGCTTCGGATGTTCGGGGCGGGCTTCAGCCAGCATTACGACACCTTGCTGGCGGCGCACCCGTTCACGCGGCCTAAGGACATCTTTTCCATCGCCTCGCTCGATGCCGTGCGCGCAGCCGTGCTCGCGCGGGATAACCTGGGCCTGCAGGTGGTCGGCTTTGACCTCGCGGGCGAGGAATCCGGCTACCCGGCGAGCGCGCACAAGGAAGCCTTCGAGTACGCGCACAAGCATTTCCTGAAGCGCACGGTGCACGCCGGCGAGGCCTACGGCCCGGAGTCGATTTTCCAGGCGATCACGGACCTGCACGCGGACCGGATCGGCCACGGCACCTACCTGCTGGAGGCGGGCGAGATCCGCGACCCGGAGATCGAGGATCGCGACCGCTACGTGGACATGCTCGGCAACTACATTGCCGACCGGCGGATCACGCTCGAGATCTGCCTGACCAGCAATCTCCAGACCAACCCGGCGATGAAATGGCTGGACGACCATACCTTCCGGAAATTGCGCGCCGCGCGCATCTCGACGACGCTTTGCACCGACAACCGGTTGATGAGCAGCACGACCGTGACGAACGAGCTGATGCTGGCGGTCAAGCACCTCGGGCTCGACCGGCACGACCTGAAGTCGATCGTGATCTACGGCTTCAAGCGCAGCTTCTGGCCGGGCGATTACCTGAGCAAGCGCCAGTACGTGCGCAAGGTCATCGATCACTACGACGCGGTCGAGAAGAAATACGCGTCCTAGGCGCGGCGGCCTTCAGATTTCGACTTCCGTGGCGAGTACGATGACGCGCCGAGCCGGCATGCGGAAGAATTCCGCGGCCTGCGCGCTGCGGCGCTGCATCCAGGCGAAGAGCCGCATCTTGATGCCGGCGAGCCCGTGTCGCGCGCGGGCGCGCACCAGGTGCCAGCCGATGAAGAACGTGCAATCCTCGTCGATGCGCAGTCCCTTGCGTGCGGCGCCGGCGAGCGCGATGTTGACGTCGGGCGTCTCCATGAAGCCGAATCGCGCATGCACCAGGTGGATGCCGGGCAGGATCTCTTCAGGATAGCTGCGCGAGACGAGATCCTGCCTCGGATTGCGCTGGATCTCGAGGTTCAGGATCACGATGTTCTCGTGGCAGACGCGGTTGTGCTCGAGGTTGCGCAGCAGCGCCGCCGGCACGTAGCCGCGGTGACTGACGAGGAATACGGCCGTGCCGGCCACGCGCGCGACGTCCTTGAGCAGCGCCGGCAGCTCGGACAACGGCACGGCGCGCCGTTGCAGTTCGGCGCGCAGCAGCGCGCGGCCGTCGCGCCAGGTCACGAACAGCCCGAACATCGCGCCGGCGAGCGCGAGCGGCACCCAGCCGCCGGTCGGGATCTTGCTGGCGTTGCCGGCGACGAAGGCGAGGTCGATCACGAGAAAGAGGCCGAACACGAGCGCGATGCGCCACCGCGGCCACTTCCACGCGGTCGCGGCCGCGACCGCGCCGAGCAGGGTGGTGATCAGCATCGTGCCCATCACCGACGCGCCGTAGGCGCCGGCGACCGCGCTCGAGGACCCGAAGCCGAGCACGAAGCCGACGACCGCGACGAACATGATCGTGTTGGTGGCCGGCACGTAGATCTGCCCGCGCTCGTCGGCCGAGGTCTGCAGGATCTTCACGCGCGGCAGCAGGTCGAGCTGCACGGCCTGGCGCGTGATCGAGAAGGCGCCGGAGATGGTCGCCTGCGAGGCGATCACGGTCGCCAGCGTCGCCAGGATCAGCAGCGCCGGTAGCGTGCCCGCGGGCGCGAGCGCGAAGAAGGGATTGGCGGCCGCTGCCGGATGCGCGAGCACGAGCGCGCCCTGGCCGAAGTAGTTGAACAGGAGTCCTGGCCATACCACCAGGAACCAGGCGAGCCGCACCGGCCCGCGGCCGAAATGGCCCATGTCGGCATAGAGGGCCTCGCCGCCGGTCACCACGAGGAACACGGCTCCGAGGATCGCCAGCGCAAGACCCGGGTGGGCGGCGAGGAGCGCGACCGCATGCACCGGGTTCAGGGCGACCAGGATGCCGGGTTGTTCGAGGATCGCGCGCAGTCCGAACACCGCCAGCACGGCGAACCAGACGATCATGATCGGTCCGAATAGCCGGCCGACGCGCGCCGTGCCGCGCCGTTGCAGGGCGAAGAGCGCGACCAGGATCGCGATCGTGACCGGCAGTACCGCCTGCTCCATGCGTGTGTCGAGGAGCTCCAGCCCTTCGACCGCGCTCAGCACGGAGATCGCGGGCGTCAGCAGCGCGTCGCAGTAGAAGAGCGCGGTGCCGAGCACGCCGAGCGCGATCAGCCGCGTAGCCCAGGCGCCCGCATTGTCCGTGTGCCGCTGCACCAGCGCGACGAGGGAAAGAATGCCGCCCTCGCCGTCGTTGTCCGCGCGCAGGATCAGAGCGACGTACTTGAGCGAGATGACGAGCAGCAGGCTCCAGAAGATGAGCGAGACGACGCCGATCACCGTTTCCGGGTTGGCGGCGCCGCCGGCCGCGGCCGTCGCTTCGCGCAGCGCGTAGAGCGGGCTCGTGCCGATGTCGCCGTACACGACGCCGAGCGCGCCCAGGGTGGCCGCAGAGAGTGACCGCGATGAATTCATGGGGAGGAAGCCTGCCGGCGGCGCCTATAATGCCCGAACCGCGCTATCCTCGCAGCCCATGAAAGCCGAGCCCGCACGCCAGGACCCGGGGCCGCGTGCCGTACGCGCGCCGCGCGGCAAGACTCTGAATTGCGGAAGCTGGCTGACCGAGGCGCCGTACCGGATGATCCAGAACAACCTGGATCCGGAAGTCGCCGAGCACCCGGACCGGCTCGTCGTCTACGGCGGTATCGGCAAGGCGGCGCGGAACTGGGAAGCCTTCGACACGATTCTTTCCGTCCTGCGCCGGCTCAAGGACGACGAATCGCTGCTGGTGCAGTCGGGCAAGCCGGTCGGCGTCTTCCGCACGCACCCGGATGCGCCGCGCGTCCTCATCGCCAATTCGAACCTGGTGCCGCATTGGGCGACCTGGGAGCACTTCCACGAGCTTGACCGCAAGGGCCTCATGATGTTCGGTCAGATGACGGCCGGCTCCTGGATCTACATCGGCTCGCAGGGCATCGTGCAGGGAACCTACGAGACATTCGGCGCCTGCGCGCGCACGCATTTCGGCGGCGACGCCGGCGGGCGCTGGATACTCACGGCCGGCCTGGGCGGCATGGGCGGCGCGCAGCCGCTGGCGGCGACGATGGCGGGCTTCTCGATGCTGGCGGTGGAATGCGACGAGTCGCGCATCGACTTCAGGCTCCGCACCGGCTACCTGGATCGCAAGGCGATGACGCTCGATGCGGCGCTTGCGTTCCTCGACGAGGCGCGGCGCGCGGCAAGGCCGCTCTCGGTCGGGCTTCTCGGCAACGCGGCCGACGTCTTCCCGGAACTGGCGCGCCGGAAAGTCGTGCCGGACGTCGTGACGGACCAGACCTCGGCCCATGACCCGCGCAACGGCTACCTCCCGCGCGGCTGGACCATGGCGCGGGCCGCGGATGCGCGCCGGGAAGACCCCGCGCGCGTCGAGCGCGAGGCGCGCGCGTCGATGAAAATCCACGTGCAGGCGATGCTCGACCTCAAGGCGCAGGGTGCGGTGGTCTTCGACTACGGCAACAACATCCGCCAGGTCGCGCTCGAGGAGGGGCTCGAGAATGCCTTCGACTTCCCGGGCTTCGTGCCGGCCTATATCCGCCCGCTGTTCTGCGAAGGGATCGGTCCTTTCCGGTGGGTGGCGCTGTCCGGCGAACCCGAGGACATCTTCCGAACCGACGCGAAAGTCAGGGAACTCACGCCCGGCAACGCGCACCTGCACCGCTGGCTCGACATGGCGCGCGAGCGCATCAGGTTCCAGGGGCTGCCGGCGCGCATCTGCTGGGTCGGTCTCGGGGACCGCGCGCGCCTCGGCCTCGCCTTCAACGAAATGGTCGCGAGGGGCGAGTTGTCGGCGCCGGTAGTGATCGGCCGCGACCACCTCGACTCGGGCTCGGTCGCGAGCCCGAATCGGGAGACGGAGGCGATGCAGGATGGCTCCGACGCGGTCTCCGACTGGCCGTTCCTGAATGCCCTGCTGAACACGGCGAGCGGCGCGACCTGGGTCTCGATCCACCACGGCGGCGGCGTCGGCATGGGCTTTTCGCAGCACGCGGGCGTCGTGATCGTCTGCGACGGCACGGATGCGGCCGCCGCGCGAATCGCGCGCGTGCTGCGCAATGATCCCGGCACGGGCGTCATGCGCCACGCCGACGCGGGCTACGAGCGCGCGATCGCCTGCGCGCGCGAGCAAGGGCTCGACCTGCCCTCGGTGCGCTGACGTGGCAGCGCTTACGTTGAAGCCGGGCGGGATCTCGCTCGACGAGCTGCGCCACATTTCGGCGGGTAACGACGCGGTCGCCCTCGTGGATGGCTGGCGCGCCCCGGTCGAACAGTCGCTCGCCGCGGTGCGGGCGCGGCTCGCGGCCGGTGAGTCTCTGTATGGCATCAACACCGGCTTCGGCAAGCTCGCGAAGACCCGCATCTCGGATGACGAGCTCGCAACGCTGCAGCTCTATCTCATGCGCTCGCATGCGGCCGGGGTCGGCGCGCCGCTCGCGGACCCGACCGTGCGCCTCGTCCTCGTGCTGAAAGCCGCGAGCCTCGCGCGCGGATTCTCGGGCGTGCGCCCCGTCGTGATCGAGCGCCTGCTGCAGCTTGTGAATGCCGGCATCCATCCGGTCGTCCCCGGCCAGGGCTCGGTCGGCGCCTCGGGCGACCTGGCCCCGCTCGCGCATCTCTCGCTCGCGCTGATCGGCGAGGGGAGCGTGCGCGTCGGCGGCAGGGAACAGGATGGCGCGGCCGCGCTGGAAGCTGCCGGCATCGAGCCGCTCGTGCTCGGGCCCAAGGAGGGGCTGGCGCTCCTCAATGGCACGCAGGTCTCGACCGCGCTCGCGCTGGAAGGACTGTTCGCGGCGGAGGACCTGCTCGCGGGCTCGATCGTGACCGGCGCGATGTCGGTGGATGCGGCTCTCGGCAGCCGCGTGCCCTTCGACGCGCGCATCCACAATGCCCGCGGCCAGCCCGCGCAGATTGCGGTCGCCGCGGCCTTCCGCGCGGTGCTCGGCGAAAGCGGGATCGGCCGCTCGCACGAGCATTGCGACCGGGTGCAGGACCCGTACTCGCTGCGTTGCCAGCCCCAGGTCGCGGGCGCCTGCCTCCAGCAGGTCCAGGATGCTGCTCGCACGCTGCTGCTCGAGGCGAATGGCGTCTCCGACAATCCGCTGGTCTTCGGCAGGGAAGGCGAGGTGCTCTCGGGCGGCAATTTCCACGCCGAACCGGTTGCCTTCGCGGCGGACAACCTCGCGCTCGCCATCGCGGAGATCGGCGCGCTCGCCGAGCGGCGCATCGCGATGCTGATCGATGATTCCCTGAGCCAGCTGCCCGCCTTCCTCGTCAGGCTAGGCGGGCTGAATTCCGGATTCATGATCGCGCAGGTGACGGCGGCGGCGCTCGCCTCCGAGAACAAATCGCTCGCGCACCCGGCCTCCGTGGACAGCCTGCCGACTTCCGCGAACCAGGAGGATCACGTCAGCATGGCGACCTTCGCGGCGCGCCGGCTCGGGCCGATGGCGGAGAACACGCGCGGCGTGCTCGCGATTGAGCTGCTGGCCGCCGCCCAGGGGATCGATTTCCGCCGCCCGCTCAAGACGAGCCCCGTGCTCGAACAGGCGCATGCGCTCTTGCGCAAGCAGGTCGCCTTCTACGACCACGACCGCCATTTCGCCCCCGACATCGCGGCGGCGAAATCAGTCATCGCTTCGAACGAATTCCTGACTCTCGTTCCGACCGGTCTCACGCCAAGTCGCTAGTCATTTATTGCGCGCGGTCTTCGCCCCGGGGACTTCCCTCGCTCGCTCGGGGGTCCCCCTGCGACCCGACCGCGCGCCAGCCGTGCCACGGGTGAATTGCCACCGCGCCAGCGCGAACGAGGCGGCCGGGAACTGTGAGCGAGCGACTAAAGTTCCGGCGGAGCGAGCGAGCAGATTCCCGGCCGCCGATGATTGCGCTAGTGAGGGGGCGGATGATCCTTGAGCCACCGCATCGCCCGTTCGACTCGAGCCCTGCCGCTCGGATGGTCGTAGAAGATGACCTCCTCGAGAGCCCCCGGCTCCAGCTTGCGATAATTGCTGAGCCGCATCGCCACGCTGGCGAAACCGTGCGGCTCCTTCGCAGCGTCCAGCCCGAACGCGTCCGCCTGGTTCTCCGCCGTCCGCACCATCGAGTTCGTCGCCGGCGTCATCAGGTAGAGCACGACCGTGAAGATCGCAAACGCGAGCGGCAGGCCCGCGGGATCGGCGAGATCCCGGATCCCCCAGCGCTCGCCGTGCCGCCGCCGGAAGCGGCCGAACAGACGCTGGATGACCCAGTATCCGACGCCGAATACGAGCGTGAAACCGAACGACAGCCAGAGACCGTGATGCAGGCGATAGTGCGCCATCTCGTGGCCCATGACGGCTCGGATTTCCGGCAGCGATGTGCCGGTCAACAGATTGTCGTTCAAGGAGATTCGCGTCGTGCCCCACAGGCCGGAGACATTGGCGCTGATGCGCTTGGTCTGCTTTGAGGCGTCGAACCAGAACACGTCATTCACCGGAATCCGCGTCTGGTGCGCGAGTTCGAGAATGGAGTCCCGCACCTCGCCCGCTGGCAGCGGCTTGTAGTCGTTGAAGAGCGGCGCGATGAAGACGGGGGTCACCATGATCACGAGCAGGGTGAAGAGTGCGGTCACGCCCATCGCCCACCAGACCCAGCGCTCGCGCACGTGCTTTACGAGCTGGTAGATGCCGGCGATGGCGATCCCGATGAAAGCCGTGTTGATTACGAGATTGATCGACGTCTCGCCGAGATAGCCGCCGAGCGTCTGGTTCGACATCCCGTACTGACGCTCGCGAAAATACTCCGTGTAGACCGACCAGGGCAGCGTCAGCAGATAGAGCGCCAGCAGGAAGCCGATCGTGACCACGATCGACTGCACCCACGGCCCGCGCCCGCGCGTGACGGCAAAGTCGCGCAGCCGCGCGGCGAAGCGGAAACGCAGCATCAGGCAGCAGATCGCCACGACGATCAGCGTGCTCCAGGCCGCGATCCAGTAACCGCCCTCGTAATAGGCGTCCGATCTGTCGCGCTCGACCGTGGGTACGGTCGCGATGTACGCGTCGGTCGCGCGCACGACGTCGAAGGTGGGTCCCCAGACCGCTTCGGGCGGCACGGCCAGCTGCGGTGTCGGCTCGCTCATTGATGGCTTCCTTGTCCGGCACGCTATAGTGCCGCCTTTGCGACGCAACAGGCGAGCGAATGAGGGCCCTGCCCAGGACGGGATTGATCGGCTGGCGCGGCATGGTCGGTTCCGTGCTCGTCGATCGCATGCGTTCGGAAGGAGATTTCGCGCAGGTCGAACCGGTGTTCTTCTCGACAACGCGCTCGGGCAGCGTCGCGCCCGACTTCGGCCGCCCGGCGGCGGCGGTCGCGGACGCGAATGACCTCGACGCGCTCGCGCGCTGCGACATCCTCGTTTCCTGCCAGGGCGGCGACTACACGGAGTCGGTGCACCCGCGACTGCGCGCCTCGGGCTGGCGCGGCCACTGGATCGATGCGGCCTCTGCGCTGCGACTGAAGGACGAGACCACGATCATCCTCGATCCGGTGAACCGCCCGGTGATCGATGCGGCGCTCGCGGCGGGCCGCCGCGACTGGATCGGGGGCAACTGCACGGTGAGCCTCATGCTGATGGCCTTCGGCGGCCTGTTCCGTGCGGGTCTCGTCGAATGGATGTCGACGATGACCTACCAGGCCGCCTCCGGCGCGGGCGCGCGGGAAATGCGAGAGCTGCTCGCGCAGATGGGCCATCTGCACCGCGCCGCCGGCGCACTCCTCGACGATCCCGCGGGCGCGATCCTCGACATCGACCGCCGCGCCGCGGCTGCTTTCTCGAGCGGCATGCCCGTAGGGCGTCTCGGTCACCCGCTTGCCGGCAGCCTGCTGCCGTGGATCGATCGTGACCTCGGCAATGGCTACAGTCGCGAGGAATTCAAGGCGGGCGCGGAGGGCAACCGGATCCTCGGCCTCACGACGGCGCCGGTGCCGATCGATGGACTCTGCGTGCGTATCGGCGCGATGCGTTGCCACAGCCAGGCCGTCACCATCAAGCTCCGGCGGCCGATGAAGATCGCCGACGTCGAGCGCGCGATCGCGGGCGCGCACGAGTGGATCCGCATCGTGCCGAACGAGCGCGAGGCTTCGCTCGCGCGACTGACGCCGGCTGCGGTCACCGGCACGCTCGACATCGCGGTCGGCCGCATCCGTCATCTCGCGATGGGCGAGGACTACCTCGCCGCGTTCACCGTCGGTGACCAGCTGCTCTGGGGCGCGGCCGAGCCGCTGCGCCGCATGTTGCGGCTCCTGAACGGGCACTGACGACGCTCATGGCGATCATCGAGTCGACGGGCGCGCCCCTCGGACGGTTGCTGGCCCATCCCGGATTCATGCGTTTCCTGTCGGCGCGGCTGCTCGCCTCGGTCGCGGTCCAGATGCAGACCGTCGCCGTCGGCTGGCAGGTGTATGCGATTACCGGCAAGCCACTCGACCTCGGCCTGATCGGGCTCTCGCAGTTCCTGCCGTTCGTCCTGCTGGTGCTGCCCGCCGGCCATATCGCCGATCGCCGCAACCGCGCGCTGATCCTGTCGCTCTGCATCGCGCTCGAGTTCGCCTGCGCGCTGGCGCTGCTCGCATTCACGCTGTCGGGCCTGGCGGTCGCGTGGCCGGTATTCGCGGTGATGGTCGTGTTCGGCACCGCGCGCGCGTTCTCGATGCCCGCGGGACAGGCCATCATGCCGAACCTGGTGCCGCCTGCGCTCTTCTCGCGCGCTGTCGCGGTGAACTCGAGCACCTGGCAGGTTTCGACCATCGCAGGGCCCGCGATCGGCGGCCTCGTGTACCTCGCGGGCCCCGACATCGTCTATGGCACGGTCTCGGCGCTGCTCGCGGCCGCTTTCGCCTTCATCATCGGCGTGAAGACGGGGAAGCCCGCGCGCCCGGAGACGCCCGACAGCTGGCGCACGCTGCTCGAGGGACTGCGGTTTGTCTGGCAGAAGAAAGTGATCCTGGGAGCGGTGTCGCTCGATCTCTTCGCGGTGCTGTTCGGCGGCGCGGTCGCGCTGCTGCCCGCCTACGCGAGCGACATCCTGCACGTCGGGCCGGACGGCTTCGGCTGGTTGCGCGCCGCCCCGGGCATGGGCGCCGCCGTGGTTGCGGTCGCGCTGGCCGGGCGGCCGATCACGCGGCACGTCGGCGTGAAGATGTTCGCGGGCGTCGGGGTGTTCGGGATCGCGACGGTCGTGTTCGGACTGTCGCATGATTTCCTGCTTTCGCTCGCCGCGCTCGTGACGCTCGGCGGCGCCGACATGGTCAGCGTCTACATCCGGCACATGCTGGTGCAGCTCGAAACGCCCGACGGGATCCGCGGGCGGGTGAGCGCCGTCAATGCGGTCTTCATTGGTGCCTCGAATGAACTCGGTGAATTCGAGTCCGGCGTAACCGCGGCCTGGTGGGGACTGAAACCGGCGGTCATCGTGGGCGGGCTCGCGAGCGTGACGATTGCAGGCCTCTGGATGCGCGGGTTCCCGGGACTCCGCCGGATCGACCGCTTTCCAGAGCCGGAACCGCCGTCCACTTGACCCGGCGGGAGCATCACTGTATATCCATACAGTATGCTCGCGGGACAGCCGCCCAAGGGGCGCGGAGCCCTTTCAAACCGGAGCGGGCGCTTCGAGGCGCTCGCGGTCGAGGCGGTGGACGACGGCTGGGGCATGGCCGACGCGCCGTTGCCGCCGACCCAGACCACCGTGCAGCCGGAGCCGCCGCACAGCGTCATCACGAAGAACAACTCGCCGGACATTCCCTTCGACCTGTCCATCAATCCCTATCGCGGATGCGAGTCTGGATGTGTCTACTGCTATGCCCGGCCGAGCCATCAGTACCTGGGCCTATCGGCCGGCCTCGATTTCGAGACCCGGCTCTTCTACAAGAAGGACGCGGCGGCTCACCTGCGCGATGAACTGAACCGCCGCGCCTACCGGTGCAGCCCAATCAATCTCGGCGCGAACACCGATCCCTACCAGCCGATCGAGCGCAGGCTCGGCGTCACGCGTTCGATCCTCGAGGTGCTCGCCGAGAGTCTCCATCCGGTGACCATCGTGACCAAGCACGCGCTCGTTGTCCGCGACCTGGACTTGCTCTCCCGGCTCGCCGCGGAACATCTGGTCAAGGTTTTTGTCAGTGTGACGACGCTCGACGTTGAGCTGAAGCGGCGGATGGAGCCGCGTGCGGCCTCGCCGCTCGCCCGGCTCGCGGCGATCGGCCGGCTCGCGCAGGCCGGCATCCCGACCGGCGTGCTGTTTGCGCCGGTCGTGCCGGCGATCAACGATCACGAACTCGAGGCGGTGCTGGACGCCTCGGCCGCCGCTGGCGCGAAAACGGCGGGTTATGTCCTGTTGCGGCTTCCGGGCGAGGTCAGGGTACTCTTCTTCGAATGGCTCGAACGGCACTATCCCGAGCGCGCGCAACGGGTTCGCAACCGGATCCGCGAGTTGCGCGGCGGCCGCGACAATGACCCGCGTTTCGGCCACCGCATGCGCGGCCAGGGCCCCTGGGCTGAATTGCTCAAGCGCCGCTTTGAAGCCGCCTGTCGGCGTAACGGGCTCGGAAGCGGCCGCGCCGCGCCACTCACGACGGCGCTGTTTCGCCCGCCAAATCGCTCTCCCAATCAGATGGAACTGTGGTAACCGCGGCGTATACTCCGGCGAAGGGCAGAGCGCAGGCCAAGGAGGCGTCCGATGATGCGCCAGGCATTCCGGTCATTGCGTCACGCGGGCGCGGGCGCCGCCTCACTGGTATTGCTGTCGGGTTGCATGACCGCGCGTCTCGAGGAAGACCGCACGCTCAACACCTCGATTGCGGCGGATGAAGCGGTCGTCCTGCTCGCGAAGCCCCACGTCGAGGGCATCACCGCCGAAGACGATTTCATGGATTGTGTGGGCGACAAGATGACGCGGTCGCGCGGCATCAAGGTTCGCGCGAACGACGATTTCGTGGATTCGATGTTCCCCTGGCTGGAACCCTCCACGGCGCCGCAGCGGCCGGAGGGCATTACCAGGCTGCTCTCCAAGGACGTCGTCGCGAACCGGGTCGCCGAGAGCGGCGTCCGCTATCTCATCTGGATTGACGGCGCCACGCGCCAGACCGACAGCGGCGGCAGCATCACCTGCACCCTCGGGCCTGCGGGCGGTGGCTGCATCGGCTTCGGCTGGTGGGAAAAGGAATCCGATTACCAGGCGATCGTCTGGGACCTCGACACCGCGCGGACGGCGGGGACGGTCTCGACCAACGTCACGGGCACGTCGGCCCTGGTCGGCGTCCTGGTGCCATTGCCCTTCATCGCGCGGGTGCAGGGCAAGGCCTGCGACCGGCTCGCGGACCAGCTCGGCGCCTTTCTGAAAGGCGACGATTCCTCCGCGGCACCGGCGGCGCACGCGGGATCCTGATCCCCCGGGGCGGCCCCCGCCGGTGAACCATTGTCGGGGGTGGGTCTCCAAGTTTGACGGACATGCCCGAAGCCGGCTGCCCGCCTCGGCGGCGTCCGGCGGGGAGAATTGAAATGAAATTCACTCGCATTCTGCGAGCCATTGCGGTCGCCCTGGCCATCGGCCTGCTCGTCGGCTGCATGACTCAAAATGCCTCGCAACGCCCGAGTTCAGGCGACAGCGGGTCCGCCGGTGGCGGCGGCCAGCAGTCCGGTGGCGGCTCCCAGGGCGGTGGCTCCCAGGGTGGCGGCGGTTCGTCCGGGGGCGGCGCCTCGGGAGGCGGATCCGCCGGCGGCGGCAGTGCGGGCGGTGGGTCCAGCGGCTCCCAGGGTGGCGGCGGTTCGACCTCCGAGTTCCCGACCCAGGGCAACCAGGGCGGCGCCGACGCGGCCATCCCGATGCCGGGCGACGCAGGCGGCTCGGCGGGCGGATCGACACAGGGTTCGTCGAATGGTGCCGGCGGCGCGAGCGGCGGCAGCCCGGACGCCGGCACGCCGGGCGGCGCGAGCGGCAGCACTGCCGATGGCCGGCCTTGCGTCAGCACGGACGACAAATCGACGACGGAAGATGACAACGATGTGCAGGTCGAGACCTGCGTGGATCCGCAGGTCGGCAGCCTGCCGGGCAGCTTGCCCGGCGGAGTACCGGGCGCACCCTCGGGCGGCGGCGCACCGGGTGGACCCGACAGTCATGCAGGCGCTTCGGGCGGCGCACCCGGCGCTCCGGGAACAACGGGTGGAGCGTCTGGCACCGCGGGCGGTGTCCCGGGTACACCGGGCACACCGAGTGGCAAAGGGCCGGCGGGCGCGGCGGGCGGCCCGGCGGGCAGTGGCGATGCCGCCGAAGCCGGGCAATCCGGCGGAGCCGCGGGCCAGGGTCCCGGCACGGCGGGCGCCGACGGGAACCGCAGCGCGCAAATCGGTCGCCGGCTCGACGAGACCTTCGGCACCTTCGACGCGACCGTGCGGACCGCCCAGGCGGATATCGCAAAGGAACGCGCGGAGGCCCAAGCGGCCGGCGCAGCCGGCGGCGAACCGGGCGATGAAGACGCTTCCGGCGAGGGTGGTGACGGCGCGACCGGCGACGGGCCGAAGCGCGAAGGCGGCCTCGAATCGACCGGCAGAGCGGCCGGCGGCGAAAATGGGCGGGGTGCCGGCGGCACGGGCGGCGCGGCGCAAGGTGCGCCGACGAGCGAGCAGGGCGGTGTAGGCGGCGGCACGGCGGGTGGCAAGGGCCCGAGTACGGTTCCCGCCGACATCCCGGACGGCAAGGACGACGACATCGTCGCGCGGCAGATCCGCGAAGCGGCGATGAAGGAAACGGACCCTGAATTGCGCGCGGCGCTCTGGGAGGAATACCGTCGCTACAAGAAGGGGCGTTGAGGTCGCGTTGACATGGGAATGAGGCGGGTCGCCGCACTGTCCTGCTTGTTCGCGGGCGCGCTCGCCGTGGCGGGTTGCGTCAAGGAGACGCGGCCATTGCCGGTGCTCCAGGCAACGCAGGCGACCACCGAGATTCCCGAGGACCAGCTCCTCGACGTCGGCGTGCACATCCTCGATCCGGGCGTGCCGAAGGAAGTCGAGGACGATCCCGACATGGCGGACAAGCTCCGCATCTATCCCGAGATCCGCCAGGCCGAGGCGCGCTACATCGCGATGCAGCTGCGCGACACGCTCGAGGACACGGGACACTGGGGCACGGCGCGGGTCGTGCCCGCGTCGGTGAACTCCTTCGACCTCACGATCGACGGCAAGATCATCGAGTCGAACGGCGCCCACCTCAAGCTCGAGGTCACGGCGCGCGATGCGACCGGCAAGGCGTGGATCGAGAAGAAGGAATACGAGGGCCGCGCCGACACCCGCGTCTACCGCGACAACTACACCGCGGGCCGCGACCCGTTCGAGAACGTCTACGTCGAGATCGCGAACGACCTGCTCGCCGTTCGAAGCGGGAAACCCGCGGCCGAGATCGCGAACATCCGCAAGGTCAGCGAAATGCGGTTCGCCGCGGATTTCGCGCCGATCGCCTTCAGCCAGTACCTCGCCCAGAACAAGAGGACGGGCGAGTACAAGGTGCTGCGCCTGCCGGCCGAGGACGACGTCCTGGTCCAGCGCATCCGGCAGATCCGCGAGCGCGATTACGGCATGATCGACACGGTCAGCGAGAATTACGCCGCATTCAGCGAGCGTCTCGAGGAGCCGTACACGAGCTGGCGCCGTTACACCTACGATGAGATCACGGCCGAGGAGAAGCTCAAGTCGCAGGCGAGGAATCGCATGATCATGGGCGCGGCGGCGGTCGCCGCCGCCATCTTCGTGCCGGACAGCTGCCGGAGCGGAACCACCTGCGACCGCGCCGCGAGCGCCGCGCGCTACGGCGCGGTGGCCGGAGGCGTCGCGGCCGTGATCAGCGGCTACAAGAAGGGCGAGGAAGCGAAGATCCACACCGAGTCGCTGAAGGAAATCTCCGGCTCGTTCCAGAACGAGGCCGCGCCGCTCGTGGTTGACGTCGAGGGGCGGACGCTGCGCCTCACCGGCACGGCGGAAGAACAGTACGCGGAATGGCGCCGGCTGTTGCACGAGCTCTACAAGGAAGAGACCGGGCTGGTGCCCACGGCGCCGCCGGCGCCGGCCGCGGATTCGACGACGCCAGCCGCGCAGCCCAGCGGCGCGGGCTGATCCCTCATGAAGGAGTTGACACCCGGGCTCGAACTCGGCGCCCGGTTTGTGCTGGTGCGACGGGTCGGCCGAGGCGGCAGCGCCGAGGTCTGGCTCGCCGAGGCCCGCGAGGACGGCACCCGGGTCGCGCTCAAGTTCCTCGACCCGTCGATCGCGGGCGACGCCGCCCGGCTTGCGCGGCTTGAGGACGAGGTCGCGCGCACGCGGAGCCTCCCGCGTGAATTTACGGTCGCGGTCCATGGCCTCGAGCAGGTCGAGGACCGCGTCTTTCTCGTCATGGAGTTCCTGGAGGGCGGCGATCTCGGTCAGCTGCGTGGCCGGTCCTTCGAAAGCTGGTCGCGCGCCGCCGACGACGTAGCCGCCGCGCTGGAAGCCTTGCACGCCCGCGGCCTCGTGCATCGAGACCTCAAGTGCGCCAACGTCCTGCTGGACGGTGCCGGCCGCGCGAAGCTCGCCGACTTCGGCCTGACGGGCCTCGCCGGCAGCCGGGCCGGGGCCGGCTCGCCGTACAACGCGAGCCCGCAGCAGCTGCGCGGCGAGCCGGCGCAGGTCGCGGACGATCTGTACGCTTTCGGCGCGCTCCTCTACGAACTGATCGCGGGACACCCGCCGTACTACCCGGAGATCACGCGCGATCGCGTGCTGCAGGATCCGGTTCCGCCGCTCCTGCCGCGCGGGTCCGTGCCGGTCGGCGTGCGCGAGCTGGCGCTGCGCCTGCTTGCCAAGCAGCCGGGCGAGCGCCCGGCGAGCGCCACGCGGGCGCGCGCCCTGCTGGCCGCCGCGGCCGCCGACGACGGCGGGACCGTGCTACCGCAGGCTCACGAAGTCCCGGTGCTGCCGCCACGTCGCCGGCCGGGCGGCTGGCTGCTGCCGGTGGCGATCGCCGCCGCCGTCATCGCGGCGATCTCCGTTGTGCTGTGGCTGCCGCTCACGGCCGAGCGGGATTCGGAATTTGCGAAGGAGGCTCGGATTGCGGCCGAACGCCAGGGCGAAGCGATCCGCTCGCGCGAGGCGCAAAGCGCCGAAATGGCGGACATGCGCTCGAAATCCGGGGCGGCGCGCGAGGCCTTTGATACCGCCTTCAAGTCGCTCGATGCGCGCGCCGCGGCGCGCTGGGCGACGGCCGTGTTTGCAGAGGCGCGCGACGGCGGCGCCCGGGCCACGCAGCGATACGCCGTCGGCGACTACGCGCTCGCGACCCGCGAATGGGAGGCGGCATCGGCGAAGCTGGCGGCGCTCGAAAAGGAGCTGCCGCAGGCGTTGAAGGACGCCGTGCAGCGCGGCCAGGAGGCGCTCGGGCGGGCGAAGACAGGGGCGGCGCGCGACGCCTTCGGGCTCGCGCTGGCGATGCAGCCGGGCCACCCGTCCGCGATAGCGGGCCTTGCGCGAGCGGACCGGCTCGACCAGGCGCTCACGGTCGTGGACCGGGCGCTCGCGGAAGAGCAGGGCGGTCGCCTGGCCGAGGCGGAGGCCGGATTTCGCAAGGCCCTGGCGATCGATTCCGCGACGCCGGGCGCCCGGGCCGGTATCGAACGCATGGCCGCTCGCCGGAACACGGAGGCCTATTCGACCGCGATGTCGCGCGGCCTGGCCGATGCCGCGGCAGGCAGGAACGAAGAGGCGCGCACGGCCTTCCGGCAGGCACTCGCGCTCCGGCCGGGGTCGCGGGAAGCGAGCGACGCGATCGCCGCGCTGGAGCAGGGCCAGCGGGCGTCCGCGCTCGAACTGCTCGCGGCGCGGGCGCGCACCGCCGAGGGTGCTGAACGCTGGGACGAGGCGCTGGCGGCCTGGCGCGAAGCCTCCAGGCTCGAGCCCTCGCTCGAGTCGGCGCAGGAAGGCATTGCGCGCACGGCGCCTCGCGCGGAACTGCAGGGCCGGATCGATGCCCTGATTGCGAAGCCCGAACAGCTCTGGGACCCCGAAGGGCGTGCCGCGGCGCGCAGTCTCCTGGCCGCGGCGGCGGCGGCCGGCAATCCGCGCGAGCAGCTCGCCGCGTCCGCGCGTGAGCTCGACCGGCTCGCCATCGCCGCCCAGTCGCCGGTGCCGCTGCGGCTCGAATCCGACGGCCAGACGCAGGTCGCCATCTATCGCGTCGGTCAGTACGGCAGCTTCTCGACCCGCGAGGTGCAGCTGCTGCCGGGACGTTATACCGTCGTCGGCACGCGCACCGGCTTCCGGGATGTGCGGCGCGAAGTCGTGCTGTCGCCGGGCGCGGCGCCGTCCGCGGTCGTGGTGAAATGCGAGGAGCCGATTTGAAGGAATTGTGGCTCGAGGATCCGCTGGGCGAGCGCCGGCTGCTGCCGGCCGACCTGCCGCTCTCGATCGGCGGTCCGGGCGCGGCGGTCGTCATTCCGGGCTGCAAGCCCGGCGAGATCCGGGCGCACATTGCGCTCGCGGACGAGGCCCTTGCGGTGACGCCGGCGGAGGGCATGGCCGCCGACGCGCTGGACGGCGTCGGCGTCACGCTCGAGGATCGGGACGGCCGCAAGACCATCATCGTGCGGCACGGCGGCGTGGCGAACGTCACGCGGCCGCCGCAGATGGAAACGGCCGCCGCGGATTCCGCGGACGCCGGGAGTCGGGTGTCGCTCGCGATCATGGACTACGTGCCACGCGCGGCAAAATCCGCGCGGCCGCAGACCCCGCGGAACTGGTCGCGGCCCGCGCGCTGGGCGGGGGCGCTGGCGGTCCTGGCCGCGCTCGGTTACCTGTTTGCGGCGACCGCGGTGCAGGTCGCTAGCAACCCGGAGGCCGAACTCGACCGGGTCGACTTCGTCGGTACCTTCCTGGATCTCGGGTTCGCCGGCCGTTATCTGGTGCCGCCCGGAAAGTACGAACTGCGCGTCGAGGCCGACGGCTATGCCGAAGCGCGCCAGGCGGTCGAGGTCGGACGCAATTCCGGCCAGCGCATCGTCGTGGCGCTCGAGCGCCTGCCGGGCCGCGTCGCGTTCGACACCGGCGGCGTGGCGTCGACGCTCGAGGTCGACGGCGCGCCGGTCGGCAAGCTCCCCGGCGAATACGAGTTGCGCGCCGGTACGCGCGAGCTCTCGATCAGCGCGCCGCATTTCGCCGAGCAGCGCCTGCGCTTCGAGGTCGCCGGCGGCGGCGAGCGCCAGGCGCTCAAGGTCACGCTGAAGCCGCTCTTCGCACGCGTCAGCGTGTCTTCCGTACCCGCGGGCGCGACGGTCTGGGCGGACGACCGCGAACTGGGCGCGACGCCGCTCGAGACCGAGCTCGATGCCGGGCGTTACACGCTCGCGGTCGTTCACCCGGATTTCCGTCGCTTCGAGAGCCCGATCACGGTGGCCGCGGGCCAGCCGCTCACCGTCGGCCCGATCGAGCTCGGCATGCCCGACGGCCGCCTCGTCGTGCAGAGCCGCCCGTCCGGCGCCGACGTCAGCATCGGCGGACGCTACCGCGGCCGCACGCCGCTGACCGTCGGCGTGCCGCCCGGGATGCCGCAGGAAGTCCTGCTGACGCTCGCCGGTTACGCGCCCGCGACTCAGAACGTCGCGGTCGAGAGCCGCGCGGAACGGAGGCTTTCCGTAGACCTCAAGGCCGTGCTCGGGAGCGTGCGAGTCGCCGGCGAACCGGCGGACGCGATCCTCTACGTGGACGGCGCCTCGCGTGGGCCGGCGAACCAGACGCTGTCGCTCTCGGCGGCGCCGCACGTTTTTGAAGTGAGGAAGAGCGGCCTCGACCCCTTCCGCGCGACCGTCACTCCGCGCGAGGGCGAGACTCAGCTCGTGGAATACACGCTGCGCACGGCCGGGGAGGCGAAGCTCGCGGCGATTCCGGCGCAACGCTCGACTTCGCTCGGGCAGCCGCTCGTCCTCGTGAGAGGCGGGCGCTACACGATGGGCAGCCCGCGCCGCGAGCCGGGCCGCCGCTCCAACGAGACCGAGCGCCAGGTCGAGCTGAAACGGCCGTTCTACATCGCGCGCTTCCAGGTCACCAACCGCGATTTCCGTGAGTTCCGCGCCGAGCACCTCTCCGGGATCTTCAAGGACGAATCCCTTGACCTCGAGCGCCAGCCCGCCGTGCGCGTCAGCTGGCAGGACGCCGCCGCTTTCTGCAACTGGCTCTCCGAACGCGACAAGCTGCCGCCGGCCTATGCGCGCCAGGGCGACCGGCTGGAGCTGATCGAGCCGGTGACCACGGGCTATCGCCTGCCGACCGAGGCGGAATGGGAATTCGCCGCGCGCTTCGACGGCAGCCGTGCGACTCGCAAATACCCCTGGGGCAACGACCTGCCCGTGCCGAACCGTTCCGGCAACTGGGGCGACGCGACCGCGATCTACCTCACGCCCGTCACGATCTCGGGCTATGACGACGGCTACCGTGTCGCGGCGCCGGTCGGCAGCTTCCCGGTCAATCCCCTCGGGTTGAACGACATGGGCGGCAATGTGCTCGAATGGACGACGGATCGCTACTCGATCTACGTCGTCGGCCCCGACTACCTGTCGACGGACCCGGCGGGCCCGAAGTCGGGCGAGAGCCACGTGATCCGGGGCGCGGGTTGGCTGACCGGCAAGATTCCTGAGATCCGGCTCGCCGTGCGCGATTCCGGCTCGTCCGGCCGGCCGGACCTCGGATTCCGGATCGCGCGTTATGCGGAGTGAGCGCTGATGCGTGTTCTGATTGCGATCGTCGCGTCGTCCGTTGTGCTCACCGCCTCGGCCATCGAGACGCCCAAGCCTGCCGCGGGAACGCCGCCGGCGAAGGAGTCGCCCGCGAATGACGAACCGGCCAAGGCGCCGCCGGCGCCCGCCGCGGAACCGCCTGCCGGCGACGCCGCGAAGACGGCCGAGCCGGCAGCGCCGGTGGAGGACGACGAGGAACTCCCGCCGCTCCCGGCCGATGCCGTGCCCGCGGGGCCGCCGCCCGCGCGCTTCAACCCGACCGAGAAAGTCCGCGCCGACTTTCCGGTTTCGTTCCCGATCGACATCTGAGGACCGCATGAAGACACGTTATCCGAAGGAATTCCTCTACAGCCTGGGCTCGCTGCTGGCCGCCGTGATCGTGATTCACGCGATCTGGACAGTCTGGGTGCGGCCCAACGCGCAGGCGGTCCTGGCGGTCCAGGCGGAATCGATGCGCAAGGACCCGAATTACGTCCCGCAGCGTTCGATGTTCGTGATCATGAAGGACTGGGAACAGGAAAGCTGCGTGGTCCTGATGATCTGGGCGCTCGCCATCATCGGCTTCAAGAACCGCGAGACACGGCGGGAACAGGATCTGCTCGACGGCGATCCCGTGCGCGTGCCGGAGGGTATGCGCATCCTGCCCGAGGACACGCGCGAATACGTGCGCCAGCTCGAGTCGATCCCCGGAGAACAGCAACAGTCGCTGATCGTGCGCGCGGCCAAGGCCGCGCTCGCGCGCTTCGGCGCGACGCGCAACGTCCAGGACGTCAGCGAAGCGGGCCATGCCGTATGCGCCGCGGAGGCCGAGCGCCTCGACTCGGAACTGTCGATGGTGCGCTACATCGCCTGGGCGATCCCGGCCATCGGCTTCATCGGCACGGTGCGAGGCATCGGCGATGCGCTCTCGCAGGCGCACAAGGCCGTCACCGGGGACATCTCGGGCGTCACGGAGGGCCTCGGCGTCGCGTTCAATTCGACGCTCGTCGCGCTGCTCCTCTCGCTCGTGCTGATGTTCCTGCTGCACCAGCTCCAGCTCGCGCAGGAGCGGCTCGTGCTGGACGCCGAGACCTATCTCGACAATCGCGTGCTGCGAAACCTCCAGGTCCGCTGACATGGCCATCGTCGGCATCGAAGTCGTCGATGCGGCCCTGACCGCGGTCCGCGACGGGCTGCGGGTGGCTGCGAGCCCGGGCGTCGCTCTGCTCGCGCCGGACGGGCCGCTGATCGGCGAGCCGGCGATGGCCGCGGCGCGGGTGCAGCCGGTGCTCGCCGCCGACCGCTTCTGGTCGGACCTGGCAGTCGATTCCTTCGCCGGGACGGGGCAGCCGCCGGTGTCGCATGCGGACCTCGCGCATGCGCACCTCTCGCAGCTCTGGCGGGAAGCGGCGGTGGCCGGCGACGAGGCGGTTTTCGCGCTTCCGGGATCGATGCGCCTGCACCAGGCGGGGCTGCTGCTCGGTATTGCGCGCGCCATCGGCCTGCCGGTTGCCGGCGTCGTCGACGCGGCGGTCGCCGCCTGCGCCGACCTTGCGGCGCACCCGGTGGTGTTCCACCTCGACGTGCAGCTGCACCAGGCGGTGCTGACCGAGCTGGACGGCGGGCAGGTCCTGCGCCGGCGACGCGTGGAAATCGCGCCGCGCGCCGGCCTCAAGGCCATGTATGCCGCCTGGGCGCAACTCGTCAGCGAGGCCATGGTGCGCCGCACGCGCTTCGATCCGCTGCACCAGGCATCGAGCGAGCAGCAGCTCTACCAGCGGCTGCCGGAGTGGCTCGGCGTCCTGGCGGAACGCGAGTCGGTCGACACCACGGTCGACGGCGAGGCCGGCGCCTTCAGCACGCCGGTGCGGCGCGAACAGTTCACGCTGGCCGCCGAGGCCTGGTACGCGCAGATCGGCGAGCTGGTGCGCGGCGTTCATCGCGCCGATGAGCCTGCGACGCTCGCGCTATCGTCGCGCGCGGCGCTCCTGCCGGCCCTCGGCGAGCGCCTCGCCGCATCATCCGGGCTCGCGCTCGAGCGGCTCGCGGACACTGCGACGGCGGCGGGAGCGGCCGTGCACGCGGGAGAGATCGGGCCCGGAGACCCGCCGTCGCTCGTCACGGCCCTGACGCGGACCCATGCGGCCACGGGCAGCCAGCCGCGGCGACGCGGGGCCGCCGCCGCGACCCATGCGATACTCGCCGGCCGCGCGCATGCGATCGACGAGCGGCCGCTCGTGGTCGGCCTCGGCGCCGGCAGCGGCCGGCGCATCGCGCTCGAAGGGCCGGGCGAGGGCATCTCGCGCCGGCATTGCACGCTGCTGCGCGAGGCCGGCCGCACGATCGTGCGCGACCACAGCCGCTACGGCACTTTCGTCAACGGCTCGCGCGTCGAACGCGAATCCGAGCTGGGCGCCGGCGACCGGTTGCGGGTCGGGACTCCGGGCGTCGTGCTCGAACTCGTGGCCGTCGAGTGAGCCGCGTCACCGGTCCAGGGACGTCCTGACGATGGCCCGGCGCAAGACGACCACGTTCAGCATGTCGTTCCTGGACGTGATCTCCTGCGGCTTCGGCGCGGTCGTGCTCTTCTACACGATCATCAGCGCGCAGGCGGGCCTGTACCGGATCAAGGAAAATACCGATCTCTCGGCCGAATCGAAGAAGCTCGAGCAGGAGGTGCTCGACGGCTACAAGCACCTGGCGGAGCTTCGCAACGCGCTCGACGCCACGGAGAATCGCCAGGTGCGGGCGGTCGGGCTGTCCCGCGAGGTGCTCGAGAAGCTCCGCGCCACGCAGGAAGAGCTGGCGCGATTCGAGCACGACACGCTGGCCCGGCGCGAGAGCCTCGAGCGCCTCAAGGCGGACCTCAAGTCGCTCGAAGAAAACACGCGGCGGCTGAAGGAAGCCGCGCCCCCGGTCGAGGCCGCGAGCAAGGTCCCGATCGTCGACCGGCAGCAGCTCGTGACGCTGCGGGTCGAGGGCCGGCACGTGCTCATGCTCGTCGATGCCTCCGCCAGCATGCTCGACGAGACGCTGGTGAACATCATCCGCATGCGCAACATGCCGCCGGAGCGGCGGATCGCCTCCGCCAAGTGGCAGCAGGCGGTCAACGCGGTCGAATGGGCGGCCACCCGGCTGCCCGCCACGTCGCAGTTCCAGATCTACACGTTCGACACCGCCCCGCGGCCGCTGGTCGAGGGCAGCGCCGGCCGCTGGCTCGACAGGCGGGATTCCGGCCAGATCGAGAAGGCGCTTGGGACGCTCAGGCGCACGGCGCCGACCGGCGGATCGAGCCTGCAGAATGCGTTCGCGGTCATCAAGTCGCTCAATCCGGCGCCGGACAACGTGATCCTCGTGACCGACGGGCTGCCGACCCAGGGTGACAAGCCGCCGCTCATGCGCACGCTCGTGACCCAGGAACAGCGCGAAGACCTGATGCAGGATGCGGTGAAGTCCCTGCCGCCGTCGCCGCCGCCGTTTTCCATCGTGCTGCTGCCGATGGAGGGCGATCCGTCGGCGCCGATCTATTTCTGGCGTCTCGCGCGGGCGACCGGCGGCGACTTCCTGAGCCCGGCGAAGGACTGGCCATGAAGCGCCGCACGCGCCGCGACACCGAGACCTTCAGCATGTCCTTCCTCGACTGTATCTGCTGCGGGTTCGGGGCGATCATCCTGCTGCTGGTGCTGAACGAATTCGGAGAGCCCATCCAGCTCGAGCAGTCGAAGAAGGACCTCAACGGGCAGATCGTGAGGATGCAGCGCGAGGTGTTCGACATCCGCGGCATGGCGCTGGTGCTCGAGCGCGAGCTGCGTGCGCGCGTCGAACAGTTGTCCGAGGAGCAGAAGCGGCTGGCGCGGCTTCGGGGCGACCTGTCGACGGTGGAAGGGAAGCACAAGGCGAGCACCCAGGAGGAGGACGCGCTGAAGAAACTGACCGAAACGCTCTCCGATACGCGCGCGACCCTGGTCGACCAGACACGCGAGATGCAGAAGAGCGGGCGGCAGCAGCTCTACAACCAGCCGGTGGCGGGCCTGCCGATCGACAGCGATTACGTGATCTTCATCGTGGACACGTCGGGGTCGATGCAGTCGCAGAACTGGCGCTATGCGGAGCAGAAGCTCGGCGAGGTGCTGAACATCTACCCGAAGCTCAAGGGCATCCAGGTGATGGATGACATGGGCGGCTACATGTTCAGCGATTACCGCGGCAAGTGGATCCCGGACTCGCCGGCGCGCCGCAAAGCGATCCTTGACTATTTCCGGCACTGGCAGGCGTTTTCGAATTCGAGCCCCGCGGAGGGAATCATCGCGGCGGTGCGCACGTTCTGGTCCCGCGAGCACTCGATCAGCATCTATGTCTTCGGCGACGAATTCACGGGGCCGTCGATCCAGGAGGTCGTGGACACGATCGACCGCATCAACCGCGCGGCCGGTTCGGGGGAACGGCTGGTCCGCATCCATGCGCTTGGCTTCCCGATCCCGGGCCAGTATCCGCAGCAAACGAGCATGCGCTACGCGACACTGATGCGCATACTGGCCGAGCGGAACGGCGGCGTGTTCGTGGGGCTGCCCGAAGGCGAGAGCACCGCACTGCGACGGAGCAACCGATGACGAAAGTGACTGTCCGCCCGGCGATCGCCGCCCTCTGCCTCGGCCTGCTGTCGGCCTGCACCGCGACCAAGCTCACGACCAAGGCGGCGCTGCCGCCGCCGCTGATCGAGCAGCTGCCGGTGCGCATCGGCATCTACTACTCCAAGGAATTCCGCGAATACGTGCACAAGGAGACCCGCGGCACCATCGACTACGAGATCAATCTCGGGCCGGCGCACGTGACGAACCTCGACTGGCTGCTGAAGGCGATGTTCCGGGAAGTCGTGCCGGTCGAGGACCCGACGAAGGTGGCGAATATCCGGCCGCCGCTCGCTTTCGTGCTCGAGCCGAGGTTCGAGGAGTATTCGTTCCTGACGCCGAAGGACATCGCGGGAGAGGCATTCATCGTGACGATCCGCTACCTGCTGACGCTCTATGACGGCACCGGCGCGCGCGTGGATTCCTTCACTTTCACCGGCTATGGGCGCGAGAAGGCCCACACGCTCGCAAGCAAGGAGCCGCTCGCCGTCGCCACTCAGCGCGCGATGCGGGACGCCGGCGCCAAGGTCGCCGTGGAGTTGACCGACCAGGAGTCCGTGCGCCTGCTGCTGCACGGCGCGGGCAGCCCACTGCCGGTGTCGCCTCCGGCGCCGCCGGCGGTACTGAAGGCGCCAGCACCCGCCGCGGCGGGCCAGCCAGCCGATGAGGCACCGCCGGCCGAAACGCCTGCCGAAGGGAAGGTGCCGGTTGGAGAGCCGCCGGCCGAAACGCCTGCCGAAAGGAAACCGCCGGCTGAAGAGCCGCCGGCCGGAACGCCGACGGCCGCGGATACGCCGCCCTCAGCCGCCGGCTCCTGAGGTCGTCTTCGCCTCCGGATCCTGGGTGGCGGTGGGCGTGGTCGGGGCGGTGTCGGGGACCGCATTCGGATCGAGTTCCGTGTACCAATCGCTCGTGAACGTGACGCCCGCGGTCGAGACCGGCTTGCCGTCGGCGAAGCGGGGGCTGTAGATCGCCTTGGACATCGCGCGCCGCGACTGCGACAGCTCGCCCTCGTCCAGGTCGGTGGATACGACCGTGATGTCCTCGGGCGATCCGGTGTCCGAAACACTGAAGCTGAACACCGTCTTCTTGATGACGTACTGCCCGGACAGCGTATTGAGCCCGCGGCTCGCCGCGACGGGCGGGCGGTAGAACACCATCCGCGGCTCCTTGAGCGGATTGCCCGCGAGCGGATCCGCGGTTTGCCGTGCCTCGAAAATGCCGGCCGCTTCGGCGTAATAGCGCTGCGACATCGCGGGACGCGAGGTCGACTGGAACCAGTCGCCGAGCTCGATCAGCGTCTCGGTCATGAGGTCCGCGGGCGGGTCCGGCGTCGAGCGCAGGAGCTCGAGGGCGGTCTCGGCGGCTTTGAGTCCGGTGCGGTCGGCCGCCGGCGGCGGCACGCGAGATTCGCGATAGACCCTGCCGACCACTTCGCCGGTCACCTCGTCGCGGGCCGGCTGCTGGCTCTCGAGAGTCTCGGGGTTCATCGTGTACTGGAGCCGGTGCGTCCGAGCAATGCCGACGAGGGCCTTGACCGCCATCGGGTCGTAGCCGCCCTTCTTCATCGCGACATTGCGGGCGCGCAGGTACATCATGCGCGCGGCGATGAACTCCCGCAGTCCCTCGTAAAAGTTCGCGAGTTCGAGCAGCGGCGGCAGCGTGCCTTCCGTGCCGTAGCCGTAATTCTGCTCGGCGATCTTGAGCGCGAACATGCGCTCGCGCTCGACGCCGGCGAAATCGTTGAATGCGTAGCGGCTGTCCGCCGCCTGCTCGATCAGCGGCAGCTGCTGGAGGTTGAACAGGCCGTCCGCCCGCCGGCTCACGGCGAGCGCGCGGTCGAAAAGCTCGGCCGCGATCTTGTGCTCGTCCTGCGCCGCATACACGGCGCCGAGACCGGCGAGCGGCACGACGAGGCGTCGCGACGAGATGCCCTGGGTCGACTCGAGCAGCTCGAGCGATTTCTTGTAGCTCCCCTCGGCGCTTGCGTAGTCGCCGAGCTGGTACTGCGTGGCGCCGAGGTTGTTGTAGGCGATCGGCAGCTCGTGGTCGCGCTCCGGATCGTTCTCGGAAAGCTCCACCACGCGCTTGGCCAGGGGCAGGGCCTCGTCGAAGCGTGCGGTTTCATACAGGCTGCGGAACTGCGCGTAAGCATCCATGCGCGGGTCCTGCGCCAGGATCCCCAGCTGCTGTCGCCGTACGGCGGGTTTCTGCGGCAGCTGCGGCGCGGTCGCCTCGGGAAGCGGCGCCGGTTCCACCCTCGTTTCACCGGCCCCGAATTCCGCCGGGGCCGGGCCCGGAGGCGTCGCCACGGCATCCGGCGCCGCTTCGACGGGCGCCTGGGAGGGCGTCTCGCCGATCTGGCCATCGGCCGGTGCGGCGGCAAGCAACAGAAAGGCGAGCACAGGCGTCATGCTTCGACGATAGACCATCGGCCGGGGAGCATGTTCCCCGGCCCGCGGCGCCCGGTTCACCGATCCCCTTCTTCCCGCTCGAAGACGGCCATCAGGCCGCCCGCGCAGAGTGCAAGGAGCGGGTCTGTGATCTCCGCGGTCTGGCCAGGCAACCAGGTCTGCAGGAACTCGACCGCGAAAACGGCCCCCGCGCCCAGGCCCGTGGCCGCGAGCACCGAGAGCCCGCTGCGCGCGAGCAGCCACACGAGCGCGCCGTTGGTGAAACAGCGCAGGAACATGTCGGTGAGATTCGTCGCGCGGTACTGCGTGAGGGATTCCCCGAACGGCAGGAACGCGAAGCGGTCCTGAGCGAGCTGGAAGTCGAAGGGCGCGAGCCCCTGGAAGGCGATCAGTAGGACGAAAGCCGTCGCCAGGATCCGGGCCGCGGCGGCCTTCGGAACGCGCGCGACTCCACGGGCGCAGCCGAGGGCCACTGCCATGCCGGCGACTTCGGCCGCGTCGAGGCCCATCCCCGCAAACAGCACGCGGCCGGCGAGCACGAGGGCCATCAACGAGGCCGCGAGCGCGATCGGGCGCCGCGGCTCAAGCCGGCCGGCCAGCAGGAAGATCAGGAGCCAGGCGAGCAGCTGCGTGAGGAATGCCTTCGGCGCGGGCCAGCCGCCGCCCGCGAGCTGCGCAAAGGCCGCGGCCCATTTCGCGGGATCGAGGACCGGCGCGAACGGCGCGAGGCGATAACCGATCCAGGAGAAGACGAGTGTCGTCGCGACGGGGTGGAGCAGGAAGCCAGCAAAACGCGAGGAATCGAGCCGTCTGCGCGTGCGGGCAATGGCGAGCGCGAAGCAGGCGCCCGCAAAGGCGCCGATGGTATTGCAGAGGAAGTCGGCCAGGCTCGCGACGCGCCGCGTCTCGTAGAGCTGGGCGAATTCGATGGCAAAGGAAAGCGCGGCCGCGATCAGGGTCGCTGCGAGCGCCGCGAGAACGCCGCCCATGCGCGCGGCGAACAGCCAGGCGAGGCAGGCGCCGAGCGGCAGGTAGAGGAGGACGTTTGCGGCGACGTCGCTGCGCGTCGTGCCGGCCTGCGGCAGTTCGCCGAGCCGCGCGAGCGGGCCCAGGCCCTCCAGTGAAAAGCGGAAGGGATAGAGCGAGCCGAAGACGATCAGGAACGTGATGACGGCGAGCAGCCAGGCCGCGATCCGCCGATCGTGCGCGATCACCCGTTCACCCGAGGCGGACCGAGCGGCGCAGGGCGAGGACTTCCTCGTTGCGTAGCGCGCGGTAGTGGCCGCGTGGCAGGCGGCCGAGCTGGAGGCTGCCGAGCGCGGTGCGCTCGAGACTCCTGACCCTGGCGCCGACACGCGCGAAGAGGCGCCGGATTTCGCGGTTCTGACCCTCGGTCAGCGTGACCGAGACGAGCGAGAGGTCGCCGCGGCGCCGGTCCTTCGTGCGCTTCAATACTCGGACGGCCTGCAGTCGGGCGCGCTTCGCGCCGCCCTGCGGCGAGCCGGAGTCGGCGAGGAACAGGCCCCGCGAAAGCTGCGCGAGCGCGGTACCCGGCAGCGCGCCCTGCACGGCAACGCGATACTCCTTGGTCACGCCCGAGCTCGGGTGCGCGAGGCGGTGCGCGAGCTCGCCGTCGTTGGTAAGCAGCACGAGGCCGGTCGAATCGGCGTCGAGTCGACCGACGGGATAGACGCGGTCGTCGGGCGGCACGGCGTCCCGCACGAGGTCGACTACGTTGGCGCGGCCGCCGGGGTCGCGTGCCGTCGAGATGACGCCGCGCGGCTTGTTGAGCATCAGGTAGAGGCGTTCGCGCCGGCGGGGCCCGGCATCGCCGCGGAGGTCGACGACGCTGCCGTCGAACTCGATGAGGTCGTGAGCCGGGTCGACGAGGCAGGGAAGCCCGGGTACGCGCCGGCCGTTGACTCGCACACGGCCTGCGCGGATGGCGAATTCCGAGTCCCGGCGCGAGGCGATGCCCGCGTCGGCGAGCACTTTCTGCAGGCGCTCGCCGTGCCCCGGCCGGGGCACGGCGGGCTGGCGTTGGCGGAATCGTGGATCGTGCATGATCCGGCTCGCAGGCCCGACGGGCCCCCAGCCGCCGATGATAGGAAATCGGGCGCGGGCTGGCACGGCCGGCCGCGGCTGCGCCCGCGGATCAGCCGATCTTGGCGCCCGGCTTCAGCACCCAGACCTTGCACCAGCCGTGGGCATTGACGTCCTTGCCCGGGAAGATGTTGCAGGGGCCCTCGGCATCGCCGGCCTTGCCCTGGTACTGCATGCAGTTGCCGCACATCGCGCCCGGCTTGTAGTTCGGGTTCGCCGCCGTATCCACTTTCTTCGCATCAGAGACGTAGCCGAGCGATTTCGCGGTCGCGTCGTTTTCGGACAGCGACTCCGCGCCCGCCGTCCCGGCGAGCAGGCCCGCGGCCGGCACGGCGGCGATTCCTGCGATCGCGCTTCTCAGCAACTGCCTGCGTGAAAGCCTTTCGTCAGTCATGGAATGCTCCTCGGGGAAGTTGACATCGGTACCGGCGGACCGCGGCTCATTGTCGCAATTCCCGTTCGTCGTTGCATCGAATGAGAACCATTCCTGGCTCTGACGGCGGTGTCTGACAATCCATTTGCTAGACTCGCGGCGGGCCTGTAGCTCAGTGGTTAGAGCAGGGGACTCATCTTTCTTGAAAAGGTGCCCCGGTTTCGAAAGATTCCGGGTGGACGGGACGAATTCAGGGGAACCTTCCAGCGCAGGGGCGGCTGATGGCAATCCTGAGCCGAGCCGGCGGTGCACCGCCGGAAGGTGCAGAGACTACCTGGGGGCTTCGAGTGCCCTTGATGACAGGCTAGAGCGTCCCGCACCCACACGGCGATCGAGCGCCGCGGGTGAAGAGATAGTCCGCGCCCGCCGGAAACGGCGGGGCCACGCGAATCCCTTGGTCCTGGGTTCGAATCCCAGCGGGCCCAGTTTCCTCCGCTTGCGCCGGTGGTGCGAAGACGATGAGCACGGCCGAAGCCGGATTTCCGCCAGCCGATGACCGTGGCTTCATGGGCCATCCGCGCGGCCTCTTCTTTCTGGCGTTCACCGAGGCGTGGGAGCGTTTTTCGTACTACGGGATGACGGCGCTGCTTGCGCTGTACATGGTGGACCAGCTGCTGCTGCCCGGGCACGTCGGGCAGATCGCAGGTTTCGCGGGGTTTCGCGCGGCCGTCGAATCGGTCACCGGTCCGCTGTCCACGCAGGCGCTCGCTTCGCAGATTTTCGGACTCTACTCCGGGTTCGTGTACTTCACGCCGATGCTCGGTGGTCTCATCGCCGATCGCTGGATCGGGCAGCGCAATGGCGTCGTGGTCGGCGCGCTGGCGATGAGCGCCGGCCACGTCGCGATGGCTTTCGATCAGTCGTTCCTGCTGGCCTTGACGCTGCTGGTGATCGGCTCGGGATTCCTGAAAGGGAACATCTCGGCGCAGGTCGGCGCACTGTACCCGCGCGAGGAAGAGGCGCGGCGCTCCCACGGATTCGTCATCTTCAGCACCGCAATCAACATCGGGGCCGTCTTCGGACCCCTGCTCTGCGGGCTGCTCGCACAGGTCTGGGGCTGGCACTATGGATTCGGCGTGGCGGCGATCTTCATGCTGTTCGGCCTCGCGACCTATCTCTCCGGGTACCGCCACCTGCCGGCACGGGTGGAGCGCCGCAGGTTCGAGGGCCCGCAGATGACCGCGGCCGACTGGCGCGTCGTCCGGGCGCTGATCGCGGTGATGATCATCACGATTTTCCAGTCGACGGCCTACTTGCAGTTGTTCAACGTGAATGCGATCTGGATCCAGCAGCATGTCGCGCTCGATGTCGCAGGCTTCCGGATCCCGGTGCCCTGGTACCAGTCGGTCAATTCCGTGTTCAGCATCCTGGCCGTGCCACTCTTGTTCTGGATCTGGAGGGTCCAGGCATCGCGTCGGCGCGAACCGGGCGACCTTATGAAGATCGGCACTGGGGCCTGGCTCGCGGCAGCGAGCAATGGGGTCCTGGTCGCGGCCATTTCCGCTTCCGGCGCCGCACCGGTTCACCCGGTCTGGCCACTGGTCTACAGCGCCGGCCTCGGGATCGCCTTCATCTATCAATGGCCCACGCTGCTCGCGCTGGTCTCGCGCGCGGCACCGGCCCGGGTGAACGCCACGCTGATGGGGCTGGCCTTCATGACCCTGTTCGTTTCGAACAACCTGATTGGCTGGATCGGCGGTTTCTACGAAAAGATGACGCCGGCCGGGTTCTGGGCATTGCATGCCGCCATCGGTGCCGGTGGCGGCCTGCTGGTCCTGCTTTTCGGAAGGCAGCTCGGCCGGGCTTTGCAGCCCGGGTGATTCCGCCGCGGACAGGCAGGACCGGTCACGGTTCGGTGGCAGGGACATCGCACGGCTGCCGGCGACGTTGCCGCGGCGCAACAAAGCGGGCGGACTTGCGGTATTTACCTATTGCAGGGACACTCTTATGCACAACACCGCCCGGGGGAACGGGCAAGAAACAGGGGCAGGATCATGAACAGGAATTCCCGGCTGCGATCCGCAAGGCTCGTTGCGAGCGCCGTTGCACTCGTCATTGCGCAAAGCGCCGTCGCGCAGGAAACGACCGCGCTCGGTGAAATCACGGTGACGGCGCGCAAGCGCGCCGAGTCCTTGCAGGACGTTCCGTTTGCCGTCAGCGCGCGCACGGGCGCGGCCCTCGAAGCCGCCGGCGCGCAGAACATCGAGGATGTGTCGCGCAACATCGCGGGCCTCTCGGTGCAGAACCTCGGCCCCGGCCAGAGCCAGGTCGGAATCCGTGGCATTTCCGCGGGCAAGACCGACCGCGATTTGCCGGGCGTCAAGGAGCAAGTTGGCGTCTACATGGACGAGTCCGTGATCTCGCTGTCGCTGTTCACGCCGGATCTCGATCTCTACGACCTCAACCGCGTCGAGGTGCTGCGCGGTCCGCAGGGCACACTGTTCGGGTCGGGTTCCCTCTCGGGCACGATTCGCTACATCAGCAATCAGCCCGACCTGTCGGGCAGCTACGGAAGCGTCGAGGGCGGATTCAGCAGCGTCGACGGCGGCGATACCGGCGGCGACGGCCGCGCGATGGTGAATCTTGCCATGGGCGACAGCGCCGCGCTGCGGGTCGCCGCGTATTACAGCCAGATCCCGGGCTATATCGACGCGGTTCGCCCGGGTGGCCACGTGGATTCCGACGTGAATGGCGGCCAGCGCAAGGGCGCGCGCGTGGCGCTGCGATTTGAGCCGACCGAGAACATTGCGATTACGCCGCGCGTGATCTACCAGAAAATCGACATGGACGGCTACAACCGTCAAGACACCTGGAACATGCTGGCGAACCCGTATACGACGACCGAACCGCCGGTCACGCTGGGTGAGCGCCAGCAGTACATCCAGCGCCAGGAGGATTTCACCGACGAGTTCACGCTCGGCGACCTGACGATGGAGTTCGACCTCGGCGGCGTGGTGCTGACATCGATCAGTTCCTACACCGATCGCGACATCCTGGTGATACGCGACGCGACTCAGCTGTCCGGCAGCGTGACGTACGACCTCGGCAATGCGTGCCTCGCGGGTTCGTGCGTGCCGCCCCCGGGGCAGGGCAATACCGTGGCCGCGACTTCCGCCGAGGTGCGCACCACTTCACCGTTGTACGACGCGACGAAGGTCAAGGTTTTCACGCAGGAGGTCCGGCTTTCGTCCGACACCGACAGCCATTTCCAGTGGGTGGTGGGCGGTTTCTACAGCGACATCAAGCGCCACTACGGGCAGCGGCTGCCGACCCCGGGCTACGACGACATCATGGAGCGTATCTTTGCGCCGTTTGCGTGCCCGCCGGCCAACCAGAGGTGCCTGGACAGCACGAACCTCGGCGCGCCGGAAGCGGACATGCCGTTCTACTCCGACATTCCGTATGACTTCAAGCAGACGGCCTTCTTCGCGGAGGGCACCTTCGACCTGACCGAAAAGCTCGCGGCGACGGCCGGCTTGCGCTACTACGACTTCAAGGAAAATCGCGTATTGCTGTTCGGCGGCGTGTTCTCCGACCCGAGCGCCGGTCCCGGCAAGGCGAGCGACGACGGGGTCCTCCCGCGCGTGCTGTTCTCCTATGCCCTGAACGACAACGTGGAGCTGAATGCGCAGGCCTCCGAGGGCTTCCGTCTCGGCGGCATCAACGACCCGCTGAACGTCCCGCTGTGCTCGGCCGAGGACCTCGTGACTTTCGGCGGCCACGACAGCTTCGACAGCGAGAAGCTCCGCAATTACGAGCTCGGCGCGAAGCTGCGCTTCGCGGGTGGCCGCGGCCAGTTCAACGTCGCCGCGTTCCACGCCGAAATCGACGACCTGCAGATGCCGGTCGTCGCGGGCACCTGCTCGTCGCGTATCGTCGTCAACGTGCCTCGCGCGCACTCGACGGGCGTCGAGTTCGAGCTGTCTGCGCAGCCGACCGATCATTTCGACTTCGGCATTTCGGCGACTTATACGCAGTCCGAAATCGACACGAGCGTCACCTCGACGAGCGGCGGCGTGACCACGATCGTGTCCGGTATCGAGAAGGGCAACCGCCTGCCGTCGGTGCCGGACTTCCAGCTGTCGGCGAACGCGACTTACAGCTGGCCCATGACGCAGAGCCTCGAAGGCTTCATCACCGGCACCTATCAGCATGTCGGCAGCCGCTACACGCAAATCGGCGACCAGGCCGACGGTTTCGGCACCTTCGGGCTCCGGGGATTCGGCTCGCCGACCATTTCGACGTTTACCTTCGACCCGCTGTTGCCGGCCTATGACCTCGGCAACGTCCGATTCGGCGTGCGGTCCGGCGACTGGGAAGCGGCGGTCTACGTCAATAACGTCAGCGACGAGAACGCGTTGCTCGGCCTCGACCAGGAGCGCGGCCGGGTCGCGCGCGTCGGCTACCTGGTCAATCAGCCGCGGACTTTCGGCGTCATGTTCCGCAAGGATTTCGGCCGCTAGGAGCGGTTTCGCGTCGCCTGGTCGGAGCTGACCGGACGCCGTCGAGTTGAGGGCCGGCCCCGCTCCGGGGGCCGGCCTTTCTTTTGCGAGTGATCCCGCCGTTTCGGGCCGCAAGGCCGCCGTTTGTCATATTTTTGCGCCCCGCGTCACGCTCGCGCCCGCCGCAGTTTGTCACTGTCCCGGAATCATTCGGCGGCCGCGGAACGCATTGCCTTGCCCAGATACCGGAAAATCCCCGTTGCCGAGCTCCAGGTCGGGATGTACGTCTCCGAGCTGGACCGGCCCTGGCTGGAGACGCCGTTTCTGTTCCAGGGTTTCTACGTCCGCAATGAGGAAGAGGTGGCCGCGGTGCGCAGCCACTGCAAGCAGGTCGTCGTCGACACCCATATGGACGACGAGCCCGTCCCGGCACTGCAGCCCGCGCGCCGGCCCGGCCAGGCGATGCGCGAACTGAAGGACGAGATCAAGCAGGCCTCGGGCATCCACGTCGCGGTTTACGCCTCGGTTGCGGACGTGATGGGAGAGCTCAAGAGCTCGGGCAAGCTGGACGTGCACCGGCTCGAGGCTGCGGTCGTGCCGATGGTGGACAGCGTTCTGCGCAATCCCGCGGCGATGTCCTGCCTGATGCGCATCCGGAGAAAGGGCGGCTACCTGTATTCGCATTCGCTCGCCTCGTCGGTCTGGGCGACCGCGCTCGGCCGCGAGATCGGCCTTGACCGCGACACGCTGCGCGTGGTCGCGCTCGGCGCGATGCTGCTAGACGTCGGCAAGACGCGGATTCCGGAATCCATCCTGCAGAAGCCCGGCAAGCTCGATGCCGGCGAACTCGCGCTGATGCGCCGGCACGTCGAGTTCGGTCTCCAGCTCCTGAAGCACGCCGGCGACGTCGATCCCCGCGTGATCGAAATGGTCGCCCATCACCACGAGCGCCATGACGGCAACGGCTATCCCGCGGGACTCGAGGGCGACGAGATTCCCGTGTTTGGCCGCATCGCGGGGGTCGTCGACACCTACGACGCGATGATCACGTCGCGCCCGTATGCGAGCACGCAGTCGTCCTACGGCGCGCTCCGGCAGCTGCGTTCACTCGCCGGGACCGAATTCCAGCCGGAACTGGTCGATCAGCTCACGCAGGCGATCGGCATGTTTCCGACCGGCACGCTGGTGCTCCTGAATACGGGCGAAGTCGCCGTGGTGACGGCCCAGAGCCGCATCCGGCGGCTGCGGCCGGAGATCATGGTCATTCTCGACGCCGACAAGCGGCCGCTCGAGGACTACCGCGTGGTGGACCTGAACCGCATCTCGCCCACGGCGGATGACCAGGCCTCGCTCTGGATCGAGCAGGGGCTGGAGCCGGGCGCCTTCGGCGTCGATCCCGCGGAGTACTACCTCAATTGACGCCATGACCACAGCCCTCGCGACGCCCGGCGGGAGCAGCGGCTATGCCGACTGCCTCGAGGCCATCCGCGCGCGCCTCGCCGCGCGCGAGGCCAAGCTCTACGGCATCGCGGTGCTCGTCGTTTACGTACATCAGCTCGAGCGGCTGTTTGCGACCGCCGGGCACGTGAATGCGGCGCGGATGCTGGACGAGCTCCGAAACCGGCTGTCGCAGGTCACGCGGCCCGGCGATTATTTCGCCCGCCTCGGCGACCGCAAGTTCGTGTACGTGCTGTCGAACCTGCGCAATGAGGGCCATGCGCTCCTCGCGGCCAACAAGGTCCTGCGCACCGGCGCCGAGCCGGTTGCGGCGGGCGGTCAGCACGCCACCATTCGCCTTTCCGTCGGCATCGCCATGTCCCCGCGCCATGCGCGCCATCCCGAACAGCTCATGCAGTTCGCAGAGATTGCGCTGCTCGAGGCCTGGAAAACCCAGCAGCCGACCGTCGTCTATACGGACCGCAATGCGGAGGAACTCGTGGCGGGCTGGGACCTCGAGACCCAGCTCGCGAGCGCACTCGAGCACGGCGACCTTGTCCTCAACTACCAGCCGAAGCTCTCGCTGCCGAAGCAAGAGGTCGTGGGAGTCGAGGCGCTGATGCGCTGGAACCGGCCGGACACCGGCAACGTGCCGCCCGAGATCTTCATCGACGTGGCGGAAATGACGGGCCAGATCGATCCGCTGACACGCTTCGCCTTCCACCGCGCCCTGCGCCAGCTCGGCGAATGGCCGAAGGGGGTCGGCAGCATCGGCGTCGCCGTGAACGTGACGCCGTCGATCATCTGCAACCCGGAACTCGTGGATGCGATCAGGAGTGCCGCAGGCCTCTGGTCAATCGGCCTCGAGCGGCTCACGGTCGAGGTGACCGAGAACGCGCTGATGGTAGACCGCGAGCGGAGTCATCGCGTGTTGACCGAGCTGCGCGAACTCGGGGCGCGCGTCTCGATCGACGACTTTGGCACCGGCTATTCTTCGTTGTCCTACCTGAAGCAGATCCCGGCCGACGAGCTCAAGATCGACAAGTCCTTTGTGATGAACATGCTTGCAGACGAGGCCGATGGACGGATCGTCGAGCAGATCGTCGCGCTCGGCCATTCGTTCGGTCTCGAGGTCGTGGCCGAAGGCGTCGAGCATGCCGAAGTCGCATCGAAACTCGCAGCCATGGGCTGCGACTTTGCCCAGGGTTTCCACTACGCGAAGCCGTTGCCCGCCGGGGATTTTCCCGCGTGGCTGCAGAATTGGCGCCGCGGCCGCGGCGCCTGAGCGCCGGGCGCGCTCAATTGTTGTCGTAGGGGTTGAAGCCCCCGAACTTGTCCTTCCTGCCAGCCGGCTTCGCGGCGACGGCCTCGGCCTTGGCGTCGGGCCCGACGACTTTCCTGAGTATCTGCGTGCTCACCAGCGTGAGCTCTTCGGCCTTCCTTCGCGCGGTGTCGGTGAGCGGTTTCGCGGTCACCTCCGCCGAGCGCTTCGGGCCCTCGCCGGGCGGCGCGGTCGCGGCCTTCTTGAGGTCCGCATCGCTCAGGATCCTGAAGTGTCCGGTTGCCGCGTCGCGCGCGAGGATTCCGTTCTTGCGGCCGGCGGCGAGCTTCTGGATCTCGCTGCGGGTTTTGCCGCCCTCGGTCTTCATGATCTTCTCGAGCGCCGTGGTGGATACGAGTTCCAGCTCCACCGGTTCGATCTTTCCGAGCCACACGGAGCGGCCCTGCAGGCCGGGCGCGATTTTCTCGACCTTGCGGATCGGAACGGTCTTGGTGTGGTTTTTCGACATGCGGGACGTTCTGGGCGCCGTCGCGATGCGGCACGGAAACTATATACTTTCGTCCGGTGAACGTCTTTATCCTCAATGCGGGCCGTTCCGGTTCCCAGACGTTCGCACGGGCCTGCAGCCACGTCACGAATTACACGAGCGCGCATGAGTCGCGGAGCGGCCAGCTGGGCGAATCCCGTTTCGCCTACCCGGAAGACCACATCGAATCGGACAACCGGCTCGCGTGGCTGCTCGGGCGCCTCGACCGGAAGTACGGGGATCGCGCGTTCTACGTACACCTGACGCGGGAGACCGGCCCGGTCGCCGCGAGCTGGGCCAAGCGTGCCCACACCGGGATGATGAATGCCTACCGCTACGCGATCCTCTGGCATTGCCCGAAAGACGCGACGCCGCTCCAGGTCGCGCTCGACTATTGCGACACGGTCGAGTCGAACGTCCGGCTTTTCCTGCGCGACAAGACCCGCTGGATGGATTTCCGGCTGGAGGACGGGCGCGACCGGTTTCCCGAGTTCTGGAGGCGCATCGGGGCCGAGGGCGACCTCGCCGCCGCGCTCGCCGAGTTCGATGTGCATCACAATGCCGCCTGGGACCGGCGACCCGGCGTCGTGACGGGAATGCTGCGGCGCGTCGGCAGCAAGCTCTACCGGGTCGGGCGAAAGCTTCCCGTGTTCCTGCGCAACGCCTGAGGACCCCATGACGGCCGGCGCGACGGGATCAGACGGGCCCATGGAGTCGAGTCGCTCGTCACCGGCCCATGTCATCGGTGCCTCGGCGCTGGGGACGCTCTTCGAGTGGTACGACTTCTACCTCTACGGCGCGCTCGCGAGCAGCTTCGCCGCCCACTTCTTCTCGGCGGTCAACGAGACGACCGCTTTCATCTTCGCGCTCGCGACCTTCGCCGTGGGATTCATCGTCCGGCCGCTCGGAGCCCTCGTCTTCGGGCGGCTCGGCGACCGCGTCGGCCGCAAGGTCACCTTCCTCGTGACACTCGCCATCATGGGTCTGGCCACTTTTCTCGTCGGGCTGCTTCCGGATTACGCCTCGATCGGCATCGCGGCGCCGCTGCTCCTGGTAACGCTGCGTGTCGTCCAGGGACTCGCGATCGGCGGCGAGTTCGGCGGCGCCATCGTCTATGTCGCCGAACACGCGCCCGAAGGCCGCCGCGGGCTGCACACGAGCTGCATTCCCGCGATGGCAATGGGCGGCCTGTTGCTGTCGCTTGTCGTCATCGCGGCGACGCGTGCCTCCATGCCGCCGGATTCGTTCGCGGCCTGGGGCTGGCGCGTCCCTTTTCTAGCCTCGGCAATCCTGCTCGGCATCTCCCTGTGGATCCGCCTGCGCCTGCAGGAAAGCCCCGTGTTCCGGCAGATGCAGGCGGAGCGGCGCCTCTCCCGCGCACCCGTCTCGGAGACTTTCCTGCACCGCGAAAACCTGCGCCTCGTGCTGGCGGCGCTTTTCGGCAGCGTCGTCGGGCAGGCGGTCCTGTTCTACATGGGTACGTTTTACGCCTACTACTTCCTCGAGCGCGTCGCGCACGTCGAGGCGTTCACCGTGGCTGTGCTGACCGGCACGGCGCTCGTGATCGCCTCGCCGCTCGTGGTCGTGTGCGGCTGGCTGAGCGACCGCCTGGGCCGGAAGCCCCTGCTGCTTGCGGCCATGGCGCTGGCCGCACTGATGTATTTCCCGCTGTTCGCGGCCCTGCTGTCGGCGGCGAATCCCGCGCTCGCAAGGGCGCGTGAAACTGCGCCGGTCGTCGTCGTGGCGCATCCGCCCGATTGCTCGCTGCTCTTCGATCCGCTTGGCCGCGCCGAACAGGACCGCAATTCCTGCGACGTCGTGAAGGCCTTTCTCGCGCACGCGGGCGTCGGTTACGCGACCCGGCCCTCGCCGTCCCCGGGGCCCGCACGGCTGGAGATCGGCGGCACGACACTCGTCGCGCCGGATGCGGCGGCGCTCGCGGGCGTGGGCCGCACGCGTGCGATCGCGGGCTTCAGGCAAGATGCCGGATCCGCGCTCGCGCGGGCCGGTTATCGGACCACGGCCGAAACGGCGTCAATTGACCGGCCGCGGGTAGTCGCAATCCTGGTCCTGCTGCTGGTCTTCGCCGCCATGAGTTCGGGCGCGTACGCGGCGCTGCTCGCCGAGATGTTCCCGGCGCGCATCCGTTACACCGCGCTGTCCTTCCCGCAGAATTTCGGCAACGGATGGTTTGGCGGCCTGCTGCCGGCGATCACGTTCACGATCGTCGCGGCGACCGGCAATGTCTTTGCCGGGCTGTGGTATCCGGTGAGCCTGGCCGCGCTGTGCCTCGTGGTCGGATGGATCGCCGTGCCGGAAACGCGGGGCCGGCTGAGCGACTGAATCCGCGCCTATGCGGTCTTCTCGAGTTCGAGTTGCGCGAGCTTCACCTCCCGCAATCCAGGGCGATCCTCGCCGGCCATGTTCTCTTCTTCGGCCACCTCGAGAAGCTGCGCGTCGACCGCCCAGGAATCGAGGACGCGGCGCTTTTCCTCGCGCGTGAATCGGGGATCCGTGACCACGTCCCTCGGCGAGCTGAAGTGCTTCATCGGGTCCTTGATGATGGTCTCGATGTCAGGCCGGGCCGTCGCCGTTGCCATGCTCGTCACCTCGCGCGTGGACCGCAGGATGCCCCTGGTTGACAGACCCGCGCCATGCGCCCGGGTTCCTTCGTCCTGTGGGCTCCGTCCTACGCGCTGTAATTGGCCGGGCTGACGGTCGCGGGCAGGCGCCTGCGGCAGGCTGCAAGGAGCTGAATCGAGGTGTCGCCATGCTCTATTACGCTGTCGTGTTCTTTGTCGTGGCCCTGATCGCCGCCGTCTTCGGCTTTTCGGGTCTGGCGGCCGGCGCGGCCGGGATCGCCAAAATCCTGTTTGTGCTGTTCCTGATTGGCGCCGTGGTCACGTTCTTCATCAGTCTCGGGCGGCGCGTCTGAGGTGCACGCCCGTTGGGCTGCAGTCCGCGCTGCCCGGCCTCCGTGGTAACATGTGAGGTCGAGGAGAACAGCTATGGAGAAAATGATCGAATCGGGCAGGCGGGGACGCCGCGCAAGCCGCAATGGCGGTGACGCCGAAGCGGTGCGCGGCGCCGAATGGCGCAATCTCGTCAGGGACGTCGAGGATCTCGTCAAGAAGGTCGCCAACGTTGACGACCAGGATATCGCGGAGATCCGCGCGAAGGTCGAGGACAAGCTCGCGAAAGCGAAGACTTCCGCGGGCGAGGGCATCGCCGCCGTGCGCGGTCACGCCGAGGACGTCTCGGAAGCGACCGATGAGTACGTGCGCGAAAATCCCTGGGCGGCGGTCGGAATTGCCGCCGCGGTCGGCATCATCATCGGGTTCGTCGCCGGGCGCCGCTGATCCGCTGCCCGCAAGGGGGTTCAACCGATGCGTTCGCCGCTGGCAGTCCTGGTGCCTGCGATTCTGCGGCACCTGCGGGGCTACGCCGAGGTCGCGGGCGAAGATGCCCGTGACGCGGCCGCCATCGTCGCGCGCCGCCTGTTCGCGCTTCTGATCGCGGCCGCGTCGGCACTCGTCGCCTTGCTGATGTTCTGCGCCTGGCTGCTCACGCTCGCCTGGGATGGCCCGTGGCGCAGCTGGGCCGCGGGCGGGCTCGCGCTCGCATTCGCGGCGGGTGCCGTCGCGATTGCGGCGCCGCTGCTCCGGCGTGGAAAGAAGGGGCCCGCGGCATTTTTCCCGCGCATCCGGCACGAACTGGGTCGCGACCGCGAGCTCTTCGAGCGGGCGTTCGACGGTCGCGGTGAGGCACGGCGGGACGGTGAGCATGCGGCCGAATGACATCGCGGATGACGTCGCGCATGCCGCGGTGACGCCCGCTGAACGCCACCTCGCCGAGAGCCGTGCCCGGCTCGAGGCGCTCCTGGTGCCGGAGCCCGATGCGTTTCCGCGCAGCCAGATCATGCGATTCCTGACGGGCGGGAATGGTCGCATGGTCGCGCTCGGCGTATTCGCCGGCCTGCTCATCGTCAAGCCGAAGCTCGCCTGGCGCCTGATGCGCTTCCTTCCGCTCGGCGGGCTGGTTCCGCTTGCGCGCATCCTCCAGTCCCTGCGCTGAAACGACGCGCTTGGGCATTCCGCACCGCAAGTACCTGCTCGTCCTGGGCGTCGTGTTCGCGGTCTGGTGGGCGATCCTCGCGATCAAGCCCTGGCACCGCGACACCTGGATGGTCGAGAATGCGCTTGCAGTCACGGTTGCGGCGCTGATCGTAGGCTTCAACCGCAAGCTGGTTCTCTCGCGAATCTCCTACACGATGATCTTCGTGTTCATGTGCCTGCACCAGGTCGGTGCGCACTATTCCTATGCCGAGGTGCCCTACGACGCCTGGTTCAGGAGCCTCACCGGGACGACCTTCAACGAGCTCGTCGGCTGGGAGCGCAACAATTTCGACCGCGTCGTGCATTTCTGCTATGGACTCCTGCTCGCGTACCCCGTCCGCGAGGTATTTCTGCGCGTCGCCGACGTGCGGGGCTTCTGGGGCTACTTCCTGCCGCTCGACCTCACGATGTCGACCTCGATGTTGTTCGAGTTGATGGAATGGGGTGCGGCGGAGTTGTTCGGCGGCGATCTCGGGCAGTCTTATCTCGGCACGCAGGGCGACGTCTGGGACGCGCACAAGGACATGGCGCTCGCGAGCCTCGGCGCCCTCGTCGCGATGCTCGTGACCTACGCCATCAACCGCCGTTACCAGCGCGACTTCAACCGCGAATGGGCGGCAAGTCTTCGCGTGAAGCACAAGAGGCCGCTCGGAGAGGACGCGCTCGCGCGGATGATGAAGAATAGCCCTTAGGCTTGCGCTGCCGGCGTCGGCGTCATTTGGTCAGGCGATGGTGCAGAAGATGCCCGGCGTTGCGCAAGCCCCGCGCGCCGAGGATCAGTGCGGGCAGAACCATGGCAACGTTGTAGACGAGCGAACCCGCAATGGCGTCCACCTGCGGCACGCCGAAGGGTGCGAGTCCGACCAGGAAAGCGAGTTGCACGGTCCCGATGTGGCCGGGCGCAGCAGGCAGAGTCAGCGCGACGACGTTCAGCAGCAGTACTGAAATTCCAGCGGCAAGAGTGGCGGTTACGTTCACGGACGCCAGGCTGAGTATCACGCAGGCGAGGATCAGAAGCCATTGCAGCATCGACAGGAGCAGAATCGGAGACAGCAGCCCCGGCCGGGTAATTGCTTCGAAGCCGCCGGCAACGGTCCGCAGCTGGCGTAGCGCGCGACGCCGGGTGCGGTCCGACACTCGCGCGAGCAGGAATTCTGCCAGGCGGAGACAGGCTTCCTTGTGCAGAAGGAATACAACGACGAGTGCGAGCGTAGCGGCAGCGAGCAGGCCCACGCTCCAGCTAGCGGCACGGATATCCGGCGACATCCGGCCTGCCGGCAGCGTGGTGACAATCGTGATGATGAGCAGAGCGACAAAATCGAAGATGCGCTCAATCACTACGGTCGCCAGCAGCGCGCTCATGGGAAGCTGCAATCGCCGGCTCGCCAGCACCGAGCGGGCGACTTCGCCCGCGTGAGGCAACAAGTAGTTGCCCGCGATGCCGGTGACTACCGGCCGCAGCATCAATCCGGACGCCGAGGGCGCTAGCGGACGAAGCATGTATTTCCAGCGCTGCGCCTTGACTGCGAAATAGCAGAGCTGGGTGGCAATGATCGGTATCAGGTAGAGCCAGTGCAATTTCGCGAGTTCAGCCGCAAGCAAGGTCCAGTCCAGCGAATTGAGGGCGACATACAGGAAACACACGCCAAGCAAGGCGCCGAAATACAGGATTGTTCGGCGCATGACCATGGATGACGGCAGGCGAGCCAGCTATCCGGGCAGGACTGGCGCAAGGCAACGCAATTGGGTCTGGCCGACCGAGGCACGGCGCGCGTGCTCGCCCATCGTCACCGGTTCCCAATGCGACATGAGAATGTCGAAGAACTGGTCGACGAGCGCAAGCTTCCGTGCGCGGGGCAGGTCCATGCCTGGAAAGAATCCGAGTGCCGGACAGTCCTCGATGCCGAGGAAGTCGAGCGGATGAAGCAGGATCGACGGGTGCGTCCCGCTTAACCGGCATGCGCCAAGGGCGAGGCGGAAATAAGTCCGGGCGGCGACCATGGAAAACTTGCCGAGATAGATCAGGTAACTGAGGTGCAGCGGCAACTTGAGCCAGGGCATCGTGGTCACGGGAATCTCGAGCAGCTCGCCCGATTGCAGCTTCCACTTGAAGGGCTGGACGGGATGGGCGGCATCCTTCCATGTGCCGAACAGTGCGCTGCGTTGCTTCTTCTCCTCGTCATTCAGCCGGCTGCCCGAAAAAAGGTAGGCGCGGGCCAGCGGATTGAGCAGGTTGGGGAATATCGTCGCGTCGTAGTCGTAGCCGCGGCACAGGAGGACCTCGAGCGTCGTGGCGGTGACGCTGAATCCCGGGCCGCGGAAGCCGCGTGTCCGCACGCCGGTGAGCGACTCGATTGCGTCTTCCGCATCCTGGAGCTCGCGCTCCAGTTCCGACCGGGTGTAGAGGTGAAGCCAGGGTTCGTGCCGGAAACTGTGATTGCCGAGTTCGTGTCCTGCGGCCGCGATCGCGCGTATGGGGTCCCGGTTCTTCGCGAGCGCCGCGTCCTGCCCGATGATGAAGAAGCTGATGGTCAGGCGACGTCTGCCGAGGAAATCCAGGATCCGCGGTACCGCAACGTCCAGATACGAAGGAAACGACTGCCAGCCGTCGTCGCCATGCGTCTTCATGTAGGACCACTGGTTGTCGAGGTCCAGCGAGAGGCTGGCGTAGCGAGTCATCCGAGCTTTACCGGTTCGCCGTTGAGCTTGAGCGAGCGCTGAGCCGCGTCGAGCACTTTCACGACGCGCAGCCCGTCCTGGCCGTCGCTCACCGGCTGCTTGCGCGCGCGGACGCAGTCGATGAAGTGCCGGCACTCGATCTGCAGCGGCTCGCCCACCTTGATGTAGGGCATGGTGATATCGCCGAAGCGCAACCCGACGTATTCGGCGAAGGTGTTGTAGTCCTGGTTGACCTGCGCACCCTTGTCATAGATGCGCAGCTTCTCGTTCGCCTCCAGGTCGTCGAACACCGCCATCTTGCGGTCGCCGACCAGAGTCAACTTGCGGATTTTGTGCGGGTCGAGCCAACTGACGTGCACGTGGGCCATGGCAAGGCCGCCGAAGTTCATGGTGAGGAATACGACGTCCTCGACGCCCTTCTGCAGGTAGCTCTGGCCACGCGCCGCGACGTCCGTAGGTGCCGCGCCCAGCAGGAACATGATCACCGAGATGTCGTGCGGCGCGAAGTTCCACAGCGCGTTCTCGTCGGCCCGTACCGTGCCGAGGTTTACGCGCTGGCTGTAGATGTAGTAGAGCCTGCCAAGCTCCTCACGCCCGATCATCTCCCGGAGCCGGGTCACGACCGGGTGGTATTCGAGCAGGTGTCCCACCATCAGGACGCGCTTGCTTGCTTCCGCGAGCGCAATCAGCTCGGTTGCGTGGCCGATCTCGAGCGTGAAGGGCTTTTCCACGTAGACGTCCTTGCCCGCCTCCAGCGCCATTTTGCAGAGCGGGAAGTGGCGGGGTGCGGGCGTCGCGACGACTACTGCCTGTACGTCCGGGTCGCGCAGGACGGGGTCGAAGTCGCGCGTCAGAACGGTGCCGGGCAGCTGGCGGGCCACGCCGTCGAGCTTCCTCTGGTCGAGGTCGCAGACGTACTTGAGGTTCGCGTCCGGCAGCTGATGGAAGTTGCGGGCCAGGTTCTTGCCCCAGCCGCCCACGCCGACCACCGCGATCTGAACTGGATCCATGCGGTTTATCATCCCCTTGGTCCCGCATGATATCGCACGGTAGTTGCCCATTATGGCGGGCCAAGCGTGACCGGGCGCACATTACGGAGCCGGCGCGACCCGCAACTCAGGCGTTTACGCGTTTCCGCATGAATTCGAGCGCCAGTGTGACGATCTTCGCCGACGCATTTGCGTCGCCGAAGGTCTGTCGCACGCCGGCCGCGAAGTCGGGCTCGCCGCGCGCGAGCGTCCTGTCCCAGGCGCTGACCGCGTCCCGGATCCTGTGCGGATCGGTACCGGCAACTACGTTGCCTCCGCCCGCGACAGTCTCGACCCACTCCGTCTCCTCGCGGAGCGTCACGCAGGGACGGCCAAGGAAATATGCTTCTTTCTGCAAGCCACCCGAATCGGTCAGCACGATGCGCGCGTGGGAGACGAGGGAAATCATGTCGAGGTAGCCGAGAGGGTCGACGACCCGCAGGCCGGTGCCCGCAGGCAGGTCGAGGCCCGCATCGCGGATGACGTGGGCCGTGCGGGGATGCAACGGCAGAATTACAGGCCGTTCGGGCGCGCCGACCGCCGCGAGGGCCTCGAGCAGGGCGCCAAGGCGGGATGCTCGTGTGTTGTCCGCACGATGAAGCGTCGCGACCAGATAGCCGCCCGGCGCGAGCTCGAGGCGTTCGAGCACCCGCGAACGTTGGAGAGCGACGGGCGCAAATTCGCGGATCGCATCCAGCATGACGTCTCCGACCTGCCGGGCCCGGTCCGCGAGCCCTTCATTCCTGAGGTTGCGCACGGCCTCGGGCGTCGGCGCAAATAGGAGGTCCGACAGGTGATCTGCCACCAGGCGATTCACCTCCTCGGGCATCTGCCGGTTGAAGCTCCTGAGGCCGGCCTCGACATGGGCGACAGGCACGTGAAGCTTGGCCGCCGCGAGCGTCGCGGCAAGCGTCGAATTGGTGTCGCCATAGGTCAGCACGAGGCCGGGGCGCCGCTCGATGATCGCGCGTTCGAGCGCCTCCAGCATGCGCGCGGTCTGCGCACCATGCGATCCGGAGCCGATGCCGAGGTCGAGGTCGGCCTTCGGAATCCGAAGTTCCGAGAAGAAGACATCCGACATCGCCGGATCGTAATGCTGGCCGGTGTGCACGATCTGACTCTCGATGCGCGCACCGCCGGCGTTGGCGGCCTCGATCGCGCGGCAGACGGGCGCGAGCTTGACGAACTGCGGGCGGGCGCCGACGACCTGCATCAGCCGGACCGTCGCGCCGCTTCCGGACTCAGGTTTCGGCGACATGCCGCCCCTCGCGCCGATAATGGCGGCCGCAAGACGGGCAGGTGGCCTCCGCTGCCGACGCGTCGTCGCCGCCGAGCTCGAGACCGATGCCGCAGTAGCAGACCCAGCTTCGGATGCGCGCCGGGTTGCCGTACACGACCGCGTGATCCGGGACGTCGCGCGTGACCACGCCGCCCGCCCCGACGACACAGTAGCGGCCCAGCGTCACGCCGCAGACAATGGTGGCATTGGCGCCGATCGAGGCGCCGCGCCGGACCAGCGTCTGGCGATACTCGTCCTTGCGCTCGATGAAGCTGCGCGGGTTGATTACGTTCGTGAAAACCATGGAGGGGCCGCAAAAGACGTCGTCCTCCAGGATCACCCCGGTGTAGATGGACACGTTGTTCTGCACCTTGACGTTGTCGCCGAGGGCGCAATGTGGCGAGATCACGACGTTCTGGCCGATATTGCAGCGCGTGCCGATCTTCGAGTCGCGCATGACATGGCTGAAATGCCAGATCTTCGTGCCCGCACCGATCGTGGACGGCTGGTCGATGACGGCGGTTTCGTGCGCGAAGAAACCACTCGGATCCTGAGCTGGTTTCATGCGACGGTTCCGGCGCCAGGTCCGGCGGCGGGGGCCAATGGCCGGGCTTCGGGGAAATCGTCCGAAAACCTGTCGAGGAATGCATTCACGTTGCGGATGACCTCGTTGTTGTTGAGCGTATTACTGGCGAATTGTGCCGAGTTGACGACGTAGAAATCCGGGTGGCGCGTGCGCGGCGGCTGGACATGCGTGGAATAATCCAGCACCTGGAGGGGCTGGACGATTCGCGCGCGGTTGATGTGGGCGGCGACGATATTCCGTTCGTCGAAATCGGGGTACATGGCGCGAAATCCCGCGAGAAACTGGGGTTTCAGATCTTCGTCGGTGCGGGACAATAGCGGGTCCGCCGACAGGACGTACTTTGGCAGGTACGTGAGATAGAGCCCCGCCGTTTCCGAGGTATCGACCAGGGAACTCATGCCGATTACGCCGGTGAATGGTATCTGGTCGTCGGCAATATTGAGTACGTAGTAGGGGCAGAATGGTTTGCGCGTGATTAACGCCATGCAGACCACGCCGAGGTATTCGACGTCGCCTGCCGCGGGCACCTTGACCAGCGCCGGATCCGCAACTTCGCGCAGGGTGTTGACCGGGCCGGTGAAGATCACCTTGTCGAAGTTTCGCCAGTCTCCGGCCGCGGCGATCTGAATACCCAATTGCGGATGTGGCCGGATGGACTGGACCTCGACACCGGTCCGGAGGCACCCGCCGGCTCGATTGATGAGTTCGATCAGGCGTCCAAAGACGGTGCGATAGCCGCCAGCGACGTAGCCGAGTTGCTCCTTCTGTGCCGCTGCATCACGGGCGGAGAACAAACGTTTGACGTAGGTCCAGATGAAGACCGCTGAAACGCGCCGATAGTGCTCGCCGAGCTTCGCCATCAGGAGCGGTTTCCACATCTTTTCGAATGTTGCACGGCCGGAGTGTCGGACCAGGAATTCCTCGACGGTTTCGCCTTCCAGCCTGCGCCAATCGCGGATACGCGCGCAGTACAGGATCGTGAGCACCAGCCGGAGCTTGCTCAACCAGCCGAGTAGCGGAAATCTCAGGAAATCAAGTCCGCTGCTCAATGAATGGAAGCGGCGGTCGACGTAGAAGCCGGTCCGGGTCGGTCGCCAGCGCAGCTCCTTTGCAAGTCCGATACTGCGGATGAACTCAATCAGCGACCGGTCCGAAGGGAGAATGACGTGATAGAAGCGGTCCCAGACGAAGCTGCCAAAGTCGTGCCAAGTCGTGAGGCCGCCGACCTGCTGCGCGCGCTCGTAAATGCAGACTTCGTGTCCGCGCGACCCGAGCCGGACGGCCAGCGCCAGCCCCATGAGTCCGCCGCCGACGATCCCGACACGCATCGAGTACGTAAGCCTCGTGTTTTGGCGGGCGATCAGCCCGGAGCCTGGACCGCGAGCTTGCCGAGGCCGCGCTGCCACGCGATCGTGCGTACCAGGCCGTCGTCAATGTCGACCCGCGCTCGCACGCCGAGGAGCCGCTCGCAGAGCGTGACGTCCGGCACGCGGCGCATCACGTCCTCGTACTTGCGCCCCGTAAACGATGCGTAGGGCACGAATTCGATGTCGAGCTCGCCGGGCGTGCCGGAGAGTCGCTTGATGCGGCGCGCGAGGTCGAGGATCGTAATCTCCTGCGTGCTGCCGATATTGAGGATCTCGCCGTTCGCTTCGGGTCGGACTATCGCCTGGTAGATGCCCTCGACCGTGTCGCTCACATAGGTGAAACTGCGGGTCTGGCTGCCGTCGCCATGAATCGGGATCGGCTTTCCGTTCAGGACGCAGTCGATAAACACGGGCGGTGGCCCGCCCCACCAGTTAAGCGGCTGCTTGGGCCCGTAAGAACCGAAGAAGCGCAGGATCGTGACCGGGAATCCATATGCATCCTGGTAGGCAAGCGCAAGGTGCTCGTCGAAGAGCTTGGACACCGCATAGGCCCAGCGGGGCGACTTCGAATTGCCGATGACACTGTCACTGCCGGACTCGCTGAATGGCAGCTCCGGGTTGCGACCGTACACGTCGGAGGTCGAGGCGAGCACGAGCTTGCAGCCGAGGCGGCATGCGAAGTCGAGTGAGTTCTCGGTGCCGCGGTAGTTGATCTTGAGCGTGTCGATTGCCTTTCCGTAGCGCGGGATCTTGAACGCCGCGAGGTGGACGATCGCGGCAAACGTACCCGCAATGCCGGCGAGCGCTGTCGGGTCGGTGACGTCAGCCTCGACAAACCGGAACAGCGGGTTCCCGCGGAATTCTTCGAGGTTGTCGAGCCTGCCCATCGAGAGGTTGTCGACGCCGACGACTTCGTGCCCGGCGGCCAGCATGCGGCCGACCAGATTGGAGCCAAGGAAGCCCGCGCAGCCCGTTATAACGTAGGATGCCGCCACGCGGATCCTACGGCGCGCGCGGACGGTCGGCCGCCTGGCGCGGAACGTTTTCGCGAGAGGGATCCACCCCGCCAGTGCCGCGCAACTCGGCCTCACGGCGCTCTCGGAGCAACGTCGAGCCGAGATGGAACAGTTCGTCGAAGTACCGCTTGTTCTGCAGCGAGAGCATTGCCATGCCGATCAGCTGCATCGACACCATTAGAGAAAGCAGACCCACCATGAACGTGTGCGGGAATTGACTGTACGCGAGCGCGACCGCGGCTGACAGGTCGCGCGCAAGGTCCGGTGTCGCGCGCAGCTCGACGTAGGCATCGACGAAATGAATGATCATCCACGTGTTCACGTAGGCGGCGAACACGAGCAGCAGCAGGCCCGGCACCAGCAGGAAAGTGAACGGCCGCAGGATGAAACCCGAAACCGTTGTGTCGCCGATTTGCCGCAGGACGCGCAGGCTCGACCGCCGCCGCCCGCCCAGGCGATTCTGCCGCTCCCAATTGAGCTCGGCCGGGACCTCTTCGATGCTCGCGCGCAGGAGCTTCGCCTTGTGGACCATCTCGGGCATCACGTCCATGCCCGTGCTGCGCAGGTGAAGCGAGCGTAGGAAGCGACCGTCGATCGCGCGCACCATGCAGGTCATCGTGCTGATGCGCTGACCGGAGGCTCGCGCCAGGAACCAGTTGGCGACGCGGCTGAACAAGACGCGCAGCCACGGTACGTCCACGACCCGTCCGCCACGCATGTAGGGTGATGCGAGCACCATGCGGGCGCCGGTCCGGGTGATTCGGTCGAGCAGCAGCCCGACATGCTCCGGCCCATAGCTCAGGTCGATGTCGAGTACCACGACGTACTGGCCCCGGCAGCGTGCAAATCCCGTCTTGAGCGCCTGGCCGAGGCCGAAGTTGCGCCGATGGTTGAACACGCGGATGCCGTCGAATTCAGACGCGAGCTGGTTTGCGATCGCGCCGGTCTGGTCCTTGCTGCCGTCATTGACGATGATGAGCTCGAAGCGGTAGCGCCGGTTCAGCGTCTTCAGGTATTCGAGCAGGAGGACGACGTGGTCCCTGAGGATCGACGCTTCCTCGTATGCGGGCAGCACGATCGATACCAGCGGCCGGTCGCGCTGGCTGACACTCAGGATCTCGTCCACGGCAAAGGTTCCCGTGGTCGTGCCGTCGCGCGAGGGCCGGCCTGGGGGCGAGTTGCTGGAGGACATCGGCGGGTATTTTACAGTAGTGGGCGGACGCTGGCAGCGATTAACGCCCCGATTTGAAGCGCCGGCAGCCCATTGGTTCACGTATTCTGCCGGTCCAGCGACGCGGATCCTGGCGCCGCCGTCCGCACTTGAAGCGGGTCACAATTCCGGCCCGCATTCGCCGCGCGGAGTGGAGCCTACCTTTTGCGGCCGGACATCGCGAAATAGGACTGGGTCCCGATGGAATTTCCAAATGCGGCAGCCGTATAGATCATGCCGGCAAATACGCGATTGGCGAAGCCCAGGAACATCGGATTGAAGCGCGGCGTCATGTAGTCAACGCGGATGTCGGTGAATCCGGCGTCGCTGAATGCCCGTCCAACCTCAGCCGGATCGAGGTATCTTTCGTCTTCTGAATAGATTTCGATGAAATCGCGCACCCACTTCTTGCTGCGCAGGTAACGCATGGGCGCGCGGTACCAGGCCCTGTCATTCGGCTCGAAGCAGAAAAAGCACCCGCCCTTCCGCAGGATGCGGTAGGAAGCAGCGAGCGTCTGGTCGTATCGCGGCAGGTGGTGCAGGCCGGAGAATACCAGCACGGCATCGTACGAGCCCGTATCGAACGGCAGTTCCTGGGCATCGCCGTGCACGGTCTTGACGTGCGGCATGTGGGTCTTGAGCGCTGCCAGCAGGGACTGCGAGAGATCGAGGCCCGTGTACGAGCGGTAGATTCGGGGAATCTTGCGAGCGAATGCGCCGCCGCCCACGCAGATCTCGAGGATGTCGCCGTCGAGTCGCGGAATCAACGCGATGGCCTGCGCCTTCGCCTGGTCCGATGACCAGTCGTAGTCCTGATAATTCTCCCAGTACGAGCGTTCGAGTTGAAGCGCGGTTTCATCGAGACCGGAAGCGGGGCTCCTAGGAGCGGTTGAGTGATTCAAGCGATTTACCTCCGCCTAGTGGTCGCGGTTCGCAAACCAGTATCTCAGCTTGCGCATTTTCTCGAGCGTGCGCCAGTAGATGTCTTCCATCAATATGTGCGCGAATTCGCCATTCCTTCCAACGGAATAGAGTCCTTCGACGGGCAAGCCGCCCTCGAGGGCGGCCCGTTCCTTCTCGTATTCCCGCAGATAGACGGGGTAACCGACAGGCGTGCGCACGACGCGGCATCCGTCGTAGCGCCGCCGCGCCCCGGGAAACATGGCATCGATATGTTCGACGCAAAGCTCGCCGACGGCCTCGTCCGGCATCCGGTAATGCTCGCTGTCCGTCTCGCATCCAATATCGACGTTGATCAGGGTCATGTTTTGGGGTGCGAGCCATGGAACGGACTGCGGGACCTCGGTCAGGCGGAAGAACGGATGCACGCGCTCCGGCACCCAGGTGGTGACCGCCGGCAACAGCGGGCGGCCATAAAAACGGAGGCTGGCGAGGACCATGGGCCGGTAGCGGAACCGGGCGAGGTGATCAAGCGCGCTCGTGCCCTGCATCAATCGGGGGAGCACGTGCAGCGGCGCCGTGCTGATAACCGCCGACGCCGCGTGATCGTTTCCGTTCACCTTGATGCCCCGGACACGATTACCGTCGACCCGAATTGCCTCGATGCGGCTCTCCACCGAGATGCGGTCCTCGAGCCCCGTGGCCAGTCGCTGGCAGAGTTCCACCACGCCGCCCTTCGGATACATGTGCCACACATGGGGACTTTCGGCCTTCACCCGCGAGAATCCGTTCGCGACGGCGCGGCCGCTGGCCCATCCCGACAGCTTCAGCATCAGCACGTTCAACATGCCGCGATCGACATGCGGCGGAATGACTGCGGATGAGAGTTGCTCCGCGGGCACGCCGGACCACGCTTCCACGAGTGGAATGGCGACGGTATCAGCCATGCGCCCGCCATAGTTGGCGCGATACCAATCGGCGGCGGAACTCACGTCGCGCCTTGCGCTTCGCGACAGCCGGCTATGCAGCGCGCTGGCGACGAATGCCGGCGACCGCAGCAGACCGAAGGGAATGCCATACGTCCGCCCGTCGAGAAAGACTGCTTCGTTATAGTGCGTAACCGTATGGCAGTTGGAAGCGACGCCGAGCGCTGCGGCCAGTCGATTGGTGATGAGGTGGGCGCCGAAGTCGTAGGTAAATCCGCGCTCGTCAGAGACACTATGTGCCATCCCTGCAATCGCCTTTCCGGCTTCATAGATGCGCACCGGGAGGCCGCGGCGATGCAGGTCGTTGGCAGCCGTCAGGCCTGCGATTCCGGCGCCCAGAATTGCGATGGGTTCTGACGCCGTCACGGCAGTTCCAGTTCTGCGACCAACAGTGCGCCTCTTCCGCGCGCGAGGGCCTGTACCTCGAGCAGCGTCGCTATCAATTGCGGCAATATCCACGGACCCGTCAGGAGTCCAGTCAGCGCGCGGCCGGCTCCCCAATCCCGCAGCCAGTTGCGCGTTGCAATCAGCCATCCCTGACTCGCGAACCGCGAGCCGAGCATCTTGGTTCGCAAGCCGGCATTTTCGCTGAGGCGACGCAGGGCCGTAGGCGTCAATTGCTGGCGAACCCCCGGCCTCTGATAACCGTTCCAGTGGCGGCCCCCGAATAGGCTGAAGCAGGACGAGGCGGCATTGTTCAGGATCACCGTGACCTTTCCGTCCGCGGCGAGCAGGCCGCGTACCTGTCCCAGCAGGGCAGCGGGATCATCCGCCGTCTCGAGCGTCCCGGGCAGCAGGATCTGATCGAAGTGCCCGGTTTGCGGAATCGGGGTTCCTTCGTCGATTACGAAGAAGTTTGACGTCGGTTTCGCGCCCTTGGTCCAGCGACGGATCCGGCGACGGGCCTCCGGCCAGTCCGCAGGCTGATTTGTCGGAGCGGCGGGCGGTGTTGGAGCGGGGCTGAAATAGGCTGACCCGCAATCGTCGCAACGCATCACGACCGTGGCATCGAGCGGATCTTCCAGCCTTCCTGACACACCCAGTGTATCGGCCGCATCCGATCCGCAGACGGGGCAGAGCAGCAGCAGCGTGGACATCGGTTTCATCGCGATCCGTCCCGGGCTTCGCGGAATGTCACGGGAGCCGCAGATCCGCGCAGCATTGCGATTCCGCCCACCAGCATGATTGGAAGGATCAGAAAGGATGAATATACGAGCGAGGCCGCAACGGCCGGAGTCCCCCCGATACCGTCGGTTGCAAGTCCCATGACAAACGCCAGTTGCGTGGTGCCAATCTGTAACGGCGAATTTGGCAGCGTCAGGCCGACGACGATCAGGACGAAGGTTACGGTCGTTGCAGCGAGTGACGACGCAACTCCTACGGCCCGGGCGCACGACCAGATGGCGACGATGACGATCGCCCATTGCAGGATCGACAGGATGACGGCCCGGAGCAGCAGGCGGGAATCGCGCATGGATGCGAGTCCCGACCGGAAGCGACCAAGCGCCTGAATGACCCGGCGGCGCAGTCGTACTGTCAAGAGCCGCTCGAGGCGGGCGCGATAGGGCAGCGACCATGCGGGCGGATGCAGGACTGCGACGAGGAAACCCAGCATGACGACGACGACTGCTGCGCTGATGGCGGCGGCTGTCGTCACGGCGGCAGGACGATTCGGTCCGGCAGCGGCAATCAAGCTGAGCAGTATGAGTAGCGCGACGAAATCGAGCACGCGCTCGACGAGGACTGACGCGAGCACTTCGCTCGTTGCCAGCCGCTGTTTCCTCGCGATGGTCGCTGCGCGCAGGAACTCACCGACGTGGGCCACCAGGAAATTGACTGCCAGGCCCACGTAAACGGCTGCATGCAGTTCCCGAAACGGCAGGCTGCGCGCACGCGCGAGAAGCATGCCCCATCGCCAGGCTTTGATTGCGCAGAAGGCGATAGTCGCCCCGAGCACGACGCCGAGCCACGGCCAGTCGACCGATCGCAGCGTGGCGACGAGCGCGGCCGTGTCGACCTTGCGCGTGGCTGCATAGAGGAGCGCAAGACCGAGAGCCGTGCCCGCCAGGGTCCACAGCACGGCATTTCGCGCGGACGGGGCGGATTCGGCCAGCCGCTGCGGCTGCCTGTCATCGGGAAGGCGTGCATCCACATTCGCTCCTGTAAACCGCTGCTTATCCGGGCCGCGCTAGCGGTTGGACTCTCGCCCCTTCCTGCGGTCCTTGTGATACGGCTTCAAATCGCCCAATTGCCGGGCGATCTTTTCCATGTTGCGACGTTCCGCGTGGGCATATCGTCCCCCGTGAAATACGAGCGGACGCATTTCGGTCCGGTCGAATCGCAGGACTTCGCCTACGAATACGACGTGGTCCCCCATCGCGTGTTCCTGCGTCAGCCGGCACTGGAAGCGCGCGACGAACTCGTCGAGCAGCGGAACCGATCCCATACCGGGCTCCCATTTCAACCCGCCGAATTTGTCGGCGCCGCGCGAGGCGAAGGTCTGCGAAAGGCCCTCCTGGGCCGAGGTGAGCACGTGCACGCAGAAAAACTCCGCTTTCTTGAACGCGTCTCGAGAGTGGGCCGCGGTCGAGAGCGACCAGAGCACGAGCGGCGGATCCAGCGAAATCGAATTGAAGCTGTTGGCGGTCACGCCAACGGGCTCGCCGCGCGGCCCGGCCGTCGTGACGATCGTAACGCCTGTGGCGAACTGTGCCAGAGCCTGGCGCAGCCCTTGATTGTCCCGTTCTCTCATGGATAGGGCAAAATGTAGTTGGCCATACACAGGGAGTCCAGACGGCACGTCACGGAATCCCGGGGCCTTTCGCGGGCGACGTTGCCATGGACGGCCGGAAGGCCGAATTCCGCTGAGATTGGGAAATGGTCGGAGCCTATTCCGGTCAGCACTTCGAAGCGCCCGAATTGCACGGTAGTGGTCGCCAGAATGTGGTCGATCGGCACGCCGATCGCGGGTAACGCCGGCCAAGTGGCGCCGATCCGCTGCGCGCCACGTGCGCTGCGTAGTCCCGCTTCTTCAGCAAACGATTGGAAGATGCGATTCCACATCGTCACGTTCAAATCGCCCGCGAGCACGGCTGGCCGATTCATTGTCCGGATGTGGCGACCGAGGTCCAGAAGCTGCATATTGCGGGAGCGAATGAACGCGGCGCCGAGTGGCGGTAGCGGGTGGGTCAGGTAGAAGTCGACCTCGCCCGTGGGCAGTCGCAATGTCGCAGCCAGGGTGGGCGTCGCGGATTCGTTGAGGCGCAGGATCCTCGGATTCGAAAGCGGCAGTTTGCTGTAGAGCGCGAGACCGGCGTATTTTTCGTCGGGCACCTCGAAATGGTAGGGATAGTCGGAACGCAGCGACTTCAGTCCGTGCAGCCAACACGAGTCCACTTCGACCAGCGCTACTATGTCGGGCCGTTCCGCCTCGATCAGATTCACGAGTCGCGCGTGCTGACTATTGCGGAGATACACATTTGAAACCAGCAATCTGACAGGAGTAGCTGGGGTTTCGTCGCCGCTCTTCGATGCGGCGAGCGACCACGAGGCGACGGGCATCAGGGACACCGCGATGCACGCGACCGACACGATCATCCAGCGGGTGTCGTGCATGACGGCGAAGGCCGTCGCACACGCGAGAAAGGCAGTTGCGAAATGCAGGGGAAAATCGGACAAGTTGTCGAGAACGGCATGCAGGCGATCGAAGCGCGATCCGAGCATGGCGAATATGAGAACTCCGGTGAACGCCCTGAGCAAATTCACTGGCAGAGGGCGGGCGTCAACGCGCCTCCAGGCTGCGAGGAATCGGCGGCCCCGCGCCCGGGTTGAACTTGCGGTAGTCGAGCCCGAGGTACTGCAGCATCGTCGCCGCGACGTCGCTTTGCGTCACGTCCGGAAAGTCGCGGGCCTCTCCGAGTGCCGGCGTGTCCGGGCCGATGATGGCGATCCAGATGTCCTGGCTGCCCTGGATGCCGGCATCGTGCTCGGCCCAGTCCGCGGGGGTGCGGCCCCGGCCGTGGTCGGCGGTGATGATGAGCGTGGTATTGCCTCGGTACCCGTCCGTCGACTGCAGCGTCTGCCACAGCTCGGCGATCATGCCGTCCGCCAGGTGAAGGTAGTCGAGCACGAGGTCGTAGCGGCGCGCATGCGCCCAGTCGTCCGACTGGCCGAGGCCGATCCACATGACGCGCGGCCGGTGCTTCCCGAGATAGTCGAGCGCGATCCGGAAGCACAGATAGTCGTTGCTGCTCTCCTCCCACAGCTGCATGACGTTCTTCCGGAGCCCGACGAGGAAATCGATTTCCGGCGTCGAGAGCGCCGCGGGTACGGGATCCCGCGCGCCGTTCATGAAGAAGTCTCCGTCCTTCTGCGAGGCCGCGTACTTGAAGCCGTCCCAGGAACCGATCTGCGCGACGTCCGTGTACTTGAGCCCGAGGGCGGAATGGATGTACTCGAGAACGGTCCGGTGCGGATAGCGGACGAAATCGTTGCTCCTGACCTCCGGTTGCGGCTGGCCGGTCAAGATCTCGGAATACCCCGGGTAGGAGAACCACTGGTCATTCCTGACCGAGACCTTGCTGCCTTTTGCCTGGTTTCCGAGCACCATGCCGGCGGGAGCGAGCGTCTTCCAGAAGTACGGCATCAACGCCTCGCGGCGCTGCTGCGGCGTCTCGCGCCAGTAGCGTCGCTTCGTCACGTCCGGCTCGTAGATGCCGGAGTCCGACTCCGGCGCGCTCGCGATCACCGGGTCCATGCCGCCGAAGATTTCCTGCGTGCGGACGCCGTCGATCGTGACCAGGATGATGTTGCGGCCGGTATCGGCGCCCGCCGTCGTGGCGGAAAGCACGAGCCCGGCCACCAGTGTCGTCAGGACGGCTTTCAGGGGTAGTCTCCTCAATTCACGCCGCTGATCACGAGATCATAGAGCTTGTCCGGCCGCGCGTTGCTGCCCCAGTCGACGACATGGACGTAGAACGTCGTGGCGCCGGTCACCCTCACCTGGAGGAAGGAGTCGAGCTGACCTGCATCGGTGTCCTCGTCGTCGTGCTGGCAGATCGAATTGAAAGCCGGGGCGCCGCAGGCCATGAGCGGCTGGCCGTTGGCGCCGACGATCTCGATGACGGAGTCGAGCGGGCTGCCGTTCACGGCCGCGTCGATATCGACAGTCACGGTCGAGTCGGCGGTCGTCGTGATCGCGTAGTAGTCCTCGTCGGGATCGAAGATCGTGTCCGGTTCGCCGCTCGGACTGATGGATGCCGCATACGTGCCATTGCCGATCGGCGTTGCATCCGCAATCGTATCGTTGCGTCCGATCGCCGCCGCGTTGATCGTGATGCTGAGCGCCCGGGAATCGCTCTGTGTCGGAGAGGCGGAATCCTCGACCAGGACCGTGAATCCGTTCAGGCCCGTGGGACCGGCGGGAGATCCCGCAATGATGCCGGTGCCGGTTTCGAGCGTCAGGCCGGCCGGCAGGGAACCCGCGCTGATGTTGAATGACCGGGCGCCCGAGCCGCCGGTCGCTGATATCGTCTGGTGGTACGGGACATTCACCGTCCCATGGGCCAGTGTCGAGGTCGTGATGCGGATCGCGGGCGGAGCAGGCGGTGGATGGTTGCCGCCACCTCCGCCGCCACCGCCGCAGGCGGCGATCGCCGCGAAGGCGAGCGAGGCGATGGCGGAACGGGGGACCGAATGGGCGCGGCGATTCACGGGCCCTCGAACTGGTCGAAACGCGGCGGCGTGCCCACCAGGGTCAGGTCGTGGCCACCGGTCGTCTGGCCAGCCGTGACCGTGATCGGGCCGATCGGCGCAGGCGCCATGCCCGGCATGTCGATCCGGGTCTGCCCGCCGACGCTGGACCCATTCACGAACTGCGGATCGATCGACTCGACTTCGACCATGTAACTGCCGGGTGGCAGCGAAATCTCGTAGCGGCCGATGTCGCCGGGGGCCTGACTGCCGAAGGGGCCCAGCGGCTGGTCGTCCGGCGCGTTGACCGGGTTGCCGTTGAAGATGCGGAACTTGTAGCCGGAGACGCAGGACCCGGCGGTCGTGCGGCTTTCGTTGACGCCCGGCGTTCCCGGATTGTCGACCCGGCGAGCGACGACGTTGACGAGCTGCGCATGCGACTCGCCGTCCGAAAAGTAGACCGTGCCGGTGAGGGTGCCGTGCGTGGCGGCGAAGCCGCCGCCGCCGGTCGCCGGGTAGAGCCTCGAGATCCAGGCCACGTCGTCGATCGACAGCGAACCCTGCTGGGCCGTGACCAGGAACGGGAACATCGTCGGCAGGCCGGCGACATTGTCGGCGCTGCAGAAGGCGGAGGCGCACTCGACGTTGATCTGCGAGTGGTCGAGGCCGGAGAAGTGGCCGAACTCGTGGATGAAGGTCGCATTGAATTCCGCCGCGCTCAAGTCCTGGACTGGATTGTCCGAGCCGTCCTGGAACAGGCCGTTCATCACGGCATGCCCGCTCAGGATGCGCCCCTGTACCGGGTCGAGCGCACAGGGGCCGGCGAAGCCGATGATGGACGTCTGGTCCATGCCGAGCGCGATGAAAATTGCGGCGGCCTCGTCATAGATGATCGGGCTCTGGTTCCCTTTTGCGCAGTCATCCTCGACCGCGTTGAACTCCGCCCCCGTGCTGACATTGCCGTCGGTGAAGCCGGCGACGCTGCTGATGAATCCCGCACGGCTGTAGCGGATGCTCGCGGAGGCGACGCTTTGCCAGACGCCAAACATGGCCTGCACGCGCGCGCGCGCGGCTGCTTCGTCGACCGATGCGCTCAAGGGCCCTTCATCCGTGCGATAGGCGATCGGCGCCGCCGTGCTCCACACATAGGGCTGTCCATTGGTGCGCACCGCGAGCGGCCCGCCCGCGAGGGCCGGGCCGGCCGCCGCGAGGCCCGCCAGGATTGCCAGGATGCGGGTGGCGCGCTCCTGCATCACTCGTTCCCCGCGAACGCGCGGATCATCGCGGTGAGCTCGGCGAGATCAACGGGTCCCTCGCGATGCCTGGCGGCGAGGCCCGCCTGTTTCGCCGTCAGCGTGACGCCATTCTTGTCGGCCTCGGCCTGCAGTCCTTCGAGCAGTCGCGCGTTGCCCATGCCATTGGCCGCGACCTCGCGCCCTTTGCGGTCGCGCTGGATGCGAAATCGCCCCTGGTCCATGCCGGCGGGGCTCGAGAGCCCGTACGCGCTCGGAGCGATCATCATCAGCAGCACATCCTGGCCCTTGCGGTAGCCAGCGGCGTCGTAGCGGTCGCGGAGATCCCAGATATATTGGCGAAAGGTGAAGGTCCCCTGGACCTGTCCCTTGAGTGTTTCCCGCACTCGCAGCGTGACGACGACCGTGTCGAGGGCCCAGAGCACGGGATGTTTTTCGACGCGTGCGCTGATGACGTTGCCGCGCACGATGTCCGAGGCGCGATCGGTCAACTGGCCGAGGTTGCGCGGCACGGTCATCGCGCCGCGCTGCGCGAACGCAGGCGCCCAAAGGAGGCAGGCTGCGAGGATCAGGAAGCCGCGTTGCAGGTGATGGCGCAGGGTGTCGTTCGACACTGGCGTTCCGTCGCACTTCCTGATTATGTCCCGACCCGGGGCGTCTCGAGTTCAGCATGCATGCCGACCGCCGGCAAGGCAAGATACGCCGGTCAGCGCGCGCTGAATTCGGCCGATACGGGCAGGTGGTCCGAGCCGACGGCGCCGAGGACGCGGAAATTCCGGACCTGCACCGCGGGCGTCGCGAGGATGTGGTCGATCGGCACGCCGAGCGGCCAGCCCGCAGGCCAGCTTGCGCCGATGCCGTGGCCCTGGCGCGCATTGACGAGTCCCGCCTCGGCGAGCGGGCGATAGTTCCGATTCCACATGGTGAGGTTGAGGTCGCCAGCGAGAATGAGCGGCCGCTCCTCGGCGACCGCGAATCGGGCGAGGGCCCGAACCTGCGCATTTCGAAGCTCGGCGAACTCGCCGCTCACGGGCGTGGCGGCGTGGGCGAGCACGAGCTCGACCGGCCCGTCCGGCGTCGAGAGCGTCGCCGCGATCGCGGGTGGTGCCGCGCCGCCGAGTCGGAGCACGCGCGTGTCCGTGAGCGGCAGGCGGCTGAATAGCGCGAGCCCGACATAGCCCTCGTCCGGCAATTCGAAACGCCAGGGGTAGGCCGCGTGGATCGGCTCGAGCTTCCTGAGCCAGCGCGGGGTCACTTCGACCAGGCCGATCACGTCCGGGCGCTCCTCTTCGATCACGCGTATCAGGCGTGCGTGTTCGTCATTGCGGAAATAGACGTTTGAGACGAGCAGCTTCAGGGGCGCGGTCGTCGCATCGCGCGGCGCCGGCTCGTCGCTCAGGTACCATGGCCACACGGGCGCGAAGGCGAGGACGGCGCCAACTGCGGATGCCGCCGCCCAGCGGAAATCGCGCAGTGCCGCGAGCGCCGCGGCGCACAGGGCGAAAGCCGCCGAGAACTGCGGGAGGAAATTCGACAGGTTGTCGAGCATATAGTGCAGCCCGCCGAGCTGCGACGCGGCCAGAGCGGCGCCGAGCAGCACGACCAGCCATTGCAGGAACCGGGCCGCCGTGCTCCGGGACGGTGGCGTGGGCTGGCGCAGGCTCACGCCATGAAGACGAGGTACACGAGGGCGCCCAGCAGCGAGAGCTTCAGCCCGTAGTAGACGAGGCGATTCGCGTCTTTCATTCGCTTGGCATGGCGCTGCAGGCGGTAGACGAACCCGAAAATCTTGTTGAGCACGCCGACCTTTTCGCCGGGCTCGTTGGCGGTTGCCGCTGCCGCCACGAAAGTGCGCGCAACGAAGCGGTTGGCCGCCCGCGCGATCCGGCCCCGGAGCGGCCGCTCGACGTCGCAGAACAGGATGATCCGCGCGACATCGGTGTCGTTCTCCGCGCAATGGATGAAGGTCTCGTCGAACAGGATCGCCTCTCCGTCGCGCCAGGAGTACATCTGCCCGTCCACGTAGATCCGGCAGTCGTCTGAATTCGGCGTGACGAGGCCGAGGTGATAGCGCAGGGAGCCGGCAAAAGGATCGCGGTGACGGCCGAGGCGGCCGCGGCCGGGGAGCAGGGCGAACATCGCGGCCTTGACCGTGGGGACCTGCTCCAGCAGCTCGACGGTCTTCGGGCACAGGGCGCGTGCCGAGGCATGGTTTTCGCCGTACCACTTCAGGTAGAAGCGCTTCCACCCCGACTTGAAGAAGGAATTGAAGGCAAGGTCGTCGTATTTTTCCGAGCGCTTGATGCGATCCTGGTCGTAGAGATCGAGCGCCTCGTCGCGAATCATGCGCCAGTTGTCACGGAGCGGCGTAAGTGCCGGGAACTGATTGACGTCGAGGAGCGGCCGGTTCGGCACCGCCGAAAACAGGTACACGAGCACGTTGTACGGTGCCATGAAGGTCGAATGGTCGGTCAGCTGGCGCAGGAACTTGAGCCGCTCCCGGCCACGGAAGTGCACGGTGAGCGCGCTGGCGACCAGCGCATAGAGCAGGAACATGCGCGGGGCCAGGGCGGCGTCCATCAGGGATTCGATCGCCATCGGGCGCATTTTATGACAGGGGGCGGCCGCCTGCCGGCCGCAAGACAAGTCCGCCGGAGGCGGCGGGAGCTCCGCGGCCTAGTCGGGATCCTCGGTCCCGACGGAGGGTCGGGAAGGGTCGTCCTGCCGGTCCTTTCCGCCGTCCGGGCGCGGCGGCGACCCGATCCAGCCGCGACGTCGGAAAAACACGGTCATGCCGATCGCCAGGGCGACCATGATCGCCAGGATCACGAAGTAGGCGTTGTGCATCCCGAGTTCCGGCATGTTCTGGAAGTTCATGCCGTAGATGCCGGCAATGAACGTCAGCGGGATGAAGATGCTGGCCATCAATGTCAGCACCTTCATGATCTCGTTGGTGCGGTGGCTGACGTTGGACAGGTACGACTCGGCCAGGTCGGACGCCATCTCCCGTGACGAGTCGATCAGCTCGACGATCTGGGCGATGTGGTCATAGGTGTCGCGCAGGTACAGCTTGTTCTTCTCATTGAAGTACGGCGTCTGCTCGCGCAACAGGGCGCTGATGGCCTCGCGCTGCGGCCAACCGACCCGGCGCAGCACGACCAGTTGCCGCCGCGCCGAATGGATTCTCGACAGCACCTCGGGATGCGGATATTCGACCACGATATCCTCGAGTTCCTCCAGTACGTCGGACAATCGCTGTGCCACGGGGTAGTAGCGGTCGATCATCGCGTCGATCAGCGCATAGGCGAGATAATCGGGACCTTCATGGCGCAGCGCCCCGAGGCCATCCTGGATGCGCTCGCGCACCGGGTCGAAGAATCCGTAGTAGCGGGCCTGGAAGGTCAGCAGGTAGCGTTTTCCGACGACGAAGCAAACCTGTGGCGTGCGCACGATCCCTTCGTCGTCGATCAGCGGCGTACGGGCAATGATCAGCTGGTGCTGGTCGTACAGTTCCGACTTGGCGCGTTGCGGCACGTTGACGGCGTTCTCCAGCACCACGGGGTGGAGATCAAAGACCTTCGCCACCGCGCGCAACCTGGACTCGTCGCCGAATCCCTGAATGTCGACCCAGGTGACGCGGCCGGAGTCGCGCAAAGAGCGCAGCGTCTCGACATCCGCGACTTCCTGGCGCGTCACCGAGTCGGCATCGTATTGCACCGCGAATATTTTCGGCGGCGGCGAGTCGGGCGGGATCGCCAGCGTGCCGGGGCGGGCTCCGATCTTGGGGTTGTGCTTCTGGAACATCCGGGCGCCGCCGCTCAGCCGTCGTCGCGGCCGGCCCCGCCGAGCATCCGCACCTCGATCGGGCCGGTCGCATCAAGGTGCACGTCGCGCTGGGGAAATGCGATCACCAGGCCATGCTGACGGAACAGGTCGTCGATCGCGAACCGGATCCCGCTCTGGATTCTCCGGACCTCCATCGGGGAGCGCGCATTGACCCAGAAGTAGGTGTCGAAATTCAGCGAATTGTCGCCGAACTCCTCGAACACCACGTTTGCCGCCGGCCGTTTCAGCACGTCGGGGTTCTGGTCGACCACCCGCAGTATCAATTCCTCGACCAGGCGGGTCGGCGACCCGTAAGTGACCCCAACCTTCACCTTTGCGCGAATCAGGTCGTCCGAGAGCGTCCAGTTGACGACATTGTTCTCCAGGAAAAAGCTGTTCGGAACCACGATGTGGCGGCCGTCGGTCGATCGGATTTGCGTGCTGCGTGCGCCGATTTTCTCGATGGTGCCGTGGTTGCCGTCGACCTCGACCAGGTCCCGCACCCGCACCGGGCGCTCGAGCAGCAGGATGAGGCCGCTGATGAAGTTGTTCATTACGTTCTGGCTGCCGAAGCCGATGCCGATGGCGAGCGCGCCGCCGAGCACCGCGAATGCGGTCAGCGGGAGGTGCACGATGCGCAGGGACATCAGCAGGAAGGCGACGACGACGGCGTAATACGACAGCGTCTGGACCGCGGTGATGCCGCCGGTATCAAGGCTCAGGCGCCGCTTGGCGACCCGTGCCAGCAACTCCGAGCCGCGCCGGGCGACCCAGAGGCCGAGCCCGAAAATCGCGAGCGCGAGCACCAGCGAGCCGACCGAGATCGGCACGCCGTCGATGGTCGTGACCGAGTAGGTCCAGACGTCGCGCGCGGCCTGGGCGCCGTTGGCGAGGCCGCCGCTCAGTTGCGTGGGTTCTGCCATGACCGAGTCCGATGCGAAGGAATCATGATTTGGGCACGTCTGCGTATTATGGACGCGCCGGATCATGGTCGTCGCATCGGGCCTCTCGGACGAGCCTGTGGTGTGGGCCGCCTGCGCCGAAGTGCAGCCCGCCTGCAGCAGACCACCGGCCCGCCCGGCGGGTCAGGTGTTCGGGCCCAGGTACAGCATGATGATGCCGAAGGTGTCGATGAACCGGTGTGCGAGCACGCAGGTCCGCGGGTTGTGCCCGGTCGCCAGGTTGCAGGTCCCCGCAGCGCCATGCAGGCCGGACATGCCCGACATGCTAGTCGCGGGGGGAGGCAACTTCTGTCAAGGGGGGTGCAAGTGCGGGCAGTCGGGTCGTCTCCCGCCTCTACCGTCAGGGCATCTCGCGCGACGCGCTCGGACCGCCGATCTTGATGGCATCCAGCGGCGGGATGGTGATTGGAGCAATGCCCGCGGCACGCAGTCGGGCATTGAGTCGCGCCAGGTCCGTAGTGCGAACGTCGTGCCACAGTGTCAGCGACTGTTCGAGACGCCTGCCAGTCTCGGCGAGCACGCGGCGCTGGGACCCGGTCGGTGCGCGATCGCTGGCTTCGACGTCCGTCTCTGTCTTGCGCAGGACCTCGCCGATGTTTCCGAGATCCAGATTGCCCGCGCGGTCGCCGGCGCCGCTCTTCAGGGCCTTCATCCGCGCGCCGAAGGAGTCCAGCGCAGCGATCACGTCCGGCGTGGCGGCCTGCGAATCCCGAAGCTCCCCGAGTCGTTGTTCCACATAGTTGTATTCCGCCGCGCCCCCGTAATGGCGCGCCAGCTGTTCCTGCGCTTCCCGCGACACGGCGAGGGCCTCGGACAGCGCTTGCGCGTCGATAGCGACACGGGGGTCCATCGCGACGGTCAGCGGTACCGACTGCTCGCGGCCATCGACGCGCAAGGTCACTCGATAATCGCCCGGCAGGACCATCGGCCCCTCCGGATTGAGGGTGACGCCTGCGCCGTACGCCGTGGAAATCGAATATTCGTATTCGACGGTTCGCGGCCGGGGGTAGCGCAGGTTCCAGACAAACCGGTGCATGCCTTGCGTATTTTCAAGAGTCTGGGGCGGTGTAATCCAGTCCGCGCTGAAGTAGCGCCCGGCGGGAGGCGCCGGTTGCGCTGTATCGCTGGTGAAACTGCGCACCAACGCGCCTGACGCGTCGCGGATTTCCAGTTCGGCGCGCCGTGCGGGTGCGGCAAGCCAGTAGTCGATCACGGCACCGGCAGGCGGATTGCGGCCGGCCGGTTCTTCGCGCGGCAGCGGCGTGTCGCGATTCTGGTTCTTTCGCAGCCGGATGGCCGCCGCCGGGTCGAACAGGTGCATCGTGGCTCCCGTTGCGATGGCGTCGAATTGACGCAATGGAACCAGGTCGTCCAGCACCCAGATCGCGCGACCCTGCGTGCCGGCGACGAGATCGTTGCCGTGAACGATCAGGTCCCGCACCCAGGCCGTAGGAAGCCCGCGTTGCAGCGGCTGCCAGCGGTCCCCATCGTCGAATGACACGAACGCGCCGGTTTCTGTGCCGGCAAAGAGCAAACCCGCGCGCCTGGAATCCGCTCGAACCACGCTGACGAAATGATCCGCCGGCAAGCCGCCGATCGCGAGTGTCCATGTGGCTCCGTAATCATTCGTGCGGTAGATCCAGGGCCGGAAATCGTTCTGCCGGTGGTTGTCGACCGCGAGGTAGGCCGAGCCGGGCCGAGTCGGCGAGGGTTCGACGACGCTGGCCTTGGCCCACGGCGGGATGTTCTTTGGTGTCACATTGCGCCAGGTCTTGCCACCGTCACGGGTCAGGCGCACCAGCCCGTCGTCCGTGCCAATCCAGATCTCCGCATTGTCGCGCGGCGAGAGCCCGATGCTCCAGATCACGCCAAAACCGCAGGACCGCGCGCGTGCGGGATCGGGGTTGCCGTCGCAATCACGCGCCGATTCATCGCGCGCGGAGAGATCCGGGCTGATCGCATCCCAATGCGCGCCCTGGTCGATCGAGCGCCATAGCTGTTGCGACCCGAAATACAGCGGGTACGGTTCGAGCCGGGACTGCGCGATCGGCGTGATCCAGGAATAGCGCTGCTGGAACGACGTGGGCCGCTCGCCGTAGCTCGAGATCGGCCACGGCGAAATATTCTGCACTTCCCCGTTGCGGGCATCCCAGCGCGACAGACGGCCGCCGAGGCCGGAACCGTACACGATATTGGAATCCCGCGGGTCGGCGATCTCGTAATCGCGCTCGTCCGCGCCGACCGGTTCCCAGTCGCGGAAGCTGATCGCACCGTAGTCGCTGCGGCTCGCGATGCGAACCGTGCCGCTGTCCTGCTGGCCGCCGTAAATCCGGTACGGGAAGTCGTCGTCTGCCGACAGCTTGTAGAACTGGCCGGTCGGCTGGTTGTACCAACTGCTCCAGCTACGGCCGCCATTGACGGTCACGACGGCACCCTGGTCGGCGCCGGTGATCATGCGCTCCGGGCGTTGCGGGTCGATCCAGAGATTGTGGTAATCGTCTCCGCCAGGCGCTCCCTTGACGATCTCACAGGCCGTGCCGCCCGCAGTGCAGCGATGCAGGCCGCGACCGGTCGCGTAAACCGCGTCCGGATCGTCCGGAGCCGCCGTGAGCTGGGCAAAGTAACTGTTGACGAGTTCCGGATCGGAATTCACCCGTTGCCAGGTGGAGCCCGAGTCGTCGGAGCGATAAAGGCCGCCCGCGTCCTCCGCGTCGACCAGGGCCCATACGCGCGCGGCTTCCGCCCGGTGGGAAACGGCGAGTCCGATTCGCCCGAGACGGCCACCGGGCCAGCCGCCGCCGGTCACGCGGAGCCAGGTCAGGCCGCCGTCGGTCGACTTGTACACGCCGCTCTCGGGACCGGTGTCCGGCGTGAAATAATTGAGCCACGGTCGATACCGGATCTGCCACACGGCGGCAAACAGCACGTGCGAGTCGGCGGGATCCATGGCGAGATCGACCGCCCCCGTATTCTCGCTGACGTACAGCGTTTGCGCCCAGGTCTTGCCGCCATCGGTCGTGCGGAACACGCCCCGTTCCTTGCCCGGGCCGTAAACCGGGCCCAGCGCCGCCACCCACGCGGTGTCGGGATCGCGGGGATCAATCTGGATCGCGCCGATATGCCGGCTGGCGGCGAGCCCGACGTGCCGCCAGCTGCGCCCGGCATCGTCCGAACGATAAACGCCGTCGCCCGCTGCGATGTCATAACGGCTGGTGACCTGGCCCATGCCGGCGTACAGGACGTCCGGGTTGCTCCGGGACAGCGCGAGTGCGCCGACGGAGGACGAATCGACGCCGTCGAAAACGATGCGCCAGGTCTGGCCGGCATCGTCCGACTTCCAGACGCCGCCGCCGGCTGCGCCGAAGTAAAAAGTGTCGGAGCCTCCGCCGACGCCGACGGCCGCAGTGGCCCAGCCGGCACGATAGGGACCGACCAGCCGCCATTCGAGCGCGGCCCCGACGTCGGGGACGGACGCGGCGAGGGCGTTGTTGAACGCAAGACACGCCGCAATGACTGCTGCGCCCGATTGAAATGACCTTCGCATGGGGACACCGACGACTGGCGCTGAGAAGCCGCCAGTTTAGGCGATCGACGGGCCAATTCGTTGCCCGCCCGGGCGGGTACCCGGAGCCGACGCAGCGGGCACGGGCGAAGCCGCGGACAGCGCCCCGTGCTGAGCCCTTCCAGGATCAATCCTCGATCAGGAAGCTTCGAAGCTGTTCGCTGCGGCTCGGATGGCGCAGCTTCCTGAGGGCCTTCGCCTCGATCTGGCGGATGCGCTCGCGCGTCACGTCGAACTGCTTGCCGACCTCCTCGAGCGTATGGTCCGTCGAGAGGTCGATGCCGAAGCGCATGCGCAGCACCTTCGCCTCGCGCGGCGTCAGCTGCGACAGCACGCCGTGCACGGTCTCGCGCAGCGACTCGACGGTCGCGGAATCGAGCGGGCTCTCGGCCATGGCGTCCTCGATGAAGTCGCCCAGGTGCGAATCCTCGTCGTCGCCGATCGGCGTCTCCATCGAGATCGGCTCCTTGGCGATCTTCAGGACCTTGCGGACCTTGTCCTCGGGCATCTCCATGCGGCCCGCCAGCTCGTCCGGCGTCGGCTCGCGGCCCATTTCCTGGAGCATCTGGCGCGAGATGCGGTTCAGCTTGTTGATCGTTTCGATCATGTGCACCGGGATGCGGATGGTGCGCGCCTGGTCGGCGATCGAGCGCGTGATGGCCTGGCGGATCCACCAGGTCGCATAGGTCGAGAACTTGTAGCCGCGGCGATATTCGAACTTGTCCACCGCCTTCATGAGCCCGATGTTGCCTTCCTGGATCAGGTCCAGGAACTGCAGGCCGCGGTTGGTGTACTTCTTCGCGATCGAGATGACGAGCCGGAGGTTGGCCTCGACCATCTCCTTCTTGGCGCGCCGGGCCATCGCCTCGCCCGTTGCGATATCGCGGTTGACCTGCTTCAGCTCCTGGATCGAGCGCGTGAGGCGCTTCTCGAGCGCCCGCAGCTCGTGCTGGCGGCGGACGACTTCTTCCTTGAGCCTGCCAAGCGGCGCCGAATGCTTGCGCTTGGCGCGAATGTGCTTGTCGATCCAGCGCACGTTGGTTTCGTTTTTTGGAAACGTGCCGATGAAGTCCTTGCGCGGCATGCCGGCCTGCCGGACGCAGATCATCATGATCTCGCGTTCGAGGCGGCGGACCTCGTCCACGTGGCTGCGCAGGTGCGCGACCAGCGCGTCGAACATCTTCGGCGCGAGTTTCAGTTCCATGAACTGCTCGGCGAGGCGCTTGCGTGCGCGCACGATCTTGGGCTCGCGGGCGCCGCGGGCCGTCGTCAGTCCCTTCGAAACCGTGTTGTAGAGACGCTGGATTGCGGCGAAGCGGCGCGCCGTTTCCTCGGGATCCGGGCCGGTGTCGACGGCTTCCTCCTCCTCGTCGGCCTTGTCCTCGTTATCCTCGTCGTCGGACTCGGACTCTTCCTTGCGCACGACCGCCTTCGGGTTATGCGGCTGCGCGATCTCGTCCGGCGCATTCGGGTCAAGGAAGCCGACGATGAGGTCGGTAATGCGGCCCTGGCCAGCCTTGACCGGCTCGTAGGCGGCGAGCAGGTAGTCGTAGGTCGGCGGGTAATAGGCCAATGCCGTGCGCACCTGGTCGAGGCCTTCCTCGATGCGCTTCGCGATGCGGATCTCGCCTTCGCGTGTCAGCAGCTCGACGGTACCCATCTCGCGCATGTACATGCGCACCGGGTCGGTCGTGCGGCCGAACTCGGAGTCGGCGATGGCGAGCGCCGCGGCGGCTTCCTCGACCGCTTCCTCGTCGGGCGCCGAGGCGTCGGTCAGCAGCAGCGACTCGGCATCCGGCGCCTTTTCGTACACCGTGATGCCCATGTCGTTGATCGTGTTGACGATGTCTTCGATCTGCTCCGGATCGACGATCTCGGGCGGCAGGTGATCGTTCACCTCGGCGTAGGTCAGGTAGCCTTGTTCTTTGCCGCGTGCAATCAGCAGCTTCAGCTGCGACTGGCGGTCTTCAGGGATGGCCGGGAGCTTTTTCTCGCTCAAAGCGGGATTCCTCGAGGGCAAGGGGGCAGCTGCAAAACAGCCGAACATTATACAGGCCGGGAGGGGGCATCCTGAAGCGGCCCCGGCCGGCTCAGCGCGGGGACGACGGTCCGCGGGCCCCCAGAAGTCCTTGAAATTCCTTCTGTTCTGGCTCGGACAACCGCCGTTCCCTGGCCAGCTCGATCAACTCATTGAGTCGCTTTTCCGGCCCGAGTTCCGCGCCGATGCGCGCCAGCAGCGAATCGAGCTCCCGACCCGCGGCCCGGGCGTCACCCACCAGGCTTTCCGACCCTGCAAGCTCGGCGAGTCGGCTTCCTTCCGGGCGGTCGCGCCAGCGCTCGACGATGTGCGCGGTCGTGAGTTGGGGTTCGGCCTGCGCCGTTTCAAGGAGCTCGCGCAGCACGGCAAATCCTTTCTGCTCGTCCGAGAGCCAGGCGGGAGTCGCCGCGACGGCCCGCGCCGCGGCTGGATGGTGAAGGACCAGCAGGATCGCCTGCGTCAGCAGTGGCTGGCGACCCGCTGAACGCGCCCTGCGCGCGCTATCCGCGGGTCGACCTTCGCGTGCGGGCCGGTGGGCGTCCGCGGGTTTCGCCCTCAACAGACTTGCAAGCCGGCTGGCGGGCATGCGCACTTCCTGGGCCAGTCGTTCGAGGAGGAGCTCGTGATAGACGCCCGGCGGCACGCGCGCGAGCAACGGCCGGGTGAGTTCGGCGAGGCGGGCGCGGCCGTCGACACTGGCAAGGTTGGTGCGTGCGGCCAGCTGCGTGACGAGGAACTCCGAGATCGGCTGGGCCTCGGCGATCCGCGCCTCGAATGCCTCGGCACCTTCCGCGCCGACGAGCGAGTCGGGATCGTGTCCCTCGGGCAGGAACAGGAAGCGCAACTGCCGTCCGTCGCGCGCGTGCTCGAGTGCATTCTCGAGCGCACGCCAGGCGGCGGTCCGGCCCGCTGCATCGCCGTCGAAGCAGAACACCACTTCGCTGGTCACACGGAACAGGCGGTTCAGGTGCTCGGGTGTCGTCGCGGTGCCGAGCGTCGCGACCGCATAGGCGATGCCCGACTGCGCGAGATGAACGACGTCGACATAGCCCTCGACGACGAGCAGGCGCTCGATCTTGCGCAGGGCCTGCCGCGCCTCGTAGAGTCCGTACAACTCGCGGCCCTTGTGGAACAGCGGTGTCTCGGGCGAGTTGAGGTATTTCGGCTCGCCCGCGTCGATGATACGGCCTCCAAACGCAATGGGCCGGCCGCGCGCATCGCGAATCGGGAACATCACGCGGTCCCGAAAGCGGTCGTAGAAGCCCGACTCTCCCTGGCCGCTGCGCTCAATCACGAGGCCGGCCTCGAGCAGGGCGCGCTCGCGCTCCGGGTTGCCGCCGAAGCGCCGGAGCACCGAGTCCCATGCATCCGGCGCGTAGCCAACGGCAAACTTGACGCAGCTCTCGCCCGTGATGCCACGGTCGGCCAGATATTTCTTCGCGCGGGCCGATTCGCGCAGGCAGTCCCGGTAGTGCTGCGCGACCTGGGCAAGGAGGTCGTGCAGGCCGTCGCCCGGCCGCGGCCGGGAGGCGCGGCCATCGTCGTCCCGCGGCACCTCGAGGCCGAGCCGCGAGGCGAGTTCCTCGACGGCGTCGGGAAACGAAAGCTTGTCGTGGTCCATCAGGAAGCCGAGCGCCGTGCCATGAGCGCCGCAGCCGAAGCAGTGATAGAACTGCTTCTCGGGACTGACCCAGAACGACGGCGTCTTTTCGTTGTGGAAGGGGCAGCAGGCTTTCCATTCGCGGCCGGCCTTCTTGAGCTGCACGCGCCCGCCGATCAGCTCGACGATGTCGGTGCGGGCGATCAGGTCGTCGATGAACGCCTGTGGAATGCGGCCGGCCATTCCTCACGATACCTCAAGCGGCGTCCGGCATACCGCCGCCGATCCCGCGCGCCGGGCCTGTTGAAGGTCGTGCCGTACCAGTCTTCGGGAGATACTCGGTCTCGCAACATCAGGGCGCCGGGAGAGGCTGGCCCGCTTTCCAGCCCTCGCGCCGCAGCCGCTCGAGCAGCGCGAGCGCATGGCCGCGGCCCTCGCGCGAGTGCAGCGGCAGTACGAGCACGTCGCCCGCGCGCGCCCAGGCGAGCGCCGCACGCACCGCGGCATCCTCGTCGGTCGCCGCTGCGATTGCATCCTCCGCGACGCCCGCGCGGCGGAGCGCGCGGACGAGGAGCGCGGGCACCTCGCCGCTGTCGCGCCCGCGGAGGTAACGGCCCAGTTCCTTGACGACGATGAAATCCGGCCGCACAGAGGCCGCGACCGCGGCGAGCCGGTCGATGTCGGCGTCTTCGCGGTTGCCGGCCTGCCCGAGCAGGAGCGCAAGCCGGCCGGCGCCGCGCAGGTGCGCGGCAAAGTCGGCAAGCCCGGCGAGAGCCGCGGGATTGTGGGCGAAGTCAATAATCAGGTTGAGGCCGCCAAGCTCATAGCGCATGAGCCGCCCGGCATTGTCCGCGGGATCGGCGCCAAAGCGGGAGAATACCGCGGCGATCGTGGCGGCCGGGACGCCGAGACCCGCTGCGCCGAGCGCCGCGGTCGCCAGGTTCGCCACGTTGAAATGCGAGTGACCGCAGGCCGCGAGCGGCATGTCGGCGATGGCGCCCAGATCATGTTCGCGTCCCCGCCAGTCGAGCGCGAGACGCCCCCGCCTCACGCCGGCCGTGGCGCCACCCGCTCGCCGGTGCGCCGCGAGAAGCGGATTATCCCCGTCCTGGGCGAACCAGCCGAGGGGCTTGCCCGCGAAGGGCGCTGCGCGTACCAGGACCGGATCGTCGGCATTCACCACCAGCAGGCCGTCCCGGTCAATCGCGCGGGCGAGGGCGAGCTTCACGTCCGCGAGGGCGTTGAGGTCATGGACGCCGAACTCGCCGAAATGATCGGCGGCGATGCTCGTGACGACGGCGACGTCCGCGCGCGCGACCGCGAGGCCGCGCCTGAGGATTCCGCCGCGGGCGGTTTCCAGGATCGCCGCCTGGACACGCGCGTCGCGAAGCACGCGGCGCGCGCCAGCGGGACCCGAGTAGTCGCCGGTGCCGAGCGCTTCGCCTGCGACGAAGACGCCGTCCGTGCAGCAATAGCCCGTCGCGAGGCCCGCTGCCCGTGCGCAGGCCGCGAGCAGTCGGACGACCGTCGTCTTGCCGTTCGTACCCGTCACGAGCGCGGTCGGAATCGCGCTCAGCACCCTCCAGTCGACTATGGCAGGATCCGGCAATTCGGCGAGCGGCCAGCTGTGCGAGCCGGCGCCTGCGCCGAGCGTGAGTACGTCGTCGTCCGCGAGCCAGGGCAGGGCACGCGAGGCGGCGGCCTTGACGAGCGCACGCAGGCGGGGATTTGCTTCGCGCGCTGCGCGGCGGCGGAGCCTCAGCATTGCCCCGGCCGCATCGAGCACGGGTGGCTCCGTTTCCTCGGGCTGTTCGACGGCGAGTGCGGCGATGAGGCGACCGCTTTGCGACGGGTCGCGCTGCGCGACCGAAGCCGCGAGCGCCCATTCGTTCAACTCGGTGGCCGTAAAGAGCTGGTCGAGCGGCGCGGCGAGCGCGAGCGAGGCGCCTGTCGCGTGAATGACGGCCCGCTCGGGCGCTTCGGGCCAGCGCAGTTCCCGACGCGCCTGATGCACGCGCTCGGCCCAGTCGCCGAGCAGGCCCGCGTCGCGAGCGGCGGTTTCCAGCACGGCGCCGGGGCCGTCGAAGAACCGGTTATGGCCGGTCAGGCGGCGCGAATCGGCGAACGGCGCTGTGTATGCCTCACTCAGTCGGACGCCTCCGGCGCGTAACGGATTCCGCGCTCGTCGCGAATCAGGCCTTCGAGCGAAAGCGGCGCCACCGGCTCCGGCGGCGGCTCGACGATTGACGCCGTGGCCACGGCCTGTGCCGGCGCAGTGGCCTGCGCCGGCGCACCCTCCGGCCGGAAATAGATGATCTGCTTCCAGGAGCGCACGAGCGCATCCGAGAAGATCAGGACGAGATCGCCGGGACGGCCCATGCGCAAGGCTGCATCGATGGCCGCCTGCTCGTCGGGGATGACCGAAATCGCGGATTGAGTAACACCGGCCGCGAGCAGCGCCGCCGCCATGATGCGCGGCACTTCGTCGGGGGCGCGGTCGCGCAGGTTGTCGTCTCGGCGGCAGATGTAGCGGTCGAACCGGCCGGCGGCCGCCCGCGCGATGGCGCGCAGGTCCTCGTCACGCCGGTCGCCGGGTCCCGCCAGCACGACGATGCGCCGGCCCGCGACGTCGAGGCGGCCGGCGAGGTCGGCGAGCATGCCGACGGCATGCGCGTTGTGGCCGTAGTCGAACAGCACCTTGAACGGGTGCTCGTCAAAAATATTCATTCGGCCCGGCGTCTGGAAGAAGGTCGTGTCGAAGGTGCGCAGCCCCTGGCGGATCGCGTCGAGCTTGACGCCGAGCGAGAACGCTATCGAGGCCGCGAACATGGCGTTCTGCACGTTGTGGATTGCGCGTCCTTCGAGCGTCGCCGGTATCAGGTGCGTCCAGACGAGTGGAATGTGGCTGCCGCGGTCGTAGAGCGTCACCATCTGGCCATTGACGCCCGCCTCGAGCGCGCATGCGCGGCCGCCCGCCCGGATATGCTCTCGCACCAGCGCGTGCTGCGGATTCATCGTGACGTAGCAGATGTTCTCCGCGTCCGTGTGCGCCGACATCTTGAGCACGAGCGGGTCGTCGGCGTTCAGCACGGCGCAGTGCTTGGCGATCTCGACCACCACGCGTTTCACTTCGGCGAGCTGCTCGAGCGTCTCGATGCCCTTCAGGCCGAGGTGATCGGCCTGTACGTTCAGCACTGCGCCGACATCCACCTCCGCGACGCCCATGCCGGCGCGCAAGAGGCCTCCGCGCGCGGTCTCGAGCACGGCGGCGTCGATATGCGGGTCGGCAAGCACCATGCGCGCCGAGACCGGGCCGGTCATGTCTCCGGAGACCGTCCTCTGCCCGTCGATGTAGACCCCGTCGGTCGACGTGAGGCCTGGCGTGTAACCGGCCATCTTGAGGACGTGCGCAAGCATGCGTGCGGTCGTCGTCTTGCCGTTGGTGCCCGTGATCGCGGCCACCGGGACGCGCGCAGGCGTGCCCGGCGGGAACAGCATGTCGATGACCGGACCGGCGGCGTCGCGCGCCGTGCCCTCGGAAGGCGCCACGTGCATGCGGAATCCCGGCGCCGCATTGATCTCGCAGATGCCGCCGCCGATCTCGCGGTAGGACAGCGTGATGTCCTTCGACAGAAAATCGACGCCGCCGACGTCGAGGCCGATCGCCTTGACCGCCCGCACGGCCATGTCGCGGTTGTCCGGGTGAATCACGTCGGTCACGTCGGTTGCTGTGCCGCCGGTCGAAAGGTTCGCGGTCGAGCGCAGGTAGACCCTGCGGCCGGCCTCCGGCACGGAATCGGCGGTGAGTTCCGCGCGGGCGAGCATGGCCTGGGCCTGGGCGTCGATCTCGAGGCGGGTCAGCACCTTTTCGTGGCCGACGCCGCGGCGCGGATCCAGGTTCACGATCTCGACCAGCTGGGCGACCGTGTGCTCCCCGTCGCCGGTCACGTGGCCCGGCGTGCGGCGGGTGGCTGCGATCAGCTCGCCGTTGACGACGAGCAGCCGATGGTCTTCGCCCTCGAGATAGGTTTCGACGATGACGGAGCGCGAATGCTCTCGCGCGGCGGCAAAACCCTTCGCGACCTCTGAGTCACTCGTCAGGTGAATCGATATGCCGCGGCCGTGGTTTCCGTTGTAGGGCTTGGTCACCACCGGGTAGCCGAGGTGGTTCGCGGCGCGGATGGCCTCGCGCTCGGTCTGCACCAGCTCCTGGCGCGGCACGGGCAAGCCAAGGGCGGCGAGGATACGGTTGGTCTCTTCCTTGTCGCTCGCGAGCTCGACCGAGATGTGCGGCGTGCGGCCGGTGACCGTGGCCTGGAGGCGCTGCTGGTACTTGCCGTGACCGAGCTGGATCAGCGACTGGTCGTTGAGCCGGAGCCACGGGATATCGCGTTGCTCGGCCGCGTGCACGAGCGAGGCCGTGGACGGGCCGAGCGCACGGCGCTGCGCGAACTTGATGTACTCGTCGCGGGCCGCAGGCCAGTCCCAGCCCTCGGGCACGGAACCCGGCGGACGCAGCCTGTCCGGCAGCAGCGAAGAAAGCAGGCGCAGCGCGAGCTCGCCGGCGGCGACGCCTTCCTCCCGCTCCGCATATTCGTAGACGACGGAATAATGCCCCGGCCGGTCGAGACTGCGGGTCTTGCCGAAAGTGACGTCCTCGCCGGCGACGTTCTGGAGTTCGAGCGCGCAGTGTTCGAGCACGTGGCCCAGCCAGGTGCCCTCGTCCTCGCACATGCGGCGGATGAACCCGCCCGGCTCCTGGTAGGAACAGCCGTGCTCGGCGAGGCCGGGCAGCGCCGCGATCAGGCCGTCGACGAATTCCCGGCCGAGCTTTCCGGTCGGCCAGCGCTCGAGCTCGCCGAGGTCGAGCTCGAGGCGGATGACCGGAAAGCGCGCGTAATGCGAGGGGCCGACGTAGATGGAGCGGTCAAGGATCCGCATGGAAGTCGTCTCATTCACGCGCCGGTGCAAGACTCCCCATCGCCGCCTGCCGGGTATGCAGGTTGAAGCTCGCGCCCGAGGTCAGCACGTGCACGACGAGACCGAGGATGCAGATCGGCTGGCCTTCGGTTGCGCTGTCGACCGAGGAAAAGCTCACCTTCGAGGCGTCGACGACCGTGACGCCGCCGCTGCCTTCGATTTCGATCGTCTCGTCCGGGCCGATGAAAGCGGCCGTGTCCTCGTCGAGGCCGAGGCCCACGGCGAACGGGTTGTATGCGAGCGCCGTGATCAGGCGGCCGAGTCGGTCGCGCTCGCGGAAGTGCTGGTCGATGATGAAGCGATTCGTCAGCCCGAGGCCGGGCGCCAGGCGAACGCTCCCGGCGATCGCGGTGGCGCCATCGTCGCCGAAGGCGATCATATGCTCGGACAGGATCGAGGCGCCGGCACTGGTGCCGCCGACCGCGACCCCGCGCGCATTCTGCACGCGAATCAGCTTCGCGACCGGCGTGCCGCCGAGCAGCGTCGTGAGCCGGAGCTGGTTGCCGCCCGTGAAGAAGATGCCGCTCGCTTCCTGGAGCCGCGCGAGCCGGCCCGCTTCCTGGCAGTCGCGGCGAGTGTCGAAATCCATCACGTCGACGCGGCGGGCGCCGAGTTCGCGGAAAAGCCTCTGGTAGCGATCGCCGGTTTCGTGTGAGCGGCTCGCGGTCGGGATCACGACAATGTCGGCATCGCCGCCCCCGGAGACATTCACGAAGCGTGCGAGGATGCGGGGATCGTTTTCCTTGTTCTCGGCGCCGCCGATGGGGACGATGTGCCCGCGCGCCTGGCCTTCCGGGACCTTGCTGGGACTCATGCGCTCAGCCCCCGAGCGCCGACTTGATACGCGCCGACAGCATGCCCATGTCCGTGCGGCCCTGCACCCTGGGCTTCAGTGCGCCCATCAGCCTGCCCATGTCTTTCATGGAGGCGGCGCCGGTCGCGGCCATCGCGTCCTTGATCATGATGTCGAGTTCGCCGTCGCTGAGTTGAGCCGGCAGGTAGGCGGTGAGCACCGCGATTTCGGCGGATTCCTTCGCGACGAGGTCCGCCCGGTTGCCGGCCTGGAACTGGACCACCGATTCGCGGCGCTGCTTGATCATCTTGTCGATGACCGCGATCACCTGCGCGTCGTCGAGCTCGATGCGCTCGTCGACCTCGCGTTGCTTGATTCCGGCCTGGAGCATGCGAATGCAGGATAGGCGGTCCTTTTCGCCCGCCTTCATCGCCGCCTTCATGTCTTCCGTGATGCGGGCCTTCAGGCTCATCCCGGGATCAACGCGTGGCGCTGCGCCCGCCGTCCCGGGAGGCGCGCTTCAGGTGCCGCTTGATCGCGGCCGCTTTCTTGCGTTTCCGTTCCTGGGTCGGCTTCTCGTAGAATTCCCGGCGGCGCAATTCGGTCAGGACGCCGGCTTTTTCGCAGGCGCGCTTGAAGCGACGCAGCGCGGCGTCGAAATACTCGTTTTCGCGGATACGGACGCTCGGCATTCAAACCTCGTCGTTGACCTGAACCGCCCCGGATCAGCCCGGGAAAGGGCCCGGAATTGTAGTGACCCGTCCCCGGAAAATCAAAGACCTGGCCTTATGATCGTCCTTGGCATAGAGACCTCCTGCGATGAGACTGCGGTCGCGCTCTACGACGGCGGCAAGGGCCTGCTCGCAAACCGTGTTTTCAGCCAGATCGAACTGCACCGGCGCCATGGCGGAGTCGTGCCGGAACTCGCTTCGCGCGACCACATCGAGCGGCTGTTGCCGATGATCGAGTCGGTTCTGGCCGAGACGGGCCTGGCCGCGCAAGCCATTGACGGCATTGCCTATACGGCGGGCCCCGGGCTGATTGGCGCGCTGCTCGTGGGCGCTTGCCTCGCGCGCGCGCTGGGTTATGCCTGGGGACTGCCGGTCGTCGGCATTCATCACCTGGAAGGGCACCTGCTGGCGCCGGGACTCGAGCCGGGCGCACCGGCGTACCCGTTCGTGGCCCTGCAGGTCTCGGGCGGTCACTCGATGCTGGTCGAAGTCGCGGGCATCGGGCGTTACCGGATCCTCGGCGAAACCCAGGACGACGCGGCCGGGGAGGCATTCGACAAGACCGCCAAGCTCCTGGGACTTGGCTATCCGGGCGGACCGGCACTTGCCGCGCTCGCCGAACATGGCCGCGAAGGCGTATTTGTGTTCCCGCGGCCGATGCTCGACCGGCCCGGCCTCGATCTCAGTTTCAGCGGATTGAAGACAGCCGTCGTCGTCGCGCTGCGCGGGCGCGATCTCGACGATGCGGGACGCGCGGACGTCGCGCGCGGATTCGAGAGCGCCATGGTCGACACGCTCGTCACGAAGTCGCTCCGTGCACTCAGGCAGACCGGCCTCGGCGCGCTGGTCGTCGCCGGCGGCGTCGCGGCCAACAAGCGCCTGCGCGAGGCGCTCACCCGCGCCGTGACGGCCGCCGGATGTCGCGTGTATTTTCCGAGGCCGGAGTTTTGCACCGACAATGCCGCCATGATCGCGCTCGCGGGCCATCATCGCCTCGAGGCCGGCGAACGCGAGGACTTGCCGGCGCGCGCGCGCGCGCGCTGGCCCCTCGACCAACTGCGCCCGCCGGGAGAAGCTCATGCTTGCGCTTAAGAGGGGACGGTCCCCTCTAGAGGGGACCGTCCCCTCTTAAGGCGGACCTGCCATGCAGAGAGAACTCTTGGACCGCATCTTCATCACCGCCCTCGCCGCCGACGCCGTCATCGGCATCTACGACTGGGAGCGCGGCGTCAAGCAGCGCCTCGAGATCGACCTCGAGGTCTGGACGGACCTGCGGGCGGCAGCGAAAAGCGACGCGATCGAGGACACGCTGAACTACAAGTCGGTCGCCAAGCGCGTGCTTGCATTCGTCGAGGCAAGTTCATTCCGTCTGGTCGAGGCGCTGGCAGGCGAAATCGCGCGCATCGTGCTCGAGGAGTTCAGGGTCGCGCGCGTGCGGGTCACCGTCCACAAGCCGGGCGCGATCCGCCATTCGCGCGATGTCGGCGTGATGGTCGAGCGCGACCTCGATGACTGAACTCGACCGTGGTTGAGGCCTATGTGGCGGCGGGCAGCAATGTCCGGCCGCGCGCGAGCCTCCGGCAGGCGCTCAGCCTCCTGGCGCGCGAATTCCCGGGTCTCCGGGCCTCGCGGGCCTACTCGAACAAGGCAGTGGGGTTCCCGGGCGACGATTTCATCAACCTCGTGATCGCAGTTCCGGCGGATTTGCCCACCGAGGCGCTGCTCGAGCGGTTGAGGGCCGTTGAACAGGCCTGCGGCCGCGAGCCCGGTGCGCCCAAGTGGGGTCCGCGCGCGCTCGACCTCGACCTGCTGCTGCACGGCAATCGCATCGGTCTCATCGCCGGCAAGAGCCTGCCGCATCCGGACTTGTTGACGCGTGCCTGGGTGCTCGGACCGCTGGCGGAACTGGCGCCCGGCCTTGAGCATCCCGTCGCCGGCGCGCGTTTCGGCACCCTGTGGCGCCGGTTCGACCAGCGCGCGCATCCGCTGACTCCGGTCACGCTCGAGGGCGCCGACGAATGAGCGGGCTAGCGGTCCTCGCCGCCGACCAGGCGGCCGCCGTCGACCACAAGCACCTCGCCGGTGACGAACGGCGCATCCTTGGCAAAGAAGAGCGCCGCCTTCGCAATGTCTTCCGGCGAACCCGCCCGCTTCAGTGCGGTGCGCGCGACGATGCGCTGCCGGAGAGCAGCGTCCACGCCGTTCTCCGGCCACAGCACCGGACCCGGTGCGATCGCATTGACCCGGATCGCCGGGCCGAGCTCGCGCGCGAGCGAGCGTGTCAGCATCACGAGCGCTGCTTTCGCCGCGCAATAGACCGCGTGCCGTCCGAGAGGCCGCAGCCCGTGAATATCGGCGATGTTGAGGATCAGGCCCTCACGTCTCGCGAGTTCGGGCGCCGCGGCCTGGGCCAGGAAGAGGGGCGCACGCAGGTTCGAGCCGAGGAGGTCATCGAACTGGTCGGGCGTGATCGCCCCGACCGGAGTCGGATAGAAGGTGGAGGCATTGTTGACGAGGATGTCGAGACGGCCGAATGCGCGGACTGCCGCGGCAACCAGCGTCTCGCATACGGCCGGATCGGCCAGGTCCGCCTGGAACGCGCTGGCCGAACCGGGCCGGCCGTCCGTGAGCCGCGCCACGAGCGCATCGGCCTCGGTCTTCGAGCTGCGGTAATGTACGGCGGCTCGCGCGCCCTGCGAGTGAAACGCCTCGGCAATCGCCGCACCGATCCGCCGGGCGGCTCCCGTGACGAGGACGACCTTGTCTGCGAGCGGGGCGCCGGATGTCGTCATGGCTTCGGGGTTGCGAGAGAGAGGCGGTGGCGACGATATCACGCCGGGCAGAGCGGCAGGTGCTGACGGGTACGGGCCCGCCGGCGCTCGACGAGGCGGAAACCGCCCGCTCGGCGGCACTCGCCGCGCGCATCCGGGCGCGGGCCGCGGAGCACGGCGGCTGGCTGCCTTTCTCCGCGTTCATGCAGGCGGCGCTCTACGAGCCGGAGTTCGGCTATTACGCGGCGGAACATCCAATCTTCGGCGCAGCCGGGGATTTCATCACGGCGCCGGAACTTTCGCCGCTCTTTGCCGCCTGCCTTGCAAACGGGCTCGCGGGCCTGCTCGCGGCCACGGAGGGCGGCGACATCGTCGAATTCGGCGCGGGCAGCGGCCGCTTGGCGGAAGAGCTCGTCGGTGAGCTCGCGCGCCGCGGAGCGCCGCCCGCGCGCTATCGCATCGTCGAGCCCAGCGCATCGCTTGCGCGGCGCCAGCGCGAGCGAATCGGAAAGTCACCGCGCACCGAAGCGCTCGCCGGCCGCTTCGAATGGCTCGGCGCACCGCCGGACCGGGGCTGGCGGGGTGTCGCGATCGCCAACGAAGTGCTCGATGCCTTGCCTTGCGAGCGGTTCCGCGTCGCGCGCCATGGCATTGAGGCAATCGGAGTGGCCGCGAATGCGGACCGGTTCGAGTGGGCTGCCCGTCCCGCGGACGCGCCGCTCACGCAGGCGGTAGAAGCGCTGCAGACTCGGCTGGCCGATCCCATGGCGCCGGGATACCGGTCTGAGCTTCGGCTCGGGCAGGGCGAATGGGTCGCATCTGCGAGCGCTGCGCTCCAGAAAGGCGCCTTGCTCGTGATCGATTACGGTCTGCCGCGCGCGCAGTACTACCACGCCTCGCGTCAAGGTGGGACGCTCTGCGGGTTCCGGCGTCACCACCGGGTGGAAGATGTGCTGGCGCATCCCGGCGCGCAGGACCTGACGGCCTGGGTCGATTTCTCGGCGCTCGCCGACGAGGCCCGCGGTGCCGGGCTCGAGGTCGGTGGTTTTTCGACCCAGGCTCACTACCTGTTGTCCGTCGGCATCGAACACGAACTGGCGCGGCTCTCGGAAAGCGCGACCGGGCGCGAAAGGATTGCCCATCGTCAGGCCACTGCCCGCTTTCTCCTGCCCGGGGAAATGGGCGAGCGCTTCAAGGTGATGGCGCTGACCCGCGGCATCGACGGCCCGGTCGCCGGCTTCGAGTTCAGGGACCTTGCCGCGAGTCTGTAGGATGACGGCCTAGAAGGAGGCGTCGTGGACCCCATTCAGGCAATCGTGCTCGCCATCGTCCAGGGCCTGTCCGAGTTCCTGCCGATCTCGAGTTCGGGTCACCTCGTGCTGGCGCCGCGCCTCCTGGGTTGGCCCGACCAGGGGCTCGCGTTCGACGTCGCCGTGCACGTCGGCACGCTGTTCGCAGCCGTCGCGTACTTTCACCGCGAGCTGGTCGCCATGACGCGCGGATTCTTTGGCGCCCTGTCGGGTGGCGGCCTGACGCCGGATGCGCGGCTCGCCCTGTGCCTGATCCTCGGCACCATTCCGGTCGGGCTGGTCGGCCTCGCCTTCGGCGACCTCATCGAGCACTGGCTTCGCAATCCGCTCTTCGTCGCCGCCACGCTCTCGTTTTTCGGCCTGCTGATGTGGCTTGCCGACCGCTATGGCCCGAGCCTGCGCGACGGACACTCGATCGGCTGGCGCGACGCGTTCCTGATCGGCTGCGCACAGGCGCTGGCCCTGATGCCGGGCACCTCGCGCTCGGGCGTCACGATGACGATGGCGCGGATCCTCGGCCTCACGCGCGAGGCCTCGGCCCGATTCTCATTCCTGCTCGCGGTGCCCGGCATCGGCATGGCGGGCGCTTACGAGGGGATCAAGCTGGTCGACGAGCCTGCCGGTGCGGTTGACTGGCCGATCATCGGCCTTGGCATCGCGGTCGCGGCAGTCACCGGCTATGCATGCATCGCCTGGCTGTTGCGCGCGATCAACCGCATCGGGCTGGCACCATTCGCGATCTACCGCTTTGCGATCGCAGCGCTCATCTTCTGGGTCTTCGCCTGATCAGCTGCCCGCTTTCAGCGCCGACAGCCGGCGCCGTCGCAGCAGTTCACCGATCTTCCCGCCGGCAAGGCCTTCGCGGTCCGCGTCGGTGAGGGCGACCGCCAGCGCCGTCTCCTGCGCCTTTCTGAGCAGCGTCGCCTGCGGATACGGGCGTTCGCGGAATCCCCCGCGGCCGCGATGGTCCGCCTCGAAGGCGACGAGCAGATCGCGAAAGCGCTCCGGGCGCCGGAAAGCGTCGCAGGATTCGAGCAGGTCGAGGACCGTGCGCGGCCGCAGTTCCGCGGCGCGGTGCGCGAGCCCATGCCAGCGTGCGGCGAGCACCGCGAGTTCGCGATAGTCGGTCGGGACGCGTAGCCGGGCCGAGACCGATTCCGCGAGCCGCGCGCCGGATGCCTCGTGACCGACGTGCCGAGGCCACTGCGATCGCGGCGTCCGCCCTTTGCCGAGGTCGTGCATCAGCGCGGCATACCGGATGCGCGGCTGCGGCGTCAGGTCGGCGGCCGCCCGGAGCACCAGCTCCATGTGCAGGCCCGTGTCGATTTCCGGATGCCAACGCGCGGGCTGCGGCACTCCGTAGAGAGCGTCGAGCTCGGGAATGATGCGCGCAAGCGCGCCGCAATTGCGCAGCGTCCTCATCCAGGCCGCGGGCGCGGCTTCAGCGAGGGCGCGATCGGTCTCCTGCCAGATGCGCTCCGGGACGAGGGCGTCCACCTCGCCCGCGGCGACCATCGCGCGCATCCGCGCCTCTGTCTCCGCCGCAATCGTGAATCCGAGCGGCTCGAAGCGGGCGAGGAAGCGTGCGACGCGAAGGATCCGGACGGGGTCCTCGTTGAAGGCCTCTGACACGTGGCGGAGCTTTCGCGCCTCGAGATCGGCACGCCCGCCGTGCGGATCGATCAGGCGGCCGCCGGTGTCGCGCGCCATCGCGTTGATCGTGAGATCACGGCGCCTCAAGTCCTCCTCGAGCGTGACGTCGGGCGAGAAGTGAAGCTCGAAACCGCGGTATCCGGGACCGGTCTTGCGCTCCGTGCGCGCGAGCGCGTGCTCTTCGCCGGTCAGGGGATGCAGGAACACGGGGAAGTCGCGGCCGACCTGGCGGTATCCGGCGTCCAGCATCTGCTGCGGCGTCGCGCCGACCACGACCCAGTCGCGCTCGCCGGCCGCCCGGCCGAGCAGTTCGTCGCGAACCGCGCCGCCGACCAGATAGACTTTCATCGCATCATGTTACGCGATTCCCCGTGGCGTCCGATCCGGCTGCTGGCCGCCGCGGCAGCATGCATCGCGCTCGCCGGCTGCTACTACGTCCACCTGGCGGAGGGACAGCTCGAGATGAACCGCAGGCGTGAACCGATCGCCGACGTGATCGCACGTCCGGGTACGGACGCGACCCTCAGGCGGCGGCTCCGGCTTGCGGCGCAGGCCCGGAATTTCGCGATGACGGACCTCGGCCTGCCCGACAACGGCAGTTACCGGACATTTGCCGATCTCGGGCGCCGCTACGCAACCTGGAATCTGTTCGCGGCGCCGGAATTTTCACTCGAGCCAAAGCGCTGGTGTTTTCCGGTCGCGGGTTGCGTGAGCTATCGCGGCTATTTCGACGAGGAGCTCGCGGGACGGGCGGCTGCAAGGCTGCGCAAGCGCGGCTACGACGTTTACGTCGGGCCGTCCATCGCGTATTCGACGCTCGGCCATCTGCGTGACCCGGTGCTCAACACGATGCTGGGCTACGGGGACACCGAGCTCGCGGCATTCATCTTCCACGAGCTCGCGCACCAGGCCGTCTATGCGCCCGGCGACAGCGACTTCAACGAGGCTCTTGCGACCGTCGTCGAAACCGAAGGACTGCGGCGCTGGCTGGCGCACGAGCACCGGCCGGCCGACCTCGGGAAGTTCCTCGCGCTGCGTGAGCGCCAGCGCGAGGCGGCCGAACTCATGGTCGACATCCGCCGCCGACTCGCCGGGCTGTATGAGCGCAAGCTTCCGCCCGAGGCGACGCGCGAGCTGAAGGCCGCCGAGTTCGCGCGTCTGCACGAAGCCCTGGTGGCCGGCGGCCATCCCGCGACCGGCGACTACAACAACGCCCGTCTCGTCGCCATCGCGACCTACGAGCGCTGCGTCCCCGCGCTGCGCGCCGAGCTCGACCGCCTCGACAACGACCTGCCGGCCTTCTACTCGGCAATGGCGCAGCTGATCCACGATCCGACCGCCCGAGCCGAGATCTGCCCACCATCCTGACCGAAGTCTGGCAAAGCGAATCGGCGCCGCGAGCGGGATCCGACGGGGTATCCCCTCGCTCCGCGAAATCCTGAAGCTCCGCTCGGGGATACCCACGCCACCTCACTCGCGGCGCTGAAGTGTTTTACCCGGGTCCCGCAAGCGACGGGATTCAGATCAGGTAGCGGGGCAGGATCGCCTCGAGGGGTTGGGGCTTGATGCCGAGCCGCGCCAGCCCGTTGACCTTGCAGACGCTGTCGACGAGCAGCGACCTGTAGTTGTCGGTGGAGAAAGGCTTTCCGGGGACGAAATCACAGATGGCCGCCTGGAGGCGCGCCGCCAGGTCTGGAATGCCGATTACGGCGCGCCGGAGCCCGAGCCGGTCGCGTATGTCGCAGACGATCTCCCGCAGCGTCAGTCGCTCCGGCCCGCAGAGTTCGTAGCTTTCACCCGCGGTGCTGTCGTCCGCCAGCGCGCACTGGATCGCGGCGACCACGTCGGCCACCCAGACCGGCGCAAACCGGGCGCCCGGGCGGGCGAGCGGAATCCCGAGCGGGATCGCGCGCAGCAGGTGCGCGAAGCGGTTAACGAAATCATCGCGTGGCCCGAAGATCACGGAGGGCTGGAAAATCGTCCAGCACAAGTCGGGGTCGGCCTCCTCGCGGATGACGCGTTCGCCGCGTCCCTTGCTGCGAAGGTAGTGGCTCGAGCCCAGGTCGGCATCCGCATTGAGCGCGCTGACGTGGAGCAGCCGGTCGACACGCTGCCGGCGGCACGACTCGACCAGCTTGCGCACGAGATCCACGTGAACGCGGGCAAATCCGCTGCCGCTGCGGCCGCGCTCGTTCAGGATACCGACCAGATTGACGACGACCCGCTGGCCGGCGCAGACCGCCGCGAGGACGCCCGGATTGTGGATGTCGGCCGCGACGAGCCTGAGCGAGGGAATCGGCGCGAGGTGGCGAGCCCGCGCGGGATCTCGGGTCGGCACCGTGATGCGCCAGTCGTCGCGGGCCAGCGCCGCGCACAAGTGCGTGCCCACGAAGCCGGAGCCGCCCAGCACGCAGATCGACCGAGCTGCCATCGCCCGATTATAGGTCGTCCGATTTACGCGCGCGGGCGGTGCGGCGCGCGGGGACCCTCGCTCGCTCCGCCGGAACTTTAGTCGCTCGCTCGGGGACCCGCCCGCCGCTTGCCCGCGCGGACGAGCCTGCCGAGACCCGTGAGTGAGCGACTAAAGTTCCGGCGGAGCGAACGAACGGAGTCCCGGCAAGCGAAGGCCGGGCGGGCAAGCCGATGGCATGTTGTCCAGCCGGATGACTCGGCTCATCGCAGCGGGAGCAGCAGGACCTGGTTGCCGCGGCGCAGCTGGACGAGCATGGTGGCCTGGTCCTTGGCCGCCTCGCGCAGCTGGGCCAGCGTGGAGACGCGCTGCCGGTTCACCGCAATGATGCGGTCATCCGCCAGCAGTCCCGCCTGGGCGGCCGGGCTGCCCGGCGCCACGTCGCGGATGCGGATACCGCCTGCCGGATCCTCGGTGACCTCGACCAGGTCGGCGCCCGCAAGTGCCGGGTGGATCGAAGAGGCGTCCGATATCTGTGCGGGCTCCTTCAGCACGGCGGTGACGTTCTTCGGCTTGCCCTCGCGCAGCATCCCGATGTCCACGGACTCGCCGACCTTCAGCATGCCGATGGTGTTGCGAAGCTCGGTGTTGGTCTTGATCGACTGGCCGCGCACCGAAGTGATCAGGTCGCTGACCTCGATGCCCGCCCGCGCGGCCGCCGAGCCCTCGGCGACCTGGGTCACGAGCGCGCCCTGGGCGTCGTTTGGCAGCCCGAGGCTCTTGCGGAATTCCGGTGTCAGACTGATCGTGACGACGCCGAGCTGACCGCGATTGACCTGCCCGGACTCGATCAGCTGGTCCATCACCGAGCGCACCATGTTCGACGGGATCGCGAAGCCGATGCCGATATTGCCGCCACTCTGCGACAGGATGACCGAATTGATGCCGACCAGGTCGCCGTCGAGGCCGACCAGCGCTCCGCCGGAGTTTCCGGGATTGATCGCGGCATCGGTCTGGATGAAATCCTCGTAATTGTCGCGGCTGATCCCGGAACGGCCCAGCGCGCTGACGATGCCGGAGGTCACCGTGTGCTGCAAGCCGAAGGGGTTGCCGATCGCGATCACGAAGTCGCCGACCTGGAGCTTGGAGGAGTCGGCGAGATGCATCTCGGCGGGCAGCGCCGCATCCTTGACCCGCACGACCGCAACGTCCGAGCGCTCGTCCGCGCCGACGACCTCCGCCTTGAGCTCGACGTCGTCCATCAACGTCACGGTGATCTCGGTGGCGTTCTTGACGACATGGGCGTTGGTCACGATGTAGCCATTCTTCGCGTCGACGATGACGCCGGAACCGGCGCTGCGGAACTCCCGGTCGCGTGGCTGGGCGTCCGGGGGAAGTCCGAAGAAGCGGCGGAACCCGGGGTCATCGAAGAACGGGTTGCGCGGCGCGGCGACCGTGCCGCGCACCGCGATGTTGACGACGGCGGGCGCCACGCGCTTGATCACGGGCGCGAAGGAAGGCAGCGTCGTTTGCGCGAAAACGCCGGGGGAAAGCGCAAGTGCGCCGACTGCGAGGACGGCCGCGGGGAATTTGTTCATGAATTGCAACCTCGTTGGGGCGCGATGTCTGACCGGGCACCGAATGCACAAGTTCCAGAGCGCGGGAGCCTTGTTTTTCCCGCGTGCGGGAGCCTCGTTGCACGATCCGTGCGTATTTTGTGCCTTTTTTCCGCATACAAGATGTTGTGTTGCGCAGAATTGAGGTCCCTGCCCGCCGGGGCTGGGCAGGTAGCCGGAAACAGCCTGAAATGAGACATATAACCTATTGAAAATAAAGTTGTTTTATTGCGTGATTTTTTCCATAAGGAAATCCTTGACACCACTGCCCCTGCGGAAATAATTTCGCAATCCTGACACAAGATCTTGTGGTCGCCGGCCGAGAGGCGGGTCAGGCCGGCAGAAGAGTCAGGGAGCCAAGTGAAATCGGACGCAGGCGGCGCCAGGAAGCGCATGCCCGGGCAAGATTTCTCCGGCGAATCGATGGGGCGGCCGGGACGACGGGGGGCGATGCGGACATCATGAGCACAGCGGTCAGGATCGAGCACAAAGACGTCGATGAAATTCCTTTCCAGGAGGCGTCGCTCGACATCTGGGACCGGAAATACCGCTTGACCGCCAAGGATGGCGCGCCCATCGACGTGACCATGGACGATACGCATGCGCGCGTTGCGAAGACCCTTGCGGACGTCGAGGAGCCCGCGCAGCGCGAGGCGCTGTTCGAGCGCTTCCTGTGGGCGCTGCGCAAGGGCGCGATCCCCGCGGGCCGCATCATGTCGAACGCCGGCGCGCTCGCGCACAAACCGGCGACTTCGACGATCAATTGCACGGTATCGGGGACCATCCGCGACTCGATGGACGACATCCTGAACAAGGTGCACGAGGCCGGGCTCACGCTGAAGGCGGGCTGCGGCATCGGCTACGAATTTTCGACGCTTCGGCCGCGTGGCGCCTATGTCGCGGGTGCGGGCTCGCACACCTCGGGCCCGATGTCCTTCATGGACATCTATGACCGCATGTGCTTCACCGTCTCCTCGGCGGGCGGCCGCCGCGGCGCGCAAATGGGCACCTTCGATGTCGGTCATCCGGATGCCGTGGACTTCATCCGCGCGAAGCGGGAGAACGGCCGCCTCAGGCAGTTCAACCTGTCGCTGCTCGTGACCGACGAATTCATCGAGGCGGTTCGCGGCGACCGCGACTGGAACCTGGCTTTCCCGCTCTCCCTGCGCGAATACGACCCGGAAAAGCAGGACCTGCGCGATCCGCAGGCCTTTGTCTGGCGCGAATGGCCGGACGCCGAAGGTTATGTCTCGAATGAGGAAGGCCTCGTCGCCTGCAGGATCTACAAGACCCTCCCGGCGCGCCGGCTCTGGGACGTTATCATGGCGTCGACCTACGATTTCGCCGAGCCGGGCTTCGTCCTGGTCGACCGCGTCAACGAAATGAACAACAACTGGTGGTGCGAGAACATCCGCGCCACCAATCCATGCGGCGAGCAGCCGCTGCCCCCCTATGGTTCCTGCCTGCTCGGCTCCATGAACCTCACGCGCTTCGTGCGCCGGCCGTTCACGGAGGAGGCGAGCTTCGACTGGGACGAATACCGCGAGGTCGTGCGCGTGTTCACCCGCATGCTCGACAACGTGGTGGAGATCAACGGACTTCCGCTGGGCCGCCAGCGGGACGAGATCGTGCGCAAACGCCGCCACGGCATGGGCTTCCTGGGGCTAGGCTCGGCGATCACGATGCTCGGCATGAAGTACGGCTCGCCGGAGTCCGTCGCGTTCACGGACAACGTGGCGCGCGAAATGGCGATCGCGGGCTGGGAGGCCGGTCTCGAGCTCGCGCGCGAGAAAGGCCCGGCGCCCGTCATGAACGAGGAGTTCACCGTCACGCGTGCGATGCTCCGGAAGCGCCCGGAGATGGCCCGCGACGGCTGGAAGGTCGGCGATCGCGTGCCGGGCCGCGTGCTGCACGCGCGCTACAGCCGTTACATGCGCCGGCTCGCCGAGGTGGCGCCGGAACTGGTTAAGGAGATCGAGTCCGTCGGCGCGCGCTTCACGCACCACAGCTCGGTCGCGCCCACCGGGACGATCGCGCTGTCGCTGGCCAACAATGCCAGCAACGGCATCGAGCCCTCGTTCGCGCACCATTATTTCCGCAATGTGATCCGCGAGGGCAGGAAGACGAAGGAGCGGATGGACGTCTATTCCTTCGAGCTGCTCGCCTACCGCGAGCTCGTCAACCCGCGCGCGATGCCGGGCTCGACCAATTCCGCCGAGGCCCTGCCGGAGTATTTCGTGACCGCCGACAGCATCGGCCCGCGCGAACACGTGGAAATCCAGGCCGCGGCCCAGAAGTGGGTCGACTCGTCGATCTCGAAGACGGCGAACGTGCCCACCGACTTCCGCTACGAGGACTTCAAGGACATCTATCTCTATGCGCACGAGAAGGGCCTCAAGGGCTGCACGACCTTCCGCTTCAATCCGGAGGCGTTCCAGGGCGTGCTGGTGAAGGAGGACGACCTCAAGAACACGACCTACGTGTTCACGCTCGAAGACGGCAGCGAGGTCGAGGCCCGCGGCGACGAGGAGATCGAGTACGACGGCGAGGTCCACACTGCCGCGAACCTGTTCGATGCACTGAAGGAAGGCTATTACGGCCGCTATTGAGAGCGCCCGAGGTGATGCGATGAGCCGGATCAAGTTCGAGAAGAAGATCGTCAAGTACCGGGTACAGAAACCCGAACCCGAGAAGGCGGCGCCGCAGGCCCGCGAAGGCAAGGCCCGCAAGGACGGCGGCGGCAAGGTCGTGTGGATGCACGAGAAACTCGAGCGGCCCGAGGTGCTGATCGGCTCGACCTACAAGATCAAGACGCCGGTTTCCGACCACGCGATGTACCTGACGATCAACGACATCATGCTGAACGAGGGCACGGAACACGAGCACCGGCGGCCGTTCGAGATCTTCATCAATTCGAAGAACCTCGATCATTTCCAGTGGATCGTCGCGCTGACGCGCATCATTTCCGCCGTGTTCAGGAAGGGCGGCGATGTCGCCTTCCTGACCGAGGAGCTGAAAGCGGTGTTCGACCCGCGCGGCGGCTACTGGCAGCCGGGCGGCAAGTTCATGCCCTCGATCGTCGCCGAGATCGGCTACGTCGTCGAGCGTCACCTGCAGACCATCGGCCTGATGCAGAAGCCGGGCATGGACGATACGCAGCGGCTGCTCGTCGAGTCGAAGCGCAAGGAGTGGGAGCAACGCAACCGCCAGCAGGACGCATTTGCGCAGTCGGGCTACCCGGAAGGCGCGCAGCTCTGCGTCAAGTGCAACACGGCCGCAGTCGTCAAGATGGACGGCTGCATGACCTGCCTGTCCTGCGGCGAGTCAAAGTGCGGATGACGCCGGGAATTTTTTCTCACGCGCCAGCCGGGTCCCCGCCCGGCGGCTCCTGATACCAGGGGCTGCGCGTGACCTCCCAGGCGGCCTTCGGGCCGCCTTTTTTCCGGGGACGACCCGCCTTTTCCGCGGCGCGCGCATGGTGACGCGATTGCGCGGCAAAATGGGAGCGTCCCCTCTGCTCGTCGTCGCCACGATGGTCGCCGGCTGTGCGACAGAGCGTCTCTACGACGGGCCGCCGCTGCCGGCGGACGAGCGGGCAATCGTGCGCGCCGATCCCGTCGTGAGCGCGGGACTGCCCGTACAACTGCGGCTGCGCCTGGTCGATGGCCGTGAAGTCGGGCTCACGGCGAGCAAGGCCGAGCTGGCGCCCGGTGCGCACGCGCTGCTCGTGGATTGCCGCGTGGCAGAAAGCGGCTCGGTGCGTCGATTCACGGTGGAGGCCGAACTCGAGCCCGGCGGCCACTACCGGCTGGTCGCCCGGGCATCGCCGCGAAACTGTGAAGCGGTCGAGTTGATCGCCGACTGACCGGCCGCGACCGGCACGGGGCGTTATACTGTCTCGCGAGATGCATCGCAAGCTCTTGATTTCGATGATTCTGGCGGCCCTGTTGGCGCCGCCATTGTGGGCGGACTCGATGGCCGGCCTCGCCGGACCCGCGGGCATGCTGCAGCCGGTCGACCGCGTCGTCGTGCTCAAGGCGAATCGCCGCATGGAACTCTATCGCGACGGCGCACTGGTCGCGAGCTACCGTATTTCGCTCGGCCTCGCCCCGTCCGGGCAGAAGCAGCGCGAGGGCGATTTCCGCACCCCCGAGGGCCGCTACCGCCTCACGCGCCGCAATGCGCAGAGCGACTTCTTCCTCGCCGTGCAAGTCTCGTATCCGGAAGCCGCCGACATTTCGCTCGCCCGCAAGAACGGCTGGGCGCCAGGCGGCTCGATCATGGTGCACGGGCTGCCGAACTTCCTGAAATATCCGCGCGAGCGCTACCTCAACACCGACTGGACGGATGGCTGCATCGCGCTGTCGAACGAGAACATGCTCGACTTCTGGCTTCTGACGGGGCAGGACACGCCGATCGAGATCCTGCCGTGAGCGCAAGCCCAGGGCTCGACCTCTCGGCGGTCGTGCATGCACGGGTGTCGCCCAAGGGCGTGCTCGACAACCTGTCGCAGCAGGAGGTCGACAAACTGCTCGACCGCGGGCAGGGCGGCCTCTATCCGCTCTTTCGCCGCTGCGCGCTCGCGGTTTTGAACTCCGGGACGCTGATTGACGATGCGCGCCTGATTTTCGACGCCTACAAGGATTTCGAGCTTCGGATTGTGCGGGAGCCCTGGGGCATCAAGCTCGAGATGCAGCATGCCCCAGGCAGCGCATTCGTCGACGGCGAGATGATCAGGGGCGTCAAGGAGCACCTGTTTTCGGTGCTGCGCGACATCGTCTACACGCACAACGAGATCGTCGCGCGTTTCGACCTGGACGACTCGGCGAGCCTCACCAATGCGATTTTCTGCATCCTCAGGAATGCCCGCGCGCTTGAGCACAAGGGCCGGCCCGACCTCGTCGTCTGCTGGGGCGGGCATTCCATCCCGCGCGAAGAGTACGACTACACCAAGCAGGTCGGTTACGAGCTCGGACTGCGGGGCCTTTCGGTCTGCACCGGCTGCGGCCCGGGCGCCATGAAGGGCCCGATGAAGGGCGCGACCATCGGCCACTCCAAGCAGCGCATCCGCGATGGCCGCTACATCGGGATCACCGAGCCGGGAATCATTGCGGCGGAACCGCCGAACCCCATCGTGAACCAGCTCGTGATCATGCCGGACATCGAAAAGCGGCTCGAAGCCTTTGTCCGGCTATGCCACGGGATCGTCGTCTTTCCGGGCGGCGCCGGCACGGCCGAGGAAATCCTCTACCTGCTCGGCATCCTGCTCGACCCGGCGAATGCGAGCCAGCCGCTGCCGCTCGTGTTCACCGGTCCGCGCGAGAGTGCGGGTTACTTCCGCCAGCTCGATCGCTTCATCGGGCTCACACTCGGGGCCGAGGCGCAGCAGCGCTACCGCGTGATCGTCGATGACCCGCCCGAGGTCGCGCGCGAGATGCAGCGCGGCTTCGACGTCGTGCGCCGCTCGCGCCGGCGCGCAGGGGATGCCTACAACTACAACTGGCTGCTGCGGATCCCGCGCGATTTCCAGCAGCCATTCGAAGTGAGCCACTCCTCGATGTCCTCTCTTGCGCTTTCGATGGACCAGCCCGTGCACGAGCGCGCGGCAAACCTGCGCCGCGCCTTTTCGGGGATCGTCGCGGGAAACGTCAAGGAACGGGGCATCCGCCTGATCGAGGAAAAGGGCCCATTCGAGATCCACGCGCAGTCGCAGATCGCAAGGCCGCTCGATGAGCTGTTGCGCGGCTTTGTCGCCGAGAAGCGCATGAAACTGGTCGGAGAGTACCGCCCGAGTTACCGCATCGTCTGACTGCGGTGGGGTGCCCCGGCGGCGCCCTGCGACCTGTGATGCAGTTCCTGTTTAGACTGGTCCCCCGCGCGTAACTTGCGGGGCATGAAGCCCGATCAGGTCTCACGCGCGTGAGCGACATCAAGGTGACGCCGGCCGACGGCCGCGAGCGCATTGGCCCCGAGCCCGCCCCGAAGCTGCCAAAGCGCACGTCGATCAGCCGTCATGGCGCGATCTCGCGTGAGTTGACCAAGTACTCGAACTACAAGATCTGGGCCGAAAAAGCGCGGGGCGCCTTTGCGGTCGATGGCGACGCGCCCGTCCCGAGCGGCCAAAACCGTCGTTCCACGGATCGCTGAGGCGGGCGTGGAGCGTCTCGTCCAGCTGTTCGACGAGCTCGAGGATCTGCTCAGCGTCCTGCGCCAACAATTCGGCCTCTGGCCGGCAGAATAATCCGGCCGAGACCCGGATCGAAGCCGCGAGGGGGAGGTTCCCCTTCGACATTGGCCCTTGATCGAAGCCCGTAGGGGGACGCTCCCCTTCGACACCACGCCTTGATCGAAGCTGCGAGGGGGACGTTCCCCTTCGACACCGCGCATTCATGGGCTATCAGGAAGACCGATCGTCGAAGGGGAGCGTCCCCTCCGAGAGCCGACGCTGCTATCTTTGCGTCATGGCACAGCAGCCCATCGCCGCCCGGAGCGCGGCCGCTATCCTGCTCGGGTTCGCCGCCGTCGCAAGTGGCGGGCCGCCCGCCGCTCCGGCGGCCATGACGCCGGCCCCGCCCGAAGGCGCGCTCCTGGTGACCGACCTCGTGAAGGGCGTCGGCGACGAGGCCTTTCCCGGGATGATCGTCATCGTCCACTACACCGGCTGGATCTACGACCCGCACGCGAAGGATTTCCGCGGCCGGCAGTTCGACAGTTCACGCGAACGCGGACGGCCGTTCTCATTCCCGCTCGGCGCTGGCCGCGTCGTGCAGGGATGGGAGCAGGGCATCCCCGGAATGAAAGTGGGCGGCCTGCGGCGCCTTGTCATTCCGCCCGCGCTTGCCTACGGAAGCCGCGATGTCGGCAACGGCGCCATTCCCCCGAACTCCACGCTGCTGTTCGAGGTCGAGTTGCTCGCCGTGGAAACGGTCACGCTGCAGAGAGACCGGTAACAGGCCAAAGAGGTCATGATGCGCATGCTGATTCGCTTGGCGGCCGTGGCCGCGCTTTGTTCCGGGGGCGCCGCGAGCGCCGCGACGCTGATCCATGCCGGCAGGCTGATTGACGGTGTCGGCGCCGCGCCACGCGAGCACGTGACCGTCATCGTGGACGGTGGCCGCATCCGGGCGGTCGAAGAGGGCTTTGCCGCGGCTGGTGCCGGCGACGAGGTCGTCGACCTGTCGGGTGCGACCGTGCTGCCGGGCCTCATGGACATGCACGTCCACCTGACCAGCGAGCAGAGTCGCACGAGCGAGCTCGACCGCATCAAGAAAGGCGAGGCGGACGAGGCCTTCGATTCCGTCGTCTACGCCGGGCGGACGCTGCTTGCGGGGTTCACCACGGTGCGCAACCTGGGAGACCAGTGGAACGTCTCGATTGCGCTCCGGCGTGCGATCGCGGCCGGCAAGATCAAGGGTCCCCGCATCTTCACCGCCGGCCGCGCGATCGGCACCACGGGCGGTCATGCGGATGCGAGCAACTCTTGGGGGCCGTACCTCTCCAGCGAAGACCCGCGGCTCGACACCGTCTGCGACGGCGCCGACAGCTGCCGCGAAGCCGTGCGCCAGCGCTACAAGGATGGCGCGGACCTGATCAAAGTCATGGCGACCGGCGGCGTGCTTTCGATCGAGAAATCGGGGAGCGGGCCGCAGTTCACGGACGAGGAACTCGCGGCGGTGATCACGACTGCGCATGACTACGGCATGAAAGTGGCCGCGCATGCGCACGGTGCCGAGGGCATCAAGCGCGCGGTGAGGAACGGCATCGACTCCATCGAGCACGGCACCTTCATGGACGACGAATGCATCCGCCTCATGAAGGAGCACGGCACCTACTACGTGCCGACGATTTCGGCGGGCCGCTGGGTCTACGATCGTGCCCAGGACCCGGATTTCTTCCCGGCGATCATTCGACCCAAGGCGCTCGAGGTCGGGCCCCAGATCCAGAAGACCTTCGCGAAAGCCTGGAAAGCGGGCGTCAAGATCATGTTCGGCACCGACACCGGCGTCGGTCCGCATGGCGACAATGCGAAGGAATTCGGTTACATGGTCGAGGCCGGCATGCCGGTCATGGACGCGATCAAGTCGGCCACGATGGTGCCCGCCCGCTTTCTCGGCATCGACGACCGGCTCGGCAGCGTCGAGGCCGGCAAGCTTGCCGACCTCATCGCGGCGCCCGGCGACCCGATCGCCGACGTTCACGCGCTCGAACACGTCTCGTTCGTGATGAAGGAAGGCGTCATTTACAAGCGTTGAGCGCGGGAGATCACATGCCGCGTCACGCGCGTAGCGGGCGAGTGGGACCTCCCGAGCGAGCGATTAAAGTTCCGGCGGAGCGAGCGAGGGACGGCTCCCCCTCGCCCGCAGCGCATGACGCGGCATGACATCGCGCGCCGCGACGGTCGAAAAAGTCTTCATCGACGGGCCGGCCGGCGCGATCGAGGCGATGATCGAGCGGCCGCCGGACGGACGGGCCGATTTCGTGGCGGTGTGTTGCCATCCGCATCCGCTCTATGGCGGGACGATGCAGAACAAGGTCGTCCATACACTTGCGCGCGCCTGCCAGGACCAGGGCGTCACCTCGGTGCGATTCAATTTCCGTGGCGTCGGCGGGAGTGCGGGCAGGCACGATGACGGCGGCGGGGAGAGCGAGGATGCGGCCGCCGTCGCGGATTGGGCGGGCAAGGCGACGGGTGCTGCGCGCTTGTGGTCGCTCGGTTTTTCCTTCGGCGGCTTCGTCGCCTACCGCCTCGCGACGTTGCGCGACGCAGCTGCGCTTGTGACCGTTGCCCCGCCCGTGCGCCGCTTCGATTTCACGACGCTCGCCGCGCCGCGTTGCCCCTGGTTGGTCGCCCAGGGCGATGCCGATGAGCTCGTCGACCACGAAGCCGTGCTGGCCTGGACCCGGAGCGTCGAGCCCGCACCGCAAGTGCGGATCCTCTCGGGTGCCGAACATTTCTTCCATGGGCGCCTGACCGAGCTGCGGTCGCTGATCGGTGCCTGGCTCGCTGCGCGTGCCGCTGAAATTACGTGAAAACTCCCGAAAAACGAACGGGGCGGATGGGCCGCCCCGTCTGCTTTCGAACTTGAAAACGGATGGACCGGGCTTCAGCCCACCATCTCGTTGAGGTTCTTGAGGGCGCGGATGCGCACCTTCTTCGAGGCCGGCTTGGCCTTGATCATCATCTTCTGGCCGGTGAAGGGATTGACGCCCTCGCGCGCCTTGGTGGCGGCCTTCTTCACGACGCGCATCTTGCAGACGCCGGGCAGCGTGAACACGCCGACGCCCTTCAACGCCTTCTTCATCTGGTCGCCGAGCGCCTCGAGCACGGCATTGACCTGCTTCTTGCTGAGGTCCGCCTTGGCAGCGACCGCCGATACGATCTGCGACTTCGTCGGAGCCGCATTCTTTTTCGCCATTGAGTAATCTCCTGTGGTTCTGTCAGCGACGGGGCGATCCCGCCAAATCAATTCCGGCGCGCACCATACCATGGAAAATCAGGCCGCATAAGTGGGTGGACGGCGATTCAAAGCGGTTTTTTACGGGTCGGAGCGACGGTGCGAAATTCATTCGACTCGAAACTCCCGCGTCAGGCGGACGCGGAGTTCAGGGCTCGACGGTGTCGCGCGTGCCCGAATCTCGATCGTGAATGGCAGGCGATGGTGGACCCCGACGGTTGCGAGCCAGGTCGGGAGTCCCGCCTCCAGGTGGCGCCGCAGCGTCACCTCCTGCCGCATGCCGGTCAATGAGACCAGGGTTGCCTCGACCTCTGCGACGTTCACGGCCGACACCGCGCGCGTGCCGATCGGTTGGATCGTGATCGCAAGCAGAGCTAGATTGGGCCTCTGCACAATGCCGTAACTGTCCGCAATCCCAGAGGGCAGATCGCCGGTCAGCGTGAGCGCGTAGTACAACCTGTATCCGCCGGCCTCGACGAAGCCGGGATCGGTGTACGGCGGCGCCTCCGGCGGGGGCTCGGGACCGCCGCTGCAGGCCGTGATCGCAACCAGGGCGAGTATCGTCGCGATCCGCCCCGCCGAAAGGCCCGAAACCGCTGAAAACCGACGGGATCCGGGCGGATTCAGTAACTTGCTTCCGGTGTTGCCCGCACCCCACGCCGGTCCGCGACCCGGGCGATGCGACATGGTCAGCCGATCAGGATGCGAAGCGCCGTGAGGCCGACGATGGCCACCAGCGGGGAGAAGTCGATGCCGCCGACGACCGGCAGGATGCGGCGCAGCGGCTGAAGCACCGGTTCGCAAAGGGACGCGAGCATCGAGGTCGCGGGACTGCGTACGCCCGGCGCAATGAAGGAGAGGGCGGCGTAGACGAAGATCAGCACCGTGTAAAGCATGAGCGTCGCCAGCGCGAGGGAACGCAGCGCAGCCGCCGCGAGCGGCACGAACGGAAAGAGCGCGCCGGTCCGCAGCCGGAACAGGATCAGGGTGGCGGCAAACTGCACGGCGAAGAGCGCGACGAATGAGGCCGTATCGAAGCGACCTGCGGCCGGCAGGATCCTCCGCAGGGGCAGCACGAGCCAGTTGGTCAGCGTGACCACCGCCTGCGCCAGCGGGTTGCGGAAGTCGGCGCGTGCGAGCTGGAGCAGGACCCGGATCAGGAACGCGTAGACGGCAAAGGTGAGGACCGAGTCGACGAGGAAATACAGCGCGGCCATTCCCGGATTCTAAACGCGCTCGCCGAAGATCGCCGTGCCGATCCGCAGGTGCGTCGCTCCCTCGGCGATGGCAGCCACGAAGTCGCCGCTCATGCCCATCGACAGGCTGTCCAGCCGGTGTCCGGCCGCGTTCAGCCGCTCCAGCAGCAGCCGCAGTTCCCGGAACCAGCGCCGCTGCCTGGTGGTATCCGGCTCCGGCGGCGGCAGGCACATGAGGCCGCGGAGCGCAAGGCGCGGCAGGCGCGCGACCGCGTCGGCGAGCGGGGCCAGTCCCGCGGGCGCAACTCCGGACTTCGTCGATTCTTCGCCCAGGCGCACCTGGATGCAGACCGCGAGCGGCGGCAGCGCCGCCGGCCGCTGTGCCGACAGGCGCTCCGCGATGCGCAGACGGTCCACCGTGTGCACCCAGTCGAACAGCCCGGCGACTTCGCGTGTCTTATTGGCCTGCAGCGCCCCGATGAAGTGACGGCCGACGACGTGGCCGGCGAGCGCCGCAAAGTGCACGCGCGCCTCCTGGAGGTAGTTCTCGCCAAGATCCGCCAGGCCCGCGTCCAGCGCGGCGTTGATACGGGTGAGCGGCTGCGACTTCGCCACGCCGATCAGGGTGATCCCGTCGGGGTCGCGTCCTGCGTTGCGTGCCGCGACCGTGATGCGGTCCCGCACCGCGGCGAGCCTTTCAGAGGGATTCTGCGGAGCAGTTAACATATTGGTGTGCGGCGGTCAGGGCTATACTGCCCCCGGTCCCGAAGCACCGCCTTGTGGCGCGCCGGGACTTCGTGCCGTGCACCGAGCCAGGGAGTCCTGATGGCCGTCGACATCGCCCAACTCTTGGCCTTCGCAGTCAAGAACAACGCGTCTGACCTGCACCTGTCCGCGGGCGTTCCGCCCATGATCCGCGTGGACGGCGACGTCAAGCGCGTCAACATGCCGCCGCTGACGCACAAGGAAGTGCACAGCATGGTGTACGACATCATGAACGACAAGCAGCGGAAGGTGTACGAGGAATTCTTCGAGACCGACTTTTCCTTCGAGATCCCGAACCTCGCACGTTTTCGCGTCAACGCCTTCAACCAGAACCGCGGCGCCGGCGCCGTGTTCCGGAACATCCCGTCGCTGATCAAGACGCTCGACGACCTGAACGCGCCGAAGGTGTTCAAGGACCTGTGCATGCTGCCGCGCGGCCTCGTGCTGGTGACCGGGCCGACCGGCTCGGGCAAGTCCACGACGCTCGCGGGCATGATCGACTACGTCAACGTCAACCGGCCGGACCACATCATCACGATCGAGGACCCGATCGAGTTCGTGCACGAGCCGAAGCGCTCCCTGATCAACCAGCGCGAGGTGCATCGCGACACGCTCGGATTCAGCGAGGCCCTGCGATCCGCGCTGCGCGAGGATCCGGACGTGGTGCTGGTCGGCGAGATGCGCGACCTCGAAACCATCCGCCTGGCGCTGACCGCGGCCGAGACCGGCCACCTCGTGTTCGGCACGCTGCACACGAGCTCGGCCGCGAAGACCGTCGATCGTATCGTCGACGTGTTCCCCGGCGAGGAAAAGGACATGGTGCGCTCGATGCTTTCGGAGTCGTTGCGCGCCGTCATCTCGCAGACGCTGCTCAAGCGCCTCGGGGGCGGGCGCATCGCCGCGCACGAGATCATGATCGCGACGCCGGCGATCCGGAACCTGATCCGCGAAAACAAGATCGCGCAGATGTACTCGTCGATACAGACCGGCCAGGCGCAGGGCATGCAGACGCTCGACCAGTGCCTGACGGAAATGCTGGCCAAGGGCCTGGTCGCCAAGGAAGAGGCGCGCTACAAGGCCCAGAACAAGGACACCATGTGACGGCGCAGCGCGCCGCGGGAGACGGGTAATGGATCGCGAACAGGCAATCAGGCTGATGCAGGACCTGCTGCGGCGCATGGTCGACCGCAAGGGTTCCGACCTGTTCATCACCGCGGGCTTCCCGCCCGCGATAAAGATCGACGGCGAGGTCCGGCCGCAGACCGACAAGGTGCTCGCGCCCGAGCAGAGCGCCGTGCTGGTCCGTTCGATCATGAACGACCGGCAGACCCGCGAATTCGACGCCAGCAAGGAAGCCAACTTTGCGATCGCCCCGCCCGGAATCGGCCGCTTCCGCGTCAGCGCGTTCGTGCAGCAGGGCATGACCGGCTGTGTCATACGCCAGATCAATTCGACGATCCCGACCATCGAGGAGCTCGAGCTGCCGCCGATCCTGAAGGACATCGTGATGTCCAAGCGCGGCCTCGTGATCGTGGTCGGCGCCACGGGCTCCGGCAAGTCCACGTCGCTCGCCGCGATGGTCGGTTACCGCAACGAGAAGACCCGCGGCCACATCGTCACGATCGAGGACCCGGTCGAATACGTGCACTCGCACCGCGGTTGCGTCGTCACGCACCGCGAGGTGGGCGTCGACACGGAGAGTTGGCACACGGCGCTCAAGAACACGCTGCGCCAGGCGCCGGACGTCATCATGATCGGCGAAATCCGCGACCGCGAGACGATGGAATACGGCATCCAGTTTGCCGAAACCGGCCACCTCGTGCTGGCGACGCTGCATGCGAACAGCTCGAACCAGGCGCTCGACCGCATCATCAACTTCTTCCCGGAGGAGAAGCGCGAGCAGCTCCTCATGGACCTGTCGCTGAACATCCGTTCGATGATTTCCCAGCGGCTGGTGCCGCGCGAGAAGACGGAGGGCCGCATCGCCGCGATGGAGATCATGATCGGCACGCCGCTCGTCGCCGACCTGATCTTCCGGGGCGAAGTCTCGAAGATCAAGGAAGTGATGTCGCGCTCCAACCGGCTTGGAATGAAGACATTCGACCAGGCGCTGTTCGATCTCTACGAGTCGGGCGTCATCTCCTACGAGGAGGGCCTCAGGAACGCCGACTCGAAGAACGAGCTGAGGCTGCGCATCAAGCTCGAGAGCAAGCGCGAGGACCGGCTCCAGGCCGAGGCCTCCAGTACTCTGAGGATCGTCGATGAGTCCAACGACGGCAAAGTCTACTAAGCCCGGGGGCGAACAGCCCGTGGCGGCGGAGTCCGAGGACGGCCGCTTCAGCATCAAGCCGCTGCTCAAGCTGATGGCGGAGAAAAAGGCGTCCGATCTCTTCTTCACGTCGAATTCCCCGGTCAAGATCAAGATCGAGGGCCTGATTTACCCGATCAACAAGCAGGTGCTGAACGCCGAGACCGTGCGCGACATCGCCTACGGGCTGATGAGCGCCGAGCAGCTCGAACACTTCCAGAACGAGCTTGAAATCGATTTCGCGATCTCGGAGCCGGGTGTCGGCCGCTTCCGGGCGGCGGTCTTCTATCAGCGCGGCTTCCCGGCGATCGTGCTGCGCTACATCAGCGTGGACACGCCCAAGCTCGAACAGCTCGGGCTCCCGGACACGCTGCGCGAACTCGCGATGCTGAAGCGCGGGCTCGTGCTGATGGTGGGTGCCACTGGATCCGGCAAGTCGACGACGCTGGCGGCGATGATCAACCACCGCAACGAGAACTGCTCGGACCATATTCTCACGATCGAGGACCCGGTCGAGTTCCTGCACCAGAACCGCAAGGCAATCGTCAACCAGCGCGAAGTCGGGCTCGACACGCGTTCTTTCGGCCGCGCGCTTCGCGCCGCGATGCGCGCCGCGCCCGACGTGATCCTGATCGGCGAAATCCGCGACCGCGAGACGATGGAAGCCGCGATCACGCTGGCCGGCACCGGGCACCTGTGCATTGCGACGCTGCACGCAAACAACAGCGCGGAGACGCTGGACCGGATCATCAATCTGTTCCCGCGCGACCAGCACGCGCAGATCTTCCTCGACCTCTCGCAGTACCTGCGCGCGATCATCTCGCAGCGGCTGGTACGCGGCCGCAACAACAAGCGCGTCGCGGCGGTCGAGGTCATGTTGAACACGCCGCATATCCAGGACCTGATCAAGAAGGGCGACGTGATCGGCGTCAAGGAGGCCATGCTGTCGTCGAACGAACGCGGCATACAGAACTACGACTCGGCGCTTCTGCACCTCTACAAGGAGGGGCGCATCGACATCGAGGAAGCGCTGAGCAACGCCGACTCGCGCACCAACCTCGAGGCCCGCATCAACTTCGGTTGAAGCGGGCGCGCAGGGCGGGCGGGAAAAGCTTCCTCGCTCGTTCCGCCGGAACTTAGTCACTCGCTCGGAGCATTCCCCGCCCGCCCCACGCGCCGGTGTAGCCGTGCCGGGATCCCTGAGCGAGCGAGTGTCCGTTCTTCCGAGCGAGCCAAGAGAGTCCCGCCGGCGAGATGCGCGCGCCGGACTGCGGCTTCGCTGGAAGCCAGGTTCAGGCGTTGAACACGGTGGCGGCGTCGAAGACAGGCCCGTCGACACAGACACGTTTCATGGCGGGGCCTTCGGGCGTCTGGACGAGGACCGTGCAGCCGGCGCAGCCGCCGACGCCGCAAGCCATATTTTCCTCGAGCGAGACCTGGCAGGGAACCGCATAGCGGCGCGCCAATGCGGCCACCGCGGCCAGCATGCCGTGCGGGCCGCAGCTCATGATTTCGACCCCGGCCCGCCCGTCCGGACCGAGCGACTCGAGCCAGAGGCCGGCCAGCTCCGGGACGACGCCGCGATGGCAGCCGGCAAAGCCGGACAGGCTCGCGAGCCTTGACGGCACGCCGAGCCCGTCCAGCAGCGGCATCGCCGCGTGAACGCCTGCGGGCAGCCCCGACACGACGAGGCGCGACGCGACCGGCTCGAACGGGAACGGCAGTTCCGATCCCATCAAGAGCAGCGGCTGGAACGGCCCGCGACTCCGGGCGAGAGTTGCGGCGAGGAACACCAGCGGTGGAATGCCGACTCCGCCGCCGACCAGGAGGAGCCGTGGGCGCGCCGGACTCGCCCTGAAGCCCAGTCCGATGGGCCCGAGGCAGGAGAGCGACTCGCCGGGCCGGCGCAGCGACAACTCCGCGAGACCGTGTCCCACGACCTTGTACAGCACTTCGACCCAGCCGGCTTCGGCATCCGCGCGCATGATCGACAGTGGCCGGCGCATCGGCAGGTCCGGCCCGCAGGTCAGGTGGATGAAGCTTCCCGGGGTCGCCGCAGCGGCGCAGCGCGGCGCGGCCAGACGCATCACGAACTGGCTTCCGGCAAAGGGCTGGTGCTCGATGACGGTTGCTTCCTCGAGGAAGATCGTGCCGCGATGGGCCCTGTACGCAGCGCTCACCGCAGGCGCATCCGGCGGGCCTCGATCAGGTAGTCAAGCACCGCCATACGCACGGCGAGCCCGTTTGCAACCTGCCGGCGTATCGCAGACTGCGGTCCGTCGGCGACCTCGCTGTCAATTTCGATACCGCGGTTCATCGGGCCCGGGTGCATGACGACGACACCCGGCCGCGCGCGTTCCAGCCGCGCCGGCGTCAGGCCGTAATCGCGGTGGTAGGCGGCAAGATCGACGCCAAATGCGCTACGCGCCCGCTCGTGCTGGATACGCAGCATCATGACCACATCGGCCTCGGCGATGCCCTCGTCAAGCGAGTCCATTCGCCGGGCACCCTCGAATTCGGACTCGTCCGGCATCATGTCCTGCGGCGCGACGAGGCGGATCTCCTGCACGCCAAGCGTGGCGAGTACGCGGTGGGCCGACCGCGCCACGCGCGAACGTCGAATGTCACCCGCGATGACGACCACGAGACCATCGAATGCACCCTTGAGCTGCCGGATGGTGAGCGCGTCCAGCAAGCCCTGGGTCGGGTGCGAGACATGCGCCTCGCCTCCCGAGATGACGCTGACATGCGGCGCTACCTGCCGCGCGACCAGCTCGTGCAGCCCTGGTTCGGCGTCGCGGATGACAAACAGGTCGACGCGGAGCTCCTGAAGCGTCCAAATCGTGTCCAGCGCCGACTCTCCCTTGGCCCTTGAGGAAAGCGCAATGTCGAGGTTCACCACGTGCGCACCGAGGCGCAGAGCTGCAAGTTCGAACGAGGCGCGCGTGCGGGTGGAGGGCTCGGTGAAAAGGTTCGCAACGGTATAGCCGCGCAGTGAGCTTCGCGCCGGCGCTGACTGTCCGGGCGCCGCAACGTAGCCGCTGGCGCGCTGCAGAAGCTCTTCGAGCAGCCCGCGCCCGAGCCCGTTGAGCGTGATCAGATGACGCAGTCGGCCATCCGCATCCAGCTGCGAAAATGGCGTGTTCATCCGCCGAGCTGCCCGGTTTGGTTCCGGAGCCACTGCAGCAGCAGGATGCGCGCGGCCTCGCGGTCGACTTCCCCGCGGCGCACGCGTTTCGCTTTTGCGCCGCTCCGGCGGCGCTCGCGCAGGCCGTCCTCCGCCTCGCGCGACGAAAGCCTCTCATCCACCCGGTGAACCTCGATGCCGTAACGTCCGCCGAGCGCGTCGGCGAACTGCAATGCCGCCGTGGTCAGGCGGTCATCGCGACCCGCCATATTATAGGGAACGCCTGCGACCAGCGCCGCGGGCCGCCAGTCTGCGACGCAGCGGTCGATGGCCCGCCAATCGGGCTCGCCGCCCCGGGCGCCGATGGTCGAGAGCGCTTCGGCGGTGCCCGTCAGCGTGTTGCCGACCGCGACACCGATGCGCCGCAATCCGTAGTCGAAGGAGAGCACCGTCCTTGCGGCCGGCGCGGTCATCAATCAGGCGCGCCCCGCCTGGGTGCTGATGCGGGACAGCTCGACGCCGAGCAGGCGTGCCGCGGCATGCCAGCGCTGCTCGAAGGGCAGCTCGAAGATCAGGGAATCGTCGCAGGGCACCGTCAGCCAGGCGTTCTGCAGGAGTTCCTCGTCGAGCTGGCCCGCCTCCCAGCCCGCGTAGCCGAGCGCGATCACGGCGGGTTCGGGTCCGTCGCCCCTCGCCATCGCGGCGAGCACATCGCGCGAGGTCGTTACATGCAGCGAATCCGAGATCGGCATCGTGGACTCCCAGGGCTGCGGGCCCGGGTGATGCAGCACGAACCCGCGATCGCGCTGCACCGGCCCGCCCGCGAGTACCGGCATGTCGCGAAGCCGCGCGTTCTCCGTGGCGAGCGAAAGCTGGTCGAGCACCTCCGACATCCGCATGTCGAGCGGGCGGTTGATCACGAGGCCGAGCGCGCCGCGCTCGTTGTGCTCGCAGACGAGCGTCACGCTATGCGAGAAATTGGGATCGGCGAGCGTCGGCATCGCGACCAGGAGCTGGTTGTTGAGGTAGGCGCCCGCACTCATGCCGATAGTATCGGCCTGCGACACCCGGCGGTCAAAGCGGGAAGCCAAAGGGGACGGTCCCCTTTGGACGCCATGAAAGCCTTGTCATCCGTGTAGCCGCTGCCAAAAAGGGAGCGCCCGCTTTGACATTCTCTGAGAGCGGACCTGATCGGGAATCAGGGCTCGGGGATCGGCAATTCGACGGCCGAGCCGGCGAGGCGGCCGCCGACGAACTGCCATTCGTACGCAAATCGCAATACATCGTGCTTCGCGGCGAGATCTTCCGGGAAGGCCTCGAATGGCGTCGCAAGCTTCAATATGTCCATTGCGGCGCGGTCGAGCTCGCCGTAACCGCTCGAGCGCGTCACGTCGGCCCGCACCAGGCCACCGCTCGATGCAAGCACGACCTCGATCACCGGATTGCCGGAAAGTTTGCTGCGGCGGGCGGCATTCGGGAAGTTGATCGTCCCGACCTGTTCGATACGGCGCTTCCAGGCATCGAGATACACCGCCACCTCGGAAGTCCGCGTATTGGGCGTGACGACGAGTTCGCGGCGCGGCGCGCCCTTGAGCTGCAGTTCCGAGTCCTCGTCGCTGCCGGCAAAGGGGAAGGACGCGCCGGCAAAGGACTCGCGCGGGCGCATGGCCGGCGCCGAATTTTCGTCGGCCGCGGCTGAAACGAATCGCGGCGGTCCGCCGCGGCCGGCAAGCAGTTCGCCCTCGCCGCCCATCAGCCCGTCGGGTACGGGAAGTTCCGCGCCGCCCTCGGGCGTGCCGGGCATCGTGTCTGCGCCGCTGCCCGCGGACGGCTGTCGGGTCTTGCCTTCCGGAGAATTGCCGCTGCCCTGCTGGTTTCGCTCGGCCAGGTAATCGGCGCGCTCGTTTGCGTAGCTGTCCGGCAGCGGGTTGTTGACCAGCAGCACCTCCAGCGTCGGTACGCCACCGGAATCCGCGACCGGCGGCGCGAAGCTGATGCCGAGGATGAGGATCAGATGGAACAGCCCTGCAAGGAACAGCGTGACCGTCAGGCGGTCGCCGGATCCCGCGCCTTTTGGGATGCCTTTCACCGCGTTCCGCGCCGGGCGAGCCGGGCGAGCACCACGTCGACCAGCAGGCCGCCGATGTCGTGGCCGTGCATCGCCTCGATTTCCCGTATACCCGTCGGGCTGGTGACGTTGATCTCGGTCACGAAGCCGCCAATGACGTCGAGCCCGACGAAAAGCATGCCGCGCTCGCGCATGACGGGACCGATCCGCGATGCAAGCCAGCGGTCACGCTCCGTGAGGACGCGACTGGTCGCCTGCGCGCCGGCCGCCAGGTTGCCGCGATGGTCTCCAGCCGCCGGCATCCGCACCAGCGCGTGCGGCACGGGCTCGCCGTCCACGAGCAGGATGCGGGCGTCCCCGGACGCGGCGATCTCCGGCAGGTAGCGCTGCGCGATGGCATAGCGCTGGCCATAATCCGTGAGCGTCTCGAGTACGACTCGCGCATTGCGGTCGCCGCTTGCGACGACGAAGATCGAGCGGCCGCCCATGCCGTGGAGCGGCTTGAAGACTGCCTGCGCGTGCTCGGCGAGGAATGCTTCCATTGCCGCCATGTCGCGAGTGATCAGGGTCGGCGCGCAGCAGTCCGGGAACCAGGCCGTATAAACCTTCTCGTTCATGTCGCGCAGACCCTGCGGGCGATTGATCACCAGCACGCCGTCCTGCTCGGCGCGCTCCAGCAGGTAGGTCGAATAGATGTATTCCATGTCAAACGGCGGGTCCTTGCGCATCAGCACGGCGTCGATGCCGGCAAGTTCGCGCACGATTGGCTCGCCGCTGCGATACCAGGCCTTGCCTTCGCCGATGACCTCGACCGGGGCCAGGCGCGCAAACGCGCGCCCGTCGCGCACCCAGAGATCGCCCAGGCCGAAGGAGAGGGTTTCGCAGCCCCGGCGGGCCGCCGCCTTCAGCATCGCGATCGTCGAATCCTTGGCCGGCTTGACGGTCTCGAGCGGATCCATCAGCACGGCGAGGCTCGGTCGGGCTGGCATCAGGTGGTCTCCGCCCGAATAGCTGGAATGTGACGCGGATACTGCACGTCAGGGGGCCTTGTCATAGTACACCTGTCACCGGTCCCGACCGCCTGCATAGCCGGTCCGTCCGGCATGGCGGGGGGTGGACCGATATGTTAAAAGGAGGTCGCTCCGGCGTCGAAACCGTGGGCGCCACCTGGCGAGTCGACACGCGCCCGGCCGGAGCAGAGCCGGGGCCGGAGGAACCCGATGGACAGTGCAGCGGCCGTTAATGACGGGCACCGCCTGAGCGGGCTGAAAGTGCTCGTCATCGACGACAGCAAGACAATCCGCCGCACTGCGGAGACGCTGCTGGCCAAGGAGGGTTGCGAGGTATTCACGGCCGTCGACGGATTCGACGCGCTTTCCAAGATAGCCGATCACCAGCCCGACATCGTATTCGTGGACATCATGATGCCGCGGCTCGATGGCTACCAGACCTGCTCGTTGATCAAGCACAACAAGGTGTTCCGGTCGATACCGGTGATCATGCTGTCCAGCAAGGACGGCCTCTTCGACCGGGCGCGCGGACGCATCGTCGGTTCCGAGCATTACCTGACGAAACCCTTCACGCGGGACGAGCTCCTGTCCGCGATTGAACGGCACGTCAGCCGGGAATGACGGGGCCGGCCGGAGGACTGCCATGGCGCTCATCCTGATCGTCGACGACTCCCCGACCGAGGTCTTCCAGATGCGACGCATGCTCGAGAACCACGGATTCGAGACCGAGGGCGCAGCGGATGGCGCGGAAGGCATCCGCAAGGCCCGCGAGATCCGGCCCGATCTGATCCTGATGGACATTGTCATGCCGGGTGTCGACGGCTTTCGCGCGACGCGTACGCTCGCCAATGACCCGGCAACCCGCGCCATCCCCGTGATCATGGTCTCGAGCAAGAGCCAGGAGACCGACCGGATCTGGGGCATGCGCCAGGGCGCGGTCGATTACCTCGTCAAGCCGGTGACGCCGGCGCAGCTCGTGGAGAAAGCGCAGGCCGCGCTGCTCTCGGACTGACCGGATGCAGGCTGAGCCGACCCTGAGGGCCCTGCGCGACCGGCCGTTCGAGTTGTTACTGGCACTGGAGACGCGCGCGCGCGACGTCGCCGCGGGCCAGCGTGAGGGCGCCACGGCCCAGGAATGGATCGGCGTCGCGTTCCGCATGGGAGGCGAGACCTTCCTGGTGGAACGCGACGAGGCCCGTGAGGTCATGGGCGTCCCGGCGCCGATCACCCGGGTGCCCGGGGCGCGGCCCTGGATCCTCGGGCTCGCGAATGTGCGCGGGCAGCTGCTGCCTGTGATCGATCTGAAACAGTATTTTGGCAGCGGCGAACTGACCCCGGGGCGGAACACCCGGGTGATCGTCGTCAATCACCGCGAGGTTCCCGCGGGCCTGGTGGTCGACGAGGTGCTCGGTTTCCGGCGCTTTGCGGAGCGCGAGTTCACCTCCGAGGCGCCGCCGACGATAATTCGTTGCGAGCGCTATCTTGCCGGGTCGTTCCGGCGGGGCAGCGAGGCCTGGCCGGTATTGAGCCTGCGGACGCTGGTCGAGAGCCCGGCGTTCCTGCACGGCTCGACCTGACGCGCGAGGGGAGTAAGGTCCTACGCATGGTGAACCGGATTGAAAAACGCTCGATTGCCTCGTGGGTGCCCGCGATGCTGGTCGGCGGGCTCCTGGCCGCCCTCACGGCCGCGCTCCTCATCGTGCTCTCGAGCCGCGCGGAGAACGCGGATCGCGGCTATCGCGGCCACTTGTCCGAACTCACGGTGCTGGCCGGCGCCATGCCGGCGCAGGCGGCCGCCGCTGCCCGCGGGGATACCGCGTCGCTCGAACGCCTTGCCGCCTCGCGCGCGACGCTCGAGCGGGTCCTCGCCGAGATCGAGGAGGGCCGCTCGCCGTTCGCGGCGCTGTCCTCCGAGAGTGCGCGCCGGCTCGGCGGCGAGACCGGCTGGACGACCCTGCTCGAGAACTCGCAGCAGGTGCTCGCCGCGAGAACGGCCGCTGCCGATCTCGCGAAGTCCGCCGGCGAATCGCGCACAATCCTGGGCCGTGTGCTCGCCGCGACCGGCAACGCGGTGTCCGCGCCGGGCGGCCTGCCAGCGATGCGCGTGCTGCCGCGCTTCGAGACCGTCGCGCAGCGCACGAGTGATGACCTCGAGCAACTCGAAGCGGCCGTGAATCCGGCCGAGGTGACCCAGCGGATCACGGAGAACACGGCACTGCTCTCGCAGTTCCTGGCCGGGCTCGCGGGGCTCGACCAGACGGCCGGAGTGCCCGCCATCCAGGGCGAAGCGTCGACGCGACTTGGCGAGGTGCGAGACGCCTTCAGCGCCTACGAAACACAGTTGCAGGGCACGCTCGAGCGGGCCGGCGCGCTTGCGAGCGCGCAGCGCGCCGCCGCCGACCTGGGCGCCGCGGCAGACAGGCTGTCGAAGTCGCTCGAGACCCTGTCTGCATCCGAACCTGGCGGCTACTCGGGATCGGTTCCGGCGCTCATTGCGATAGCCCTCGCCGTGCTGGCTTTCGGCGGAGCGCTCTGGGGCTGGGCCTCCCAGGCCGGAATGCGCCGCGTCGCGAGCATGGAATCCGAACGCAACCGCCGCAACCAGGATGCGATTCTCAGGCTGCTCGACGAAATGTCGAGCCTCGCCGACGGCGACCTGACCGTGCAGGCGACCGTCACCGACGACATCACGGGTGCGATCGCGGACTCGATCAATTACGCGATCGAAGCTCTGCGCGAACTGGTCGCGACGATCAATGACACTGCGATGCAGCTCGATGCGGCGGCACGCCAGACCCAGGCGGCGGCGGGCCATCTGGCCAAGGCGAGCGTCGCCCAGTCACGGCAGGTCGCGGCGGCGACCGATGCCGTGGGCGCCATGGCCGCCTCGATCGAGGAAGTCTCGGGAAACGCGGAGCGCTCAGCCGACGTCGCGCGCCATGCGGTCGACGTCGCGCACAAGGGCGGCGACGCCGTACGCCGCACGATCGACGGCATGAACACGATCCGCGAGAACATCCAGGACACCAGCAAGCGCATCAAGCGGCTCGGCGAGAGCTCTCAGGAGATCGGCAATATCGTCGAGCTGATCAATGACATCGCCGAACAGACCAACATACTCGCGCTGAATGCCTCGATCCAGGCGTCGATGGCGGGGGAGTCGGGCCGCGGATTTGCGGTCGTCGCCGACGAGGTCCAGCGCCTGGCCGAGCGCGCGGGCCACGCAACCCGGCAGATCGAGGTGCTGGTGCGCACGATCCAGTCCGACACCAACGAAGCCGTGGTGTCGATGGAGCGCACGACGACCGACGTCGTGGGCGGCGCGCTGCTCGCCGAGAATGCCGGCGCCGCGCTCGGCGAGATCGAGGACGTGTCGAACCAGATCGCGCAGCTCGTGCAGAACATCTCTGCGAGCGCGCGGCAGCAGGCCGCGACTTCCGCGCACATTTCGCGCACCATGCAGGTGCTGCGCGAGATCAGCCAGCAGACGGCCGACAACACCAGCGCAACCTCGACCGCGATCGGGCGGCTCGCCGACATGTCGGCTCAGCTGCGCAAATCCGCGGCCGGTTTCCGGCTGCCGCAGCAGTTGCCGGCCCCGGGCCGCAAGGTCAAGACGGCGCCCGCGCCGGCCGGTACCGACAACGCGGAGACGCGGCGCGCCGCGGGCGCCGCGGGCTGAGCCACCGTGGCGGGCTTTCCCTCAGTCAACGAGCAGGCATTGCACCTCGTCGCGCGGGAGCTGGCGGCGACGCTGAACGACGTGCGTATTGCGCTCGAAGCGGCGGCCGACACGCCGGCCGACAAGTCGCACGTGGCCAGGGCCGCAGAGCTCATGCAAGCGGCGCGCGGCGTACTCCGGGTCGTCGAGGTCTATGGCGCCGCGCTGCTGGCCGAGGAAATGGAGCAGACTGCGCGCTGGCTGGCCGGCGCCGAGACCGACGCGCGCCAGTTCGTGGACGGCCTCGACGCGCTGATGCGCGCGAGCGTCCAGTTGCCGACCTATCTCGAGCGCGTCCTGGCCGGCGGCCGGGACCTCGCGCTCGTTTTGCTGCCGTTGCTCAATGACCTGCGCGCCGTGCGCGGCGCGCCGCTGCTGTCCGAGGGCACGCTGCTCTCGCTCAATCTCAGTTCGGAAAAGACACCGGCGGCGCGCGGATCGGGCTCCGCGGAACGGAAGCTGACCGTACCGCAATGGGCCCGTCGGCTACGGCCTAAATTCCAGGCGGGGTTGCTGGCGCTTATTCGCGGCGAGGGAGAGGATCGCGGCCTCACCGGCTTGTCCGACGTGGCGAACCGGATGGAGGCGGCTGCAACGACGGCGCCGCTCTACCAGCTCTGGTGGGTGACAGGCGCGCTGCTCGACGCGCTGCGTGGCGGCGGGCTCGAGGCGAGCGTGACCATCAAGCGCCTGCTCGGCCATGCCGACCGCGAGCTGAAACGACTCTACGCGCAGGGGGAGCAGGTCTATTCCGGCACGCCCCCGATCGACCTGCTGAACAACCTGCTCTTCTATGTCGCTCGCGCGACGACCCACGGCGAGCGGATCGACGCCGTGCGTAACTCCTTCCGCCTCGGCGAGCTGCTGCCGATCGACGATTCCGTCGAGCAGGAACGCGAGTCGCTGTCAGCGCCTTCCGTGCGCCTGATGCGCACGGTCGCTGCGGCGATCAAGGAGGACCTCGGCCGGGTGAAGGATGCGCTCGATCTCTACACGCGCAAGGGCGGGCCGCCGGAGGAGCTCGCGCCGCAGGTGGATCTCCTCAAGAAGATAGGCGACACGCTTGCCGTCCTGGGGCTCGGATCCGTACGTGAACAGGTGCAGGGAGAGCTTTCTCGCCTGACCGACATCATCACGCGCCGCGCTGCGGCGGAGCAGGACACCCTCATCGCGATCGCCGCGACGCTGATCGGCGTCGAAGACGGGCTCGACGACGCGCTCGTGCGGCTGATCATGCCGCCGGGAGCGCCGGCGCCGGGCGCCGAGACCGACCCGGAATTCCGCCAGGTCACGGAGACGGTGCTGCGCGAGTGCATCGTCAATCTCGCGCGAATCAAGGAATTGCTCGGTCAGTCGCTCGACCCGACGAGCGACCGGTCAGGCCTCGACGCCACTCCCGCGCTCGCGCGCGGCATCACGGCGGGGCTGCTGCTTCTTGGCCGCAACCGCGCGATGGAAGTCATGCGCCGTATCGGCGAGCACATCGCCGCGCTCCTCGGTCCCGGGAGCCTGTCGCGGAACGATGAGTACGTCGACCGGCTCGCGGATGCGATCGTCGGCATCGAGTACTACATGGAAACGCTGCAGGCGGGCCGCGGCGATCCCTGGTACATGCTCGACAATGCCGAGCGCTGCCTCGTCGCGCTCGACGGCCTGCGCGGGGCGCAGCCCGGGGCGCCGCCGCGCGCGCCCGAGCCCCAGCCCGCCGCCGCGCCGCAGCAGCCGGCTGCACGACCCGAGCCGGCGCGCGATGCGACGGAATGGCGGGCGGCGGTCGACCCGGAGTTGCTCGCGCTCTTCATCGAGGAGGCCGGCGAGGAGATCGCGACGATTGGGCGCCTGTTCCCGCTCTGGGAGGAGAATCCCTCGGACCGGGAATCACTGATGCGGGTTCGTCGGGCATTTCACACCCTGAAAGGCAGCGGCCGCGTCGTCGGCGCGCGCCGCATCGGCGATTTCGCCTGGCTGGTCGAAAACCTGCTCAATCGGATCATCGATGGAACGCTGGAACGCTCGGGCAGGATGCTCGCGACGCTGCACGAGGCGATTGCCGTCCTGCCGGCGCTGGTCGGCGAGCTGGCAGGTAAAGTCGGGGAAGTCGCCGGGCTGGCCGAGCTGTCCGCGCGCATCGAGGCGCACACGGCGGGCCAGGCCGCGCCGCCCGCCAGGCCGGAGGCCGCCGGCGCCTCGCCCGAGCCGACGCTCGTCATCAAGAAGCTCGACGAAGGGATTGCGACCAAGCGACTGGCGACGCTGCCGGAACCGCCGCCTCCGCCACCCGCGCCGCCGGCCGACGACGCCTGGCTCGGCCGGCCTGCGGCCTATGCCGAGGGCGGCGACTCGTCGTTGCAGGAGATTTACCAGAAAGAAGTGCAAAGCCATCTCGAGGTCATTCGCGCATACCTGCGGCACGCCTGGCTCGCGGTCGGCACGCACACCGTGACCGAGGATCTCTATCGTGCCTGCCATACGCTGCGCGGCGCCTCCCGCACGGCGGGCATTCGCCACAGCGTCCGGCTCGCGGAGCCGTTGCACAAGTGGCTGCGGCGCATGTTCGACCACGACGCTGCATTCGAGGAGACCGGGCTCGCCGTGCTCGCCGACAGCGTCGTCGGTTTCGAGGACGTGCTGGCGGCCGTGCATGAGGACACCGGGCATTTCACGAACCTCGACCGGCTGGTGAGCCGCATCGAGCAACAGGATGCCGCGCTCGAAAAGCGCCTCGCGGAGGAACCGCCGCAGATGGCGGTATCCCAGGAGATCACGTCGGCGCCGCCCGCGCCTCCGCCGCCCTCGCCGCCGCCGGCTCCGGAGGCACCGCCGCGCCTCTCGATGGATTCGCTGCTGCCGGGCCGCGGCACGGCGGTCCTGCCCGAGCGCGACGTACACGGCGTGCTGCCGCGCATCCCGGCGGCGACCGGCATCGAGGGCAAGCCGCCATATCTCGCTTCTGAGGAAGCGCCGGCGGCCGCGGCCGCCGAGCCGGCGGTCCGCGGCGACGACTACGACCCCGAGGTTGCCTCGATCTTCAGCGAGGAAGCGACGGAACTGCTCGAAGCGGCGGATGCGGCAATAGGCGCCCTCAGGGACGAGCGCGGCAGCCGGGAGCGAGTCACCGAACTGCAGCGCGTGCTGCATACGCTGAAAGGCGGGGCGCGGATGGCGGGCATCTCCGCCATGGGCGACCTGAGCCATGAACTCGAAGCACTCGTGATCCAGCTCGGTGACGAGACGATCCGTCTCGATGACCGCGGCCTCGAGGTCGTCCAGTCGAGCCTCGATGAGCTCGCGCGCATGCGCGACTACGTCAGTGCCGGGCGGCCGGTCGTCGCGGCCCGCGATCTCATGACGCGTATCCGGCTGATCGCGAAAGGCGGTGCGGTCCCCGCGGACGGGTCCATGCCTGCACTGCCCGCCGCGCCGCCACCCGCGCCGGCGGCCACCCCGCCATCCGTTGCCGCGCCCCTTGCGCAGGCGCCTTCGCCGGAGCTCGAGCTCGAGCCCGAGCCCGAGCCTGCCTTCGCCACGGACGAGCGCGCCGCCGGCCAGCAACCCGTGGCCGCCGGGCCACCCGGGCGCGATGCAACCGCGGACCGCGCCGAAGTTGCCCGCGTCGATGCGGACCTGCTCGACAGCATGCTGAATGTCGCGGGCGAAGTGAGCATCTACCGGGCGCGGCTTGAGCAACAGGTTTCGTCGATCGACTTCAACCTCGCAGAGCTCGGCCGTGTCGTGCAGCGCCTCAAGGACCAGCTGCGCAAGCTCGAGATCGAGACTGAGGCGCAGATCCTGCACCGCCACGTGGATTCCGGTACCCGCCGTGACGATTTTGACCCGCTCGAGCTCGATCGCTACTCCTCGATCCAGCAATACTCGCGCGCGCTTGCGGAAACCTCCTCGGACGTCGCGAGCGTCCAGGGACTGCTCGCGACCCAGACGCGCGAGGTGCAGAACCTGCTGACGCAGCAGGGCCGAATCGTCTCGGAACTGCAGGGCGGGCTGATGCGCACCCGCATGGTCCCGTTCCAGCGCCAGGTCCAGCGCCTGACGCGCATTGCGCGTCAGGCAGCGGCCGAGGCCGGCAAGAAAGTCGAGGTGCGGATCAACGGCGCGGCCGGAGAACTCGACCGCCAGGTGCTCGAACGAATGCTCGCGCCTTTCGAACACATGATTCGCAATGCCATCGTCCACGGCATCGAACTGCCCGCGGCGCGCGTCGCGGCCGGCAAGCAGGAATCCGGCGTCATCGACGTGACGCTCCGGCGCGAGGGCTCGGAAGTCGTCATTGCGGTCGCCGATGACGGCGCCGGCGTGAACCTCAGACTCGTGCGGGACCGCGCGGTCGCACTCGGGCTGACCACGCCGAAGCAGGAGCTCTCCGATGAGCAGGCGCTGCAGCTGATCCTGGAGCCGGGGTTTTCGACCGCCGGCAAGGTCACCCAGGCGGCCGGCCGCGGTGTCGGCATGGACGTGGTGGCGACCGAGATCAAGAAGCTCGGCGGCTCGCTCTATACCGAGACCGAGGCTGGCAAGGGAACCAAGTTCACCGTGCGGCTGCCGTTTACGCTTGCAATCGGCCAGGCGCTCGTCACCCGCGTCGGAGAAGAGCTTTTCGCGCTGCCGCTGCCGACGGTCGAGGGTGTCGTACGAGTACCGCGCTCCGAGGTGCTCCGCCATCTCGAGGAGGAGACGGCGAGCTTCGAATATGGCGGCCAGAAATACCGGTTCCAGCACCTTGCCTCCTTCGTCGGCGGCACCCCGTCCTCGGTGCCGGAACACGACGTCGCTGTGCCGGTGGTCCTCGTGCGCGCGGGAGAGCACTCGACTGCGATCGTGACCGACGAGCTGATCGGAAGCCGCGAAATCGTCGTGAAGACCGTCGGTCCGCAGATCTCCGGGATCCGCGGGATCTCCGGCGCGACGATCCTGGGCGACGGGCGCATCTGCATCATCCTCGACGTCGGGGCGCTCGTGCGCTCCGAGTGGCGCCAGCAGCCCGCCGCGGAGCCACGCGCCGCGACCCAGGCCGCGTCTGCGGACCGGCGCATCTTCGCACTGGTGGTCGACGATTCGATTACGGTCCGGCGCGTGACCCAGCGCCTGCTCGAAAGGAACGGCATGCGCGTCGTCACCGCGAAGGACGGCCTCGAGGCCGTTTCGGTGCTGCAGGACGAGGTGCCGGACGTGATCCTGCTCGACATCGAGATGCCGCGCATGGATGGCTATGAAGTCGCCTCCCATGTGCGCAACGATGCGCGGCTCAAGGACGTGCCGATCGTGATGATCACCTCGCGCGTCGGCGCAAAGCACCGCGCGCGCGCGATCGAGCTCGGTGTCAACGAATACCTCGGCAAGCCCTACCAGGAGGGGCAGCTGCTGCAGGCGATCGAGCCGCTCGTGCGGCGGACGGCGACGTGAGTCCCGAGCAGGAACTCTACGGGCTCCTGGTGCCGCTGCTCGACGAGCGGCTGCTGGTACCGCGCGCCTGCGTCGCCGAGGTCACGAGCTTCCAGCCGCTGCAGGAAATGCCGGGCGCGCCGCCCTGGTACCTCGGCATCCAGGCGTGGAACGGACGCGGCGTGCCGGTCGTGTCTTTCGAGGGCACCTGCGGCAAGCGCATTCCCGTGATTGGGGGGCGCACGCGAATCGTGGTCTTCTCCTGCCTCGGCCAGAAGCTGCCCGCCGGCCATTTCGGCATCGCAACCCAGGGCTTCCCGCAGCTCGTGCGCGTGAACCCCCACGTGATCGCGCCCGACAGCTCGCGCGCCTTCCCCGAGCGCTCGCCCGTGCTCTGCCAGGTCCGGATGGTCAACGAATTGCCGCTGATCCCGGACCTCGAGCGGCTCGAGGAAATGATTGCCGACGAGACGACGGTCACCGCCGCCTGAAGCGAAGGGGACGGTCCCCTTCAACATGATCGATCGCCAACGGTTGCGCCGCAGGTCATTGAAGGGGACCGTCCCCTCCTAAAGATCGCCGGCGACAGACTGCAGCACCGCGATCGCCGCCATCGCCGCGGTCTCGCTGCGCAGCACTCGAGGCCCGAGCCGGCAGGCGCAATAACCTGCGTCGAGGGCCGCCCGGCGCTCCTCTTCCTCGAGCCCGCCCTCCGGGCCGACCAGGAGCTCGATTTCACCGGCGCCTCGCGCCGCCGCGGCGAGCGAATCATCCGCATCGGGAGAAAGCAGGAGCCGCCTGGGGCCGGCCGGGGACATTGCAAGCCACTCGGCGAGCGTGACGGGATCGGCGAGATCCGGAACCGTTGCGCGTCCGCTCTGCTCGCAGGCCGCGACCACGATACCGCGCCAATGTGAAGTCTTCCGTTCGCGTCCGTCGCCATCGAGCCGGACGACGCTGCGTGCAGTTGCGACCGGCACGATGGCCGCGACGCCGAGTTCCGTCGCCTTCTGCACGACGAGGTCCATGCGTTCTGCGCGGGCGATGCCCTGGACGAGCGTGACCCGGAGCGGCGACTCCGGGCGTGCGGCGGCGGTCCCTTCGACTTCGATCTCCACGATGTCACGGCCGCATGTCGTGATGCGCGACGGGTAGTCGCGGCCGTCGCCATTGAATAGCGTGACCGGATCGCCGGCATCGAGCCGCAGCACGCGTCGCACATGGGCGGCGGTCGGGCCGTGCAGCGCGACGCGGGCGCCGAGGCCGAGCGGGGCCTGGGCGTACACGCGGATCAGGCGCACGCGGCATCCAATGCGCCGCGGGCGACGCCCGCGAGCCAGTCGATCTCCTCGGGCTCGATGACGTAGGGCGGCATCAGGTAGACGACGTTGCCGATCGGCCGGAGCAGCGCGCCCTGCGCGAGCGCATACTGATAGGCGCGCAGGCCGCGCCGTTCGCGCCAGTCGTGGCGTTCACCGGTCTGCCGGTTCTTGACGAACTCGACCGCCGCGATCATGCCGGTCTGCCGGATCTCGGCGACGTGCGGGTGGTCCGCGAGGGGTGCAAGTGCCTCGCCGATGCGGCGGGCCAGGGCGCGATTGCGCGCGATCACATCATCGTCGCGGAAGATCCCGAGCGTTGCCAGCGCGGCCGCGCAGGCGATCGGGTTGCCGGTGTAGCTGTGCGAATGCAGGAAGGCCGTCAGCTTCGTGTAGTCGTCGTAGAACGCGCGATACACCGCCTCCGTCGTGACCACGACCGAGAGCGGCAGGTAGCCGCCGGTCAGGCCCTTGGACAGGCAGAGAAGGTCCGGCCGGATGCCGGCCTGTTCGCAGGCGAATAGCGTGCCGGTGCGGCCGAAACCGACCGCGATTTCGTCGGCGATCAGCAGTACGTCGTGGCGGTCGCAGGCCTCGCGCAGCATCGCGAGCCAGGCCGGGTGGTACATGCGCATCGAGCCGGCGCACTGGACCAGCGGTTCGACGATCACCGCCGCGATCTCGTCGCCGCGCGCGGCGAGCGCAGCCTCCATATGCGAGAACATGCGGCGGCTGTGCGATTCCCAGCTCTCGCCGGGCTCGCGCCCGTGGCAGTCCGGCGAGGGCACCGTGATGACGTCCATCAGGAGCGGCTGGTACACGTTTTTGTACAACTCGACGTCGCCGACTGCGAGCGCACCGAGCGTTTCGCCGTGATAACTGTTCGACAGCGTCACGAAACGGCGCTTTTCCGGTCGCCCGAGGTTCTGCCAGTAGTGGAAGCTCATCTTGACTGCGACCTCGACGGCGGCGGAGCCGTTGTCGGCGAAGAAACAGCGCGTGAGGCCGGGGGGCACGATACGGACGAGGGCTTCGGACAGCTCGAGCACGGGACCGTGCGTGAAGCCGGCGAGCAGGACATGTTCGAGTCGCTCGAGCTGTTCGCGGATCGCCGCGTTGATGCGCGGGTTCGCGTGGCCGAACAGATTGACCCACCAGGAGCTGATGCCGTCGAGGTAACGCCGCCCCTCGAAGTCTTCGAGCCACACGCCCTGGCCGCGCGCGATCGGCACCAGCGGCAGGCGTTCGTGGTCCTGCATCTGCGTGCATGGATGCCAGAGGACCGCAAGGTCGCGTGCAGCGATCGCGGCGTTCGGCGAAGGCCCGGTCATCGGAATGAGTGTATGCGATGGAAGCCGCGAATGGCGCGGGCTAAGCTGTCGCCATGCCCGCCTTCTTGATTGCGACGGGATTGCTCTCCGGCGTCCGCGCCGCCCTGTCGCCGAATTGCGATGCCCGGCCGCCGGGCCTCGCGCCCGAACTCGTCGTCATCCATGGCATCAGCCTGCCGCCGGGGCGCTTCGGCGGGCCGTGGATCGAGCGGTTCTTCATGAATACGCTGCCCGCGGCGGAACATCCTTATTTCGGGACGATCCAGCACCTGCGCGTCTCGTCGCACGTGCTGATCTCGCGTGATGGCGGCCTGACGCAGTACGTCCCGTTCGGGCTCCGCGCCTGGCACTCCGGTACCTCGCATTGGCGCGGCCGCGACGCCTGCAATGATTTCTCGATCGGTATCGAGCTCGAGGGCACGGATGACGCACCTTACGACGATCGCCAGTACGAGGCGCTCGCCGACCTGGTCGCGGCCCTGCAACGCGAGTACCCGTCTCTCGCCCAGGGCTGGATCGCCGGCCACAGTGACATTGCACCGGGGCGCAAGACCGACCCGGGGCCGGCCTTCGACTGGCGGCGGCTCGAACGCGCAATCCGCGCGCGCGGCGCCGAATATCGGCGCGAGGTGCTCGCCTGAAACTGCTGGCCGTGCTGCTCGCGATCGGGCTCGTCGCCTGCGCACAGGAGCAGACGGCGCCCTTGCATGAGCGGATCGTGAGTGTCGCGCCCAACCTGACCGAGATGCTGTTTGCCGCCGGCGCCGCGGATCAGGTGGTCGCCGTCAGCGCCTTCAGCGACTACCCGGAAGCGGCACGCGCCCTGCCGCAGGTCGGGGACGCATTCCGGCTCGACTACGAGCGCATCGTCGCGCTCGCGCCGACGGTCGCGGTCGTCTGGGCGACAGGCACGCCGTCCGGTGTCGCAGAGCGGCTTGAGGGCCTCGGCATTCGCGTGGTCAGCATCCCGACGGAGAAACTCGACGACATCGCGACAGGCCTGGTGACGCTCGGTGCTCTCGCGGGCACAGAGGAGGCTGCTGCGGCCGCGGCCCGGGATTTCCGGCAGCGCATTGCGGCGCTGCGCGAGCGCTATCGCAAGCGGCCGAAGATCCGTGTCTTCGTGCAGATCGACGGCGCTCCGCTCTACACGGTTGGCGGTCCGCACCTGATCACGGAAATCGTCGGGCTGTGCGGCGGCACGAATGTATTCGCGGATTCGCAGGCACAAGCCCTGCCGGTGGACCTCGAATCCGTGCTCGCGCGCTCGCCCGAGGTCATCCTGTCGGCCGACGAGGGTGACCCGGTGCCGTTCTGGTCGCGTTTCACGGGGTTGCCGGCGGTTGCGCGAGGCAACGTCTACCGCGTGCCCGCGGACGCGCTTGCGCGGCCGAGTCCGCGCATCACGCAAGGTGCCGCCGAAGTCTGTGCGCGCCTCGACGAGGCGCGCGGCAAGTCCGCCTCGCCTTAACGCTGCGGCGCCGCGCCGCGCCGCTGGTGCTTCCAGAGCACCTCGCCGCCGCTTTCGTTGCGGGCGAGCACGCGAGCCAGTACGAACAGGAGATCCGACAGGCGGTTCAGGTACCGGAGCGGTTCCGGGGCGACCGTCGCGACGCGCGCGAGTGTCCACGCACGCCGCTCGGCGCGACGGCAGATTGCACGCGCGAGGTGGCAGGCGGCCGCCGCGGCACCGCCGCCCGGCAGGATGAATTCCTTTAGCGGCGGCAGGCGTTCGTTGAATCCGTCGAGCGCCTGTTCGAGCGCGAGCACGTGCGAGTCTTCGATCGCACGATGGCCGGGGATGCACAACTCGCCCCCGAGGTCGAAGAGCTCGTGCTGGACACCGGTCAGGAGGTCCCGGACATCCGCCGGCAGGCCGGGCATGGCGAGGACGACGCCGATTGCGCTGTTGGCCTCGTCCACGCAACCGTAGGCCTCGACGCGCGGATCATCCTTGGGCACGCGGCTGCCATCGCCGAGGCCGGTTGTGCCGTCGTCGCCGGTGCGCGTGTAGATCTTCGACAGTCGGTTGCCCACGGTCTCCCTCAGCGGAACTCGTAGCGCAGCGCAGCGAACAGGCTGCGTCCCATCGTGTTGAAGCCGCTTGCCAGCTCGTAATCCTCGTCCAACAGGTTCTCCATTCGCGCGAGCAATGTAAAGCGCTTCCCGAGAGCGACCCGGGCGGAGAGGTTTGCGAGCCAGTAACCCGGCAGCACGGTCTGCGACGGGAAGCCGAAATCACGCCGCTCGCCCGCGTACAGGACGTCGACGGCGACCTCGCTCGCCCCGAAGCGCCGGGCGAGGAAGACGGTCGCGTTCTCGCGCGCGCGGCGCAGCAGGCGCGCGTTCGTCGTGCGGTCGCGGGGATCCTGGAGGGTAATCGATGCGCGGCTCGCCCATTGTTCGCCGTCGAATTGCCAGGCTGCCTCGAGGCCGTCGATACGCGCCCTGGCGACATTCCGATTCTCGCCCTCGAAGGTGTCGGGGTCGATCACGACGAAGTCGATCAGCTGGTCGATGTCATTGCGAAACGCCGCGAGTGATACGGACTGCCGATCGCCGACCAGCTGCCGGTACCGCAGTTCAAAGCTCCGCGACGCCTCCGGCTCCAGGCCGGGATTGCCGCCAAAGCCATAGAGATCGGTCGCGTCAGGCGCCCGGAATCCGGTGCCCGCCGAGGCCGCCAGCAGGGCGCCGCCGGCGAGCTCGAATCCATATTCTGCATTCCAGGTGGCATGGCCGCCAAATGTCTCGTGATCCGTGTACGCGGCGCCCAGAAGCAGGCGGTGCGGGCCCATCGCGAGCTGGTCCTGCAGGTAGAGCTGGCGGGTCGTGGTGTCCGAGCCGTAGGGCAGACCGAAGGATTCGGCCTCCGCTTCCTCGGCCTGCCAGAGTACGCCCGCCGTGAGCGTGTTGTGCCCGCCGACCACGAAGTCGTTCTGCCAGTCCACGGTGCTGCGCTTCGTATCCAGGAAGTCGGCCGACTGATTCTGCTCGAGGTCATCCACGGCGTGCGCGAGCACGAGCCGCGAGGTCCAGGCTTCGGTCGGCGCGTAGTCCGCTGAGAGCGCGACTGTCGAATTTTCGAAGTCCTGGTCGACTGGCGCCACGAAGAAGTCCGAGTACTCGGTCGTGCCCTCGGCGTACCAGGCCCGCAGCCCGAGTTTCAAGGGACCCGCACCCACGCTCGCCGAGGCCGTGAATGACGTGCTCTCGTAGCCGCGGTCGACGGTGTCGCCGGTGCGGGTCGGAAATCCCGCGCTGTCGATCCGGGATCCGGCAATTGCGGCCTCCGCATGATCGCCGCCGAAGCCCGCCGAAAAGCTCGCGCTGCGCGTGTGGTAGCGGCCATAGCCCACCTGCACGCTGCCGCTCTCGCCGGCGCTGCGCGTAATCACGTTGATCACGCCGCCAATCGCGTCCGAGCCGTAAAGCGTCGATCGCGGCCCCTTGACGACCTCGACGCGCTCGACGAACTCCGGTGCGATGTTCTGGATCGCGGCGGTGCCGATGGTTCCGGGATTGATGCGCAGTCCGTCGATCAGCACGAGGACGTGATTCGAATCCGTGCCGCGCAGGAACAGCGAAGTCTGCTGGCCCGGCCCGCCGAGGCGCGCGACCTCGACGCCCGGCACGAAGCGCAGCGCTTCACCGAGGTCTGCGGCGGGCTGGCGAACCAGGTCGTCGCCGGGAATCAGTTCGACGCTCGCGAGGACTTCCCCGGCGGGATTCTCGGTGCGCGTCGCGGTGACGACAACGGGTTCGAGGGCCTGGCTGCCGGCGGCAGCGGCAAGAAGGACAATGAGGTTCATCCGTGCTCCTCCCGAGCGGTGAATCAAGGACTCACCGGCCGCGGACGCATCGGAGAGGGAAGGGCGGAGAGCCCGCACCCCTGGGTCGCCCGCCGCGACTGGCTTTTGCTGACGGGCCGGTCTCCGGACTCACGGCGTGTCCCGGGGGACCGTCCGCATCGCCTTCCCACCGGAGATTCCGGCAGTGGCTGCAGGCTTCGCCTGCGTGATGCGGCTTGCGCCGTTTACCGTTGCGGGGGCAGTGCCGGGATGGCGAGCGACTCGCGCACCGGCTTCCCGATTAGCCCGGGCTCGCGCCCGGGGCACCTGTCATCGCGGGTCATTCTGCGGAGGCGCCCCGGGCCGGTCAAGCCGCCGTTGACGGAGGGCCGACCGCCCCGCAGTGTGGCCGCATGGCGGACACCGGAAGACTCGAAGCGGCACGTGCGGGCGCCGCCGCCGCGGCGGAACTGATCCGCGCGAGTTATCAGGGTGCGATTGCCGCCCGCACCAAGCCCGATGGATCGCCGGTGACGGACACCGACATCGCGGCGGAGCAGGCGATCCGGGCCCTGGTGCGATCGCGCTTTCCCGAGGATGGTTTCTACGGCGAGGAATCCGCCGCGGAACGCCTGGATGCCGAGCACCTGTGGCTCGTCGATCCCATTGACGGCACGAAGTCCTTCGTGCGCCACTATCCGATGTTCTCGACCCAGATCGCGGTCATGCGTCGCGGCCGGCTGCAGGTCGGCGTTTCCTGCGCCCCGGTGTATGGCGAGACGGCCTGGGCCGAGCGTGGTGGCGGCGCGTGGATGGATGGTGCGCGCCTTGCCGTCAGCCGCATCGAGTCTCTCGAGGCAGCGACGATTTCGACCGGCAACCTGCGCTCGCTGGCGCAGGGGCCGCGATGGGCGGCATTCGGCCGGCTGGTCTCGCGACTCGACCGCATCCGCGGCTTCGGCGACTTCCTTCACTATCACCTGCTCGCGGCCGGGAAGATCGAGGCAGTCATCGAAACCGACATCCATATCCTCGACATCGCGGCGCTTACGGTGATCGTCGAGGAGGCGGGCGGGCGTGTCACGGACTTGCAGGGCGCGCCGATCGGGCTCGAATCGAAAAACATCCTTGCCTCGAACGGCGCGCTGCATGACGCCGTCCTCGACGCATTGAATCCCTAGGCTTCAGGCGCTGACGAACACGCGCTGCCCGCGCCAGGCGAGCTCGCCGACCGGCACGTCATAAAGCTCCGACAGGTTGGCGCCGGACAGGACCGTAGCGGCGTCGCCGTAGCGCCAGCGCCCGTCGCCGAACAGCAGCAGCGCCTTGTCCGCAGAGCGCGCCGCCAGCGTTGCGTCGTGCAAGGCCGCGATCACGAGGCCCCCTGCATCCTTGCGTGCACGAAACAAGTCGAGCATTTCGCTGCGATGCCGCGGATCGAGGTGATTGGTCGGCTCGTCGAGCAGGCAGACGGCGGCGTCCTGGGCGAGAAGGGTCGCGATGTCGAGCCGCCGCCGTTCGCCGCCGGAGAGCGAATCCACGGCACGCTCCGACAGCGCCTCGAGGCCGACGGCAGCGAGTGCCGATCGCGCGCAGGCGA
>CAVTVX010000001.1:0-26348 GCA_963738285.1 uncultured Gammaproteobacteria bacterium | reverse complement strand
TCCGTGTGGGTCCGGCGCGATCCGACCGCTCGGGACTTGCGACGTCGGAAACTGTTCACGCACCTGGAAATCGCGTATTCGTACCAGCTTTCGAGAGATACCCGAGCATACGGCCCAGATATCGCCATCGATATCCTCTGCCATCCCGAGTATCAGCCCCAGCGGCTGATGATCTGGTTCGGAGATACGGCGGAAACGTCCATTCTTGAGGACGTACAAACCGTCATTAACTCCTATCCACAGATTCCCGGCTCGATCTTCGAGCATGAACGAGACTTGGTCGCCGGGGAGACCATGGCCGCTTCGAATCGACGTGACCGAGCCCGTTCTTGATTTCCTCGAGAGAGCCGGCGTTTGCAACCCAGACCGTGCCATCTTTGCTGGCCAGGACACCTACCGCTGCCTCTCTCCCAAATCCCTCCGACGTTGAAAAAGTGACCACCCGCGGTTCACGGAAGCTGTCGATTCCATTCGTTGTCGTGACCCACAGAATGCCTTCCCGGTCTTCGAATAGATCGTTGACCAAGTCACTGGACAAGCCTTCCTCCCGCCCATAGTGCTCCACGACATTCCCGCGTATGCGAAACAATCCGTTGCCCAGTGTGCCCACCCAGAGGCTTCCATCACGATCAAAGTTCAAAGCGAAAACGGCGAGCTTGCTGCCATCGAAGCCCAGGGGCAACAAATGACTTGAAAACACCGTTCTCCAGTCTTCCAAGTCCTTTCCCGGGTCCCTGAGGGAGCATGCCGATCCAGAGGGTACCGTTCGAATCGAGGGCGAGTGCATTTACGCCATCGTCACTATTCGTTTTCAGCGCTTCGATCGGGTAGACCTCGCGAAACGCCCGCATGCCAATGCACAACGGCTCTTTGCCCCCCAAGCCAGAAACCGCCTTTCCCGTCGGCCAACAAGGCCTGGCCGCCCGTAGGGAGCGGTATCCCATCAGCTTCTCCGAAACACTTCACCTCCTGGTCGGTCACATGGCAAAGAGGCGCTTGTAGATTGGAACCTGCCTGCAGCGTCCACAACGAGCCGTCAGGGTCCACGCTGATGTTGCCAGTCCTGAGTTGTCCTTCCAGCGCGAAATGAGAAACGACAGCCCCGCCCTTCACATGGAAGACTTCATGTTCTCCTACTGCCCAGAGTCCACCCGCGTGGTCGCCATGAACGCTCACGATGCGATCGATGGTCCTGCCGTCAACCGGCAGCGTCCGCGGAACAAACTGAATCCCGTCAAACCTGTACATGCCTTGGGAATCGGATGTGACCCAGAGGAAGCCATCCGATGTCTGCATGACTGAAAACATGCCGGCGGGTACGGAGCCATCCTGTGTCCGCCATGACGCGTGCATGTACTGGGTCAGGCGCGAATCCGGATTGAGGGCGTGGCTCGTGCCCGGAAACAACAATACCCAGGTCAGACAGGCAGCAAGTGTCGCCGCCATCGCGGTGCGCGGGCGTTTAAGGCGAAGCAGAAGCAGTCGGCGATGCGCGGTGTTACCCATACGTTCGCTCACACTGAGCCGCCGCAAAAGTGTAACTCAAGTGCCGTAGGTATTAATGCCCAGCACTCTCCCTCTGCGCGATATCTTCGCGAAGAATCCGCAGTACCTCTGTCAACTGCCTCGTCGTTCTCATATAGCTTGTGGTTCGACTCCACGACCAGCGTTGAGGCTGCGCCCGGCAGCAACGCGCTGGCGAGCGGCACCACGCCATCGGTCTCGGGCTGACGACCAGGCAATGCACCCGCAATGTTGTGATAGAGAATATTGGCAGCTGGCATCAGTGATTGGCCTTCTCCATGGATCGGTTGTGCTGTCTGCAGCGACGAAATGATGTTGATTCTGCCCTGCAGATAATCTTCGCGAAGCTCCTCGCGAATCGCATAGGGATTGTCGTTCACGAGCTGGAGCAGAGACTGCAACTCCGGAGTGCGGTGACCAACCAGCACCCGAGACAAGCGCCCGAACCAGTTGTCAGCGCTGGGACTGCCGCCGTGCGGCGCGCCAAGAAATATAGCTCGTGAAATGCCCGGATAGGGCTGGAAGTGAAAAATGCTTTCGATCGTCTCAATTTCAGCCGGCTCGCCACGCAGCGCTGCGGGCGGCACGGTGAATGCCGCTGACCACAAGTCGTCGCCGGACTCCGCACACAGCAAGCGCGAGATCACGCCGCCCAGGCTATGTCCGATGAGCACCACGCCTGATCGCGCTGGATCGTCGCCTTCCGGGTCGAGCGCCCGCCAAGCGGTGTCGAGATAGCCCTTCACACGCCGGCGAGCGACCAGCAGCGGCGCCTCGGTCGGATAGACCACATGCCACACTTGAAAGCGCGCGCGCAGATCGGGGTTGCCCCATACCGCGTTGGACAGGCGTGCCCAGACCAACGGACTGGCGCCCAGGCCGTGGATCATTATGATCGGACGCTTGTTCGGATCGTAGTCCTCGAGCAAGTAGAGTCCCGCGCGCCGCCTCACCTCGTCGCCACCCAGCAGACCCCACACGCCCATCCGGCTCAGCTTTGAGGTCTGCACGCCCTTTAGATAGAAGGCCGAGGTGTCGATTGCCAGCGGATAGCGCCGGTCCCCGAACGCGAGTGTGCCCACGGTGAGCGGATCAGCGATTACCAGCCGCGGCAAAGCGTCGCGCGCGGGATCCGCTTCGAACCAGATCGTCGCCCAGCGAAACACACCTTCGGGCGGCAGCAGGTTGCACAGCGGACGATCGTCGCAGCGCGGCGTCATTACCGCCACCGGCACGCCAAGACCAGGAGTGAAGTAGCGTGCGCCGCCAATGAAGCGCACCGGCACATCTTGCGCCCTGGCAATGGCCAGCGGACCATTTAGATAAGGTGAGAGCCCGCGAAATTCGACCCTGAATGGAATGCTGCCAATCTGCGTCAGTCCCTCGGACCAGCGTCGTGACGAAGGCTGTAGCGCCAGCTTCAGGAACTCGTCCGTACACTGTGTGGCCAGCGCCGCCGCCTTCTCGCCAACAGCCGCTTGCGTCGTGTCCAGCGCTCGATAGGCAGTCGTCGCGCAACTCGACCAGAATTTGATTCTCGACGCCTCATTTCGGCTTCGCGTCGCCCGCTGTGCCCATTGGTGCGCTTCGAAGAGGAATCGCGCGGCATTGTCGGCATCGGCGGCGCAGTCTTCAGCGGACACACAGGAGGTCGGCTCGATCCCGGCAGCAAGCGTTTCCTGCCTGGAAGGGAGAGTGCTGCAGCCGACCATCGCGAGTAAAAGCGCTATCGCCGGTCCGCAGCGCGCGACCTTGCCTGGTCTAATGTGAGTGGCGTCTTTCACCGCTCGTGCAGTTCATCCAGCCTTCTGGCCTCGCATGCCCACCGGCAGCGCGAGTCCGACGCGACGTCGCGCCATGACGCTGTCGCGATCGAGGTTGGCGAGCATGAGCGCTGCTGCGTCGGCGTAGGGCACAATCATCTGGGGAATCAGAGAAGCGAACACGGGTACTACAAGCGGGCCCGGCAACACGCGCACGAACGCAGGCACGTCGACCGGCAGTCGGTCCAGAGAGACACGCAGCTTTTCCAGCCCGAGCGGCGGCTGGTCGACCATCGGTCCCGGGCACAGCAGGCGCCAGGCGATGCTTGAGCGCTCGAGGCGCTCGAAATTGGCGCGATGCGGCCAGTATGTTGACCTCACCTTGGGCAGCTCGACGGCGCGCCGGCCTGCGGAATCGAAGTCGAGCAATGCAGCCCCTGCCAGGAACCAGCAGGCGGGCCGCTCGCCCGCGGGCAGGGACTCCACGGCCGCGACGACGCGGTCGACGAGTTTGACGAATCGCTCTCCCTCCGCGACGTGGCCTGCGCAATTGATGAGAACGTCGTGTCCGCTGACGACGTTCGACGGCAGCTCGACATTGAGATCACCCGTGTAGACCGCGACACGCTCCCGCGCTTCCGCTGGCAGCCTGGAGGGATCGCGCACGAGGACGCTCACGCCGTGCCCGGTGCCGAGCGCAAGGCGCAGCACATGGCTTCCGAGCGAGCCCGTCGCACCGAGGATGATCAGGCGCATTTGCCGATCGCAGTCATCAGAAGATCCAGGACACGCTCAACGTACCGAACTCGGCGCTTTTCTTCTGCGCCTCGAATGCCTTGGTGGTGAAAGTCGTCGCGAGGCTCAACGCAAACGTGCCACGCCGCACGGAGAGGCCGAGCGAGGCGTTGCCGACGAAGGGCTTGGTATCCACCGACCGGCTGTCCTCGAACACCGTGCCATCGAGCGGCAGGTAGTGCGCAATGGCGTGACCTCCAAGGCCGCCGAAGAACGACACGGACCAGCCATCCACCGGCCCGACACCGACAGTCGATGCGGCATTCAGCCCGTCACGCAAGGACATGCCGCCGAGCGCGTCGACCAGGTTCCAGCCAAGTTCGCCGTACATGCCCGCTCCCACACCGGTGAAGTACGTGCCGAGACTCACGTTCCCGACAGGGACGAGTCGCCACCTGGCCGATCCGCCTGCACTGCCTTCCGCCAGAAGATGTGCGGCCGTCAGGCCGATGTTGATGATCGGCTCATTGGGGAGCTGGGTGTCCCAGCCCATCGGCTCGTCGCCTCCGATCAGATCGTGGAACGTCCTTCTGTACGCTCTTCAGCCTGCGAGGCGGGCCCGACCACGCCCAGCTTGAGTTCCCAGGCATAGGTCCAACGCTCCGATCGCGCGTAGAGCAGGCTGTCTACGTACAGAACGCCGGCGTAGGGTTGATCGTCCACGGGAGGATTCGCGATCGTGATGTCGTCCGGAGTATGCATTTCCTGCGCGACGGTCCAGGACGCATAGGTCGTATAGCCTTCGTCGCCGACGAAAGGCAGGAAGCCCCAGAATCGGCCCCATTTGCCGACAAACCTGTCGTCGTCGTAGCTTTCGAGATCGTTCGATACCCACGTAACGCCGATGCCGTTCGTGTAATTGTTGTCCGAACCGGTGAGCACGTCGTTTTCCACGCTAACGGTCAGCGCGTCCGCGTATGCGGCGGTTGGCTGCGTCAGGCAACCAATCCCGCAGGAGGTCAATAGCGCCAGGCAGAAGTCTCTTGCATGTGATTGTCATGATCGCTGTCTCTCTGGATTTGTTAAGAACACAATGTGCGCCGTCATGCGTGCACGGGCTCGGCCAGCGGCACTTCCGCCACAGGCTCGCTCCCGCGTGCGACGCGGAACCAGGCCGCGTAGAGCGCCGGCACGAAGAAGATCGTAAGCAGCGTGGCCACGGTGAGACCGCCCATGATGGCGATCGCCATCGGACCCCAGAACACGCTGTGGGTCAGCGGAATCATCGCGAGCACGGTGGCGAGCGCCGTGAGCACGACAGGGCGCGTTCGATGCACGGCCGCGTTCACCACGGCGCTCCACGGGTCGCTGCCCGCCGCAATCTCGGTTTGCACCTGATCGACCAGGATCACCGCGTTCCGCATGATCATCCCGCTCAGCGCGATGACTCCGAGGATCGCGACGAAGCCGAGTGGGGCATGGAACAGCAGCAGCGCAGGGACCACACCCGCGAGCCCGAGAGGCGCCGTCAGGAACACCATCCCCATGAGGGAGAAGCTCTGCAGCTGCAGCATGAGGATCAACAGGATGGCCAGCAGCATGACCGGGGCCACGGCGAGGAGCGCGTGGTTGGCCTTGTCGCTCTCCTCGACCGCGCCACCCACATCGATGCGGTAGCCAGCAGGCAGCGCCGCAGCGATTTCCTCGACCGCCGGGCGGATCGCCTGGGTCACCGATACGCCCTGTTCGCCATCCTTGACGTCGGCGCGAACGGTGATCGCCATGTCGCGGTTACGGCGCCGCAGCACCGGCTCCTCGAGCTCGGATCTGACGCTCGCGATCTGCGAGAGCGGCACGACCGTACCCTGCCGCGTGTATACATTGACGTCCTTGAGCGATTCGACGTCGAGGCGCTCGGCGGGCACCGCGCGGGCGACGATGTCGATCAGGTCCTCGCCCTCGCGCAGCTGCGAGAGCGTCGCACCATTCGTGACACTTTGCGTGACGAAGGCCACATCGGCAGGCGTGAGGCCCGAGCAAGCGCGCCTTGTCCTGGTCGACATCCACGCGGAGCGTGCGAACCGGATCGTTCCAGTCGAGCTGCACGTCGCGCACTTTGGAACTGGCCGCTACCACGCGCTCCACTTCGCGCGCGATGGATCGCACGACCTGCGTATCAGGCCCGACGACCCGGAACTGCACGGGATAGCCCACCGGCGGTCCCAGCTCCAGTCGCGTCATTCGAACCCAGGCCTGCGGGAACTGCTCGTCGACGGTCGCCATCAACCGTGCGCGCACCCGTTCGCGGGCCTCGAGATCACGCGTCATCACCACGAATTGCGCATAGCCGGGGTTCGGCAGCTCGGGGCTCAGGGCGAGATAGAACCGCGGCGCACCGGCGCCCGTGTAGGCCGTGAAATAGCGAACGTCCTTGTCCTTGGAGAGAATGGTCTCCATCTTCTTGACCTGCTCGGTCGTCGCGACGAAGGACGAGCCTTCTTTCATGCGAAGCTCGACGATGAGCTCGGGCCGCGAGCTGTTCGGAAAGAACTGCTGCGGCACGAACTTCATGCCCGCGAAGGCCAGCACCAGCGCCACCGCGGTGACGCCGATCACCGACCAGCGGCGCTCGATGGCGAGGTTGATGAGCCGGCGCAGCTTCTGGTAGAGCGGCTTCTGGTACGGATCGCCGCCTTGGTGATGCTTGCCGAAGTCCTTGGGCAGCATCTTGATGGCGAGATACGGTGTGAACAGTCCCGAAACGACCCATGAGAACAGCACGGCTATGCCGACGATCCAGAAGATGCCGCCGGCGTACTCGCCCGATGTCGATTTCGAGAAGCCGATCGGCATGAAGGCGGCGACGGTGATCAGGGCGCCCGTGAGCCGCGGTATGGCCGTCGACGAGTAGGAGAATGCCGCTGCCTTGGCCTGGTCCCAGCCCGCCTCGAGCTTCACCGCCATCATTTCGAGGGCGATGATCGCGTCGTCCACGAGCAGCCCCAGGGCAATGATCAGCGAGCCGAGCGAGATGCGCTCGAGGTTCCAGCCCATCGCGAGCATCACGATCGCGACGACGCCAAGCACGAGCGGCACGGACATCGCGACCACGAGGCCCATCCGCCAGCCGAGGCTGAGCAGGCTCACCGCGAGCACGATGGCGAGGGCCTCGAGCAGCGAGCGCTCGAACTCCCAGATCGCTTCGCTCACCGTGGTCGGCTGATCGGCCACGCGCTCGAGCTCGACGCCGTACGGCAGCTCCGCCTGGATCTTCTTGACTGCACTCTCGAGCGCCTTGCCGAGGTCCACGATGTTGCCGTCGTCGGTCATCGAGATGCCGAGCATCAGCACCTGCTGGCCGTTGTGGCGGACGGTGTAAGTCGGCGGATCTTCGAAGCCGCGCTTCACCGTCGCGAAATCTCCCAGCTTGATCACGCGACCATTCGCCGCGATCGGGAGGTTGCGGAGGTCCTCCTCGCTCGCGAACTGGCCGCTGACGCGCACGAACACGCGGTCGCTTTGCGTGTCGATTGAGCCCGTTGGCAGCACGGCGTTCTGGCTCTTGAGGCTCTCGATGATCGTGAGCGGCGTGATGCCAAGCGCGGCGAGGCGCTCGTGCGAGAACTCGAGGTAGACGCGTTCGGCCTGCTTGCCAAGAACGTCAACCTTCTTGACGTCAGGCACTTTCAGCAGGCGGCGCTTGACGTCTTCCGCCGCGTCGGCGAGCCCGTCGAGACCGATGCCGTCACCCTTGACGGCGTAGAGCAGCCCGTACACGTCTCCGTACTCGTCGTTGAATATCGGGCCGATCACGCCTTCGGGCAGCTCGAGGCTGATGTCGCTCAGTTTCTTGCGCGCCTGGTACCAGGCCTCGCGCTGGTCTTCCTTCGAGGTGCCGCCCACGACGCTGAGCGTCATGCCGCCAAACCCCTGGCGCGCGAACGTCACGACCTTATCGAAGTGGTCGAGCTGCTCGAACTTTTTCTCCATGCGGTTGAGCAGCTCATCCTGCACCTGCTGGGTAGTCGCACCGGGCCAGATGACAATCGCCGTCATCGATGGGACCGAGAACTTCGGGTCTTCGAGCTGTCCAAGCTTCGAAACCGAGACCAGGCCGCCGACGCCGATGACGAGGATCAGGAACAGCACCACGGCACGGTGGTTGAGCGCCCACTCGGTGAGATTGAAGCCTTTCATTGGGTCACCGCCGCCTGGGTGGTCGCGGGCAGCGCGACGCGCAATCCCGGCGCCATTTTCTGTACGCCGGCCGTGACGATCAGCGCGCCGGCCGGCGGCCCGGAAACGAGGATTTCGTCATTGCGGTACCCGTGCAACGCGACCTGGACCAGCTGCACCGTACCGTTCGGCTCGGCGCCGCTGCGACGCACGACCCACAGTGCCGGCTTGCCCTGAATCTGGGTGATGGCAGACGCCGGGATCGCGGCGACGGGCGGGCCCGACGAGATGCTCTCGGCGACGAGCGTCGCCGTCGCACCGAGCGGCAGTGTGCGCGGTATCGCCGGCTTCAGGCGGGCGCGATAGGTGCGGGTCTGCTCTGCGGCCTGCGCCGACAGCTCCCGCAGCACCACTTCGAATTGGTCGTCCGGCGCGCTCGTGAGCGACGCGCGGAAGCTGGCGGTCTTGAATGCCGCGAGGCCGGCTTCGGGCACGTCGACGACGATCTCGGGCTCGCTCTCGTTCGCGATTGCAATGACCGGCTGGCCCGCGGCGACAACCTGGCCCACTTCGAGCTGCATGCTCGTCACGACACCGCCGCTCGACGCGCGCAGGATCGTGTACTTCACCTGGTTGCCGGCCAGGGCGAGCTTGCGCGTCGCGGCCTCGGCCTCGGCGCGCGACGTGAGCAGCTCGCTCTGTGCGTGCTCCTCGTCCGACTCGCTCACCGACCCATCGAGCTTGAGTGCCTGCATGCGCTTCCAGTTCGAGTCGGCCTGGCGAGCGCGTGCCGCGGCAGCCGCGAGCTGCTCGCGCGTGGCCTGCTCAGCGAGCCGGTAATCGACGTCGTCGAGCACGGCGAGGACGTCGCCCTCCTGCACGGTCTGGCCCACGTCGACGCGCCGCTCCAGCACCTTTCCGCCCACGCGAAACGCCTGTTCGACTTCGTGTCGCGCCTGCACGGCGCCGAAGTAGCGACTGGAATCCTGCGCGCCGTCGTAGCGCACCGTGACAGCGCGCACGGGCCGCAGCGTCTCCTTGGGGGACTCGTGCGATCCGCACGCGGCAAGCAGCGAAGCGACGGTTATCGCAATTGCGGATGAGGCGACAAGTGATTTCAAGACGATTCTCCCTTGGTGGCAACAGGTTCAAAGGCTTCCCAACCGCCGCCGAGCGCCTTGAAGAGCTGCACGGTATCGAGCATCAGTTGCGTGCTGCTGTCGTTGGCGCCGATCCGGACCGCAGAGGCGGCTGCGCTGCGCATCGAGCAGCGGCAGGAGGTCGATCTGGCCGCGGTTGTACAGGGACTGCGCATGAGCGAGTGCCGTGTCTGCCGAGTCGGCGGCGCTCTGCAGCGCTTCGGCGCGGTGGCGTTCGTCCTGGAGCGCGACCAGCGCGTTCTCGACATCCTCCAGCGCGCGCACGATGGCGTCCTCGTAGCGCAGCAAGGCTTCGCGCTGGCCGCTGTCGGCAACGTCGTTGATCGCGCGCGTCCGCCCCCAGTTGAAGATCGGCATCGTCAGCACGGCGGCGGCATTGGTGAAGCGCGCCGCTCCGAAGTCGACCGCGTTCATCTCGACGTTCTGGCGGCCGAACAAGGCGCTGACGAAGAGGTGCGGGAACCACTCGGCCGCCGCCTCGCGACGCTTCCAGTTGGCCGCCTCGAGCTGCGCGCGGGAAGCAAGCAGGTCCGGCCGGCGCTCGAGGAGCGTCGCCGGCTGTCCGGTCTGCACGTCCGGAACGACCGCTGTGCCGTTCCACGGGACGACGGCGGCCGTGGCATTCGATGCCTGGTCTCCGATCAGCACGGCGATTCGGTGCCGCGAGACGGCGACCAGCGTTTCGAGGGGCGGTATCGCCGCTCGCGCGCTCGACGCGGCCGTCCGTGCGCGCTCGACATCGAATGTGGAAGCGAGGCCCGCGCTCTTTCGCGCGGTGACGAGACGCAGCGTCTCGTCCTGGGCCGCCGAGATCGCGCGAACCGTCTCGAGCTGTCGCTGGGCGCCGACCAGCGTGAAGTAGTTCGTCGCGACGTCCGTCAGTACCAGCAGCCGGACAGCGCGCGCGCCGTCTTCGGTTGCGATCCTCTCGTAAGCTTGCCGCGGACGCGCCGGCGCGAAGCCCACCGGCAACATCGACCTCCCAGGACACGCTGAGCGAGGCCGATCCGGTCTTGAGGTCGGGGCCACCGTCCGAATCGTTGTTGACGCCGGAGACATTGGCACCGAAGGACGGCAACAGCGCGGAATGGCGGATTGTCTCGCCGGCACGGGCGGCGCGCACGCGCTCCGCCGCGATTCGCACGTCGCGGTTTTCGCGAGCCGCGCGCTGGATGAGGTCCGACAGCACGGGGTCGCCAAAGCCCTCCCACCACGCGACTTCCGTCGCTGCTTCAGACGCCGGGGTGGCTGCGAACTGGCCCGGCACTTCGACTCCGGACTGCAGGAATGGCGTCGCACAACCGCCCATGAGCACGGCGAGTCCCGACAGGAGTGCCGGGATGGCGCGCTGAAATACGGTATGTCCTGGCATTCGAATGCTCGCTTGCTGTGAAATCGTTCGGGAGGCAGCGTACGAGGCGGGGAGGGGCGAGTGGTCAGGGAAGCGTCGCCAAACGGTCGGCCTTGCGTGAGCCGTACCTCAGACGCGCCGCGCCGCAGACGGGGTCGCGGCAGCTTCCGCGGCCAGGGCCTGCCGCGCGAACACCTGCTGGAGAGTGATCACGCGCTCGGCGCGACCGCCGCCCAGCAGCCCCACGGTCCAGTTGAAGAACACGGACAGGCGGTGCTTGAAACCCGTGAGCGCCGCGAGGTGCACGAAGAGCCAGAGCACCCAGGCAAGGAAGCCGGTGAAGCGCAACCGGCCGATCGCGGCCAGCGCACGGAAGCGCGAGATCGTCGCCATTGATCCGTAGTCGCGGTAGCGGAACGGCCGGCGTGACGTGTCGCCCGCGAGCCTGCGGCGGATGGTGTCCGCGACATGGCTGCCGGACTGGAGCGCAACCTGCGACACGCCGGGCAGCTCCCTGAGATTCATCAGGTCGCCGATGACGAACACCTCGGGATGCCCGGGAAGCGTGCAGTCGGCCTCGACCTTCACGCGTCCCGCGCGGTCGACATCGGCGCCGGCCGTGGCGGCGACCGACCGACCGAGCGGCGAGGCCTGGACGCCGGCCGCCCAGATCTTCGTCGCCGCCTCGATACGGCGCAGCGACAGGTCGGCGGCGTTCGTATCGAGACCATGACCGTCGACGTGCGTAACCGCCACGCCCAGATGGACCTCGACGCCGATCTTCTGCAGGTCCCGCAGCGCGCGCCGCTGCAGCGGCTCGGGCATCGCGCCAAGCACCGTCGGCGCAGCGTCGAGAAGCATGATCCGCGCGTCCGCCGGATCGATGCGCCGGAAATTGCGGCGCAGCGTATGGCGCGACAGCTCCGCGAGCTGCCCTGCGAGCTCGACCCCCGTAGGCCCGCCACCGACGACCACGAACGTCAGGAAGCGGCGCCGGCTAACGGGGTCGGGTTCTCGCTCGGCCATCTCGAATGCGCCCAGGATCCTTCCGCGCAGCTCGAGTGCGTCATCGATCGTCTTCATCCCGGGCGCATCGTGCGCAAACTCGGGATGCCCGAAGTACGACTGGCTCGCGCCCGTGGCGACGATCAGGCTGTCGTAGGAAATCTCGCTGCGGCGATCCAGCATTGCGATCGAGAGGCGGCGGGCGTCGAGATCGATGGAGACGACCTCGCCGAGCACGACGCTCGCATTCCGCTGGTCGCGCAGCACGTCGCGCAGCGGCGGTGCGATGTCTCCCTGGGAAAGAATGCCCGTCGCGACCTGGTAAAGAAGCGGCTGGAACAGATGGTGGTTGGTCCGGTCGATGAGCGTGACGTCGACATCGGCCCGACGCAGCCGCCGGGCGGCCGAGAGTCCGCCGAAGCCGCCGCCGATGATCGCGACCTGGTGCCGCCTGGCAGTCTTCGTGCGATCCATCCGGGTATAAGTCCTTGTCGCTTTGAAGCCGTGAAAGTTGGATCAGCTTAGGAGTGGGCACTCCAGAAGTGGTCCGGGAAGCGTCGGCTTTCGGTCGCCGATGCGTGAGGGCCGTGGCGGCGCAGCCGCTACTCGTAGCTCAGCTCGGTACTGCGGCCCCAGAACACGCGGTAGGCGATGATCGTGTAGCCGACGATCACCGGCAGCGTGATCATCACCCCGACCCCGATGAATCTCAGCGCGACCGGCGCGGCGGTCGCATCCCAGATCGTGATGCGGTCCATCACGAGGTACGGGAACAGGCTGTAGGCGAGGCCCGCAAAGGCGAGCACGAACATCAGCGACGGCGGCGACGAACGGCGCCCACGGTTTCGCGTGGTCCCCGCGTGCCATGCGCCGCAGAGTGCTGTCGCACCAGGTAAACGCCAGCGCGGTGAGGAGCGGTATTGGCAGCAGCAGGAACAGGTTGGGCAGTGCAAACCACTTGGCGAAAATGCGCGGGCTGACCGCCGGTGTGACGATCGAAACGGCGGCGATGCCGAGACCAGTCAGCCACAGCGCGTGCTGCGCCCAGCGCACGGCGCGCCCGACCAGCTCGTCGTCGGCCTTCATGATCAGCCAGCTCGCGCCAAGCAGGACGTAGCCAGCGCACAAGCCGAACGCGATGCAGGCAGCAAACAGCAATGCCGCCGGGTCACTGCGGAAGCCCAGGATGTATTGGCCGAGCATGAAGCCCTGCGCCAGCGAGGCCAACAGCGAGCCCGACCAGAAAGCAAAGTCCCAGATCCTCTTGTGGTCGTCGTGCGCCTTGACCCGGAAGTCGAAGGCAACTCCGCGCAGGATCAGCCCTATCAGCATCGCCGCCACCGGCAGGTACAGCGAGCCGAGGATGACGCCGTGCGCGCGCGGGAAGGCAATCAGCAACAGGCCCACACCCAGCACCAGCCAGGTCTCATTGGCGTCCCAGAAAGGCCCGATCGTGGCGATCATGCGGTCTCTCTGCGCTTGGTCGGCGCGTTGCAGCAGCAGGCCCACGCCCAGGTCGTAGCCGTCGAGCACGACGTACGCAAGAATGGCCAGCCCCATCAGGCCCAGGAAGATCAGAGGCAGCGCGGCGTCCATGATCAAGCCTCCTGTGCCAGGCTGACGGGGGAGGGCGCTTTGCCCGCTCCCGCCTTGCGCGCCAGATGGAACAGCACGGTGACGTATGACAGCAACAACACGACGTACAGGGTGAGGTAAGCCGCCAGGCTAAGGCCGATCATCGGGGCGGGCACGTTCGAGGCGGCATCGGCGGTGCGTAGCACGCCATACACCAGCCAGGGCTGGCGGCCGATCTCCGTGACGTACCAGCCGGCGACGGTGGCGATCCAGCCCGAAAATGTCATCGCGACGAGCGTGAACTGCATCCATGGGCGCATGCTGCCGCCGCGGCGCAGTTGCCAGGCGCCGAGCCAGGACACGGCAAGCATCAACACGCCTGTCCCGACCATGGTCCGGAATCCCCAGAACAGCGGGGCCACCGGCGGGTGATCGGGGAACTGCTCCAGCCCCTTGATCTCGCCGTCGAGCGTGTGAGTCAGGATCAGGCTCGCAGCCTTTGGGATCGTCACCTCGAAGTGGTTGGTGTGCGCTGCCTCGTCCGGAAATGCCACCAAGCGCAGGGCGGCGCCGCGCTCAGTCGTCCACATTCCTTCCATCGCTGCGATCTTCGCATGGCTGATGCTTCAGGGTGTTGAGGCCGTGCTGGTCACCGACGAACATCTGCGCGGGGACCAGCAGCGCCGCCGCGGTCACCGCCGTGCGCAGCGCGGTCGTAACGTCGCCGCCACGGTCGCCGCGCATGAAGCGGTATGCCGACAGCCCGGCGATCAGGAAGCTGGCTGTCAACCCCGACGCCAGCAGCACGTGCGTTAGCCGGTAAGGGAAGGAGGGATTGAAGATCACGCCCCACCAGCTGGTCGGGTACGCCTGGCCGTTGATCATCTCGAACGCCGCCGGCGTCTGCATCCACGAGTTCAGCGCCAGGATCCAGAACGCCGAGGCGGTGGTACCTGCGGCGACGAGGAAAGTTGCCAGCGTATGCATTCGTTCGCCCACGCGCTTGCGTCCGAACAGCATGATTCCGAGGAAGGTCGCCTCCAGGAAGAATGCGGTCAGCACCTCGTAGCCGAGCAGCGGGCCGGCGATATTGCCGACCGTGTTCATGTATCCGGGCCAGTTGGTGCCGAACTGGAAGCTCATGGTGACGCCACTGACCACGCCCAGCGCGAAGGAGAGTGCGAACACCTTGATCCAGAAGCCGTATGCGGCCATCCAGCGCGCCTCGCCGGTAGTGGCGAATCGCAGTTTGAAGTACAGCAAGAACCAGCCCAGGGCGATGGTGATGGTTGGAAACAGGATGTGAAAAGTCATGTTCGTGGCGAACTGCACTCGCGCCAGCACCACCGGATCGACGGTTGCATCCATCATGCAGCCTCCGTCGTGAGAACGGCCCGGCGCACGCGCTCTGCCTGCCCGCTCAACGGCAATCCAAGCTCGATGGCCGCGAGGACCGCTGCGTGGACGAGAACCTCGGAGTAGGTCGGAAAGGACACCGCGACCCGTGCCAGGTCGTCGACCCGCATGTCCGCGGCGATCGCGACCGCCGCCAGCTGCGCGATCTCCACGGCACGCTCGCCGACGACGTGGCATCCCAGGATGCGACAGTTCCCGCGGTCCGCGACCAGCTTGCAGAAGCCGAATGTGCGTCCTTCGATGATTGGCCGCACCGCAGCTTCGAACGGCACGAGCGTGGTGACGACGTCATGTGACTGGCGTGCCTTCGCCTCGGTGAGCCCCACCTCCGCGTACTCGGGATGCGTGAAGCTGCCGGATGGCGTAATCCTTCGAGGAAGCGGAAGTGTCGGACCTTGAATGGCGTTGGTTGCCGCCACGAAGCCGTCCTCGATGGCTCCCGGCACCAGCATCAGGCGGCCGGTTACGTCGCCTGCAGCAAAGATGTGTGCCGCGGTCGTTTGCAGATACTGATCCACCTTGATGTTCCCGCGCGGATCGAGTTCGATGCCCGCTGCTCCGAGATTCATGTGTGCGGTATGAGCCACCCAGCCGGCGGCCACCATGGCCAGCGTCGCCTCCGTGCTTTCGTCACGGCTGCCGTCGTGGAAATTCATGCGAACGCCGCTCGGCGTCCGCTCGAATGAAGTGATCGCGCCGAATCGTTCGCGCACCGTGACGCCAGACTCGCGAAGACCGGCCGTGACTGCCGAGGCTACCGATTCGTCCGCGGAAGGCAGAATGCGAGCCCCCCGCTCGAAGATCTGCACCTTCGAGCCGAACGCATGAAACATGGAAGCGATTTGCACGCCCGTGTCCCCGCCGCCGATGACCAGCATGGAGGGCGGCACTCCGGCCAGCTTCCAGGCGTGGCTGTGCGTATAGGTGTGCTCAATGCCCGGAACGGCGAGCGGCCGGCTCACGCCTCCGATGCAGAGGATGAACCTCGCCGCTTCGAGCCGAAGTCCGGCTTCGGTCTCGATCGTGTGCGGGCCGGTGAAGCGGGCCGGGCCGGCTTGCTCGTAGACCGTCACGCCCAGCGCTTTGGTTTTCTCGCGCAAGGCTGAATGCTTACCCACGTCATGCACGACCTCGTGCACGCGCGCCATTAGCCGGTCGTAGGCCAACGCGGGTTCGCTAGTCGTGATGCCGTACCGGGGCAGCAGTCGCGCGTCGCGGATCAGCCGCGCGGCATATGCCAACGCCCGCACCGGTACGGGTCCGTCGTTGGCGGCCATGCCGCCGAACTCCGCGGCGGTCACCAGTGCCGTGCGCGAGCCCAGTTCCGCCGCACGCAGCGCGGCGAGTACCCCTGCCGGTCCGGCGCCGAGCACGACGACGTCGTAAACGTCCGGACGGAATTGGAGAAGGTGTTGCACGAGTCACGCTCCCCGAGCAACCAGAATCCGCCGACGGCGACGGCGACGACGGAGGAAAGACCCAGGACCGCGCCCTGCGCGCGCGGCCCGCCCACGCCCGGCCGGCCTGCGACCCAGCCGACGAGCGCCGCAAAAGTGCCCATTGCGGCGATGCTGCCTGCACCGAAAAGGAGGAGATACGACCCCGCCGCGAAAGCCGAGGGAAGGGCGAGCGCCGGCAGCATGCCGAGCAGATGGGCGCTGCCGGCCAGGCCGTGCAGCGAACCCACCGCAAATGCCGCATGTCCGTGCACGTGAGATCCGTGAGCGTGCAACGGCCGCGTCGTGCGATTCAGTGCCGCGCCGAGCCCCCACATCCCGATGCCGAGCAAGGCGAGCCCCACCACGCGCTCGCCCCAGGTGGAAATGGCATCTAGCGGCAACGCCTCGCGCACCGCCAGCATCAGGAGTCCGACGGCGAGCGCGCCCGTGGCGTGACCGAGTCCCCACCGTATTCCGGTCCGCCACGCGCGACTTTTTCCGTCCACGGCGTACGGCGCGATTGCGGCGAGATGATCGGGCCCCGAAAGTACGTGAACGAAGCCGGCGAGGAAACCGACGAAAGCAAGCGTCATGCGATTCGCCGTACGGCTGCTGCCGTGACGCTGCGCTCGGGCAAGAAGCCTGCGAGATCGTGGCGTGTCGCGGAGCGCCCAGTTCTCCGCAGCGAGCGCGAGGGCCAGCAGCGGCCGGTTGCCGATGCCAAGGAAGAAAGCCGCCGCGTGGTCGGCATAGGCTTCAGGCCGTCGCGCAAGCAGCGCATCATATTCCGCCGCCGCGCGTTCCGCTTCGCGTGCCGCTCCGGATTCGTCGCCCCGCGCGGCCAGGATCTCCGCAAGGGTCGCGCGGTACTCGGGGTCGTCTGAGATCTCGACCAGCGGCGTGATGAGGGCCAGGGCGGTATCCAGCTGACCGCGCGCCAGCGCCACCTCCGCGCGATGCCCGCGTGCCGGCACGTGCTGCGGCAGGAGCGCGTCGAGTTCGGCGAAGAGCGCCTCCGCCCGGTCGAGTTCGCCGCGGCGCATGGCACTCACGGCCCACTCGAAGAGCAAGTTGGCCGCACGGCCACCTCCAGCTCGCCCGTGACGTGACCGAGTCCCCACCGCATACCCGTCCGCCACACACTTCTTTCTCCATCCACCGCTTACGGCGCCATCGCGCGAGATGGTCCCGCCCCGAAAGCACGTGCACAAAGCCCGCGAGGAAACCGACGAAAGCAGCGTCATGCGACTTCCCGTACGCTGCGCCGAGTACCGTTGCGCTCTGGCAAGTAGATCCCGCGAGATCGCGGCGTGTCGCGGAGCGCCCAGTTCTCCGTAGCGAGCGCGAGGCAGCAGCGCCGATTGCCGATGCCCATGAAGAAGCCGCCGCGTGGTCGGCATAGGCTTCAGGCCGTCGCGCAGCAGCGCATCATATTCTGCCGCTGCACGTTCCGCTTCGCGGCGCTCCCGGCCTCGTCACCCAGCTCTGCCAGGATTTCCGCAAGAGTTGCGCGGTATTCCGGGTCGTCGGAGACTTCGATCAGCGGCGTGATGAGTGCCAAGGCGATATCCAGCTGACCGCGCGCCAGCGCCACCTCCGCGCGATGCCCCCGTGCCGGCACGTGCTGCGGCAGGACTGCGTGGAGTTCGGCGAAGAGCGCCTCCGCGCGATCGAGTTCGCCGCGGCGCATCGCGCTCACGGCCCACTCGAAGAGAAGTTGGCCGCACGGCAGGGGGGAGATTCCCGTGTCTGAATCGAGCGCCGCCGCATAGGAGGCCTCGGCTGCCGCCCATTGATCCATTTCCGCCAGCAGCGACGCGAGCGCGCCTAGCGTGTGCATGCCCGTGTTTTCATTTGCAAGTCGCTCGCGGAGCGCGAGCGCCTTGGCGTACCGGCCTGTCGCCTGGAACAGCGCCGCCCTTTCGACATCGACCTCTCCTCCGGGATGCCCGGCGGCGAGCGCGTCATCCAGCAGCGTGGCTGCCTCCTTGAAGCGGTGAAAGCGCGCCGCGAGCCGCGCACGGATGTAAAGCGCGGCCGCTGCATCGGTCGAGGACTCCGCGGCCTCGATGCCGATCCGCTCCGCCCGGTCGTGGTCCAAGATCCGGCCGAGGAGGTCGCCTCGCGCGAACAGGAGATTCGACAGCGCGAGCATGCCGCCGAAGCCCGCGTCATTCGCGCGAAGACGCTCCAAGCCTTCGATCGCCGCCGACAGATTGGCGACTGCAATCCGGCCGCTGGTATAGCGCCCGTCCTCGATCATGAGGCTTTCTTCAGTCCGGTCAGCAGCGCGGGATAGCCGCGCGTCAATGAACCGCCGTCGATGGCGATCGTCTCGCCGTTGATCGATCGAGCGTGGTCGGACGCGAGAAATACGGCGGCTGCGGCAATTTCCTGCGTATCGATCGGGCGCCTCATCGGGATCATGCTGAGAAAGATTTCGCGCATCACAGGATTCTCCAGCTCCTTCCTGGTCAACGGCGTCTCCACCATGCCTGGCGCGATGCCGACAATGCGGATTCCGCGGCCGCCGAGTTCCAGCGCGCCGCAGCGCGTCAGCATGTCGACGCCGGCCTTGGCCGCACAGTAGGCTGACTGCCCTTCGCCCGGCTGGCGCCCGTTCACCGACGAAATGTTGATGATGACGCCGGGGCGCCCCTGCTCGAGCATCTGCCGGGCGCCGTGCTTTACGCCGTAGAAAACGCCGCCGAGCGTCACGGACTGGACGGCTCTCCACTTCTCGTCGGTCAGCTCAGTCAGCGGGGAAATGGCGCCGAAGCCGGCGTTGTTCACCACGATGTCCAGCGACCCGAACGCCTCGCGAGCCACGCGCATCGCGGCTTCGACCTGGCTCTCATCCGACACATCGGTGACGCGGCCAAGCGCGCGCTCGCCGAGCTCGCGGGCGGTGGCTTCGAGCGCGCCGGCGTTGCGATCGCAGAGCAGCACGCTCGCGCCGGCTTCGATGAATGCGGCGGCAATCGCCTTGCCGATCCCGGAGGCAGCTCCGGTCACGACTGCCCCTTTGCCTTTCAGAAGATCCATGTTCAACTCCTCAGGAATGCGGGCAGTGGTAGATCCGTCCGCTGGTTGGGCTCCCGCACGTAGGGAAAGGTCAGGCTGGGCGGCTTGGTGGGAGCATCCACGCCGTCGCCGTATCGCTTGCCTCGGCCACCATTCACCATCAGCGTGAGCAGGTCGTCGAGGATGTCGTCGTTGAGCCAGCGTCCGCCCGCGGTGGTGTGCGGGCGGCCGTCGAGCAGCGCGCGTTCGATTTCGAGGAACCCGCCCGGACTGAACGCGCGTGACAGATCCAGGACCAGGAAGTCGTCGATCACGAGCTCGCGCAACGGATGGCGACCGTCCGGTTCGAGCGGCCACGCCGTCATGCCGTCCAGGCCGTCGAAGAAGGCCAGGTTCGCATCGAGACGCGACTCGTAGAGCGGTCGATAGACCGGGGAGAGTGCGAACGTGTCTTCGCGGTTATAGAGGTCGCGAAGCTCGACGCCCGTCGCGCGCCGATCGCGACTCGGGTTGGCCATGATGACGTTCTTGATCTCCGCCCGCCCGAGGCGCTCGAGGCGGATCGGATGGCCACGGCGCGTGACGAGAGTCTCCGAAATCGCTGCGATCAGCGTCGCGCCGTCGAATCGTTCGACGATCGGCGCAAACGGCACCTCGACGACGATCGACAGGCAGTCGAAATCGTGAGCGGTATTAACCGCAGTGTCGAATGACAGCTTGCCGGAAAGATCCGTGCGGATTGCCGCTTCGACATCCATGAAGAACGGGTCGCTGACCAGACCTGCGAAGACGCGCATGCCATCGTGTTCCAGCGGCGTGCCGGTGACGAAGGTGACGCGTCGCCCATCTGATGTGACGACGGATCCCTTCTGAGGCACGCCACTTTCCGGTATGTCACTGAAGGTGACGTCGATCGAGTATTCCGCGGCGCCGTGCGTGAAGCTGCCGCCTGACCGGCTCAGGGGCCGCAGCCGGAACCGATGAGTGACGACATCGCTGAAGCAGGACTGCGCCGTCGCCATCGGAAACACGTCCATGATCAGCACGAGGTGTCCCGGTCGCTCAGGGCTCGGAAAGGCGTAGAAGTCGGTGATATCCACGGCTGGATCGGCGATCACCGCGGGGCCACTGAAATGATCTGACATGGTCGGTTGTCTCCTCTGGCTCAGAACTTCTGCTCGATCAGGCCTTCGAGCGCTTTCAGCCCGGGAACGAACAGGTACTCGCCGCCCTTGACTGTGACAAATGTCGGCAAATCGAAAAGGAACGGTCGCCTGGCACCCGGCACCGACATTTGCGAGCCCTCGCCGCCAGTGCCGTTGATCGGGTCCTCCTCGTTCGGATCGAGCCCGATGAATTCGCCGCCCTTCATCCATTCGAACTGCACGAACTCGAACTGCCGTTCGATGTCCGCCTGGATGAAGAGGTTGACCAGGCCGCGATCGACGCCGTCGTCTTTCAGCGCGCCGTTGTCGAGATGCGGGCCGTATTCGACGCCTCGCCGTATCAGCCGGTGTCGCCTGACCGCGGTTGCCCGCTTCAACGGCGTCGCCCGCGGATTGCTTCGACGCAGGTGGGAGCCAAGCGGGCATCGCAGGCCCTGATCGTCGCTTTCGTATGTGAAATTGTTGCGGCGCTGCGGATCCGCCGCGATTGCGGGATCGTCCTTGTCCGGCGACAGGTCGATTGGGCAGCCGCTGCGCCAGCGACCCATCATCTTGGCCGCCACCAGCTCCTGGTGGGGAACGTCGTCGGAGCCGTAGAGCGACTTCGCGGCCGCCGCCAGATATCGACGGAATGCGGCGACGTCTTGATAGAGTTTCCGGAAGACCATGTACGTGCCATTCAGTCGCAGTTCGAAAGGCTCAGGCGCGGGGACACCCTGCGGTCCGGCCTCATCTTCATATCCCAGCAGGAACTCGCCGGGCTTCAGTGCACGCCAGGTCCCGTCAGGCTGCCGCTCGCCGTCACCTGGATATACAGGTGCGTCCGCACCCTCGATCGGCGGCTGTGAGATCGGATCTGCAAAGCCGAAGTGCTCGCCTTCCGAGCCGATTCCGTTTTCATGCGCCAGTGCCTTGGTGTCCTGCACGAACCGGATCTCGACTCCGCCGATCGCGTCCATTTCGTCACGGATGATCCGGGTCGCTTCTTCGCGCCCCTGATCGGAATCGGTGCGAATCCAGCCCATGGCGTGAATGTCGGGGCCTCCGAGGCCGCCCTCCCAGTGCTCCGGTGCATGGGGTCCGACATCGCCCACCATGTGCGCACGGCCCCGCATCCCCGCACGGAACGCATCGGGGAAGCTGACGAGCGACCGTTGCGAGAGACCGATTGCCTTCAGCCCCTCATAGGTGAATCCGATGTTGATGGAGAAGCGCGTGCCGTGTTCCTGCTGTCGCGCATTGACGCGGTCGCGCAGATTGCGCAGCCACTCGCGCGCCTTTGCACCGTCAGTGAACTTGAAGAAAATGTGGCGCCCATAGCGCATGAGGATGGGCGCGACCACGTTATCCTGGATATCGTGAAGCTGGTCCTTCAGCTCAGCTGCAACCAGACTCCGCTTCGAAGCTCCAGTGCTCATGGTCGCGCCCTCTTCCTCGGCCGGTCGCCTACGCGGCCTTCCGCACGCCCAGGCGCTCCGGGACGTCGGTGAACTGCGGTTCCTTGCCTGCGTCGGTGTCGATGGCGGCGCCGCTGCGCACGTGCTCGTACGGCTTGGCCAACTCGCTCAGGAAAGCGTCAACCTCGTCCGCGAGGTTGCTGCCGGCTTTGGCGACCGCACGCTGGAACTTCTGCGTCTTCGCGTACCAGTCGGCCTGCTTCTCGATCTGGTTGTTGCTGAGGCTCGGAAAGGCGTCGTAGCACGCCAGTGTCTTGATCTGGCCACGCGCGATGTACTGCACGATGTCACGTGCCGTCACGTCCGGGCCGGTCGGGCAGCCGACGCACTGACCCCAGACCAGTTGGAGGTTCTTCGACCCGTTGAGCACGAAATCGTCGAAGTACTTCTCCAGGCTGCTGTCGAACTGCGAGATGAAATAGAGGGTGGGGCCGAACTCGGTGCTCGTGCCGACAAACCAGCGCGCGGTCCGGATCAGGCCGAGCTGCGTGGTCAACTCCGAGAACGTGGCTCCAGGCGGCTCCACGAAGCCACCGGGTCCCACTCCCTTCGTGAGCACAAGGAGGTCGGCGTCGGGCTTGAGGGGCCACATGCCCGTGAACTCGTGCACTTCGCCCTTGCCGTCCTTCATGATGAGGCCGGGGTGACGCAGGTCCCAGGAAGCGGCGCTCTTGGTCGCCTCGGACTTGGTCATTCGTGAATCTGTCGACATTTCGAGAGTCTCCTTAAAAGTGTTGGTAAATCGGCGATCGTCCGAGAGCTGAGTTCGCGGTCGATTGAGCCGTTTGCGGAATCAAGCGTACGGAGTAGCGAACGGCGAGTGGTCAGGGAAGCGTCGGCATTTCGTCGCCATCCGTGCCCACTAGACCCGCGCGCGAATCGATTTGAGCTCGGCCCGACAGGCGTCGCCGAACGGCTTCAGGGCGTCGCCTTCACCGGAACGCGTAAGCTCGCGCAGCTCCTGTACGGACAGATTGCTTGAGAAATACTGGTCGGTAATACGCAGGACGAGCTGTTCGGCCTGCCTGAGCACGGGCTGGGTTGCGCAGAGCCTGATCCGGTTGATCAACCCGTAAACGGGCACGAACGTTTCGGGCTTTTCAAGCGAATGCTGTAGCGCGTCCAACAGCAGTTTCGCGCATTCAGCCAGAAACTCTCCGTAAAGCTCCTGGCGCATGCGTATTTCGTCTCGAATGAGCTCGCGCCGGTTCAGCGTCTTCTGGTTGATCCATGCGACGAGGGCACTCGTCGTGACGCCTGCGAGCGTGCCGACCACGGCGCTTAGTAGCTTGATGTCCACGAAGTGCCCCTGGGTGACGCCTTACGGGGTATCTGCCGATGCAGACACGAGAACGTCGCCGACAATCAGGCGGAGCAGTTCGTGTGCGGACGTGAACTCGCCTTGCCTGCCCGTAACCAGGTTCTCGAGACGCCCCACCAGGGCATCTGGCGTCGCGTCGCTGCGCAGCTTCACGACGTACGTGCGGCGGTTGGGATATCTGGAATCAGTGCTCAGGACCATTGCAGGCGTTTCCACTTCGGCAGGTGCGGCCAGAGTAGGGGCCACCGACCGCCGAGTGGTCAGGGAACGGTCGCTGTTCGGTCGATAGGGTCGTCCGGAGTCGGCCGACTAGGCTCCCGCGAGCTGGGCCCGCGCCCGCGCGATTGCGATCGTCTCACTTGCCTCGGGGAGCTGGCCTACCAGTGCCGCGAGCGCGCGGCGATCCTCGTCCGCTGCCCCCGCGTGTTCGCAAAGTGCGGTCAGCGCCAGCAGTTCCAGCCAGGCCGCGCCTTGTTCCCGGGCCTCGAGAACCGCGCGCCGGATCGCAGCGACCGAGGTCGCAGGTTCGCCGCGCGCCTGCTCGATTGCGCCCTCGATGAGCAACAACTGCGGGAGATAGATCCGTTCGCCGTAGTCGTTCACAACCGCGAGCGCCTGCTCAAGCTGCTCCTGTGCTCCGCGCCAGTCACCCTCGAGAAGCAGCGCCTCGGCGGCGTACCCAAGCGTCTCGCTGCTGCCGGCGATCATCCCGATCGCGCGGTTCCTGTCGTAGGCCTCCCGAATACTCCGGAATCCCGCCAGTGCGCTCCCGGACCGCGCATCCGCCCAGCCGCGGAACCACCGATGGGCAGCCGCACCCTGGGTCAGTGAGAACTCTTCGACCAGTGTGCGCATCTCGTCCGCGAGCTCGCCGACTCCTTCGGTATCGCCATGACGGATTCTGCATAGTGCGTCGAACCAGATCGTGACCAACATCGCCATCGGTTGTGCGAGCCGACGGGCGCGGGCGTACGCTTGCTCCACGCGTTGACGCGCCTGCCCGATTAAACCGAGATGCGTCAGCGGAACGCTGAGCGCCGCAAGCGCTGTGACTTGCGGGTCCGCTATGTATCCCTCGACGGCATCGATTTGGCCCGATTCCAGAGCAGCCAGCGCGCGCCCAAACGACTCGCAGGGACTCACGCGGGCGCCCCTGCATCATGTAAACGTGTCCTCGCAAGGTGCTGGCAACCAGTTGCAGCAACTGGTCCTCGGATTCGGCCCCTAGCGCGTCTGCGCGATCCGCGGTCGCGAGCACCTCGCCGTACTCCGCGCGCAGGGTAAGCACAAACCCCAACCCGTGCAGCAGGCGCACCCGCATCGGATGCGACGGAATTTCGGCCAATCGGGACGCCGCGCGCCGCAAGGTGCTCGCAACCTCGTTGCCGGCGCCCCGCACGTGGAATGCAGCCAGGCCGCGCAGCGTTGCGAGCGAAATCTCGAGCGTCGTGCGTTCCGCATCGGGCGGCACCTGATCCAGCAGGCTGAGCGCACGCTCGGTCAGGCTCATGCACTCGTTGGGACTCAGGTGCAATAGAGCGGCTTCCGCCGCCTCAGCGTAGTGGCGCAATGCTGCCATTGGCGCCCGGCCACGGTCGAAGTGCATCGCAAGCTCGGAGGCTTTCACGACCCGGCCGGCGGCGCGCTCCTGTTCCAGCGCCATCCCGACTTTGCGATGCAGCTCGGCGCGTATCGAGGGAGGCAGACGCTCGTAGAGCACCTCCCGGAAGACGGCGTGGCGGAACCCATGCAACGCCTCGTGCGCATCACGCTCATCACGCCCGCCCTGCACTGCGAGCCATTGATGCTCGCGCATCAACTGGTCGCAGGCATCGGCGATCTCGACGACTTCGCGCCCGAGCGCTCGAGCTACTGTGTCAATGCGGAATTCGACCCCGCAGACCGCCGCAGCAGAGAGCAGCGCGCGCCGCTCGGGGGAGAGCTTGAGGACATAGCGGTCGATGATCGCCGCCACGTTCTCCGGAACCGCCACCCGCGCCAACTCGTCCGCGTCGATGGCCTCTGTGCCACTCTGTTCCGCGCGTGCGAGCACCTCTTCGATTACCGAGGCCAGGAACAGCGGCACTCCGTCGGTCCGCACGTGCAAAGCGCGAACGAATCTCTCGTTGCTGCCCAGGGACGACGATCGGCCGGAGAGGTACGCGGCGACTTCGCTCTCGGAGAATGGATCGAGCACGATTTCCTCGCACAGGCCGTGCAGGCGAAGCTCGTGCCGCAGGGTGTTCAGCGGATGCTCAAAGGCGACTACATCAGCCAGTCTGAAGCTCGCGAGCCACATGAGGCGGGCGCCTGAGCGGCGGCGCGCGACGTAGTCGATGAGCTGGATCGTAGCCCTGTCAGACCAGTGCAGATCCTCGGTGATCAGCAGCAAGGGGCGCTGCTCGGTGTAGCGGTCCAGCAGTTCGCCCATTTCGCGCAGCATGCGGTCCGGGCCGACGCCGGCAAGCTCTCGCCGCAGGCTCTCGCGATCCTCCACCGTCCCAAGCCAGGGCAGTTGCAGCAGCCAGGTCGGCGCCACGGATCGCAGCAAGGGCGGCAGGCTGTCGTCGATGCGGCACAGCTGCGCCAGCGCCTCGAGCACGGGCAGATAGGGCTCGCCGCCGCCGAAATGCTCCACGCAGTATCCGCGTGCGCAGGCCCCATCGCGATGCCCGGAAAGAAAGCGCTCGATGAGCGTGGTCTTGCCGACACCCGGCGCGCCGGCCACCCAGACCACGGCCCGCTTGTCGTGACTCGCGCGGTCCCACGCCCGCTGCAGGCGCGCGAGTTCCGCCGCGCGACCCACGAACGCCGTGGCCCCTGGCTCGTCGATTTCGGGAGCCTCGCTCAGAAGCGGAGTCGCGGAGGGCAGTACCGCAGGTTTCGCGATGAACCGATAGCCGCGACGCGCGACCGTTTCGATGTATCGCGGCTCGCGGGGGTCGTCCATCAGGACGCTCCGCAGATCGCTGATGGCGGTCTTCAGCACCGAGTCACTTACGAATTGGTGCCCCCAGACTGCGTCCAGTAGCGTTTGCTTGGTCAGCAGCGATCCCGGGTGACGGGCGAGCGCGCACAGCAGCCCGAAAGGTGTCGGCGGGAGATCGATCGCTCGCCCGCCGCGCAACAACAACGCATTGGCCTCGTCGAGCTCAAACTCGCCGAAGCGCACGCGCAGCGGGAGGGGGTCAGCGCGAGTCATAGGTGCGTACCCTTGATCGTACCTTGACCGCCTG